>CAVGJZ010000012.1:0-59236 GCA_963629785.1 Oscillibacter sp. MSJ-31 | reverse complement strand
ATCAAGACATTGCAAGACTAACTGAATTCAAGGCTGGCACTTCAACGGAAAGAGGTGCCAGCCTTTTTTGTTTCCACAAATTGCCTAACAAATCACTCACAAATGACGGAACAAATCACTCACAAATACGGGAATAAAATGCTCACAAATGACGGAGTAAATTGCTCACAAATGACGGAATTTCAAATAAGAACATTGACATTCAAGGTTTTACATTCACGCCTTTATTGTTAAGAAAGTAAAGAAATGCGACAAATCCGAACACCCCGGACAGCGGGATGCAGGAAACGGGAACGCCCCGTTTCCTAAGCGTTGTCCTCGGGCGAGAGTTTCTGGTATTCCGAGGGTGTCATGTTATACATCTTCTTGAAGGCGCGGATGAAGCTCGACGCCGTCTTGTAGCCCACCTCCTCGTAGATGGTCTGGATGGTGAAGTTGGCGCAGTGGCCGGGGTCCTTGAGCTTGCGGCAAGCCTCGCGCACACGCCGTTCGTTGAGCAGCGTCTTGAAATTCTTGTGGTAGGTGTTGTTGATGACGCGCGACACGTAGGTGGTGTTAGACCCCACCATGTCGGCAAGCATCTGCAGGCTGAAATCGGGGTTCGTCACCGTTTCTATCCTGTCCATCACATCGTTAATCTGGCAGAGCAGCTGGTTGTCCATCATGTCGTCATGGTCGGCTGCAGCCGACATCCCGTCCGCCGCCATGCTGCCGGTATCCGCCTTGGCATCCGTGCTGCCCTGTTTTGACAGGCGGTTCATCTTCGTCTGCTCCAGATATTTCTTCAGGATGTCGTTGTTCTGCCTCTCCCTCTCCTCCAGGTCGGCGTTACGCTTGATGAGCAGCAGCTGGGTGCGGTGCAGATGGCGGTTCTTCGTATAGATCACGTATCCGAGAACGATGAAAACGATAATTATCACGCCCATCGCCGCCATGGCGTAGGTGGTGTGGGAGACACGCTCGCTGAGCTGCGACACGCGCTGTATGTACTCGCTGTTCTCATACTCGCTTAGCTTGTAGCGCGCGCTGTAGAATTTCTTGGCGTCGTAGACGGAGTCCTTGAGGGCGAGGTAAAGCTCGCGGTAGTGCCGTGCCGTGTCGCCACTGTGCCGCTGCATATAGGCATCGGCGAGGATACGGTAGGCATTCATAAGCATCTCGCGGCTGCCGAGCCTCTTCGACATCGCCACGCAGCTGTCGCCCATCTCCACCGCGTCGCCCACCTGTCCGGTGCGCACGTAAAGGTCGCCGATCTCGTTGAGCTGGTAGAGCGAGAACATCCCCCCCATCTTGTTCTTGCGTGCGAACTCCAGCGCGTCCAGGTGCTCCTCGATGGCAGCGTCGTAGCGCAGTTCCGCCTTGAGGATGAGAGCCTTGGAGTAGAGTGCGTAGTAGCGCGCATTGAGGTCGCCGGCATCGTCGAGCAGGTCCACCAGCGCGTTATAGTATTTCTTTGCCTCTTCTATCTCGCCCATATTGGCGAGACAGCGCACCACGTTGGGCAGGAAGCGCGTCTGCATGCGCTTGTCGCCGGTTCTCTTCGCCTCGCGGTATCCCTTGAGCAGGTAGTAGCGGCAGGCGTTGTCGTCGCCGAAGGTGTTGTAGATATTGCTTATATATCCGATGCTTCTGATAAAAATCTTGGTGTCGCCCTCCTTTTCCGCCCGTTCCATCGCCTGGGTGAAGAGGGAAAGGGCCTCGGGATAGTTTTCGTCATTGTATCTGGCGTTCGCCTCGTCATAAATCTTCTGCACGCTTTTCGCCTGCAGCGGGACGGAAATCACCAGCAGAAAGGCGGCTGCGGCAAATGCCAGTATGTATTTCGGAAGAATTTTCATTTTTCTTTTATATTACCTTGCAAAGGTAGCATAATATAAGTAAACGTCAAAAATTATTGCCCAAATAACATTTTTTCGTTTGCATTTTATAAAATTAAAACATTGCGCACGGCATTTTTGTCACGCATATTGAACAAATCCTTAATTTTGCATATTGTAAACCGTAGAGAAAGGAAACTGCAATGAGAAGAAACATTAGAACGGTATTGTTCGCGATGCTGGTGGCCGCACAGGCGGCCGGCGCGCAAAACGTAAGCACGGCGCAGCAGAAGGCCAACGTGCTTCTGGAGGATTTCACTGGATACGAATGCGGCAACTGTCCCGACGGTCACAAAATCGCCGCCAAGCTGCAGCTGTCGCATCCCGACAGGGTGTTTCCCATGTCAGTACACGCAGGGCCATACGCAGTGCCGTCAGGGGCGGACGCTCCCGACTTCCGCACGGCGGAGGGAACGGAGATAAACGACTATTTCGGCGTGACGAACTATCCCATAGGAATGGCGAACCGCATAAGGATAGAGGGCATGGGGCAGCTGCTGAGCCGCAGCTACTGGACGGTGTGCTGCCGCCAGCTGTGTACTCTGGACGCCGACGTGAACGTGTGGGTGAAGAGCAGCTACGACAAGGACACGAAGAAGCTCACCGCCGACGTGGAGCTGTATTACGTGAACGGTGTCGCCGACGGCACGTCGGCACTCTGCGTCAGCCTGCTGCAGAACGGCATACTCGGTCCGCAGGCCGGAGGGGACATGGAGGACGAATACGTACACAACCATGTGCTCCGCGCCATGCTCACCCCCGTATGGGGCGACACGATAAGCCTGAGCGCGGCAGGGACGCTGGTGACGAGACACTACGAATATGACGTGCCCGACGTGATAGGCACGATAGCCACCGACCCGCTGCACTCGGAAATCGTGGCATACGTGATAAACGCCGGCAAGGAGGTGATGAACGTGAACGGATGCAGCGTGGACTGCCCCGGCATGACGCTCCCCGACGGCGCCACGCTGGAGGAATACAAGATAGCACCGTCGCGCAACTACGGCTTCGATTTCTATGACTGCTACCTCGTGAACAGCGGCACAAGTCCCATAACGGGCGCAACGTTCCGAATGACGTTCGACGGCGAGGAGAGCCGCGACTTCGCATGGACCGCCGCCGAGGGCGAGGAGGTGCCGGGACTGGAGCGCGGACACGTGAGGTTCCCCGTCAGCATACCCGAAAAATACGTCAAGGCAGGATGCGACTACAAAATCGCGCTCACCGGCATCAACGGCGAGGCGTACAACGGCAATACGGTGAAGGGGTCTTTCGGCGCGATGATAAACGTGAGCGGCGACCTCGATGCGGCGATAAAGATAGACCGCCAGTCGAACGACAACACCTTCCGCCTGATTAATGCCAAGGGCGAGACGGTGGCGGAATACGGTCCCTACCCCGACGGCGAGGCCGAAACAAAGGAGGAAACGATTTCGTTCCCCGCCGAGGGCATCTACTGCTTCGAGATTACCGACGCATGGGGCAACGGCATCCTCTCGCCAAGGGGAAGTCTGAAAATAAAGGACGGCAACGGCAACATGATAGTGAACAACAACGAGATTTCGGATTTCGGATACCGCGTGTTCTTCAACTACTCCAAGGCCGACGGCATCAGCGCCGTGCAGACGGACAAGAAGGACGGCGGCGCCGTTTATAACATAATGGGGCAGCGCGTTCCTGCCGCAGCCAAGGGCGGGATATACATATCAGACGGAAAGAAAATAACCAAATAACTGCAATTAGTATGAAAAAGATTTGCTTGACTTTGATAATGGCGGTGCTGTGTCTCGCGGCATCCGCACAGTGGGGCGGCGAGTACGGTGTGCAGCCGAAGCCCGCAGGAACAAACAGTTATGCCGAGGAATATGCAGTGACCCCCGACGGCACAATATGGTATTACTACTTCCATCCGTCGAGTATCGACGTGGATGATTTGCCGACAACGGAATACGAGATGCGCCTGAATGCCATCACCAAGGACGGCAAACTGCTCTTTGGCGAAACGGGAAAGGTGGTGTCCAACTACCGCAACCGCAGCTGGACTGACGTAATGCAGTATCTCTACGCCAACAGCGACAACACGGTGACGCTCGTGGTGAGAGACTGCCGCAACTCGGCGGCTGAGGAGAAAGACCTTTCGTTCACGGCATACAGGTTCAAGGCCGACGGCACCAGCGTGTGGGACGAGGACGGAGTGAGCATCGACGAGGGCAAGGCATACAACGAACTCTCTCTGCTGACATTCTGCGAACTCTCCGACGGCAGCACCGCCTTCGCATGGACACACGACAACGGCGCGGGCTACGCCATCGAAATACAGAAAGTGTCGAAAGACGGCAAGTGCCAATACAAGCTCGACGACACGAGACTCGGGGGAGAAAACAAATACTACACCTACCCCTACATGGTGCCTTCGGACAACGGCAGCTTCATCATGGTCTACGCCTACAGCAGTAGCTTCTACCTGCGCGCCATGAAATACAACTCCGACGGCACGAAGGCGTGGGACAACGAGGTAAAGGTGTACGGCGGCGGATGGGGAAGCGTCACCGCACTGCAGGCGCGAATGAAGGTGTACCCCACTCCCGACAACGGAATCCTCGTGTCGTGGAACGACGACCGCAACTTCGCCGGTTACTACTCGCCGTATCTGGCATACATCAACAGCGACGGAACGTCGCGTTTCACCAACGCAAGCGGCAAGCCTGACATACGCCTCTCTTACGAGGAACTCAGTGCCCACGCCCCCTCAATCGTGTTCAGCAGCGACAACAACGACATCTACGCCATCTTCGACCAGTACTCGCAGGCGCAGCAGCAGTGGGGACAGCTCTCGATACAGAAGCTGAACAAGGACGGCGAACTGGTCTACGGCGAGAACGGCGCACAGATTCTGCCGCTGGCAGTGCAGACAGTGGGAAAAGCCAGCGTGCAGCTCGGCGAGGACGACAAGCTGATATGCTTCTGGCAGCAGTTCTACAGCTACCAGCACGTGGACAATGCGCTCAGCATACGCAACATGTCTGACGGCAGTGCAGCCGACGCCGGCAACGCCAACGTGATATGGCGCGGCTCCGAGGCCTACCGCGCTTCGCTGCAGAGCACCTACAGCAAGGCCGACGACACCATACTGCTCTACTGGGAGGAAGACCCCGAAAGTTCATCGGAAGGATCCAGAACGCATCAGTGCATATTCACAAAGATGACGCGCGGCGGCAAGGAAGTGGGCACCGACGGCATCAGCGGAACGACAGTGGACAAGAACGCCGACGGCAGACGCTACAGCATCAACGGCATGATTCTCTCCACCCTGAAGAAGGGCGACTTCTTCGTCCAGGGAGGGAAGAAATACGTGGCAAAGTAATTTTTCACCTATAAAAACAACACGGACAATGAGAAAGTATTTATTGGCGATAGCCTCGCTGCTGGCCTCCACGATGGCCAGCGCACAGATGATAGGAGGCTACAAGGCTACGGCCACCGAAGACGTGGCCAGCAAGGAAGCTACCGTAATAAGCAACAGCGTGGAGCAGGACTGTCTCTACCTGAGCGACGCGAGCGCGACAAGGACAGTGACCGGCAAGGCGTTCCCCATCGGCTTCGAATTCCCGTTCAACGGCGGGGAGTACAAATATTTCGGAGTGTCGGCACAGGGCCTCATAAAGCTCTTCACCGAAGAGGACGCCTCGATGACAATCAGCAGCAACAGTATAACCCAAGAAAATGAAGACGGCAGCAACACCGTGTTCTGCTACGACAGCTGGGCACAGCCGTACACCGCCTCCGACGTTGCCGAAGGCGAGACCTACTACCCCACCGTGATAAGCTACAAGAGCAACGCCGACGAGCTGGTGGTGGAATGGAAAGACCTGGGCGTGAACACCAGCAGTTGGAGGAAGAAGCTGGCCGGCACCTACACCATGCAGATTCACCTCTTCAAGAACGGCACCGTGAGGTACAAGTTCTACGGGCTTAGCAACTTCGACCTGTCAAACGCAGGAAACCTCACGCTCGGTCTGCGCGGCGGACAGAAAGACTACGTCACATGGGACGGCTTCGCCGCCGCCAACAGCTACTACGGCGACAGCAAGAGTTTCAGCCTTGCCAAAGTGCCCGAGGGATACACCATCACGCTGAACACCCCGGGCGAAATCGTCACTCCGGAAGCACAGCCCACAAACATCGGGGTAACGCCGAAATATACCGACAGGGTGAGCGCCACGGTAACGTTTGACGTGGCTTCGGGTGTGGACAACTACCTGATGATTGTCTCCAAGGGCAAGCCGACTGAGGATCCCGCCGACGGCAGCACCTACGCCAAGGGCGACGCCATAGGCAACGCCACGGTAATCCTCGCAGGAAAGCCCGGCATTTGGGGCACAACGGCTGACAACCTCGACCACAACACCAACTACACCGTGACGGTGTACGCATACAACAGCTTCGGAACGGGCACACCCAAGTACAACACCGTGAACCCTCTGCAGACATCGTTCGTCACGGCCCCCGAAGGTCCGGGCGCACTGAAAGTGGTTTCCGCCACAGACAAGAGTCTGAAGATGAGCGTGGCCGCCAATTCGAGCGACGACATGGTGATGGTGGTCTACAACGACTCCGTCTACAACCCCGAGCTGATGGGCAACCAGGCGTATGTGGGCACTCCCGACAAGACACTCAAGGCGGGCGACTACCTGACTTACACCAACGGTGACACCCAGGACACGAAGGCCGGCAAGGTGGCTTATTTCGGCAAGGCAGGAGATTTTGAGCTGAGCGGTCTCGACGCTTCCACGTCATACTATTTCGTTGCCTTCAGCTACAACGAGGCCACGGAGACATTCTCGCAGGGCGCTGACACCACGCAGGTGTGGGCTTCGACAAACATCACGGTGCCATACAAGATGGACCTCACAGGAGCTCCTGTTTACCAGCTGCCCGGAGGATGGACGGCAGGCAACGGGGCATACAACTACGGTTTCCGCGTAATCACCCCGGAAGACCGCGAAATGAAGAGCCAGACCGAGGGCAACAACCTCATCTACTGCAGCAACGACGACAAGACCAATACTTTCTCTATCGTGTCGCCGACAATTGAGCTGACAAAGAACAACGCAGTGTCAGTGGACTGGATCATCAACCTAGTAGGTGGCATGACATGGAGTCCTGTCGTTGAAGCCTACGAGGATTGGGACGAGAACGACAAACTTGACTTCGTGATCTATGCCGACGGCGAGAAGGTTGTACTCAAGGAATACACCTCTGCCAACCGTCCTTTGGACGAGAACGCAACCACATGGCATCCCGAGAGCTTCGACCTCAGCCTCTACGCAGGCAAGAAGGTGCAGTTCGCAGTGGAGTGGCTCGGCGCAAACAGCGGCAGGCTGAGACTGGGCCTGGAGAACATCGCAGTGACGGGCGACACCCCCACGAACATCGTTTCCGCCGAGGCTGCCGTCAATTCAAACGCCAACAACAAGACTTTTAATATAAACGGTCAGCTCGTGCCCGACTCAACCCGCGGCATAGTGATCAAGAACGGCAAGAAGGTTGCGGTGCGCTAATGCGCCCTGCACCCGATGCGTCTGACCAACTACAATCCGTCCCCCACGGCAAGCGGCTCATGCCGCAATACCGTGGGGGACGCTTTTTTGGCACACCCCTGAAGAAAACACAGAACAAAGCGATGCTTCACCTGTCGTACATCGTACGATGTGAGGTCGTACACCGTACGATAAGAGGTCGTGCATCGTACGATATGAGACCGTGCGTCGTACGATGTACGGTTCGGAAAAGAGCTATCGCCCCAAAAAAAAAACGACACAACCCAAAGATTATGTCGCTTGTATTGATATGGCAGCCTGTTATTCCTTGAAATACTTGTCCTTGACGTCCATCCAACGTGGAATGTGGATTTCCTTATTATAGAATTTCCTGTAACTGTTTTCCATCCTCTCTCTCCAGCCGATTGCCTTGTCGCGCGTGTCGGGATTTTTGTAGACAGTTTCTTCTATTGCAGCCAAGTAGTCTTCGAGGCTCTCAAATGTTGTATAGTGTATGGCCTTGTTGTTTGAATACCATTTCGCCGGGCGTATCTTATGAACTGTCCCGTTTTTGAACTGCACGTTGATTGCCCAATTATTGGAAGTCCGGCATATCTCCCAAACATTCTGTAGCCAAAGTTTCTTGATGGTAACCACTCCTTCGTCAGACATCACATATCCGAATATGATGTACTTGGTATGAAGCATGTATGGCTTGTCTATTATCTCTTGCTGGTAAGACTTGAAGTCGGCAATGTCAAAGCCGGGTGTTGCCTCATAGTTGAACGCTTTCACTTCAAGCAAGTCCTTCGTCTTGTCGTCAGGGTTGAGGAATATGTCGGGCGGCATCTGCGGATTGGGATTTCTTGCGTAGGCAACTCCTGCCTTTGCGAGCCAACCCTCCAGCCACTCTTGGATAATGTTCCCGACAACGTCTTTTTGCTTTACGATGATGTCAACATTCCCAAGGTAGAAACGTATTTGCCCTTTTATCGCCAATATCTTGTCAACATTGAGCAACCTGTCGTACACTTGCTCGGGTGTCAAATTCTTCATAGTTGTGTAGATTTAAACATTTCAGCAACTGTGTCGCCACTGCCTTAATAACAGGTACGACCACTGTATTGCCCAACAAGTCGAAGCCTTCTTTTTCCGTCACGTCAAACTTGTAACTCTCGGGATAGCCGCATAAGCGCAAGCCTTCGCGCAATGTGAAACGCCGCAAACCGCCGTTGTCGCCCACATAAAGCTTCTGCATATCCATGGCGACCAATGTAGGGGCTATTTCCTTTGGACTCAGAACCTTGTTTATTTCAAAACTCAATTTCCCGGCAACGATATTGTAGCCCTTGGGCTTTGTCGTGTCATATAGTCTTTGGCTCACAGGAATACCCTGCTCGTTTTCCGTCGTAACTTTCTTTTTGGGGTGCTCGAATTTCAAGTAGCCTTTTTCCACCAGGTCTTCGAGCATTTCATGCAGGCAGTCAGACTTGTAGAAAGAAGATATTTGTTTCTCTGTCAGCGGCATGCCGTCCATCCAGTCTATGCCTATCAATTCAGCCCATTTCTTCTTTCTGCGCTCCTTGAGCATTTCATTGAGCAAGTGCTTCTGCTCCCTGCTTACCGCACCCTTTATCTCCAAGTCCCAACTGTGTATGTTTGTCGAACCGCCGCGCTTGTCTTTTATGGACTTCCCGTAGAGTTCCTCGATAGTAAATTTGGAAAGCAGCTGCTCAACAAACGGAGTGTGGCTTGTGGGCTTCCCTCTTTCAAGAATGTCACCGAGAACAGCCTTGGACTGCTTCATGCCGACAAGGGGCACCACACAATTTCTTGTCCCGACAATATAAATGCGTTTGCGCTCCTGCGGAACGCCATAGTTCTTGGAATTAAGTACACGGTAGTTCACTTCGTAGTCCAGTGCCTTCAGATGGTTGATTATCGTGCGCAAGGTATTGCCGTGGTCGTGGTTCTCCAATCCCTCTACATTTTCAAGCAAAAAGCCTTTGGGCTTCTTGTCCCTCAATATACGCTCCACCTCGAAGAACAATGTCCCCCTTGTATCCGCAAAGCCCATTCTCTTGCCGGCAGACGAAAACGCCTGGCAAGGGAAACCGCCCAACAAAATGTCGAAATCGGGAATGTCACAAGATTTGACTTGTGTTATGTCTCCGGCAACAGCCTCGCCCGGATGATTTTGTTCAAGTACCTTTATGGCATACGGCTTTATCTCGGATGTAAACACACACTTCGTTTCAAGTCCAAGTTCTTTTGCCGCAAGTTCCAAGCCGCAGCGTATTCCACCAATTCCGGCAAAAAGGTCTATAAATCTAATCATTGTATATCTCTTTTCAGAAATTTATTGCCAACAGATACGTCGGGCAAAGATAATCATATTTTTCTTAATATCGCCGTTAAATGGTGAGGACTTTACAAACATTGCCCCGACTTGCCTACTCTTCCAGTTTGGTTTTCATCTTTGGTTTGGATTCAAAAAAACATCCAAGACCTGCGGGCGGAAAGCCCGGAAAGCCTTGGATGCCTTGTCTTTGTCTGGCGGCTGAAGGGCCGCGCGGAAAGGGGACGGGGTTATTTCCTGTAGTTGCCGAGACCCTCCTGCAGGAAGTGCAGGTAGTCGTCGATGTCTTCCTTGTAGGAGAACGGACGGCTCAGAGGGTTGCCCTCGGCATCGAGAGTGACGTAATAGGGCTGCGCCAGTGCGCCGAACTTGCTCTGCTGCAGGTAGCTCCACTTGTCGCCCACGGTGCGCAGGGTGCGTTTCTGACCGTTCACCGTCACCTCGATAGGCTTGGCAAGCGGCTGCTTGTCGTCCACATAGAGCGAGATGAGGATATAGTCGTCGTTGAGCTTCTCCGCCACGCGCGGGTCAGTCCACACGGCAGCCTCCATCTTGCGGCAGTTCACGCAGCCGAAACCTGTGAAGTCCACCAGCACCGGCTTGCCCTGTGCCGCGGCTGCAGCCATGCCCTCCTCATACGAGGTGTACTTGGGCTTTATCTCGTTGGTGTTGAGATTGAAGTCCTGGGTGTTCACCGGCGGTGCGAAAGCTCCCACCGCCTTGCAGGGTGCGCCCCACAGTCCAGGCACCATGTATATGGCAAAGGCGAACGACACGAGACCGAGCATCACACATGGCACAGGCATCGGCTTGCTCTCGCCCATAACGACATCGCTCTGGAACTTGAGCTTGCCGATAAGGTAGAGCCCAAGGAGGAAGAAGATTGCTATCCAGAGGGCGAGGAACGTCTCGCGGTCGAGGATATGCCATCCGTAGGCGAGGTCTGCCACCGACAGGAACTTGAGCGAGAAGGCAAGTTCCACGAAACCGAGCGTCACCTTCAGCGTGTTCATCCACGAGCCCGACTTGGGCGCGGACTTGAGCCAAGCCGGGAACATTGCAAAGAGCGTGAACGGCAGGGCGAGCGCCACGGAGAAGCCGAGCATGCCCACTGCCGGGGCTGCTATGTTGCCCGATGTGGAGAACTCGGCGAGGAGCAGTCCGATGATGGGTGCCGTGCACGAGAACGACACGAGCACGAGGGTGAACGCCATGAGGAATATCGACACCAGTCCGCTTGTGGCAGAAGCCTTGTTATCGACGGAGTTGGTCCATTTCGACGGCAGTTCAAGCTCGAACCACCCGAAGAACGACACTGCAAAGACCACCAGCACAAGGAATATGATGATATTGAACACGGCGTTGGTGGAAAGGCTGTTCAGACCGTTGCCGCCCGAAATGAGCGTGATGAGGAAACCGAGCAGCACGTAGATGACAATGATTGATATGCCGTATGTCACGGCGTCGCGGATTCCCTTCTTCTTGTCCTTGTTGCGCTTGAGGAAGAAGCTCACCGTCATGGGGATGATGGGCCAGATACAGGGCATGAGCACGGCGAGGAGACCGCCAACAAAGCCCATAACGAGGATGTACCACAGGGAGTGCGAGGCGTTGCCGCCGTCCTGGAAAGCCTTCAGCTCGTTGATTACCGGGCGCCACAGGTTGCCGTCGGAAGCCACGGCGGCAGTGTCCGCGCTTACGGAGTCGGCAGCCACGGGAGTCACGGCGGCAGCGGTGTCGGCAGCAGCGGGAGCAGCGGCGGTTTCCTCCTTAGCCTCGGGAGCGTCGGCAGGGCCGTTGCCCTTATAGGCAAATTCCACAGAGGTGGGCGGCATACAGCCGCTGTCGTTGCAGGCGCCGTATTCCAGATAGCCCTTCACGCTGTAAGTCTTGCCCGTAATCTTGTAGCGCTGCACGAATGTCACGCTGTTCTCGAAATAGCGGAGCTGCATGCCGAAGATCTGGTCATACTCCTTTATCTCCTTGCCCTTGGCCTGCAGCTTGCCCACGGCTTTCACGCCTTCGGCCTTCTCGGTAGTGAGAGTGGCGGGGATAGGTCCGTCGGCAGGGATGTTGGGGGCATAGACGTGCCATCCGGCAGCAATCTTCCCGTTAAACACCACGTCGATTTCCGTGTCGGACACCTGTTTCTGACTCACGGTGAAATGCACCGGACTGCCCTGCGCCCATACCGCGGCACACAGGAACATCATCAAGGCGGTCAGAAGCGCCTTCTTGGTAAATTTCAGTTTCATTTATCTGTTTTTATTGTATTTGCCGGTTCAACAATTCCTCACACCCTTGTGCGTCATGATGTCGAGCACGAAACGGTCGGTGTCGTCCATGCCGCGGCTGCCGATAGCCGTGAGGTTGCGTATGCTCTGATCCACGTCGTCGTCGATGATTCCCTCGACGGAAGTGACGTATTTGTGCTGCATGGCGAGCATGGCACTGAGCACGGCGGTGCTGACACCCGTGGTGAGCTTCAGCGCGCAGCTCGGCTTGGCACCGTCGCAAATCATTCCCGTGAGGTTGGCTATCATGTTCTTCACCGAAAAGGAAATCTGCTCGTACGTCCCGCCCATGAGGTATGTTATGCCGCAGCTGCTGCCGGTACTCGCCACCACGCAGCCGCAGAGCGCCGACAGCGCACCGAGGTTCTGCTTGATGTATATCGCCGTGAGGTTGCTCATCACAAGGGCGCGTATCAGTTCCTCCTCGGTGTTGTGGTTCTCGCGGGCGAAGACCACCACCGGCATGGTGGTGCAGATGCCCTGGTTGCCGCTGCCGCTGTTGCTCATCACCGGTATCATGGCTCCCGCCATACGGGCGTCGCAGGCGCAGCTTGTGGCGGAGAGGATGCGCGAGAAGATGCTCTCGCCCATTATGCCGTGCCCCAAGGGACTGCACAGCGTCTTGCCCAATTCATGCCCGTAGTTCTCGCGCAGCCCCGCCTCTGCGGCAGCCTCGTTGAGACGTTTGGCTTCGAGGATGAAGCGCAGGTCGTCGAGTTCGCAGGTGTGGGCGAAGTCATACACCTTGCGCAGCGACAGCTGTATGCCTCCGGCATCATCGGTAGCCGATGCGGCGCAGGCCTCGGCATTGAGCAGCGTGTCGCCGCCCTTGCGCAGGAACACGAAATGCGTGTGGGCGCTCTTGATACGCGCCTCCGCCTCTTCCGCTCCGGTGCGGCAAACGGCATTGATATAGAGCTTGTCGGGGTCGCTATCCTCAAGGGTTATCGTGATGCGGTCTTCGGCTATATAGGTCTTGCCGGTCTCCACATCGGCACGAGTGCAGTCGCGCAGCACCTCCAGCTGCAGGTCGGCCTTGCCGGCGATAGCCCCCAGTGCGATGGCGATGGGCAGGCCAATCATCCCGGTGCCGGGGATGCCCACTCCCATGGCGTTCTTGAAAATGTTGGCGCTCAGTCTCACGTCCACCCGTTCCGGGCGCGCGCCGAGGAGCTCGGCGGCCTTCGCCACGCAAAGTGCGACGGCGATGGGTTCGGTACAGCCTATGGCAGGAACTACCTGCCGGTGCATCAGTTCGAGAATGGCTTGCTTCTCCGAAGGTGTTATCATAAAAAGGAACAGTTATAGCGTTACACTTCGTGTGCGTTCCGGGAAGAACACACCCTTTCAATTTGCAAAATTAGACATAAAAACACGAAGAAAAGTGCATTTCGTCTTTTTTTACGGTCGAAAAGACAAATTTATTTTGTCCGCCACCTTATTTATAGTAACTTTGCAGCGCAAAACTAAAATACGGTAAAGAGAGCTAATGGATTTCGGCATTATTCCTGCCGAAATCCATTAGCTTATTGTATCGTGAAAAACAAAACAAACTTAAAGAAAGGATTAGAAAATTATGGCTTACATGTCACAAGATGGCTACGACAAGATGGTAGCCGAACTACAGCGTTTGGAGAGCGTGGAGCGCCCCAAGGCTTCCGCAGCGATTGCGGAGGCTGCCGACAAGGGCGACCTGAGCGAGAACTCGGAGTATGATGCCGCAAAGGAGGCGCAGGCTCATCTCGAGGACAAGATAAATCAACTGAAGCGCACCATTTCCGAGGCGAAAATCGTGGACGTGTCGCGATTGAGCACCGACGCGGTGCAGATTCTCTCGAAGGTGGAGATGACAAACCTCACCACAAAGGCAAAGATGGCGTACACCATCGTGAGCGAGAACGAGGCCAACCTCAAGGAGGGCAAGATTTCCATCAAGACTCCCATCGCACAGGGTCTGCTCAACAAGAAAGTGGGCGACGAGGTGGAGATAAGCATACCGCGCGGCACCATCAAATTGAGAATCGACAAGATAACAATAGAATAATAACCGGGGAGGGCCTGGACAACCCTGACTACTAATTGGACAACTCGGACTGCTCTGACTGCTCGGACAACTCCGAGAAGTCCGACAACTCCGAGAAGTCTGAGAAGTCCGAGTTGTCCGAGCCGCCAAAAAAAAATAACCACCATGGACATTTTCTCAAAGATAGCAGCCGGCGAGATACCGAGCTGGAAATGTGCCGAGAGCGAGAAATTCTACGCCTTTCTCGACATCAACCCTCTTGTGAAGGGCCACACACTTGTAATACCGCGCCGCGAGGTGGACTACTATTTCGACATGACCGACGAGGAGATTGCCGAAATGGCGGTGTTCGCCAAGAAGGTGGCGACGGCGATAAAGAACGCCTTCCCATGCCGCAAAGTCGGCATGGCGGTGCTGGGACTTGAGGTCGCCCACGCCCACGTACACCTCGTGCCGATGCAGAACGAGAAGGACATGCTCTTCTCCAACCCCAAGCTGAAGCTCAGCGACGAGGAGTTCAAGGAGATTTCCGACAAGATTTACGGGGAGTTCAGGAAACTGTAAAGCTACGGTGAAATAAAACAAAAAAAAAGAAGCCGGGAAAAGTCAATGTCAAATTGCTTTTCCCGGCTTCTTTTTTACTTCCACTCAGGGCAGAATGGCGACTCTAAAGTACCGAGCGACTTGTCGAGTTCCATAGTCATGTCCGTAGAGACAAAGTAGCCTTTGAGTGCAGACGAATAATATTGAATGCAAAAGGTGACGGGCGAGTCCACCTCGCTCTGCAACTTCGCCACGCTGAGACAGAACTTGCCGTCGGTGGGGTTCGCCGCACTGCGGCACTCGCCGTTTACAAACACGGCCGCAATGTCGTCGGGCTGCGTGGTGATGTCGGTAAAGTCTGCCTTGAAAGCAAATATTATCGTCTCGCTGCCATTTGGCATGAATTGCGATACGGGTATCGCCTGTGCCTGGGCTATCCACGCAGGGGTTGCATCAACACTCGTGAATGACTTCCCTCCAAACGGCGGTTCAACAGGGTCCACAGGGGCATTGCTGCCGTCGGAGGAGGAGGAGCATGATGCCAGCAGCACGAACGCTGCCAGCACCATGAGGATTATGTGTTTCATTTTCATTACTCGTAACTGGTTTAATGATTTTACTCTATTGACAAGCCGTTGGCTATCTTGAAGGTTTTCTTGTGACCGTTAGCCAGACACACGTCGATAATCTTCAGTTCGCCACTGTTGGCCATCGGAATCTGATAGACATTCTTTCCGGGGAGTACCTTCTGGACTGTCTCATATTCCTTCTGACCGGTCACGTCATAGCAGATGACGGTAACTTCCGTCTCCTCACCGCTCATCACGACAATGTCGGCAGAGACCGGCATCTTGCTGAGGTCAGCAGAAATGTCTTCGGTCCCGAGGGTAACGATATACGGACGCTGTACGGTTCCCACCAAGCCGGTTTCGCTCATCGTCACCTTGTTGATGCCTGTTGCCACCACATCGTCGCCACGTACCTGCGCCAGAGTGAGCGATGCACCCGGCTCGGCATTTGCCGTAAGGAAGTAGCGCGAAGTGCCGTCGGCCAAGTCTATCTTCTCGGCGGTACCGGCAATGCTGCCGTCATTGCTGTAGGCAACGAGCTTGTCACCGGGCTGTACGTCAAACTCATAAGCGTTGAACACGGCGATAATCGGCATTGCGTCGGCATGGTCTGCCGAGGTTGAGCTGGCCTTTACGCCTGCGGTACCGCCCTTAGCCTTGCCAAGGTCGATAGTGCAGTCGGCTGCGGCATTGCGCTTGATGAAGTAGCCCACACCGGGCGAGAGGGTCTGCAACGAACCTATCCAGCGGTTGTTTTCGCTGAGCACGGCAAACTGGTTGAGACTCTTGATTATGTCGCCGGCAGTGGCCTTGTCTCCAATACCGTAGTCTGCCATGGCATCCGCTATAGGCATAGCCTCCGTAAGTACATACGGCAGCGACGACCATGCGTTTCCGGCGAGAGTAATCACCTTGTCGGCGGCGGATAACGAAGATCCCGCCACACGGTACTGACCGGCCTTCTGCACATAAATCTGGTAGACATTGCCGATGGAGAGGTTGCTGATGCCGTTGCTCCACTTGGTGCCGTCATAGACGGAGAAGTTGTTGGCATACTTCACAATGTCGTTGGCGGTGAAGGCACTGTGGTTGGCAAAGGTAGTGTTTAGCGTACCTGCCGCATCGGGCTTCACGTTGAGCGATACCCAGTTCCATCCCTGCTCCAGACGGAGAAGCTGCACCTGGGAGTCTTGGGTGACAAGGCGTACCGGACTTGCAATGCCGTAGGTGCCGTTGTTCACGAAGCGCACATCCTCACTGGCCGAAAGACCTACCACATAACCCTTGTCAGCCCTCCACAGGCGGAAGCTTACAGGCTGGTTGTGGAGCGAAGCGTTGCCATAGATGGTGAGGAAGACACCGGAGCCGTTGTTTTCGTCAACGGTGACATACGACTTGCCGAGACATTCTCCGCTGGAAGTAAACGCAGCCACGATGTCGAGCGGATTATAGTCGATTATCTCATTGTCGCCATCCTTCAAGAACACGCGTCCGATGAAGCTCATCGACTCGTTGTACTTGGTGCGGTCAACATTCCAGGTGGGCTCCTCAGCGGTCACGACAGCCACAACGGTAAGAGGATCGCTCAGTCCATTGCCATCAACGAGATTGACTGTAGCCACATATACGCCGGGATTAAGGCTTTCCTTGACAGACATTGAAATGTAGTCTTTGGCGTTGCCGTCGATTACTGCCTGCGTGGCGCCCAGCTCAAGCCATGTGGCATTGGTCTCGAACGAGATGTTCTGGCGGCTGCCACCGTTGTTGGAGTATTCTGCAAGGAGTACGTCACTCTCACCGAAGTCAAGAGACGTGGCGAGCGTATTCTCCACCCAGCGCACCTGGTTGCAGTCTACAAGCATGGTCCATGTCTGGGGCACGTCCATCGGGTTGCCATTAACATCCTTCACATTGCGCACAGAGAAGTACACCTGCTGCTTGTTGATGTTCTTGAGCGGCGTGGTGAGATAGATGTAGAGGTTGGTACCGTCGGAGCTCCAGTCGAAATCGAGTTTAGAATATTGCTCCGCGGCACGCACAGGCGCCCAGTCGGAGTTGTTGCCTGCAGCGTTTTCGTCCTCGAGCAGGCAAACATCGCCCGCCGTGGCCGTATGGGCAGCCTCGTTGTAAGGACTGAACACCTCGGTAACGACACCCTGGCTGCTCTTCACGGAACGTTCAAACGGCATGTAGACAAGCAAGCCGGTTTCGGTGCCGAGCGGAGCGACGTTGGCAGTGACAGTCAGGACATCTGCCGACAAGGCACTGTTCCAGAGTTGCAGCTGGTCGATTCGTCCCTTCATGCCGGCATCGCCAAACGCAACGTAGTCGGAGGCTATGCCGTTTACCTTGTCGCCAATCTCCTGCATCACAATATCGTTGTCCAGATAAACGGTGGCGATATTGCTTGCGCGGTTTACGGTAAGAGCAAAGTGATGCCACTGCGAGTCGTCGTGCTTTGTCTGCAGGGTGAAGTCGTTGAGACCCGACTTGAACACGAGTGAATCGTTGTCCAGCTCCAGACGCATGAAGCGCTGTGTGGCGTCGCCGTTGCGCTGCTTGCCCGACGAGAAGACAGTAACAGAGTCGGCACGCTCCTGCACCTTGTACCAGAAGGAAAGGGTGTAGTCAGAGGTATTGTTGCGGCTCATGTAAGACGGATCGATTTCCTCCGCCTTGTTGTCGATGACAAGCGAATAGTTCTGGCGTGTGCTCCACTGCGTAGCGTTGAGTTTGAGCGACGCACCTCCGACAGTCTCTTCGGCAGTGGTGCCCGTCGCCTGGGTGAGAGGCCAGTGGGCCACCATCTTGTAGCTGTAGCCGTCGGCACGGCGCTGGTTGAACTTGCTTATCTCCTCGGCAGTAAGAGCGGTGCTCCAGAGACGCGCCTCGAGCATTCGTCCGGCAAAGAGAGTATTGTCGCGGTTGGTTGCGGCAGGAGCGTCGGAGCCGAGATAGATATAGTCGTTCACGGTGTAGTCGTCGGGCAACTGATATGAAATCACATCCTTGTCGCCGTACTCGAAGTCATTGCCGCAGAAGAATTTCAGAGTTCTGTCGGCATCGACGGTGAGACCCACGTGCGACATTGCGCCTGTCCACTCTGTAGGCTCGTGCGACTTGCCCACATATACATTGTTGCCAATCTGCGCCTGCAGCTGGTTGTTCTTGTTGATGGAGAACACCAGACGGTCGTTGCCCGTACCATGGGTGAAGAGCACCTGGTCGCGGTTGGCCTCGTTGGCAGCAACAAGCATATCGACACTGAAGCTTCTGCCGTTCAGATTGCGCTTGACAGTCGTTGCGGCCTGCTGCTCGGTCTTGCCGGGGAAGTAGAGCGCAGACGAGTTGTTGATTGTCGTCTCGCCGTTGATAGCTCCATAAACGTCGAAGTTTGAAGTCTTGTCGAGGTAGTTGTAAGCTATCGGTTCGGTGAACGAGAGTGTTGCGAACTCGCCGGCCCCGAGGATGCCGTTGGTAGGCTTCGGCGTGCCGATGATGTGCGGGGCACGCGTGTCCTTGGTACCCGAAATGATGTCGGAGCTGCGCGTCACGAAGCTTGTGCCCACACGGCTGAACGCCACGGCACGGAGGTCGTATTTCATTTCCATCGGGTCACGCTCGCCATAGAAGCGGAAATCGGTGATGCGGCCCGAAGTAATCATGGCCTTATTGCCGCTCGCCGCATTGTAGAGCGAATCTTCCGCATAATACGAGCAGAGGTTCACCCAGTCGTCGTCGCTCTGGGTAGACTGCTTGTACTGGATTTCTATATGGTCGAAGCCGTCATAGTTCTGGTTGAATCCGTCGATTACCATAGGCAGATAGTACCCGATAGTGTCTTTCGGCGAAAGCGTGTTCATCGTCCAGTTGGCAGTAGGAGCGGTAATCTTCACCGGGCTTGACGTCGGCATGTAGTGTACGCTGATTGGCGCTACGTCCGTCAAGTCGTAACTTGACGTAGAGAGGGCGAGACCGATGTTCTCGTAGTCGTATTTCTGCCCTCGTTCCACCTCGATGGTCTTGGTGAGACTCGTATGCGGAGAGATTGTGAACGTACGGCCCGACGTGAGCGGTTCACCGTCCATAGTAATCTTCGCGCCCTCGGTGTTTGTCTCGTCGAGCACGTGGAGGACAAATGTCGAAGCGTTTCTCAACGAAGTGCTCTTGGGCAGCTCCGAGTCATTCTGCATGGTGACATAGAACACAGCCTTGTCGTCCTGCGGAATGTTTGACACCACAGGCTTGGAGACCGTAATCTTCGGGTTGTCTATCTTCATCGTCGTTTCCGACAATGGAGTGCCGGGCTGATAGAAGAGAGTGCTGTCCGCAGGCATCCACGGACGGGTGGCACCAGCCTGAATACCGAACACATAATCAGAGATAAAGAAATACTTCGCCTGATTCGGTGAATCGGTAATCCATTGCAATGTTGTGTAAATGGAGTCTCTTTCCGCCAGACTGTCGGCAGGAGTGTTATAGATAGACACGTCGAAGTAGCTGTCACCATCGGCAGCAAGGTAATAGCCAGTGCTCTTGCTGTTGCTGGCCTGGAAGCTTGGTATCGACGTCCAAGTAAAGTTGTCTATCGTCGGATAAGCAGAAAACTCATATTTAACACCGGCAGCGGTAACGTTTGTAGTTCCTCTTGCACTATCGTTTTTAAGATCCTGGAACTGCTGCGCAATTGCCGCAATCTGTTCCTTGGCGGCAGCACCCGTAGTCCTATTATACGCAATAGTAGAAGAAACAATATTGAAGACACCTCCAATCAATGAACTTCCAAGAGCTGCTACTCCCTGCTCGCCTACCGCAGCACGGTAACGCTCCAATTCGCCGCCAAGACCTACAGGAATAGGTACTCCGAATGCGCTGTGCGAGTAATTGTAATTTGAGCCTTGACCGGGTTTGTCATCGGAATCCGACTCGCTTTCATCATGAGAGATGGGCACGTTGCCTGATACCGAATATGTGGCATTAGGCATACCTGACTGCAGAGCTGACAGTTTGCTCTTTTCATTGAAAGCAACGAGCCCCCACCAACGCATAATGCGGTTGTTATAGCTCTTGACTTTGTCGACTACAAGCTTGTCGTAACCGGTAGGACGGACAATAGAATAATATCCCGCTATTCCGTAGCCCTCTTCTCCCGGCTGCACCTTGCTCCAATAGAGCACTTCCTGCCTCTGGTCAGCAAGCCGCTGCACTGTAAGCGAATCGCCATTGAGCAACAGCGCATTGCGGTTTTCAAGAAGCGAAGGCACCACCTTGTTCAAGATGTGGGACTGGGAATAGGCGAATGTCACGGGGTTCGACATCACCGTGGCCAATTCGTTCACCACAGCAAGGTAATACTTGTTGCCCAACGCATTGGTGCCCTCGGTGATAATCTTTATCTTACCGTCGTTTATAGCCCCCTGGTAAAGGTTATACATCGCAGAGTCTATTGTACAGATGTTTGCCGTGCGCGCTACAACAAGGTTGTTTGTCGTACCTATGAACAGGTCTGCGGCGGCACCCACGTCGGCGGGATCGGCAGAAGTACTGAGACGGTCCGTAATCGTTAGAGTGTAATTGGCCGAGTGGGAAACATCAATGGAATACATCGGAATATTAATGGTCGAGCTCTCAATCTGAGACAATGTGAGCATCTGAGCATTCAGCACGGTTCCCCCTACAAGCTTACCAACAATCGGACTTATGTGCGACCCCGACTCGTATTTCAGGCTAAGACTCAACGAACCGGAAAGATTGAAATTGCGGGCTACCGAATATGTAGAACCTGCGGAAACGTAGGAATAACTTGTAGATCCTGGCGGGTCGCGCAAGATGTCGATCAGCTGCACGTTGCTTTCAACATCGCTGACCACATCGTTGCCCACCACCTTTGCGCCGCGCACGTAGCCCTGTATAGGTGTGGCGGAATAGTGATAGTTGTCAACCTCCGCATCAAGGTTTATGGTCTTCAACGCCGCGATGCCGGTGCTGCTGTAATCAACGTTGTCCACTTTGAGAGTAACGACAGCACTTCCGGAATCGTCGATTTGGGTGTTCATCACCGGATCGCCCTTGCACATACCGTTCTGTATGTTGAGCGAGCAGTTGGTGACGGGCACCTGGTCGTGTCTTCCGAGGTTTGCGTCGTTGTTATAGTAGAAATCCTCGTGAGCCTGTACTCTCAGCGTGTAGCTTTCGCCCTCCGAGAATATCGGGTATCCGAACACATAAGAGAATTGGTCTGTGTCGTCGTCATATTCCACAGTAGACATCACGGTGTTGCTGCCGTCTACTGTAGGCATGTCGCACGTCAAGTCGCCAAGAGGCCCTCCGTAGATACCCAGATTCAACTGCTCGTAAGTAAGCGATACAGGTGAATGATACACACGCTGGTATGACGCGTCATAGTGCGACGTGAGCTTGTAGGTTTTCCCGTTGTAGCTTACGGTGTCGGTCTCCTCGATGTTTTTGTTTATCGCCTGCGAAAGGTCGAGCACCTGCGATGTCTCCCCGCTTGAGAAGAGTGTGGAATAACCTTGGGCGTAAGCCTGGGTTATCTTGTACTTCACAGGGAACAGGTCAACATAGAACTCTCCCGAACGGGGGTCGGGATTGATGGTCAAACGCTGGCGCTCATACTTCACCTTGGTCTTTACGGAGAATGGATTGCCATACGATGCGGCATCCGTTACAGGAAGCGCCACATACGTGGTGGAATCGGTCATCTCGGTAACTTCGGGCTTGTCCGCAAGATAATAGAGGCTGGACGTATTGTCGCCTTCAAGAGCCATGGTGAGGGTGATGTTGTCGCCGAGGTTGTTGGTAGAAGCGCCAACTCCGAGAATCTTGGCAGACTGCACGGTGCCGCCCACCACTCTACCGGCGAGGCGTACGCGTGTGGAGTCCCAAAGCTCTATACCGATATAGTCGGCAGAAGGCACGAAACGCGTCTCGTCTTCGCTGCCGCCGTTGCGGTAGACATATCCGTCGCGAACGAAATGGTGTCCGTCCTTCACAACCTGGAAAGTCATATCGACAGTAGGAACAGCGAAACGGAAATCACCGTTCAGGTCGGTGGTAATGACAGTGTTGTTTGTAGACATAACCTTCTCCCCATTGATGAGGAAATACGCGTCGCGCACAGGGATGGTGGAGTTTTCATAAAGCACGCGTCCCGAGAAGATAACCGAAGACTTACATTCAAAGTTAACATCGGTGTAATTGTTCTTTACCGTAGTCATGTCCTTGGTCACGCTGGCTTCCCCGGTGGCAGTGTTTTCAAAGACAGTCTGGCCACCTGCCGAAGGCGTAATGGTATATGTCACGCTCTCGTTCACCGGCAGGCCGCCGAGAGTGTACGAACCGTCAGCGGCAGTCAATACCTTGTGCGCAAGGTTCTGGGTGTTCATTCCCTGGGTGTCGGTCATCTTCTCCAGAGTGCCGGCATCGGTGACAGGCTCCGTGCCGTTCATCATGCGCAAGTCGTGGTGGCTTACGTCAGAGGGTGTCTGGTATGCAATGTCGGCACAGTAGCCGCCGGCATACTTGGCATCTTCGTCAAAGCGGTAGTAAGCGACAAGGTTCTTCTCGCGTCCGCTGATCATCTTTTTCTGGTAGTCGGCAATCTTGTCCTCGCTCAAAGGCTTGTTCCAGACACGCATCTCGTCGATGTGCCAATTTGACGCGATGATGAGCGAAGCGCCAACCTTGGTGATTGCGCCGGTGTTTGCTGTACCTACGAGTACGCTGTCCACATACATTTTCGTTTCACCGCTTGCCGCGTCCTTGGTAACGGTAACGCAGAGATAGTCGGCCGTAGGCGCAGTAGCAGGCAGAGCCGAAGCGGTATTCCCGTTCACGGAGAGGCGGCCTTCGCCGTCCATGCTGATTACATCGTCACCAATATATATGAAGTTGTTGGTCGGCTGCATCGACACATTGTCCACGGTGAGGGGCAACGACCTTGTCCAGTACTGCAAGGTGTAGCCGTCTGAGAGTTTCATCTGGTCCACACTCTGCATTGAGAGCAGCTGCTTGTTAAGCAATGAAGTGACGGGCAGCGACAGGGCGCCGTTGCGTACGCCGATGATCCTGTTTGGAGTGGCAGTGACAGTCACGCCCGACATTGCCGTGCCGCCGTCCTGCAGAGTGACGCGTCCGCTCACCTCACCGTAAGTGGAGGTGCAGCCGGATGCAGTGGCCTCACTGCTGTAGACCTGTCCGTTTTCGTGCTGGTAAGAAACCACGAGACGGTATTCGTACCACTTGCCGGCTTCCAGATTTTCGCGGTCACGGTAGTAGTTTGTCTCGTCGGTCACAGTCTTCACCGGCGTTCCCCAGTCGTTTGTCCCGGCAGGACGGCGGTAAAGTTCCACAGTGCTCTTCTGACCGGTGATGCGTTGCCATGACACAAAGATCTGGTCGGAGTAATAACCCTTTGACGCATTGATGGTCTTTGCGATAGCCGCCACATTGTAGAAGAAATCGTCCACATTATAGTCGGACGGCTGAACCGTATTGTTCTCAAGGATAGGATACACGCTGAGTTGGCCGTCGACAAACGCCTCATATTTATAATAGGTATAGGCGCGGTCCTGCGTGTTGGCCAGTTCCACATAATATGCGGTGCTGTCGCTGTTGTAGGCCACCGAACCTCCGTTGATGGTATCGACGGTTATGACAGCATCAGAGAAATCCTTGTTATATGCAGCGTAACGCTTGACAACGATTCTCGCGCGCTTGTCCCATGTGTAGAGCTTGTTGTGCCAGCCGTTCTCTTTCGCCTTTTCGACAAGGCGCTGCTTGGTATCCGTTGAGAGTTGGCTGAATTCCTTAAGGTTGTTGATGTACGGATTGGCGAGTGTTATGCCAATGGTCACGCCATGCTTGTTGTCCCAGTTGCTGTTCTTCTTCACGGTGATGTCGCTTACCGGCGGCAGCTGCTGGGTCTTGTAGACACATCCCTTGCGTTTATAAGACACAGGCAGGTTATCGGAGCCGTACATGGCCGAGAGGACAGCACGCTCAACACTGTAATAAATCTTCTGCTCCGGCACCAGGAAGTATTTCTTCTTCATGGTTTCGAGCAGCGACTGGTCTTTTGCATTGCTGCCGCAAAGCGCAGCATATTCCGAATCGTTCAAACCGAGTATATTGTAGAACTTGTCGGTCGAAGCAGGCTGTGTGGAGTATGTCGCGGCAGTGGAGCCGTCAATGAACTTGAAGTAGCCCTGGGTGCGTATCTTGTTGTCCTGTTTTATCGTATCGCCATGTTCGTCCTGCGTCACCTCCGTGTAGGAAGAGAACTTGTTCACGGGCTGGTAGCCGACGATTTCCGCATCGGAAAAGTCTTCCTTGAATGCGCGCTTCACAACAAAATAGTCGGAACTCAGGAAGTCTTCATGGTCCGGCCAGTCGAATCCCCAGCGCAAGATGTTGTAGCCGCTGTTTTCCGGGTCGTTGTCCGGACGGTATTCACTGAAACTCGGATATTTGATGGTATGAAGCGGCAATATAATCTGCGGCTCCTTGGTGCGGAGAGTACGCGATGAATACCCCGTCTCGTCGAGGTTGAGATAATATGTCACTTCAGCGTTCACGGTGCGTGTGGAGTCGCACTGCGGAAGATTTACCGTACACACATACTTGTCGCCTTGCGTGTAGTCGTCGCTGATGTAGGCTTTATTGCCCAGGAATGTCTTGTACGACTTTACCGAAGCAGTACCGAGCACGCTGGTTGACATCATGCCCATCTGAATGCTGTCGGTGACTTCGGCAAGCATCTGCCCCGTGAAATACGGATTGGTGAGCGTAGACTCCGACACGAGGTCGCGCACGTAATGCTTGATTTCGCCGCACCATGGCACAAGACCCCACGCTTCTTCGAGCTGGCGGTCGTACTTGACATAGAATTCTATACCGAAAGCATCTTTGCCAAGGTCATAGTCAGTGTTGCCGATCTTTACATTTTCCGGCGCGATCCAGTCAAATTCCAAGTAGTATGCGTCACGTTCGCCGCACTGCTCCTTCGGCATGTTTACCGACAGCTTGTTATTGGCTCCCGGTTCGCTGCTGTATGTAACGCTCACCACGTCCTTCGTCACGGCATCCGTGGCGCGTATCGTTCCATACTGCACCTCAAGGACCGGAGCCTCACAGTCTCGCGTGCCCCTGTAGTTATCGGCAGTCCACTTGAACAGGGGGATGTCCGCCCCTTCCTGGAAATCAGTTCTGCCTTCCTTATCCTTCACATAAATTTCACCGTTCTTCTTGTGAAATTTAAGTGTGGCATGCGAAACGGGCCAGCTGGTGCTGGCATTCTCCGAACGCCCGATAGCCCAGTGGTTGTATCCGCCGGACGACCATGCGAGCACCTTGAAATGTACGACCCCGTCGCCTATGGTGTAGGCGATGAAGTTATACTCGTTTTCAAATGAATCGTTGCTCGCCTTTACATTCATTGCCGGCAATACCAAAAGCATCACCATGGCGATTAAATTTGCGATGTGTCTTCTCATCATAAGAAAATATTATGTCTTATTTAATTATCATTTTCTTGCCACACATAATGACTATTCCCTTGTAGTTGCCCGACACTCTCCGTCCGCCGATGTCATACCGGGGCTGTTCCCCGTCTTCGGCCCGCCGCTTGCCGGATGCCGTTATGCCTTCAACAGCGGTAGTCGCGGCAGGAAGGATACGCACCGTCATCGGCACGTCTTTTGAGAGTATGAGCCAATAGCCTGCAATCTGCCTGCCCAGCGAAATTTCCTCACCGGTCTCCTGGTCGAAATATTTCAATTCGTTACCGTTCAGATATGCAAGCGTGTCGGTATATTCCTCGCCTTCATAATTATAGCTTACAGTCATCATGCTCGTTTCCGGCAGCGAGTCGCCCTCCATGCGTATTGCCATTACCTGTTCGTCATAGGCAGGAATGGTGCAGGCAGTGCCTTGCATACCGTTGTATGTAACCGCAGCGCCAAGGTCTGACACTTTGCCCGTGATGTCATAATCATCGGCGTACACCTTTCCTATTTTAACGCCGGGCTGATAATTCTCCACGGTCACGTCAGCAGCCGCCGTTTCCAGCTTTGCGTCCAGTCTTATGTTTTCAGCGTCAAACACATAGAACGCATTGTAGGTGAGGGTGTCCTGAGTGTCTTTGCCAATGAATATCTCTGTGGTCTTGTACTGGTTCTGCCACAGGTCCATTGCGGTAAAGCCTGCGTCTTCCGCCGGAGTGAGCGTGAGCTTCACGCTCGCCTGACTGTCGCTGTTCAGAACCTTGTTGTAGACATAGACCATGTCTCCTGCATAGAACTCAAACTCGTCGAGCGTTCCTGCCACTTTCACGTCATACTTGGGCAGGAGTGTCCTGAAATATTCGTCGTCGGTGTAGAAATACTTGTTGTCTACAGTCACCGCCGTCACCACAGTATTGGCAGGCACATCAGCTTTGCGCGCCGTACCTTTTGCGTATTCCGGAGCCTTGGCAGCATCGTTGGTCACGATCGAACCGGTTTTCTTGGCGATGGTTGCCGTGACATAAATCACCGGAAGCTCTTCGTTAAAGCCCTTGGTCCAGTCGGCAGGCACGTTGAAGTAGCACTGGTCCAGAGAGTCGGCTCTTTCCGCGTTCACCACGTCTATTGTCCTGACGGCGTCACCGCCGCCCACGCCGCTCATCTGCGCAATGACCTTCTTCACCTTGGTGCCTACAGGATGCTTGACGTACACATATACCTTCTTTATGTCCTCGCTGCCTGCAATGAGCATTGCCGTCTCCTTGGTGGCGGCACCTTCATTGTAGAGCAGAAGTGAGGAGTTGGCAGTGTTCACGGTCTGCTTGTTGTCGCCCCTGCCGAACTGGTCGCCGTCGAGAGCCGTGAGTATCATCAACGCGCTCTCCGTGAATACAGGTTCTACGGTAAATTCGCCCAACGGCATATAGGTAGTGGTAACACCGGCATCAATGGTGTCGCCCCTGCTGGTAATCCAGCCGCTGTGCAGATAGTGTATGCCGTCGGTGCCGGCCGTCTTGAATTCGATGCGCGGCAACTTGATGGCGTCGCCCATTCCGACGCTGGCGTCGTTTGCCGTATAGTCAACGCCGGCAGTTCCCGCATACGATGCGCCGTGGGCGTTCAGCTTGCTTGAGTCGAGAACGTACTTGGCTTCGCGGGGCACGTAGTAGACATAAACGGTGTCGTTTTGCGCTGCGCTCACCACCCTGACGGTCTCTGCCTTTATCGGAGAGTTGCTTGCCAGGCGATACATTGATTCCAGGAGAACCATGCCGTCTACCGTTGTTATCACGCCGCCGCCCAATGTCTTGTAAGGGGATACGGCAAAACGGGCTGTGCCGCCGCTTGCCACCGAACGTATGTTCGTCTCGCAATAGGCAATATGGTCTCTGAAGCTGGCGTCGCTGTAATCCTTCACGTCTGCTGGCAGCAGACAATGCAGAACGGTAATTGAAGTCTGGCCGGTGTAGCGTGCCGACAACGTGAGATTGTCGTAGAACTCGAAACACCTCTTGCCGTTTACCACCTTCGACAGGTACCGCCAAAAATCGCCGGTCACTGTTCCGTTGGCGTCAAACGCCTTGAACGAAACGCCGCGCCACGTGATGTAGTATCCGTCAAAATTGCCGATGTTGTCGTCGGGCACGCTGACGGTGAATGTCTCGGGGACAGCCATGCCGTTGTAACATTCAAAGCTGTTGGTGTATTCCTTGCCGTAGGCTTTGAACGTGATGTCCTTGCCGCCGGTTGTCTCCAGGTCCACACTGATCGAGTGCATCAGATAGGCAAGCATACTGCTGCGGTCGCCGGCAGAGTTTCCCTGCATGGCAGCCGTGAGCTTGTTGCGGGAGTCGCCCTCTGCCCAAGTCTCCGACTGGCAGGTGGTGGTGTTTCCGAAACTTGCCAGTGAAGAGAGGATATAGACCTTGCCGTCTTTTCCGTTCTCGCCCTTCTTGCCGCCGCTGGTGCCGGTCCAGTCCCACTGGCCGCCATTGTCGTAAAGGCCCGAAGCCGAGCCGCTGTTGTTGTCCCTGTCGATATAGCAGATGCGCCTTGCCTTGCCGTTCTGGCGAACCGTAGCCTGGACATGGCTCTCGCCGGCGTCGCCGCCGCAGCCGTTTTTACCGGTACGGTCGTTTATTTCGTGAGACAGGTTTTCCTTTTCCTGCAACCCGCGTTTCGTGTTCACCTTGTCCACGCAGCCGGAATGTCCCGACCCCGTGCTCCATGTTCTCCAGCCGCGGATGCCTCCGCCGCCGCCACCGGCACCGCCGCCGGCTCCGCCGCAAAGCGAATAGGCCGGTGTGCCGCCGATTCCGCCGTTGCCGCCGGCTCCGCCGCCCTGGTCGAAGTGACACGCGTAAGAACCGCCGTGATAAGTGTAGCGGTCCATTCCTGCCGTCGGCTGGCGGGTGGGAGACGTGATGTCCGTGGCGCCGCTCTCGGTTGTCACCTTCACATTGTCCATTATTATCACGTGGCCGGAGCCGGTGCCGTTGGTGCCGTCACTGCCGCTGCCGGCAGTATGTACCCATACATCCGTGCCGCCTTTGCCGCCTTGACCGCCGATGCCGGCCAAACCGCCGATACCGGGAGCGCAGCCATCGCCGCCCTGGCCGCCGTTGCCGCCGTTGCCCGGGTCTTCTTCCATAGCGACAGCACCGTTCGCACCCACCTGATAACGCTTCTTCCCGTTACCGCCCGAGGCTATCAGTTCGCCGGTGCCCATGAGAAGAAGATACTGGTTTTCGCTTGTCATGTATATGCCGGGCTGACGCGACTCGGCCAGTGCAGTCACCGTAAGGCTTCCCTTGTCCTTGAAGTCGAGTATCACAACGCCGTCGCCCTTGATGGTAAGGGGAGCTTCGTTTTCAGTGCCGTTTATCACGACCTTTCCGTCCACCTCATATATGCAGCCTGTGTACAGTGTCCGTGTGCCGGCATCGAGCTTCTGCGCCTTGGCACTGCTTACGCCCATCTTGCTGTTGTTCACCACCGGGCGCACATACACCGTGGACGACGCACTCGACACGACGGTGACGGAAGGGTTGCTGCCGCCTGCAAGCTGAAGATAAGCGCCATCCCCGGCATATACCGTACTGCCCGCAGCGCCGCTGACGGGCAAGAATATGTGTGTGTCGGAATTTATATTATAGGTATAGCTGCCGCTTTTCATCGAAGAGAGCACCTTGCCTTTGTCGCCGTCTATATGCGGAGTGAAAACCACGAAGCCGCTGGTATAGGTGCTTACGGAATTGGGATTGTAGTCGGAGGTCCACACCCAGCATGCGTTCGCCCGGAGGCTTCGCAGCTGCTCGGCGGTGGGCAACGCCCACGAAGTGCCCCATTCCTGGGCGAACTTCACCGCACTCGTCGCCGGCACTGCGGTGCCGAAGTCTGTCACGTCGTTCGCCCCGGCGTTCATGTTGGCCCAAAGCACAACCTTGTCAAGATTAAGGTTTACTACACTTACCGAGGCGGGAATAGTGGACTCTTTCTCCGTGTAAGCCACGAAGAAATTGTTCTTGTCGCCATAATCGCCTGCGCTCTGGTAAGAGTTCCACCAGTTGTACGTGCGGTTCCTCGTGTTCAGGTTGTTGAGCACTTTATTGTGCGTCAAATTACAAAAGGTCAAGCCCTTGCCCTCGTAGTAGTCAATCTTCACCACCTGGGCGTCGTTCTTGTCCTTTGTACATGTAAACGAGGCAGAGCTGTTTGCCGGGCCTTTAGGCCAGTAGTAGCCGAGTTCGTTCTTGATGTAATAGCCGGAACCGTCATCGGCCTTTTCCAGCGTCCACATCGCACCGGCAGACGAACCGTCGGGCGATTTCGTCAAGCCATACGCGGTGGCGGCATTACTGCACATGAGAGTTCCGTCCTCCACTTTCGTGTAAGGGTAAATCAGGAACTGCCCGGCACCCGCCAATTCCTCGACTGAGGTGACCTGCACCCAGACCCGCTCTGCCATTGCGGTGCAGAACGACAGCACCGCAAACATCAGCGTAACTATAAGATGCTTCATAATATTAAATACTTGCAGCATTATAACTTTATATGTCCACTAATATCCCCGGGAACAATGCGCCCGGATTTCACCATGCAGGGATTTTTTATATGACTTGGTGCTGCCGGTCAAGGCATTCAAAAATCCGACTGTGCGACAAAGATACAAAAAATACGGAAATTTAACGCTTCTTTCGTTTTTTTTTGCAGACAACCGTGTGTTTTTCAACCTTACATCGTACGATAAGAGACCGTACATCGTATGATAAGAGACCTTACATCGTACGATAAGAGACCGTGCATCGTACGATGTAAGGTTGGCGAATACTACTTCACGAACTTCTTGCCGTCCATGACATATACGCTGTTTTTCGCGGCACTGCTGATGACCTGTCCGTCAAGGCTATACATCCTGCCGCTTTTCTGGTTCACCGCCGCACCGGAAATGTTGGCGATGCCGTCGGTGAGTTTCTTGTATTTGAAAGTGACGTTGGCGAGGAGCTGCTTGTTCTTACCCTTGGAATCAACGTCCGACGTGGTGATGTTGGAGTTGTCGAAGGCAAGCTTTATGCTCTTTTTCGCCTCAAAGCCGTCAATCTCCTTTGTCACGGGGTTCTGTCCCGCCGTACCGCCCGGAAACACGACATTGGCATCGAGCACCGACTGTTCGCTGTCGTCGATATATGCGCCGGTCATGATGATGGACCTGTCGGCGGTGGTGGAGGTGTTGTTGCTGTAGCCCTCTACCGTCAGTCCGACAATCTCGTAGCCCTCGTTCACGCTGAAGGTGATTGTCTCGCCGTTGTTGTTGGTGCGCATCTTGACGTATCCGTTGGAGGTGCTGGCGGTTATCTCGCCGTTCTCGCCGGCGGTATAGCAGATACCCGTCACGACGCCCTTGTCCTCGGAGGGCAGTTTCAGGCTTTCCTCGCCCTCGTCGGCAGGCTTCGGGGCATCGGGCTTTTCGGGAGCGTGGCTCTTTGTCTGCGTCTGGTATGTAGTGCCGTCCACGCCGAGGTAGTCGGGCAGGTAGTAGCCCAGATGCGGCGGCTGGTTATAGGAAGAGTTCTGCCATACGATGCCCATGCGGTACACGTGGTCCTGCATGAGGCAAGGCACTTTGTACTTGGTGGGTTCGGGAGTGGAATAGATGAGAATCCTGCAGGTGGGCGACGTATAGTCGTCCTCGTGTTGGAACATTATCAGTTCCTCGCGCCAGTCGCCGAGCAGGTCGGCCTGCAGGCACGGCGTGGCCTTGGTGTAGTTGCACGACTGCGGTTGTCCGTAGTCGGCAAACTCCTGGAAGGTGGCTATGCTGCCGCTTGCCGTGTTGTAGTTGCGTATTCTCGGTGCGGAGGCTTCGGTGCCGGTGTCGAAACGCCCGTCGAAGGTCTGGTCGTAGGGGTCGCCCGTCCAGTAGATGCGGAAGTTGGTGTCCGCCTTTTTCTCCAGTACCACCTTCCCTGTGGCGCAGTCGTAGGTATTGCCGTCGGCACTCGACCAGAACTCATATCCGCGGTTGGCTGGGACAAAGTCGGCAGCCAGTCCGCGCCCGTTGTCGGCGGTGCCTGTGGCAGAGGCGAGGAGCGTGCCCGTCGTAGCGTCGTGAACGTCATACCCGTAGGGACTTTCCTCGTGGGGCATCATCACTTCCAGGCCCGGTCTGTCGGGACAGAGGTCGGCAAGGTGTATGGCGTCGCCGTGCCCCTTGCCGGTGGAGCAGAGCAGCTGTCCGTCGTGGGCTATCGTGGCGGAACCTATACATATCTCGTCGTAGCCGTCGGTATTCACGTCGCCCACGGAGATACCGTGTACGCCCTGTCCGAAGCTTGAAGAGCCGGAACCGGAGAAGAGTGTCTTGCCGCTGCCGTCGAGTGTTTCCCATTTGCCGCTGAGCCCCTTATGGAGCCACCGTGTGGAGAGGTTCTTGCCGTTCCAGTCCACCGCCCACAGGAAGCAGTTCTTGTAGTATCCGCGCTGGAAGATGGCGGTGGGCAATTTGTCGAGTCCGTCGAGATACGCCACTGCGGCATTGAAACGCTCGGAACGGTTACAGTTGGCGTCGCCGAAGAAGGAGTTGATGGCGCAGCCGGCGGTGGGGAAGTCCACCCCGGAGCGGCTTGGCGAATACCATACCGTGTTCATGGCGGCACCTGTCTCGCCGTTGAACACGGTGAGGAACTCCTCGCCGTCGGTAACGAGTCCGCTGCCATTGACATACGACTTGGTGTTGTCCACGGCCTGTATCTTCTCGTCGCCCGCCAGCGTCACGTAGTTGCCGTTGCCGTCGGTGGAGCCCGGCGCAGTGCGGCAGAGCAGCTCTGCCTTGCCGTCGCCGTCGAGGTCGTAGACCACCATCTGCAGCGTGTGGTTGCCGGAGCGCACGTTCGGACCGATGTTGATATTCTTCTTCCACAGCGGCGTACCGTCCATGCGGTAGGCGGCAATGATAAAGGGCGAGGCGAAGCCCGTCTTCGAGCCGCTGTCGCGCTGGTTGTCGGGCATCCATTTGAGGATCAGCTCGTAATCGCCGTCACCGTCCACGTCGCCCACCGCCATGTCGTCGGGGCGGTAGCGTCCTGTGGTGTTGCCGCTCTTGATGGCTGCGGGGCGCGCCACGTCGAAACTGGTGAACATATTGTCCCACGCCGTGGCCTGGCTTGTCTCCCCGGCGGAGGAAACGACCTTGTACACGTCGCCCGCCTTACCCTCGGCATCAAGCCAGTTTGTCACTTCCGAGATGTTGCTTGCCACTTTCCCGCCGTTGCGGTAGACATCGAACGTGAGTTCCTTGGCGTCGTCGGCGAGCGACCGCCACGACACGAGTATACCGTCACTTGTCTTCACTGCCACCGGGGCACGATTGAGTTTTTCACTCACTTGTTGGGCCGTGGCAGACAGGGCAAGTCCCGCCAGTGCCGCGGCAAAGATAATTTTTCTTCTCATCACACAGTAATAGTTTGATATTATTTGTTTTTGACAGATTATCTCTGATTTCCATGCCGCCCTTATTCCAGCAGACTAAGTTCCAGAAACTTGTCGCACAACTGAAACACGCCTTCGTCTTGGGTTATGAAATCCTTGTCGAGCAGGGTCTTGACGGCTCCCTGCACCGTACTTGCCCCAAGATTGTATTTCCACAAAAAGTCACGCGACAGGACCGACGACGGCTTTCCCTCACGGGCGACGGCAGTGAGCACCTGCTTCTGCTTCGCCGTGAGCTGGTATATCAATGACTGGTAAACAAAGCGGTGCTGGGCGAGGATGCCGCCTATTGCCGTGCGCACATCTTCTTCTGTAAGCGACGGAGAATCGGAAACGGAGGTGTAAAGCATATTGAGGACATACTGAATGTACCATGTTATGCCGTCGAAGAGACTGTAAAGGTAGCCGAAAGCCCCGGCACTTATCTCCTTGCCATTTTTCGACAAATGACGGTTGGCGAAAGCCAGATATGTGGTCTCATTGATAGCCTCCAGCCCCATTATGCTGGAACTGTGGTAGAACGGTCTCGACCGGGAGGTGAACATCTGCGCCATCATGTGGCGTTTGGAACCGGAAAACACGAAACTGGCGTTATGGCAGTTCTGTATCCGTTTGCGCAGCGTCGCCTCAACGGTTTTCTCCGGGTAGGAGGCTATGGTCTGAAACTCGTCAATGGCAACGATACAGGGTTTGTCCGCCTGTTCGAGATAGGCGAAAATCTCGTCCAGCGTGACGTCGGGCGACTGTATGTCGCCAATGTCGACAGTCCACTCCGGATTTCCGTTGATGTCGAACGACACCGTGGACTTTACCGACTGCAGCATATTCAGGAAAAACTCCCATGCTCTCCTGCCCTTGGGTTTCAGCGCCGAGAGTATGCCCTTGCCGAGAACGTAAACGAATTCGTTCAGGTTCTTCGTGTCGTAAATGTCTATGTAGATGCAGTGATACTGACTGCGCATCGTTTCCTGATGGAAACAATGGTAGACAAGTCCCGACTTGCCCAAACGGCGCGGAGCTATCAGCGCCACATTACATCTGTTGGTGAGATGACGGGTGAGCAATGCCGTTTCTTCTACCCTGTCGCAAAAATATTCCGGCGACAAATAGCCCTCAATGACAAACGGATTTACCTGTACCATAGCGTTATACGTTATTACGAACCTCACGTAACGAAAGTTCCATAACGCAAAGGTAAACATTATTCCCGTACTCTCAAAACATTGCGCCGCCCTTTTATCTGTTCTCACCCTCACCGAACGACACCGTCCTCACTGGTATCGCCGGGAGCGTCTCCCTACCGCCCTTTCCTTCCGAAGTCGGCCGGCACCTCGCCCCACCGTTTCGTTTCCCATTTCTCTATAGGCACGCGGAAGGAATGTGTCTTTAGCCACAGCTCGGCGCGGGCTATCACGTTATACAATTGTTCGGTGCGCGGCGTGCGCTCGAGCTTCGTCTTGCACTGTTTCTTGCTGACCCACAGTATGGCGTTGTGACTGTCGGAGTAGATGATTTTCCGTATTCCCTGCTTCTCCATGAGGGCGAGGGCGTGTACTATGGCGAGGAACTCCCCGATGTTGTTTGTGCCGTGTACCGGACCGAAATGGAACACCTCCGCTCCCGTGGCGAGGTCTATGCCGCGGTATTCCATGGGACCGGGGTTGCCGGAGCAGGCGGCGTCCACCGCCCACGCCTGGGCGTCCACCTCCATCGGAAGCGGCAGCACCGTGTCGTTTCTATAGTCGGGAGGGGAGACCAAATCTTTGTTCATTGCAATATTGGATTACATATACAACCAAAAAATTGGAACGGCTTCAAAAAAAACTCTTTCCACCGTTCCAATTCTTCACTGTTCAATTATCAATTCTCCGTTCTTCGTTTTTACATTCTCTCCGGCACCTCGATACCGAGCAGCGCCATACCGTTCTTGATGGTCTTCGCCACGTTGCGCGCAATGACAAGGCGCACGGTCTTCTCGCTGTCGCTTTCGGCGTTGAGGATGCTGTAGTCGTGGTAGAACTGGTTGAAGTCCTTGGTCAGCTCGTAGCAGTAGTTGGCTATGCCGCTGGGCGAATAGTCCTTGCCGGCCTGGCGCACCGCCGCGCCGTATTCGTCCATCTTCTGTATAAGCTCCGTCTCCTTCTGGTTGAGGGGCATGTCGGCGGAAAGCTGCGCGGGCACGTCAATGCCCTGCTCGGCGGCCTTGCGCAGGATACTGCGTATGCGGGCGTAGGTGTACTGTATGAACGGTCCCGTGTTGCCGTTGAAGTCAATGCTCTCTTCCGGGTTGAAGAGCATGTTCTTGCGTGCGTCCACCTTGAGGATGAAATATTTCAACGCTCCCATGCCCACGATGCGGGCTATCTCGGCGCGCTCCTCCTCTGTCATGTCGCTGAACTTGCCCAGATCCTCGCTTGTCTTCCTTGCGTCTTCCACCATTGTGGCGATGAGGTCGTCGGCATCCACCACCGTTCCCTCGCGGCTCTTCATCTTGCCGTTGGGCAGCTCCACCATTCCGTAGGAGAAATGCACGAGTTCCTTGCCCCACTTGAAGCCGAGGCGGTCGAGGAGTATGGAGAGCACCTGGAAATGGTAGTTCTGCTCGTTGCCCACCACGTATATCATCTTGTCGATGGGGAAGTCCTTGAAGCGCATCTCGGCGGTGCCGATGTCCTGCGTCATGTAGACCGAAGTGCCGTCGGAGCGGAGCAGCAGCTTCTGGTCGAGGCCCTCGCCGGTGAGGTCTGCCCACACGCTGTTGTCGGCATGGCGCTCAAAGAGTCCTTTCTCGAGTCCTTCCTCCACCTTGGCCTTTCCCTTGAGGTAGGTCTGCGACTCGTAGTATATCTTGTCGAAGCCCACGCCGAGGTTTTTGTATGTCTCGTCGAAACCGGCGTACACCCATGAGTTCATCTTCTCCCAGAGGTCGCGCACCTCCTTGTCGCCCTGCTCCCATTTCACTAGCATCTCGTGGGCTTCCTTGATGAGCGGCGCCTCGTCCTTGGCCTTCTTCTCGGCTGCCTCGGCGTCGAGGCCCTCCTTGACATACCGTGCGGCGAGTTCCTTCACCTCCTCGCGGTAGTGCTTGTCGAACGCCACGTAGAAATCGCCGATGAGGTGGTCGCCTTTCTTGCCGCTTGTCTCGGGCGTGGCGCCGTTGCCCCATTTCTGCCATGCGAGCATCGACTTGCAGATGTGTATGCCGCGGTCGTTCACGATGTTTGTCTTCACCACCTTGTTGCCGTTGGCTGCCATTATCTGTGCGAGCGACCATCCGAGGAGGTTGTTGCGCACGTGGCCCAGGTGGAGCGGCTTGTTGGTGTTGGGCGACGAGTATTCTATCATCACCAGCGGTGCATCGGCCGTGGCCTCCACCTCGCCGTAGTGCTCGTCGCGGTTGATGTCGTTGAGCATGGAGATCCATGCCGCCTTGTCCACCACGATGTTGAGGAAGCCCTTCACCACGTTGAAGTCAGCCACCGCCCTGCAGTTTTCCTTCATCCAGCAGCCGATTTCCCGCGCCGTGTCCTCCGGCTTTTTCTTCGACATCTTGAGGAAGGGGAACACCACGAGCGTGAGGCTTCCCTCAAACTCTTTCTTCGTTTTCTGCACCTGCACCATCTTCCCGGGCACGTCCTGCCCGTAGAGTGCTTTCACCGCCGCCTTGGCGGCTCCGTTTATTTCGTTCAGTATATTCATAATCTTAAAGAGGTGTGCAAAAATACGAATAAAATGGCGCATCCGTTTCTTTTTACAAAACAAAATTTCAAAAAAGGATGAATCCCCGAAATCTTCAAAAGCGACTTTCCCCGATAATTTGCCTTGCAATTTTGACAAGATTGTTTACCTCTGCTGCGGATTTTCATTGAAAATCCGCAGTAGCGTTGAGGATTTTCAATGAAAATCCGCAGTAGGAGACAATAACTTTCAAGCTTATGATAGACCGTATTTGTCAGATTGACAACGAATTAAAAGACAGTGTATTCCTTTTTGGAGCACGCCAGACAGGAAAAAGTACATTTTTACGTCAGAAATTCCCGAACGCCACATACATCGACCTTCTTGACACCGTCATCAAGGCAAGATTCAGACGCCGCCCTGCCCTGCTTTATGAAATGCTTTGCGACAAGGACGAGGGTACTCTTGTCATCATAGACGAAAAACCCGAGGTCCCGGAAATACTTTGGGAAAACGGGATATAAGCCAGTATGTTTTTACAACTTTTAACTTGCCAATGTTAAAAATCCGGCTTGCTCTTGACACGAGAATGCCGCCATTCCGCACAAAGGGGACTTTTGCCCGATTTTAGCCGATTTTGGGCTTTCGCCGTAAAATACTCACTTTCAAGCGTTTAATAAAAATACGCCAAAATAACGGTTTGTCCGTTTTTCAGAAAGCTATCGTTCTCGAGGAGCAAAGCTATCGTTTGCTCCCCGAAAAGCACAGGTCGGCTCCGGAAAAACGCATTTCAGTGAAGGCGAAAATTGGACTTCCCGACCGTATTTTTGGATTTTTCGACCGCATTTTTGGCTTTTTCGACCGAAAAAACGGGGCGAAAATCTGTTTTTCGCCATTTAAACCGCACCGTTTTCCGCATTTTCGCATCAGGAGCGCGATTTTCCGTTTGTTAAAACCAAAAGAAAAATCAGTTAAATATTGTTTAACGGCGGCAAAAGAAACAAGTGGGCATGATTTGCTGCTTGCATTTTTTTCGCCGTCACTTGGACACGATACACATCGCCCCTTCACGCTTGACAAAAACGGAACATATTTCGTCATTTATGGTAAATCCGTAAAAAAAAACGTAAAAACAAGGAGAAAAAGGATGCACACAAGCAATATAATGTGTAACTTTGCACCCGATTTCGCCCGTCTCCCCCCCTTGTGGGGAGAACAAGGGGCATCATTAACTTAAACAAATTGTATGAAGAAAATTTCTACTCTTTTGATGTCGGCGCTCTTCGCCGCAACAGCAGGAGCGACCGACTACACAGGTCCGCTCAGCGTCAGCCTCGGCGGACAGACCATGCCGTCGGGCGAGACAACAGTGTCAATGACCGAAAACGAGGACGGCACCTGCAACCTCGTGCTCAAGAACTTCAGTTTCATGGGAATGCCTGTAGGCAACATCAAGCTGGAGAGTGCCAAGGAGAACAAATACAGCCTCGTGTCAACGTTCCAGGCATCGCAGGAAATCACCATCGAGGACGGCGACGACGCTTCGCAGACGTGGATGGGCAAAGACCTCGGCACGCTTCCGGTCTATGCCAAGGGTACGGTGCAGAACGGCAAGATGAACGCCGTGATCCTCATCGACATGTCAAACTCTGACTTCGGCGTAATCAAGGTGCTCTTCGGCGACGACGCTGAGAACCTCGGACAGATTGCAAACTCCGGCATGGAGAATTTCCATCAGGAGAAATTCGTCACAAACAAGGGGCAGGAGCCGAACGCATGGCACTCGTTCCTCTGCTGCGACGGCAATTTAAAAGCGTTTGCAGCAACAGCCCACACAGAGGAGGCAACCGACGTGCGCCCCGGATCTGCAGGCACAAAATCCGTCAAGATTTTCTCAAAGTCCGTGTTCGGCAAGTCTGCCAACGGCACCATCACCACCGGCCGCATCACGGCAGGAAGCGCCGATGCAGCCAACACCGGCAATCATGCGTCTGCCGATGTGACAAACACCAACAAAGATGCCAACGGCGACCCGTTCTACGCCGCCCTCATCGGCATGCCCGACAGCATCGAGGTGTGGATGAAATACCTGCCCAAGGACGAGAGCACCACAGCATCGCTCTCGGCAGTGGTGACCGACGGCACATACTACCAGGACCCCGAGGACAAGGAATACACCAACGTGGTGGCAAAGGCAAGCAACGCCGCCATTGCCAAGAACGGCGGCGAATGGCAGCTCGTGAAGGTGCCCTTCGACACTTCATACGGAGAGAAGAACTTCGGCAGCCAGACTGAAGGAGAAGCCCAGGCCGACATGCCGGCAAAGAACATCCTCGTGACCATGTCCACCTGCTCAGTGCCTGCAGGCGGCAGCACCGACGACAAGAACCCCGACGTGCTCTACGTGGACGACGTGAGGCTCATCTACGGATGCACTCCCTCTGCCATCACCTACAAAGGCGAGACACTTGACGGCTTCGACCCCGAGACGACAGAATACGCCATCGGCGGCAAGGGCAGCGCGGGCGAAATAAGCCTCAGCGACTTCGACGACAAGACTGACGCACTCGACTACGAGGTGAGCATCACAAAGAATGTCAGCGACGACGAGAAGTCGACGACAGTGTACTACACGCTTATCTCCGGCGACTACCAGAACACCAAGACCTACGTCATCACCTACACGCAGGAGGAGGAACCCTCAGGTATCGACAACGCCAAGGCTGCCACACTGGGCAGCGCCAACGCCATCTACGACCTGAGCGGCCGCAGGGTGAAGCTCAACGGACAGCACGGCGTCTACATCGTGCGCACAGCCGAAGGCAAGACAGTGAAGATGTCAAAGTAAGCCGCAGGCTATACCCACACATACGACAGCAATTCCCGGACCGGCGCCCCACAAGGGCGGCAGTCCGGGAATTTTCGTTACAATGCGTTTGCAGTGTTGCGCTTTTTGCTTAACTTTGCAAAATATTAACAACAGACAAACCACAACATCTTATCCGCAAATGAAGAAAACCACACTACTGCTGACGGCACTCGCCGCCTCAACCACGCTCACGTCATGCTTCAAGGACGAGCCGCTCAACGCCGAGTGCGACATAGAGCAGGCCTACGTACACGTGGACGACCCGCTCACCGTGTTCGCACAGGCATCCGACACTCTCGTCAGCGTGTTGTCCAACAAGACAGACATTTCATTCTCCGTAAACTCCAACGTGGACCTCAGCCAGATGGCGCCGCGCTTCACACTCACCCCGGGAGCCACCGTGTCGCCCGCCAGCGGCACGCCGATGGACTACAACGGGCAGCAGAAGCACACCTACACCGTGACGTCGGAGGACGGCAGCTGGACACGGACATATACCGTGGATTTCCGCCCCATCGACCAGAGCGAACTGCCCACGAAATTCAGCTTCGAGGAATACGAGACGTTCATGGAAAACGACGCTGAGAGATACCACGTGTGGTACGAGACAAACGCCTTCGGCAAAAGGCTCGACTGCTGGGCAACGGGCAACGCCGGCTTCAAGCTCTCGCCCGACAACTCCAACAAGGGGCCGGAGGAATACCCCTCGGTGGCGATGGACGACGGCAACGGACCTAAGGGAACGGCATCGGGCAAATACGTGAAGCTCGAAACACGCTACACCGGCAACTGGGGAAAACTCGTGAAACGCCCCATAGCCGCCGGCAACCTCTTCATCGGGGAGTTCGACGTGACGAAGGCCATGGTGGCCACGCTGCAGACCACACGCTTCGGAAAGCCCTTCAACAAGATACCGGCGAAGTTCAGCGGATGGTGCAAATACGCGCCTGCCGGGAAAGTGACCGACAAGAACTACAAGGAGGTGGCGGGAGCCAAGGACTACGGCGCAGTCTACGCAGTGCTCTACCGCAACCACGACGACAACGGCAACGCCATCGTGCTCTTCGGCAACGACGTGAAGACAAACAGCAATATCGTGGCGATAGCCGACCTGGGCGACATCCCCTCCACGCCGCAGTGGACGCAGTTCGAGGCCGAGTTCAAATGGAAGGACGGCTTCGACAGGACGGACCCCGAATTCCTGAAGCAGCTGCGCAACCTCAACGGATACAGCATCGCCATCGTGGCAAGCTCCAGCAAGGGCGGCGACGAGTTCCTGGGAGCCGTGGGAAGCACGCTCTGCATCGACGAGTTTGAAATCATCTGCGAATAGGCGGCAAATGAACAACGGATTAAACATCAAAACAGAAGAAAAATGAGAAAGACCATCATATCACTGCTTTTCGCCGCCATGGCGGCAACAGCGACGGCTGGAAACATATTCAGCAACCTCGCCTACGACATCCGTGTGGGCTACAACATCGGCGGAACGTCACCGATGGGCATGCCCGCCACCATACGGTCGCTCGACGCATACCGCCTCACACCGAGCTTTGCCATAGGACTGGGCGTTTACAAGCCGATAAGCGACCGCTGGGGGCTCTCCACCGGACTGCGCCTTGAGAACAAGGGCATGAACATGGACGCTACGGTGAAAAACTACCACATGAAGATAACACAGGGCGGAAGCGGAGAACTCGAAGGCGTATTCACCGGAAAGAACCACACCGAGGTGGAGCAGTGGATGCTCACACTGCCGCTGCAGGCCACATGGTGGGCATCCAAGAAGGTGTGCATCAAGGCGGGACCGTATTTCTCCTACGTGAACAAGCCGTCGTTCACGGGCTACGCCTACAACGGATACCTGCGCGTGAACCCCAACAAGCAGGGCGACCCCGGCTATCATCCCAACGACCCAACCGGCGACAAGATGCTGCTCGGCGAGGCCGAGGGCGAGCGCGGCGACTACGATTTCTCCGACGACCTGCGCAACTGGCAGTGGGGAATGGCGGTGGGCGCCGACTGGCATTTCTCCAAGCGATGGGGTGTGTACGCCGACCTCACGTGGGGCTTCACGGGCATCTTCAACAAGGACTTCACCGTGCTCGACCAGAAGCTGTATCCCATCTACGGCACAATCGGCGTGTCCTACAGGCTGAGATAAGCCCATCCTGCCGCCACGGCGCGGCAAGTGACGGCAAGTGACGGTGACAAAGAACAAAACCACGACAATGACAAACGAGGAAACACTCGAATACATAAACCTGCACCGCCTGGACAACCCCAAGGAGCTTGCGCTCAAGGGGCATCCGGGCGGTGTTGATATCAGATATGCCCTGGAACAGATTGCCGGCTTCCAGGCGGCAAGGCGCAAGCTGCCCCAGTGGACGGCTACGGAGGGCGTGGTATTCCCCCCGCACATCTCTATGGAACAGTGCTCGTCGCAGGCCACGGCAGAATACAAGCGGCAAGCGGCGCAAAGGCTGCTCGGCGGACAGGGCGGCACGCTAATCGACATCACGGGCGGCTACGGAGTGGACTTCACCTATATGGCAAGGGCGTTCCGCCACGCCGTTTACGTGGAGCGGCAGGAAGTGCTGTGCCGCGCGGCAATCCACAACATGCCGCTGCTCGGACTTCCCGGTGCGGAGATAATATGTGCCGACGGAACGGAATACATCGCGGCGGCTGAACACGCCGCGATGGTGTTCATAGACCCGGCGCGGCGCGACAGTAACGGCGGCAGGACATACGCCCTGGCCGACTGCACGCCCGATGCCACGGCACTGATGCCTGTGCTGAGGGAGAAGGCGGACTTCGTGATGCTGAAGCTGTCGCCGATGCTCGACTGGCACAAGGCGGCGGCCGACATAGGCGGAGCGGCGGAGGTGCATATCGTGTCGGTCAGAAACCAGTGCAAGGAACTGCTCGTCGTGGCGGACTGCCGCAACGGGGACGGCGAAGGCGGCAACTGCCGTGCGGAAGGAACGGACAGCCTGCAGACACGCATTTTCTGCGCCAACCTCAACGAGGACGGCACAGCGGTTTCCCTTGACACATTCAGCATGGAGGAGATAAGCGGAGGCACGCAGACCGCCCTCGCCACCCCCGAGGCCGGCATGCACATCTACGAGCCGAACGCCTCGATAATGAAAGCCGGCGGCTTGGGAGTTCTGTGCGGCAGATACGGAGTGAGGCAGGTTGCGGCGAACAGCAACCTCTTCGTGTCGGAAAAAAGCGCGGAAGATTTCCCCGGACGGCATTTCGTGATAAACAGCGTGTCGGGGATGAACAAAAAGGAACTGCGGCAGAGCCTCAGCACTATAAAAAGGGCCAACATAACGACGCGCAACTTCCCCATTCAGGCGGAGGAACTGCGGCGGCGGCTCAAGCTGAAAGACGGCGGCAGCACGTATATCTTTGCCACCACCCTTGCCGACGGCAGCCACAGGCTAATCATCTGCGAGCCCACTTGCCGGGAGTGACGCCCTCGTTGTCCTTGAAAGTCTTGGTGAAATAACTCAGCGAGAGATACCCCGCGAGGCGCGCCACCTCGCTCACCGGCATTCCGGCATCGGCAGTCATCAGCTGCTTGGCATAGTCGAGGCGCAGTCCGTTTATCCACTCGCGGAAGGTAACGCCATAGCACGTGTTGATAAACGACGACACATAGGTGCGGTTTGTGCCCGTCTCGCGCGCCACGTCCTCGATAGTGAGGCCTCCGGCGGTGAAGCCCTTCCGCTCCACCCATGCCGCGAGGCGGCGGCCGAGCGCCGTCTCCTGCTGCTTCGACATCCCCTCCACGGCAGTCTCGGCCACGGGTTTCGCCTGTTCCTCCGGCTCTTCCTTCGCCACCAGTCCGTCCTCATACTCATAGAACAGATAGTAGTTGGCATACGACGTGTAGAGGTACACATAGAAAGGTATGGCGGAAATCATCCAGAAGATAAGGTATGCGCGGGGCAGGAGCGTGAAGCCGCTCTGACCCAGTCCGAAAGCCAGTGCCCAATAGGTAATGACCGACATCCACCTTACGTACAACTGCTTGTCGTCGGCATAGTAGTTGTCGAGGCGGCGGCGTATCTTCTGGAAAGTGACGAAAATCCTTGCCACCACCTTCAGGGCATAGAGAACGAAAAGAGCGTCGAGGACAAAGAGCATCACCTTGCACGGCAGTCCCTCGGGCACGGCATACCACATGACGACGGCGAGCAAGCAGTAGACAACCCATGCGGCGACGTGATTTCCCACCCTCCGCCGCGTGACCCTCTCCTTTTCAAGCAGCGTCATCATTGCGCTGCCGAAGAGCGTCACCGCAATCCAGTAGGTACACAGGTTAATCACTATGGCGAGGGCATCGCTGGCGCGGCGCGGCGTATAGACAAAGTGTATCATGTAGTTCACCGAAAGGACGAGCATGGCGAAGCCCATCAGCCTGCGCGACTGGAGATAGCGCCCGCGGTACTTTGTCTTGGGCAGCTGGCCGAAAATGAAGCGATAACTAAAGAAGAGCATCAACGAGAGCGATGCCACCAGCACGTAATTGTAGAGTTTTATTTCCATTGCAGTATATGTATGTCGCAACGCGATGCCGCTTTGCGATATAGCAGGCAAATTTCGGAAGAATTTCCGACACGCACAAGTTTTCCCCTTGGTTCGGGACTAAAAGACGAACAAATCATCCAATACGACCACATCGTATTCTAAAAATAACTTGCCAAAATTACGATTTTTTCCGGGTTTTGGCAAGCTATCGAACTGGATAACTTGCCAAAACCCTGATTTTTTCCGACTTTTGGCAAGTTATCGCTCACCCTTTGCCGTCACGAAGGCGGCAGAAGGACGGTTTAAAGAGCTTCACCATATACCATTTTCGGCATATTCCTTGCCGAGCGGCGCAGAATATGGAAGAAAAGCCGTAATTTTGTCCCGAATATACCTAAAAACAAAGCATAATGAACAAGAAATCATTTATCATCGCGGGCACGCTGGCCCTTGCCGCCGGCAATGCCGCAGCCGACGAGGGCATGTGGACACTCTACAACCTCCCGCAGGCAGTGTATGAACAGATGCAGAGCTACGGCTTCAACCGCCCGTACGAAGGGCTCTACAGCGGCGACAACGCCATAATGAAGTCGGTGGTGAACTTCTCCGGCTACTGCTCCGGCGTGGTGGTGTCGCCCGACGGACTGGTGTTCACCAACCACCACTGCGGCTTCGAGGCAATACGCTCACACTCCACCGTGGAACACGACTACATGCTCAACGGCTTCTACGCCAAGACCTACGAGGAGGAACTGCCCAACGAGAACATGTTCGTGAGCTTCATGGTGGACCAGAAGGACATCACCGGCGACCTTGCAGCCAAAGGGCTCTACGACCTGCCCATCGACAAGCAGGACGCATTCCTCGACTCCATCGAGAACGCCATGTCGAAGCAGGTCAAGGCGCAGGACTCCACACTGCGCCTGGAGATAAAGCCGTATTTCGAGGGCAACAAGTTCTATGCCACCACATACCGCGACTTCACCGACCTGCGCCTCGTCTTCACCGTGCCCAAGTCGATGGGCAAGTTCGGCGGCGAGACGGACAACTGGATGTGGCCGCGGCAGACGTGCGACTACTCCGTGTTCCGCATCTATGCCGACCCGAAGACGAACGGGCCGGCGGCATATTCCAAGGACAACGTGCCCTATCACCCGGAGAACTGGACGCGCGTGTCGCTCGACGGATACAAGGAGGGCGACTTCGCCATGACAGTGGGCTACCCCGGTTCCACAAGCCGCTATCTCTCGTCGTACGGCATACGCGAGCGCCGCGATGCCGACAACGCCCCCAGGGCGCAGGTGCGCGGCGTGAAGCAGGAGGTGATGTGGCGCCACATGACTGCCGACGAGGCTGTGCGCATCAAGTATGACTCCAAATATGCGCAAAGCTCCAACTACTGGAAGAACTCCATCGGAATGAACAAGTGTATCGACTCCATCGGCATCATCAGGCAGAAGAGCGAGTTCGAGAATCGCATCAGGGCCTACCAGGACAGCACGGGCTTCCTCAATGGCAAGCTCGACTTCGGCAAGATGCAAAGCCTCTATGCCAAGCGGCTCGACACGAAATATGCCCTCACGAACTGGGTGGAGACATTCCGCCGCACAAGCGAATTCAACACCAGGGCACTGAGGGTGCTCAACGGCATGGAGGTGAAAGGACCCAAGGACAAGCCGCAGAAGCAGTACGTGGTGTTCGAGGACAACAGCTCCGAATGGGACGAGGCGCTCGACAAGGAGGTGATGGCCGTGCTGCTCAAGAACTACCGCGAGCACGTGGACGCAAAATACCTGCCCGCCATTTACCAGAAGATTGACAAGGATTTCGGCGGCGACTACGCCAAATACGTGGACTATCTCTACGCCAAGTCAATACTGATGAAAAGCGGCGAGAAGATATACTTCAACAAGAAGGGTTACAAGAAGGACCCGGGAGTGGAGTACGGCATGGCGATAAAGGACGTCTACGACGACCTGCGCGAGAAATACAACGAGGTAAGCCCTGCCATCGAGGAACAGGAACGCTATCTCTGCGACGCCAAGATACGCATGGAGCAGGACCTGCCGCACTACAGCGACGCCAACTTCACCATGCGCCTGAGCTACGGACAGGTGAAGAGCCTCAACGTGGGCGGCAAGCCGGCAGGCTACTACACCGAGGCAAAGAGCATCGTGGACAAGATGGACACGGGCGACAGGGTGGCCGACTACTATGCCGAGCCGGTGATGCGCCAGCTCATGTCTGCCAAAGACTTCGGCAAGTATGCCGACAAGCAGACGGGCAAGATGCAGCTCTGCTTCCTCACCAACAACGACATCACGGGAGGCAACTCCGGGTCGCCGATGTTCGACGGCAACGGGAATCTCATCGGACTGGCCTTCGACGGCAACTGGGACTCGCTCTCCAGCGACATCCATTTCGACCGCGTGCTCGCGCGCTGCATCGGCGTGGACATCCGCTACGTGCTCTACCTCATGGACAAATGGGGACACGCCGACCGCCTGCTGAAGGAACTGGGCGTGGAGAAATAACAGGACGCACAACGTAAGAATGACAGTGACAGACAACATACGCAAAAGACTTATACCGGCAGCGGCGGCAATATTTGTTATCGCCGCCGCCGGCATGGGTTACGCTTGTCTGAAGCCGCACGTTTACCCGACAGAACTAAGCTATGCCGACTCTCTTCTTGAGATTAATGCCGAAGAATACATAAAATACTCAGGACACGCCCTTAAAGACAGACGCAACTGGAACGGAGCTGACGATTGGTACTACCGCCTTTTGTGCCTGAAAGCAAAAATAAAGAGCGGTGCCGCCATAAAAGAGACTGACATAAAAGAGGCCGACGACATCACTGACTATTACAAGTCGTTTCTTGCCGACAAACGACAGCTGCCGTATGCCTACTATTACACAGGCAGGGCATACAGCAGCAGAAACGACAATCCCATAGCCATGGATTTCTACCTTAAAGCTCTTGACGCGGCAGACACAGGAATCCTGCAACTGAAATCCCTACTGACACAAACGGAATACGAAAACGAGGAAATACGGCTGAAATACGAGAACGCCAAGCAGAACTATGAAATCATCAAGCGGAAAATCGCCTTGGAAAGCAATACGCACACACAGATGATGAACTCCGGCATATACAAAACAATTGAAGAGAAGCAATGACTTGTCCCATCACGCAGGATTGCTGTAAAATCGACACGAGGGAAGGAGACCAAATCGTCGTAAAGCTAAAGTTTTATGGCTGCTTGACTCTAACCATAGCATCAGCAGTCTGCCATGACAGGAACAAGATACTTTATATATGCCCCACAACATTGTTTAAAATATGGACATTTGTCAATTATAACGTGTTCATGTGTCTGTTCCTGCTATTTTTCATTCTCGAAAAAGCAATCAGCACTAAGGAGTTCGTGGTTGTCCAAGCAGCATTAGTTGTCGCATGGGCTTTATCCATTGTCAGCATGGGATTCTGCAACAATTGCAATACTATGCGAAAAAGAATGTTTTCGCAGCAATTTATGAGCGAGTAACGAATAAAAACAGACTATTACTATTAGGGAAAGAAAAAACGAAATAGATTATGAACACAACTCCGAGAACAACATTTGCAGAGGCTTTACTGAATGTCTTGAACATTTCCAAAGGTTACAGATCATACAAAGGCAGGGCACGACGCTCTGAGTTCTGGTACACCACGCTCATCTGTGTCGTAATGTCAGCAGTCATCGACGGTCTGGGCTACTGGGCGGAACAGAATTGGGGATACACCAGCGGCAAGAGAATCCTGTTCGACATAGCTGGCGCGTATTTCCTGATAGTCAATTATTCCTGTCTCTGCCGAAGGATGCACGACATCGGAAGGTCTTGCATATTGCCCGGTCTGACACTGACGGCCTGCATTGCAACATTAGTCTGCCTCATGCTACAGGGCAACGCCATAGCCGACACGCTCTGCGTTGTATTCGGCGTGATTACAGCCTTGCTGCTGGCATACTCCCTGTTCCTATGCACGAAGGACAGCGACAAGGGCAAGAACCGCTACGGATATTCCGACAAATACGTGAACCCGGACGACAACCCGTCGGTCATCAACAAGTTTTGGGAAGACTACGGCAACGACATGCTGAAGAGGCACAACTAAGCTTCAGGTCAAAGTGCCTTTGTCGGCTATTGCCTGAAAACGGGCAATCCTGAACAAGAAAACCGGCAGCCGCCAATGGGACATCCCATAGCGGCTGCCGGTTTTCAGCGTTAAGGCGTGTCATGAAAATCTTAGAACACGCCTCAAATCAATTATGGCTTTCTTTTCATACTATTCTCCCTTCATCGCCCTGCGGCAACGCAACAGGGCGGAGACGAACCATGCGGCGGCGGCAAGCCTCAACGCCACGTTGCAGTCTGCAGGAAACACTCCGGCAAAAAAAGCTGCCTGCACCTCTATAAGGCGGCGCGTCTGCCTCTCGCTCACCTTCCTGCCCAGCTCCGAGGAATAATACCGCGCCAGAAGCTTGACGGGAACGGAAGCCCACGCCTTCATGCCGTCAGCCAGTTCCGTAAGTCCTGTAAGTCCCGCAAGTCCCAATACATTCTTGCCTGTGGCATTCGCCATAACAGTGGTGTTTCTTTCCATATCGTTTCCCTTTCCTTGTTTATATTACTTTGTTTTCTGCTGCAAAGTTACCTGCCGTTTGTGCAAAGAATGTTCAACGAAGCATTTTTCTTTGTTAAGAATACATACGCCAGCCAGACGCAAAGCACGGTTTCACCAAGCGTACATCGTACGATAAGAGGTCGTGCATCGTACGATAAGAGACCGTGTATCGTACGACAAGAGACCGTGCATCGTACGATGTAAGGTTGGGGGAAGGGTACTTCACGACGGGGAATGGCGGCTTCACGGAAAAAGCGGCGGTTAAAAAACGGACAAATTCTTTTTGTTCTCCTTTCCATTTGCACTACCTTTGCAGCAAAAAGAAGGAGAAGAATGAGAAACGGGATTTTCGTGGGCAGCTTCGACCCCTACACCATAGGGCACGACTCCATCGTGAAACGGGCTTTGCCGCTCTTCGACAAGGTTATAATCGGTGTGGGCTTCAACAACAAGAAGAACTACATGACACCCGTCGAAGAACGCGTCGCAAGGATAAGGGAGATATACCGCGGGGAGGCGAAAGTGGAAGTGAAACAATACGACGACCTCACCGTGGACTTTGCCCGCCGCGAGAATGCGGCGTTTGTCATCAAAGGCGTGAGGAGCGTGAAGGACTTTGAGTTCGAGCGCGAGCAAGCCGACATCAACAAGCAGCTATCAGGCATAGAGACTGTGATATTCTTCGCCGAAAGCGGCATGGAGCATGTCAGCTCCACGATGGTTAGGGAACTGATGTATTTCGGCAAGGACGTGAGCCGGTTTCTGCCCTGAAACAGCCACCATATACATATAAACAGACAATGCGTGGGATTTTTAGAACACGCCCATAACAAAAAAAACGACAGCATTATGATAACATACAGCGCAGAAGGCGTGAAGATGCCTAAAATAAAGAAACGCGACACGTCGGCCTGGATAAAGGCCGTGATAGCGTCTTACGGCAAGAAGACGGGCGACATAGGGTATATGTTCGTTTCCGACGAGAAAATCCTCGAGGTGAACCGCGAGTATCTGGGACACGACTACTACACCGACGTGATAACCTTCGACTACGACGAGGAGGACACCGTGAGCGGCGACATAGTGATATCGCTCGACACCGTGCGGTCGAACGCCGAGCTCTTCGGCAAGGAATACGCCGACGAGCTGCACCGCGTGATTATCCACGGCATACTGCACCTCTGCGGCATCAACGACAAGGGTCCGGGCGAGCGCGAGATAATGGAGGCTGCCGAGGACAAGGCCCTTGCCATGCTGCGCTAGTCCTTGAAATCAAGCTCCAGTTCCCTGGAGCCAAGTAGATTGTAACTCATTCTGTGATACGGCGTGACACCGTGCAGGCGGATAGCCTCACGGTGTTTTTTCGTGGGGTATCCCTTGTTGCCCTTCCAGTCGTACTGCGGATATTCTTCGGCAAGGGCATCCATATAGTCGTCGCGGTAGGTCTTGGCGAGGATGCTCGCCGCGGCTATCGACATATACTTGCCGTCGCCCTTCACGATGGTGGCCGACGGCAGGTTGCCGTAGGGCTTGAAGCGGTTGCCGTCCACGATAACCGCCTCCGGGCGCACCTTCAGGGCGTCGAGGGCGCGGTGCATGGCGAGGATGCTCGCATTGAGGATGTTTATCCTGTCAATCTCCTCCGGCGTGACCACGCCCACCGCCCACGCCACGGCATCGCGCTCAATGACCTCGCGCAGCTGGCGGCGGCGGCGGTCGGTGAGTTTCTTGGAGTCGTTGAGGAGGTCGTTGCGGTAGTCTGCCGGCAGTATCACGGCGGCGGCATACACGCTTCCGGCAAGGCATCCCCTGCCCGCCTCGTCGCATCCCGCCTCCACAAGGCCCTCGTAGTAATGGTTTTCAAGCATAGTCTTATTATCTGTTGTCCCTGTTGCCTCTATTGACCCTATTGCCGCTTTGTCCTGACCGCCAGCTGATACAGCGACGGCAGAAGAATGAACAGCGAGAATATCACCGCCAGCGCCATCCGCCTGTGGTCTCCGCCGAAGAGGTCGGCGAGACTGCCGTTTGCCACCTCCGGCGGCAGCACGCGCATCATGGCAAAGGCTATCGTGTTGTTCACGAAATGGTATACCACGCCCGGCAGGATACTCCCCGTGCGACTGTAAATCCAGCCGAGGAACAGTCCGGCGAGCACTGCCATGGGCAGTTGCGCGGGATTGAAATGCACCGCCGCGAAAAGAGCGGCAGATATGACAATAGCCCCCCAGCGGCTCTTCATGGAGGCGAGGAGTGCCCTCAGCACCGCGCCGCGGAACACGACCTCCTCCACAAACGGGGCGAAGAGGCATAGCGTGAAGAAGCCGTAGTCGTTTGCCACCAGCTGCATCAGCCGTTTCTCGGCCACGTTGCTCAGGTCGGGGAGCATCTCCTGCACCAGCATGCCGGGGATTATAGCCCCCGCGCCCACCAGCGCACTCCATGCGAACACCGCCCACGGACGGCTCTGCAGATAAGCCGGCGAAAGTTTGCTCCAGCCTGCCTTGACGAATACCGCCAGCGTGAGCAGGCTGTACACTGCCGATGTGGCAACCATTACATCGGCGCCGCCGTCGCCCCCGGCAACGAGTTTCCACGCCCACGGAACAATAATTCCGCACACCGCCATAATTGCCACGAACGCCACGACCTGCGTAGCCACAAGCCATGTAGTCTGAGATTTTCCTTTATCTGTCATTTCCCTTGTTGTTTTCCAAATATTCCATTGCAGCCACCCTGTCCTTCCGCAGTTGCGCCATCAGCTCTTCCTCCGACCCGAACCGTTGCTCCGCCCTCAGCCTTGAGGCGAAAGCCACGGATATTTCCTGTCCGTAGAGATTGCCGCTATAGCCGAAGATATTCACCTCGAGTGTCGTCTCCCTGCCGCCAAACGTGGGGCGGTTGCCGATGTTCATCATTGCCGGATACCGCAATCCGTCGCCGAGCAGAGTCTCCACGGCATACACGCCGTTGGCAGGGATGAGCTTGCGCGGGTCTGCCACGCTGATGTTTGCCGTGGGGAAGCCCATCTTGCGCCCTTCCTGCACACCGCCCACCACCGTGCCGCAGAGCCGGTAGCGGTAGCCGAGAAGACAAGCTGCGCTGTCCACCCTACCCTCCTGCAGCAGAGAGCGTATCATCGAGGAACTCACGTTGCCGCCGTCAGCGGCGAGAGCCTCGGCACGCACCACGTCGATGCCCAACTGCCGCCCGTAGACTGCATAGTCGTCGAAGCCCTCCTCGCGGTTGTGCCCGAAGCGGTTGTCGTAGCCAATGACAAGACACCGCACATTGAGCCTGTCCCTGAGTGTCGTCTTCATAAAGTCAAAGGCCGACGTTGCCGCCAGTTCTGCGCTGAAGGGCAGCACCACGCAGCGGTCAATGCCCGTCAGCCCTATCCTCCGCGCCTTCTCGGCGGACGTGGTAAGCGCCAGCGGACGGCAGTCGCCGCGCAGCACCTCGCGCGGATGACTGTCGAAGGTTATCGCCATGGAGCGCAGTCCGCGACGCTCCGCCTCCGCCTCCACCTGTTCCATGAGGAACACGTGTCCGCGGTGTACGCCGTCGAAAAAGCCTATCGTGGCAACATACTCGTTATTCATATTCCAAAAGCCTTTCTTCGTCAATCCATTCGTCGCCGCTGTCGCCGCCAAGGAACAGCCATTCGTCGCCGTGTGCCACATGGAGAGCCTTTATCCCCTGCGCCCTTGCCGCGGCGCAGTTGGCGGCAGAGTCGTCGATGAACAGTGTTTCGGCGGGCACCATGCCCGTCTGCTCTATCAGTGCGCTGAAAATCCGCGGGTCGGGTTTCACCATCCCCATCCTGTAGGATATGAACATCTTGTCGAAGTAATGCTCCGGTGTATGTCCCGCCTTGGGGAAGAACTCCTCCTCGGCCTTGCCCCAGTGTACGGGGTTGCTGTTGCTGAGGAGGTACACGTTGTACTTCCTGTGCAGCTTCTCTATCCTCCAAAGCCTCTCCACGGGGATGCCGGTGAGCAGGTCGCCCCACGCTCTTGCTATCTCTGCATCGGAGGCGTTGCAGGCAGGAGCCTGCCGGCGTATCTCGTCGCAGAATTCCTTTGTGGAAATCTTGCCGAGTTCAAGGTCGAGAAACATGTCGACTTGTTTGCACTCGTCCACATAGTGGGCTATTTCGCCGGCGCCGATGCGCTGCAGCGAGTCGATGCAGCGCTGCCTGTCGAGGTCTACTATTACGCAACCGAAATCGAAAACCAAGTTGCGGAGAGATTGGGGGTGTGTCATTTTTTTCTTTTTTCTTTCTTGCTTGGGGACTACTCGGACGGCTCGGAGTACTCGGACGGCTCCGAGTTGTCCGAGAAGTCTGAGTTGTCCGAGCTGTCCGAGCCAGATTATCCTCAATGCAAAGTTAATGCAAATGCCTGAAATACGCATTTCCTATATGCTGCCGCCTTGCGTTTTTACGAATATTTTATAAAAAAAACACAAATAGCGCATCTTTCCCGTTTATTTTCCGCCGAAAATTTGGAGATACGGCGCAAAGGCATTACCTTTGCATCCGCAAACTTGACGACGAACATTGTCAAGCCGGGCTTTTAGCTCAGTTGGTTAGAGCAACAGACTCATAATCTGGAGGTCCTAGGTTCAAGCCCTAGATGGCCCACTGCAATTTGGTAGGAGATAAACATCGAGCACAGATGTTTATCTCCTATTTTCGTATGCCGTTCCGGCCATCGCTCTACTATTTCTTTCCATGGTTACATTTTTTCGCACGAATATTCGGTGCAAAGATACATTTTTTCGCACGAACCTGATGACGTTCGCTACATTTATTTGCACGAACGCCCCCGGGACTATGCCCATGGCGGGCATGGTCAGAACAGCTTTTCGATGTCTATCGACACGCCGACCTGAAGGTTTGTGCCGTCGGTGAGCGGACTGTTGAGATAATAGTATTTGGGCTTGTAATTGAAGAGGTTGTCGAGAGCCACGTTCAGCTTCACCGCCTTGCCGAAACGCTGCACGAGCGACAGTTTCCAGATGGTGTAGGCGGGATAGCTCACGGTAATCGTCCCCTCGCTCACGTCGTAATAATTCTTGTATTCCACGTTGTCAACGCCAGAGAGCACCCTTCCGTTGAGCCCCACCGCCAGACCGTAGTTCTTCGTTATCTGCCTGTCGTAGTCCACACGCGCGTTCACGGCGTGTTTCCTCGCCGGTATATACTGGTTGTTGATAGTGTTGCCGTCCTTGTCCTTCGCCAGCTGTTCGTCGGTGTAGGCGTAGGTAAGGCGCGCCGACAGTCCGTTGCTCCAGCGTGCCTGCACGCCGGCTTCCGCGCCGCTCACGCTATAGCTGTCGAGATTGGAATAGGGCAGATAGGGAAGTTTGTCGGCAAGCGACTTGAAATAGGGCGCAGCCGTGGAGAGTTTGTTCTTCACCTTGTTGTGGTAGGCGGAAAGGGTGAAGTTGTAGTGCCCCCGGGTATATTCCGCCGACACGTTGAAGTTATGGCTCGTCTCGGGCTTGAGGTTCGGGTTGCCCTCCACTACCCAGATGCCCGACATGTCGAAGTTGTAGTATTTCTCCTTCAGCGAGGGCGCGCGGAATCCCATGCCGTAGCCGGCCCTCAGCGCAAGGTTGCGCAACGGCTTGTAGCACACGTTCAGCTTTGGCGTGAGGCGCGACAGATTGCCGTCGGAGAAATAGTCGTAGCGCAGTGCGCCCACGATTTCCCACTTGTCGGAGACGCGCCAGTCGTACTGTGCGAAGGCGTCGAAGCTGTCCTGCTTGCGCGTGTTGCCTTCGAGGTTGGTGTTATACAGGTAGTCGTGCATGAAGTCCGCCCCTGCGGTGAGCACGTCGCCCCGCCCGAAGGTGTGGCTGTATAGCAGCCTCATGGTGTTCTGCACATTGCTGTAGTCGCGTATGTCGAGACGCGCGATGCGCTGGTAGTCGGACTTGTCATACTGGTCGAAGGCGTAGTTGAACTGAATGTTGTCGCTGCCACTGATGTTCCAGTCCGCCTTCAGTCCTCCCGAGAAGTCGCGGTAGCGTTCGGGCTGGTCGGCGCTGCGCACCGTTTCGCGGAAGAAATATCCGGCGCGCCCCGTAAGACTGAAATTCCCTGTGGGCTTCCACGTCAGCTGGTCTTTCAGGTTCACCGTCCTGTCGCCGTAGATGGTGGCTATGACGCGCGTCACAGGGTTCGCCGCGCTGTGTACGCCGTAGTTGTCAGTGCTGTTGTAGTTTGCGCCGAACATATTGTTCCAGTGGCTGCCGTTAAGTCCGAACGACGCTCCGTAGCGCTGGTCGTTGTGCCTGGCGTAGCGTGCGTTCACGTTGAGCGTCCACGGCTGCCGCGTGCGTCTGGTGATGATGTTTATCACCCCGCCCGTGGCGTTGCTGCCGTAGAGTGCGGAGGCAGCGCCTTTCACTATCTCGATGCGCTCCACGTTGTCCATGGTGAGGCGCGAGAAGTCCACGTCGTCCATCGTTTCCCCTGCCAGCCGCTCGCCATCGACAAGGAAGAGCACTCCCTGTCCGCCGAAGCCCGAGAAATTGAGGTGTTTCTGCTGGTTCATGGCGTAAGAGAACTCCACTCCCGGGAGTTCCTGCTGCAACACGTCCTGCACGTTGGTGGCGTCGAGGCGCGCAAGGTCCTTCGATGTTATGACGCGCGTCTGTATTGGCGTGTCCTTGAGGAATTTCGGCGTGCGCGTGCCGGTGACCACCACTGCGTCGAGGTCGAAATGACGGCTGATGGAGTCGGCTGCGGCTTCTGCCGGCGATTGTGCCATGAGGGAGAGCGGACTGGCGAGTAGTATTGCCGATGATAGTATCTTCATGTATTGTGGGTAAAAGGCGGATGCCTGCGTTTGTCAGTAGGGGTACTTGTAGTTGATGGTGAGATAGCACTTCGTGCCGTTGGGCGAGAGGTAGTTGGCGAGCTGCAGGGCGGCGTAGGTGCCATCCTTGAGCCTCAGCACGAAGACGCGGCTGTTGAGCGTGTATGCCGGCGGCATGGGCGGTATATCCATGGTGAGCCACGAGGAGAGCACCTTGTTCACGGCGATGCCCTGCGAGGGGACGTAGCTGCGGAGCATCTTCTCCTGACTGTCCCACACCTCGTTTTCCGACCACTCGTCTGCGGTGAATGTCATGTCGCGGAAATAGTCGCTCGTCTCGGGCAGACGGTCTATCGAGGTGAACGACGTCTCGAGCACCTCCGCGCCGTTGGTGCGCACGTTGTTGCGGTGTACGGCGAAGGTCCAGCTCCCGGGGGCTGTCTGTGCCGCGGTGGGCGTGTAGCTGGTGAAACGGCTGTTCTTGTAGCCTTCGCCCCACACGTCGAACCAGTACATATACTGCCCCGGTTTCTTGCCCTGCGTGGCGGCGGCGTGGCCTTCTTCCGTCGTGTCTTCGTCGCCGATGGGTGTCATCGGTATGGGATACGCCTCAAACTCGGTCTGCGCCTTCTGCAGTGCCGCGGAGTCGCCCGTCTGCCGCAGCCGGTAGAGGGTCGGCAGGTCCACATAATACCAGTTCTCCCAGCTTGTGGCGTCTATCACGAGCTGCTGCCTGGCGAGCGTGATGTCTCCGGGGTCGTCGTAGATACCGTCAAAAATACCGTTGCAGGCGGTGAGCGCCAGTGCGCCCGCGCCTGCAACGGCATGCAGAAGATAATCTCTTATCGTCTTTCTGTTCATCTGTCGCTGTGGGGTGTTTTTTGTCCGCTGTGCCTTGGGCTGTCAGCGAATTACTTGTTCAGATATTTCTTGCCGTTCATGATGACAACGCCCTTGTAGTTCCCGTCCACCTGCTGTCCGCTGAGGTTATACATCTTGCCGCCGGCTTTCGTGCTGCCGGCGTTGGCCGACGAGATGCCGGTGCCGGACTCCTTGAACTTGGACACGATGCCGAAGGGCATGCTTCCCATCTGGAAGGTGTTCACGATGTCTGCCACTTCCGAGCCGTTGTATTTCACAAGGATATTGTTGTCTTTCACCACATTGAACATATAGTCGCCGTCCATCGTCGTCTGTCCGTCTTTCACCGCGGTGAAATGGAATCTCAGGTCGTCGTCCCTGTAGTCCTTGTAGTAGCCGCCCTTCTGCTCGTCGTAATAAAGTCTCTGCACGGTGTAGGTGCCGAGCGTGAGGTCGCCCATCTGGGTGCCTGTCAGCTGGTATGTGGGTATCTGCACGTCGAGGAGATCGAGGTCGTCGTCCTTGTACTTGCGCAGATTGTATGTCACGCTCTCGTTGGAGTAGGTGTATTCGCCGCCCACCGTCACGTCGATGGCGTGGGACACGGGCTTCACATAGTATGCCTTCACGACGTATGTGAGGGGAAACGGCATGCTGCCGTAGGTGAACACCGCTTTCAGGTCCATGCGGTTTTCCGCCATGTCGTATGTGCCGGAGAGCGAAGAGCCGGTCACGGTCTTCTCCACGCCGTCCACCGTAACGGTGGCCGAGAAGGTCTGGTCTGTTATCGTCACGGCATGGTCATCGCCCATGGTGAAGGCTACGCCGCTGATAGTGAACGACGGCACGGAGGCCATCCCTGCGGCTGAAAGCTGAGGAATGGTGATATTGCCTGACGTCATGCCGGCGAGTTCGAATTTCACGGTGTCGCTCTCATTGGACACGCTCATTGACATCACGCTCGCCGTGGACTCGCCCACGAATGTCATGGGGCCGTGCTGCGCCATCATGTCGGTTGCCGCAAGGGCGGCTACTGCAAGGGTAAGGATTTTTTTCATCTTGAATTTTTGTTTATCTGCTTGAATTTTTTGTTTGTCTGTTTGAATGTTTGAATTCTTGCCTGCCTTTTCAGGCGGCAATTATACAGCCCGCCTCTAGTTGTCGCTGCCGTGTTCCTGCGTGTTCTCCGCCTTGTCCTGCGGGGAACTGGCGTTGTATAACCAGAAGCCGGCTATCAGTGCCACGAACACGGCGAGGATGCCGAGCATCTCCCCCACGTGGTTGGCAGGGTCTACCCATATCTCCTTGAAGAAGCCGTTGCGCGCAGCCACTTCCACCGTTGTCCAGAACACTATTACCGTGGCGAGCGACATACGGAGATTTCGTCCCCACGAACCGATATGGAGCTGCTTCTTGAACATCAGCGCCGACCCAATGAGGCACAACACTGCCACGGCATATGTCACGGGGTGCGAGGAGCCGAGGAACACGGGGTCGTAGCAGAACATGAGCACGAGGTAGAGCCCCCACATCATCACGTTCCATTCCATAAAGGTGACGATACTCGTATGGTGTGCCATGGGGCGCAGCTCCACACGGCCCTCCACTCCGCAATGGCGCTGTATCCAGCGGATGAAGTCGCAGCCGGTGCGCGTGCAGAACACATACATCACGATGAACATCATCCACATCCCGAAGGTGGCGGGCATGATGAGGTATTCGGGGCGCGAGCCGCGCAGGTGTTTCAGTTCGGCGCGCGTGAAGCTTTCGAGCGGTGTGCCGTCGATGGTGAAGGTGTGGCTCACCCCCACCCCATTGACATATTCTGTGGTTGTCTGCACCACTCCGCTGCCCACAAGGTCGCAGTGTACGCCGTAGCGCTGGGCATAGTAGGCAAGGAGGAATTCCACCCAGCCCGTCCAAAAGAGCAGTGCGCCGGTCATTCCGAAAACGGTCTGACGGGTGTCTCCCTTGACGAACACTCCCCAAACGGTAATCACCAATCCCGCGAAGCCCATGGCAAATGCCGAATAGTGCAGCGCAGCGGGTTCGAGAAGATGCTCCATTACAATCATCAGAGCATGTCCCAGAGGCATCAGTAGCAGGATAATGAGCAAGGACCCTACAGTCTTGCCAAGATGTAACTGTTTCTTCATTTTGTCTTTATTGCCGGACATCCCGTCCATACATTTTACATACACATACAAATGCAGGGCAACACGGTTCTAGATACGGCCGTTTCCCAAATTGCGCTGCAAAGGTATGCACATTCGTTTTTTCCGACAATACCCAAAACAGAGGATTTGGCGGCGGTGGCGAAAAAACAGTGCGACACTTGTTGTATGTCCTTTGTGCAATGTTTGAAAAGTGTTCCAAATGTCGCATTTTGCCGATGTGGGACTTGCCCTGATTTCAACTGGATTGTACTGTTCTTTTAGGGTAAATGCAAAATATTGATAACCAGTGCAATAGAAATACCCTAAAAACAGACACCCCAAAACCTCGGCGAAAACGATAGCTTTTCGGGGAGCAAAGCTATCGTTTCCTCCGGGCAAAGCTATC
>CAVGJZ010000011.1:0-61808 GCA_963629785.1 Oscillibacter sp. MSJ-31 | reverse complement strand
ACCCCAAAACCTCGGCGAAAACGATAGCTTTTCGGGGAGCAAAGCTATCGTTTCCTCCGGGCAAAGCTATCGTTTCCTCCCCGAAAAGCACTGCTCCTTGAAATCAGACCCCAAAACAAAGTGTTCCAAATGTCTTATTTGTAAAACATTTTACAGGTATGCTAAACGCCTATAACTAAAGAATGTAATGAATATGCAGGATTTATAAGCTGGCGCAATTCAAAAACAACATTTTGCAACAAAAGTTTTCCGTTTTGACAATAAAGTGTTACATTTGCAGGCGAAACAGGGATAACAAAAGAAACAAGTCAGAGATAACGAACAAATAACAAACAAATAAAAAAACGCAATTAGTATGAGAAAAGCTTTACTCACCATGGGCTTCGTTGCCCTAGCCAGTTGTGCTGCGATGGCACAGAACGGCATCACAGAAATTCCCGACGCAGGCAAAGAGGGCTTGCAAGTGACGTGTAATTCAGCCGACGGCAGATATTTCGCCGGAAGCACTTACGGAAACAAAAGTGTATTCATCTACGACCGCGTGTCAGGAACATTCAAGAAATTCGAGACGACCCAGGTCAATGAGGATAATCCGGAAGAGGGAGTGGAAGATCCTGGCATGCAGATAAGAGGTGTGTCGAACGCCGGTCTCGCAGTAGGCTGGGACGGCCCTGCCGCCACATTCGACTACACAACAGGCGCAACCAAAACGCTCGGAGAAGACCTCCAGTACCTGTACTACGGCATCAGCCCCTCGGGATTTATCGTAGGCGCACGCTTCGATGACATGGACTATTGCTATCAGGGAGTGCCCTGCTATTTCAGCGACGACAAGCCGGTAGACCTCCCCGTGCCGTCGGACAAGTTCCTCGGTTTCCAGTGTGACGGAGGTTATGCGCTGCAGGCTACTGACGACTCGCTGGTATGCGGTATCTTTATCGACCCGTTTGCCACTATGCCTGCCACAATCTGGACAAGGAACAAGGACAACAAGACATTCTCCGCATATCCATTTTCGCGTAAGTATTTCATCGCAGACCCGTATGCTGAAAATTCAGCCAATGAGTATTACCAGTTCAGCAACTACCAGACTACGATGAGTCCCAACGGAAAATATATCTGCATTTTTTTCGAGAAGAAGGTTGGAGACTATGATTCTTATGTCGGCATCGGTAGGTACAACACCGAGACTGAGGAGTTTGAGACATACATCGCCGACCCCGAAGACGAGACATTCAGCGCAGCAGCAACCGACATCGCTCCCTGCGCCATTGCCGACGACGGCACGATGGTGGGATACTACGGTGACGGCTATACCAGTAGCTACGGCTTTATATGGAAAGCCGGCGAGAGCAGCATCCAGAATCTTGCCGCCGCTTATTCTGGAGCGACAAGACTTGCCGATTATGAAGGACAGAACATGCCTTTGGGCATCTCTGCCGACGGCCGCTATATCACAGGTTTCGCATACGCATACCCTACAGGAGTTTCTGCCGACGACGAAAATGCAGAAGGCAACTACATCTCGTACATCCTCGACACACAGGATCCCGGCGCAACAGCAGTGGAGGGCGTGAAGGCACAGAGCAACAGCAATGCAAAGATAGCCGCCCGCTACGACATCAGCGGCAAGATGATTGACGCCATGCACAAGGCAAAGGGTCTGGTTGTAGTGAAGAGAGTAGACGGCACTGCGCAGAAGGTGCTCGTGAAATAACATATTATCTAACAAATAATAAACAGCAGTGAGAAGCTGGCGTGGCTTAAAGCAAAAGCCATCGCCAGCTTCTTTCTTTTTGGTGCGCCCCGGCATTATGTTTCCAAATGTAAAGGAAACACATAACCATACGTTTGGTCGGCAAATACACCACACTTGTAAAGCTTTCCGCAGAATATCCCGGCAAATGCTTGTCTGGACAACGGAAAAGCAATACCTTTGCCACGCACGCGACACCGACAGACGAAAAGAAGAACCCTGCTACATTGATAGACAAAAGAAGAAACAGATTCGTGCCATAAGCCTTACAAGGGAACGACAGACACAGGATAAACAATATAACCAACCTATATGAGAAAAATATTATTTCTGCTATTGACGCTGTTCACTGGCGTCAATGCCTTTTCAGCGGAATTCGAGGAAGACGGCATCAGCTACGATTATCTGGCGGACATGGAAAACTCCGTGTCGGTGGCCAACAACGGATGCAACTATGCGGGCGACGTGGTGATACCGGCACGCGTGGTACACGACGGCGTGACCTACACCGTGAGGGGCATCAACTACCAGGCTTTCTTCAAGTGCCAAGACCTTGTCACGGTGAGCATACCCGCCACGGTGACGGAATTCGGCAACGGTTACAATTTCTCGCAGTGTACCTCGCTGACGAGCATAGAGCTGCCGTCCAACCTCACCGCCGTGCCCGACGGACTGTGCTGGGGATGCTCGTCATTGGAGAGCGTGACGCTGCCCGAGACGGTGACAAGCATCGGCGAGCACGCCTTCGCCACCTGTTCGGCACTGAAAGAAATAAATTTCCCCTCCTCAATCGAGTCGATAGGCAAGGCGGCGCTGATGGGCACCGCACTGGAGACATTCACCCTGCCGGAGAAGATGACCGAGCTGTCGCCATTCTGCCTCGCCCTCACCACAAAGTTGAAGAGCGTGTCGCTCCACGAGGGACTGAAGGTCATCGGCGAATGTGCCTTCCAGGGCAACACTGCACTCACGACAGTGGCGTTGCCCGACAAACTGGAGACAATAGAAGCCTCGGCTTTCGCACAGTGCGCCGCACTGAAAGACATCACCGTGCCCGACGGGATAACGGAACTGCCGCAGATGTGCTTCTACAACGACATGGCACTGAGCCGCGTAATCCTCGGAAAAAAGGTGACGAAAATAGGGGCTGACTGTTTTGCGAGATACAAGACCAATACTGCCGCCCCCTGTTTGAAGGACGTATATCTCACGGCGGACGAGACGGTAAGCGGCGGCGGGAGCTTCATCGACGATGCCTGCAGGAACGCCACGCTCCACGTGCCGGCGGCACTCGTGGAGGCATACAAGGCGCATACCGACTGGAACCGCTTCAGCATAGTGGCGATAACGGACGGGGAACTTTCCGGCATCACCTCCGTCAGCGGCGGCGCAGCGGCAAGCGGCACTGCCGTCTACAGTCTCAACGGAACGAGAACCGACAAGCCCGCACACGGGGTGTTTGTCAGCGGAGGAAAGAAATACGCGGTAAAATAACTAACGATTATACACAAACATTTTAAAAGACGTGCTTATGAGAAGACTATTACTGTCAGCCCTGCCGCTGTTCCTTGCGGCAGGACAGGCCGGTGCCCAGAGCTACACCCTCAACGAAGGGTTCGAGGGCGCAGACGTTCCGCCCTCGGGGTGGACAATGCGCGTGGGCAGCGACGCCACGAGCAACAAGTACAAGTGGGAGCAGGTGAAATACACCAGCAACCCTCTCAACCTGCGCTCCGGCTACACCCATGGCGGCGACTATGCCATGATGGTGTCGTCGGGAAAGAACAACGCCACTTACGGTTCGCCGGACTCATGGCTGATAACGCCATTGGTGAGCGTGAACGCCGGCGACTACCTCTCGTTCATGATGGCCTACGCCCCGGTGTTCAACGCCGTTGCTACCGTTCCCGAAGACCAGCGCATCAAGTTCGCCGTGCTCGTTTCCACCGCAGGCACGGATGCCGAGGCATTCACCGACACGCTGGCGGTGTTCGCCCCCTACAGCGAGACGGACTGGAGGCAGAAGGTCTACAGCCTCGACAAATACGCCGGGCAGAAGGTCTACATAGCATTCCATGAATTCGGCAATGCCACAGTGGGCCCCGTAACGCTCAACCGCACGTGGATTGACGACGTGAAGGTGGGACAGACGGCATCGTCGGATTTCGTGGTAACGGAACTGGTTAGTCCGAGCAAAAGTCCTGAAGCATCGCAAAACGTGACACTCAAGTTCACCAACAACGGCATAGCTCCTCACGGACTCACCGTATCATATAAGGTGAACGACGGCGCAACGACAACCGAAATGATTGACCCGACAACCCTCACGGGCGACACCGCGACATACACCTTCAACATGCCCGCCGCCCTCACCGAGGGCGAAAACACCGTGAAGGCTTGGGTAACGGCTGACAACGACGGAGTACACGACAACGACACGCTCACAACAAAGGTGACTATCGAAAAGACGTTCTCCCTACCCTACGAGATGACAGCCGACAACCTCGGCGACGGATGGTCTTACACATACCACTCCGGCAAATTGAATAGGGGAACAAACGTGGGATGGTGGCAGGTGCCCGATTACAACACAGGCAAATACTACTGGACTTACAAGACGGGAGCCTCGAAGGAAAGCCTCCTCGTGGGTCAGTGGTTCAAGTTTGCCAAGGGCAAGGTGAAGATGAACCTCACCTACACCTCGGGCACCGACGTGCCTCTCACCGTGACATACGACACATCGGACGACGCTGACGGCAGCAAGGCCGCGAGCAAGGAGTTCACCCTCAAGGCTGCCGCCGAAAACGGCACAAGCGACGACATACTGATCGACGTGCCGGAAGACGGCAAGTACAAGCTCTCGTTCAAGGTGGGCAGCGACTACGCCGGACCGTTCGTCATCAACACTCTCTCGCTGGAGAAGGTGGCACAGGGCGACGTGGCCGTGACGATGGCAAAGACCAGAACAACAACGGCGGTGGACACGGAGAACAGTGTTTTCGCCACCGTGAAGAACTACTCCAACGAGAATCTCACCAATATCCCCGTGAAGGTGGAAGTTGACGGCAACGTGGTATATACCGACACCGTGGCAAGCATCGCCTCCGGGGAGGAAACGACAATAATGGTGGGTAGAAACCCTGACAAGATGAAGCCGAGCTTCGGCATTTCGTTCGCCACGGAGGGCACACACACCGTGAAGGTGTACTCAGCCTTCGAGAACGACACCGACCTGAGCAACGACACCGTGGCTGTTTCCGTCTATGCCTACAACAAGTACGCCGTGCCTTACGCCGAGAGCTTCGAGAACGAGAAGGATAACAAGTGCTGGACAGCGGAAAACAAGGGCGGCAGCGTGCTGAACTGGACTATCGGTTCAGCGAAAGCGGGCAACGTTAACTGGGCGAAGGACGGCGAGAACGCCGCCTACATGTCGAGCGTGGCAAACACCGAGCATGACGCAGAACTCGAGTCGCCGTACATCCACGTGGCAGAACCCGGCAAGCTGCGCCTGTCGTACTACTACACCACACGCATGAAGGCAACCAACGCCACCGACACCACATTCCTGGAAGTGACGCTGGAAAGCGTGAAGACCGACACCATCTCTTACGAAAATCCGGACGGTGTCGAGACATACTACGTGGAATGTGTGTATGACACCACACGCTGCGACACAATCACCGATGCCAACGTGGGCAAATACCGTCAGGGATACCTCCTTGCCGACATCCCCGAGGCTGGCGACTACTACGTCACCTTCCGCAACTACGGCAAGGGGCACGACGTGGTGCTCGACGACATCCGTCTTGACCAAGCCGCCGACCTGGCTCTGATTGACGCAAAGCAGACTGCCAAGTCGGGCTACGGCAACACCGTGAACACCATCGCGGCGCAGATAGCCAACCACGGCGCAAAGCCGGTTTCCAATTTCGGGATAAATCTCAAGACGAAGCTCGCCGACGGCACGGAGACAGTGAAGACCGAGACTTACGCGCAATCACTGGCTGCCGGCGACTCCATCACCTATTATTTCAAGGGCATCGACATCAGCGCAGCTGACACATACACCTACACGGTGAGCGTGACGGCAAGCGACGACGCCGACGACTTCAACAACACATGGACGCTCGACCCGATAACGTCGTATGCAAACGCCACACTGCCCTACACCGCCGACTTCGACACCGACGACCAGCAGGCTCAGTGGACTCTCAACGGCACATGGCAGACGGGTGTCTACTCTTCGTCAAGCTCCGCCTACAACGGCACGGGTGCCATCAGCCACCACAAGAAGGCTGCCGACGAGAACGGCGACTGGGCTTACTCCGGCTGCATAGAGATTCCGGCAGGAACATACGACCTCTCGTTCTTCTACCGCACTTACCTCAACGGCAGGACGAGCAAGATGTATGCACAGAACTTCGCCCTCTACTTGGGTAAGGAACCTTCTGCCGAAGCCATGACGCAGAACATCTACACGAGCGATGCTGACGTGGTAGCTCCCGAGAAGAGATACAAGAAGGTTGACGAGACATTCACCGTGGCTGAGGACGGCAAGTATTACATCGGAGTGAAATGTACGTCGTCATCTGCCTACGGAGTGCTCTACATCGACAACATCAGCATCAGGGAGAGCGGTGTGAACGCCACGGAACTCAAGTCATACAAGGCCGACTTCAACGAGTGGCACAAATACGACCCGTCAAGCCAGTTCGCACAGTGGACTGTTTCCGGGGACGGCAGCGCATTGGAGACATCACAGACTATCTTCAACGCCGGCAACCCGACACTGGAACTCCCCGGTCTCTTCGTTTCGCCCGCATTCTCTGTCAAGAAGGGATGCACGCTGAAATATTCGTTCGACTACGGAATGAACGTGGACGATGCCGCCAACCTGACCGACGCGGAGAAGGACAAGATGGGAACATTGCTCTATATGCTCAATGCTGACAATCCAGACTCGCTGACGGTGAAACTTTGCGGCGGAAGCAGAGTGAACGCCGGCGACTGCGGAGTGGCGGGATCTTACAAGATGACGGACGACGGCGTGTACTATTTCGCCATCCGGCTTACCGGCGCAGACAACTGCATCAGCGAAACGGTCGAACTTACCTTCAACGTTGCCAACCTGGAGATTTCCGCTGAAGAGCCGACAGGCATTACAAGCCTCAACGCATCAGCCGAAGGCAAGGCGGAGGTTTACAGTTCCAACGGCGTGCTCGTGGGAACATTCAACAGTGTGGCAGAGGCCATGAAGGAATGCAAGGGCCAGGGCATATATATGATCAAGTCCGCCGCAACGGGCAAGACCGTGAAGGTGGTGAGATAATACCTTATATATATAAGCACAACCAGGATTATATATAGTGCATAGTTAAAGTCCCCAACCCGTAACTCTTGATACGGGTTGGGGACTTTTCATTGAGTGACGACGGAAGATAGTTCTCTGGCTGAGTTTTGAAAAGGCATTTTGTTAATATACAATAACTCCGCCGTCGGCAGGTTAAATTGTTTTAACCGCAGTTTACATTCCGTCAAATTGAGCGTCTTAATATATATCTTCGTGGGCGAAATACATAGGAACATAAACAAACAAAGAAAGGAAATACAACTATGAACAAGAAAACTGTCATTATGGCGGTTGCAGCAGGATGCCTCGTGATGGGGAGCTGCGCAAGCAAGAAAGACTTGCAGAACTGCCAGAACGAAAACAAGGAACTGACCGGCAAGTATCAGGATGCCAAAGAAGAGCTGGCTGCCAGCAAGGCGCGTCTGACAAGTCTGGAGGAACAACTGGCGCAGGCAAAGAAAGACTACACCGCACTGCAAAGCTCACTCGACAAGAGTCTTGCAAATGCCGGACAGAACAATATCAGCATCGAGAAGCTGGTAGACCAGATCAACGAGTCGAACCAGTATATCCGCCACCTCGTTGAGGTGAAGAGCAAGAGCGACTCTCTGAACATGGTGCTCACCAACAACCTGACACGCTCGCTCAGCAAGGAGGAAAGCAAGGAAGTTGATGTGCAGGTACTGAAGGGCGTGGTGTATATCTCGCTCGCCGACAACATGCTCTACAAGAGCGGCAGCTACGAAATCAACGACCGCGCGGCTGAAACACTGAGTAAGATAGCCAAGATTATCAAGGACTACAAGGACTACGACGTGCTCATAGAGGGCAATACCGACAATGTGCCGGTGAACTCCACCGCGTCGTCAATGAAGAACATCCGCAACAACTGGGATCTCTCCTGCTTGCGCGCCTCGAGCGTGGTGCAGGCTCTGCAGAACCAGTATGGTGTAGACCCGAAGCGTCTCACTGCCGGTGGCCGCGGCGAATACAACCCGCTGACAAACAACGATACCGACGTGGCAAAGCAGCGCAACCGCCGCACACAGATTATCATCACTCCTAAGCTCGACCAGTTTATGGACCTGATCGACAAGGCGCCGGAGGAAAACTGATAATTGATTGGGACTTTTTCTCGGACTACTCGGACGGCTCGGATTTCTCAGACTTCTCGGAGTTGTCCGAATTGTCCGAATTGTCCGAGCTGTCCGAGCAGTCCGAGCCAATGCCCAATCAATCTTCTATTTCACAAATTTCTTTCCCTTAGCCACGGCTATCCCGTGATAGTTGTCAGCCACACGCTGGCCGCTAAGGTCATACATTTCGGAACCGCCGGTTGTTGGTTCCGCTTTTCCAGTCACACTTTCTATACCTGTTGTGGAGGCCACGAGAGTTATCTCCTCGCCAGCAGTGGTGGGTATGTCGTAGAGATAGGTGTCAGCGAGTTTCGTTGCGGGAATCTTGCTCTTGTCCTTCACTATCGGGTCGGGCATACCGTAAGGCTGCATCAGGGCGTTGGTGTTGTTGCCTGTTGCCGCGGTGAGGGCAGTGCCATCAGCCTTCACAAGCGGAGTGGCAGTGCGCAGACGCAGATTGCCGCCGATGGTGGATTTCACAGTCAGCCTTACCACCTTGCCGTCGGTCCACTTGAGGTCAGTCACCACAAAACCGCCGCGCGAACGCAGACCCTTCACCTCTCCGCCGTCGTTCCATTCCGAAGGAAGGGCGGGAAGGATGTGCAGGAAACCGGCATGCGACTGCACGAGCATCTCGGCAATGGCAGCCGTGGCGCCAAAGTTGCCGTCGATCTGGAACGGCGGATGCGCATCGAACATATTGGCGTATGACCCGCCGTCGGAAGAGGCTATCGTCACGTTGGGGTCGAGCAATACAAGCTGGTTCTTGAGAATCTTCATGGCATGGTCGCCGTCAAGCATACGTGCCCACATGGCTTCCTTCCATCCCATCGACCAGCCGCGGGCAGCGTCGCCGCGCCCCACAAGACTCTTGTGGACAGCCTGGAACAGAGTGGTGTTCTCATACGGCGAAACCTGGTTGCCGGGATATGCGCCCCACAGATGAGAGAGGTGGCGGTGGGAAGACGTCTCGCGATCCCAGTCCTCCTGCCATTCCTGCACCTGGCCGTACTTGCCTATCTTCCACGGCGTAATCTTTGCCTTGAGGTTGTCGAGTTCGTCGGCAAATTCATTGTCGGTGTCCAGTGCGCGGGCAGCAAGGGCGGTATTCTTCAGCAAGTCATACACCATCTGGTTGTCCATGGCAATGCCGCCGAAGAGGGCAATATTTGCCGTATTGCCGTCGTCCTTGGTGTATGTGCCCAATCCCGGATGGTTCTCGGGCGAGTTGCTCGGGCAAACCACCATATATTCGGTTTCGGGATCCTTCACGAGGAAATCCTGGAAGAACTGCGCCGCACCCTTCATCACGGGATAGACTTCGGCAAGATATTCCTTGTCACCGGAGAAGAGGTAGCGTTCCCACAGATGCGAGCAGAACCACGCATTGCACGTTGGCCATACGCCCACCGTACCGTTGTCCACGGCACCCGTGGTGCGCCAGATGTCGGTGTTGTGATGGAGAGCCCATCCGCGTGCGCCGTACATCTGCTGCGCCGTCTCGGCACCTGTCACGCTCACGTCCTTCACCATATCGACGAACGGCTTGTGGCACTCGGCGAGGTTTGTCACCTCTGCCGGCCAGTAGTTCATCTCCACGTTGATGTTCGACGTGTATTTTGAATCCCACGCCGGGTACTGACGCGCGTCGGGATTCCATATTCCCTGCAGGTTGGCAGGCTGCGTGCCCGGCTGCGAAGAAGAAATCAGGAGATAGCGGCCGAACTGGAAATAGTTGGCAGCGAGCTGCGGGTCGGCATTCTTGTGGAACTCCTTTATGCGCTGCTCCGTGTCCTTTTCCTCCTGTGCGGCATTGCCGTTGAGCGTGAGGTCCACGCGGTCGAACTGTTCCTTATACACCGCCTCATGGTCGGCAAGCGTAGTGGAATAGTCCTTTGCGCTGCTTACATATTTCTGCAGCGTGGCGAGAGCCGTGGCTGCGGCATCGCCGCTCACATCGTTGTATTTCCTGAAATTCGTAGCCTGTGCTATCACGATGGTGGCGTGTGTCGCCCCGGCGATGTTCAGGCGCGGAGCGTTGGTGGCAGCCCCTGCAGTGCCCTGTGCATAAACGGTAGACTTGTCGCCGGTCACAATGCCGTCGCAATCCACCACAGTAATATATGTGGCGAGGTTGAGCTTGTTGTCCACGTTCTCACACTGCGCCCTTGCCGGACCCATCGTTGCCTTTATCGTATGGTCGTCGTAGAGTTCGTTTGAAATAAGCTTTTCGATATTCGACTTGTTGCAGCCGGTGTAGCACACGTTGAAGTCGAGCATTCCCTGCCGGTCGGCTTCAAGGCGTACCACTGTCACATCATCCTTGAAAGACGTGAAGGCAGTGCGCTTGTAGCCCACGTCCTTCACGTGGTACTCCACGTTGCTCGTCGCCGTGTTCATGTCGAGGTATCTCACGTAGCCCTGTGCATCCACCGCACCGTCGGTCTGCGCGCTCTCCATGTCGTCGAATCTCTGTCCCGGGAAACCGAGCAGCACGACACCTGCGGCACGGTAGCTTGCGCCGTGGGAACCCTGCGACATCCAGTTCTTCACGGCGAGGTTCTGCACCGAGGCATAGTTCTTGTTGAAGATGCCGTTGCGCACCTCCGACAACACGCCGAGGGCGTTGGCGTTGTAGTTGGTGTTAGGTCCCTGGTCCCAGAAGGTGTCTTCGTTGAGCTGGAGCGTGTCACACGCCACGCCGCCCGAGTGCATCACCCCGAGGTGTCCGTTGCCGAGCGGCAGAGCCTCCTCCCAGTAGCCGGCGGGCCTGTTGTACCACAGGTGGTTCTTGCTCTCAATCTTGGGAGCCGGGATGGGATCGGTGTCGGCGGTGGTGAAGGAGAACTTCACGGCATCGGCGCACACGTTGCCGGAGAGGTCGCTCACAGAATTGCCCGGTAACTCAAACGTGTACTTGGCGCTCTTCTCCAACTGGGAATATGCCATGCGCAGCGCGTTGCCGTTTACTGTCGGCGTGAGCGTCGTTGAGGTCTTGCCTGCGGTGAGGGTTGCCCTGGCATTGTCGGCGAGTTTCAGACTCTCGTTGAAGTCAAGGACGATAGTGCCCGATGTAGCCACGCCGGTAGCGTTGTCTGCCGGACGGCTCGTCTTGAACTTGGGAGCCTCGTGGTCGTCGGCGAGCACATTAACGTATTTAAGGTTGTAGTTGCTGTTCTTCGTGGCAGTAGAAATGAATATTCTCACCGTCACGTTGTCCTTGTCGTCGGCATCGAGGTCGTACTTGGCATCCACATAGGTGTTCCAGTGCGCACCGCTCACATAGTCGGCAAGCGTGGTCCATGTGGCGCCGCCGTCCACGGTGTATGCCACTCCAAACGGTGTGGACGAACTGGAACCGTCGCCGATGGCGAAGTTGAGCTTCACGTTGTTGAGGTTGTTGGTGGGGAAGCTCACCTCGAAATACTGGTCGTGTTTTGAGGGGTCACCGTAGTCCGCCTTGGCAGTAAACTTGTCGATTGAGGCCGTGTTGAGGCGCAGAAGATAGCTGTCCTTGCTCTGCTTCACCTCCCATTTGCCGTCGCTTGTCTTTAGCGTAACCTTGTAGTCAGCCTGCACACCGCTACATTCATTTGGCAGGAAAAAAGGCTGTTTGGTTTTCCATGCCACGTTGCTGAGGGCTGTCCACCCACTGCCGTCGGGCGTGTAGGTAATCACCGTTCCGCTCTGCGAGCTTTCCCATCCTTCGGAGAAAACCCACGATGCCACCGATGTCTGCTGCGCCGCACTCGGGGCGTTGCCGCCAAGCAGCATTGCGCCAAGCATGAACACCGAACGGCAAAAACGTCTTGTCGTCTTATCCATAACTGGTTGTCTTTGATAAATGATTAATTAGTTAGTTGAATGATGCGGCAAAAGTAGTGAGTATCAAGATAAGGCTTGCGGACAATATTCCTATTGAGGGGGATTATTGTCGCAGAACCGTCAAGCGGCTATGAAAAAACAAAGAATCAGGGATACTCCCGACGGCAAAACTGGATATTTACAACCAGATTTATGCTCTGCACACGGAGACTACGCCTCGCATCTGATTTCCGACGGCGTAACGGCAAAGGCTTTCTTGAAACAGCGGCTGAAATATTTGGGGTCTGAAAAGCCGCAGCGATAAGCCACATCCGACACGCTAAGCTGCCGTTCATCCCTAAGCATGGTGTACGCCGCATTTAGGCGCATACCGAGAATATAATTGTTGGGCGTGCATCCCATTTCCTTTTTCATGGCCACATAAAGCTTGGAACGGCTCATGAACATATCCCCGGCGAGAGAATTCACGTTGTAGTCGGTGTCGGCAAGATGATCCGAAACAATCCTCTGTACGTTGTCCCTGAAGTCCGTCCGCTCGATGAAACCGCCGTTTTCTGCACCTTCCGCCGTATTCGGCCGGCTGACAATGTCGCCCAGTTTCATGCGCAGATATTCCATCTTTTCGTCGTTGGAGAGTTTCAGTTCGTGAATCTCCCGCTCGAGAACACGGATGTAGCGGTATGTACGGAATACAAGGACAATGGCAATGAGTGACAAAGCCCCGTAGATCATCCACGCTACGGGACGCTCATTGAAATACGGTGTGCGGTGGACTGTGACACACTTTTCGTTGTCCATCCACACTCCGTCACCATTGGTGGATTTCACCCTGAGGCGGTGCGTTCCCGCCGGAATGTTGGTGAGGTTAATGCGGTTCTCCGTGGTGTAGAGCCAGCGGTCATCCACGCCCTCAAACATATAGGCGTAGCGTATAGGCTCGTTTTTGTTCAGGTCGATAGCGGCAAACGCCACGGTGAGATTGTGTTCTTCGGGAGCTAGTTCGATATAGGTGGTAGTTTCAAACACGATATTTGGCTTGTAGGAACTCTTCGCAAAATCGTTCACGTTAATCGTCAAGATGCCCTGCGTAGTTCCGAAAAGCATAGTCCCGTCGGCAGCGTTGTAGAGAGGGCGTGCCTCAGAGAAGGAGAAATCGCCGGAGAAGAGCCCGCCGGAATAGTTGGCAAACGTGTTCTTCACCGGATTGTATTTCATCAGACTGTGTTCCGACACCATCCAAATCATCCCCTCCTTGTCCTCGCACATGTTCAGGACCACGTCGGAAGCCATGCCGTTTTCGGTATAGCGAGCGGTGAAACCGATGTTTTTTACAAGACTGCTGCTTTTTTGCACTATGTTCAGACCGCCGCCGTAGGTTGCCACATAGACCGTGCCGTCACGGCTCTGGAGAAGAGCCATAATCTGGTTTTCGCTGAGCGAGGTGCTGTCGGCAGACATTCTTTTATAATGAGCGAACGTCATCCGCTGGGGGTCCCGCCTCAACGACGAGGCGAAAAGTCCTTTTCGGGTCGCCAAGAGCAGCGTTCCGTCCCGCGCCACCATTATGTCGTGTATGAACAGGGCACTTTCCGGGTATTGCGGCATACCACTTGAGGCATTGACGAAGCGCGGCGTTTCGCCCCACGCATCCTCGATAATGTTGAGACCGCCGCCGTAAGTACCGACGAGTATTCTCCCCTTTCCGTCCTCCTTTATGGGATATACACTGTTGCAGTTGATAGAACCGGCAGAGCTGGTCTGCATGAAGTGCTTGACGGTGAAACCGCCGTTTTTCGCGTCTTTCATGCGAAAAAGGCCGCCGGGCTTTGTGCCGAGCCACAAATATCCTTTGGAGTCCTGGAACATGGAATAGACGTTTGCGCCGAAGGGTGTCCTGTTCTTTGAAATGTGTCCGCCGCACGTGATATATCCGGCGAGCGTTCCGTCGGGGGAGTAAATCCTGAGAAACCCGTTCTTGTCGCCGATGAAAAGGCGGTTTTTGGCATCACGGAAGATTGTGCGTATGAATTCCTCCCCGGCGACACAGCTCTTCACAGGCGACAGTTTGCTCTCGGAGAAAGTGAGCCTGTCAAGTCCGCGATGTGAGAATATCCAGTAGCCGCCCTGCCGGTCCTTACATAGTATGTGGGTTTCCCTGCCCTTGTATTCGGGGAGCGAAGCGACGAGGGCTGTCTGTTCACGACCGGGACGGTAGCGGTCGCCGTTGTCTGTCTTTTTGTCCTTGAGAGCTACGAATTTCTTTTCCGCCGTTTTGAAAAGATAAAAGCCTCCGGTTCCACGGCACAGGATGTTGCCGCCCTCAGCCTCGCGGATGAAGAAGATGCGGTTGGAAGCAAGCGGACTGTTGTCGCCGGGCTTCGCCTTGAAATTGGTGAAGGTGTAGCCGTCGTAGCGGCTGAGACCGTTCCACGAACTTACCCACACATATCCCTTGGCATCCTGCACCACACACGTGACAATGCCCTGTGGCAGTCCGTCATCTTCGGTGAAATGGCGGATCTTTGCGGAAAGGGGCTTGGAAACAGGAACGCTTGCCCTTGCAGGGAAGAATGCCCCTGCAAGACCAAGCGTTATCATCAACAATATTTTTGAGGTCTGCTTCCGCATTTACCCTACCATATTACAGATTATCTTGCGGCCTTCCAAGTCTTGTCGCCGCATTTCACGATAACCACACCCCTGTAGCCCGCGATATTGTCCACGCGGCGGCCGTCGATGGTGTAGAACGTCACGCTCCCGTTGTCAATGGCGGCAGGGCGGTTTATAGACGTTGCGTTCTTGGTGCCCTTCACGTACATGTTCTTTATCTCCCATGTGCCGGCAGACTCGGTGTCGCCGGTATAGTGGAAGACAACCTGTATCTTCTTCCCGGCATAATCGGCAAGCGACACGTCGCCGGAATTGACATACGTCCACACAGTGCCCTTGGGCCACGTTATGGCAGAGCTTTCCAGCGTTTGCGTATTGCCGTCGCAGCGTATCTCCACGAAGAATTTCGATGCCGGTTCTGCCCCGTTCATCTTGTTGGCACAATGTTCAAAGCTGAGCGATACCCCCGTGTAGCCGGTGAGGTCTATCTCGGGAGACACCAGTGTGGCGTCGCCTTCCTGCATAGAGCCGAAGTAGCTTGACGCCACCCATCCGTAACTGCTGCTGTTGGTCCATATCGTCTTGCCGGAGGGACAAACTGTCGTTTCCGTGGTGAAGCCACATTCATCGCCGGTGAACACGTATGAGGCTATCGTCTCCTCTGTCGGGTCTATGTCACCGCCGCCGCCACTGTATGCCTCGGCGTGTACGGTCTTGGCAGGGTCGAAGGCATAGTCGATACTGTCGCCCCACACATATTCCATCAGGTTGGGAAAGTCCACGAAGGGGTTGCGGTTGCCCTGTATCTTGCTCACCGCATTGTTGCGTGTGATTTCGAGCTTCGTGGGTTTGTCAGCCCTCGCCCACTGCATGTAGAGGGTGTAGGCATTCTCTTTAAGCGTGGGATACGTGCCGTTCTGCAGGATATCCACGCCGGCACTTGTCCACGAGAGCGTCTGGTAACAGGTTGCCATATACATGTATCCGCGGGCGAAATCGCCCTTCCACTCGTCTGCCGGCTCCCACACCTTGTAGCCCCAGTCGCTTTCGCCGACTTTCGTGGCTCCGTTGTTAAAGCTCGAGGATGTCACCGTACCCATCGGGTAGTTGCTCTTCGACGAGTTTGTCTTGCTCTCGCAGGGCATGAGGTTGTAGAGGTCGCAGTATGCCTGGTTCTTGTTTCCTCCCCACCAGCTCTTGGGAAAGGAGTGTTCTATGTTCATGCCAGAGCCAACTGTTCCCTGCGATGTACCCTTCACCCATTCGCTCTCCGGCGAGTAGCGGTCGATGAAGCGTCCGTCGTCGGTGCGGTCGGTGAGCCAGAAGCCCCACCATGTCTTGCCGTTACCATTGCCGTAGTCGAGCACGTCGGCATCCTTGATAATGTTGTAAACTGCGCTTTTGAGTTCCGACCCCTTCTTACCCTTGAGCGAATCATAGTAGCCGTCGGGGATTTGCGCCATCGACGCAACATAAGTGCCTGCCACTGCAATCATCGTGGCAAATGCCCTAAAGTTCTTGATAGTCATACTGCTTTATTTTATTCATTATGTATTTTCACTTTCTTCCTGACAGGGCATTGTCCTTTTACCATTTCCCCTGCAAGAATTCGTCGAACTGTTCTTTATATCCGTTGAACACATTGATGTCCACCTCGCCGTGTATGCCGTCCACCCTGCCGAATGGCGTGAGCTGCCAGAAGGCGAGGTGTATATTGGGGCGGTATTGTCCGTAGCGGGCTATCCACACGGGATAGTTGTTCATTATGTCTGGGGCCTGCGGCAAGTATTTGTTCACGAAGCCCTGCCCCACGTAGAGCACGGGCTTCATCCCCGTGGCGCGGTGAACGATGTTCAGCCACGTGCGCACCTTGCTGAACATTCCGCTTACCCCGCCCATCATTTCTATCTGGCGCGAGTCCGGCTCGAGGTCGAGCACCGGCGGCATGTCGCCGTGCTGTATCCGTGAGTTTTTCAGGAAATACAGGGCCTGTTGGGCTGCCGCGCTGCGGGCCGAGAAGAAATGGTACGCCCCAACTTTGAAGCCGCGGGCACGCGCCTGCCGGTAGTCTGCCGTGAAGTATTTGTTTCTTACGGTTGTCCCTTCAGTTGATTTTATGTAGATGAACGATATTTTGTATGTCCCGCTGCCGTGGTTGCCGGAGCCAAGACCAGTAATGCGCAGCCTGTTCCAGTCAATGCGATACTTTCTGCGCCCTTTTTCATGCTGGTGTTTCGACAAGTCGATGCCGTAGATGCGGTCGGAGGTATGCAGCATACGCTCGCCGCGGTACTTGCCGCTGCGCCAGTCGCCAACCTTCACCTTCCCGTCTTTTGCCACTCCGCAACCGAAGCCGTTGCGCCTGTCGCCTGTCCACTGGCCGTCATAGAACGTTCCGTCTACGCCCTGCCACGTGCCGTGGCCTCCGGCAACAAGATGTCTGTCAAATCCTCCGTGGTATGTACCGAGCGAGTCGGTGCGTGTGCCGGTCACAATGGTGTCAGCCTGCCAAAGGGCGGTGATTTCCCTGCCGAGCGAGTCGCTGACAGTGCCGTATCCGCTGCGCTTGCCGTTCTTCCATGTTCCGCTATATACAATACTGTCGCCGAGCGTCAGCACTCCGTAACCGTTGCGCTTGCCGTTCTTCATTTCGCCGCGGTAGCAGTATTTGCCCGAACGTTCGGTTGCGGTGTTCGTGCTGCCGCCGCCACTGCATGACGCAAGGACGGCAATCAGAGCACACATTATTATATATAGCTTCTTCATCTCACTATGCTTCCTCTACGGTTTATCCCAATAAAGAACCCGTTATGGCTGAACAGCGGCGCGCCGTCGGGGGCGAGCAACGGGGGGATGTCGTGCGTTGCGGCGGATTTTGCCGTGCCCCTGAACACATTTGCTTCCTGCCTAACCTTGTCCTGCGCGCTTCCGGCAACCAGTCCGAACACGCCTGCGGCGGCTATAGTGTCGCCCTTCGCGGGAACGACACCGAACACGTCGAACCGGTACACGCCGTTTGCCCCTTCGGGCATGAAATTGTCTTGCGTCTGTACTATACAACCACCTTCGGGAAGTTTTGCACTCTCCTCGGGAAGTTCCTGACAAGCGACTCTGCGCACTGTCTTGCCGTCGGGCGAATAGACCAGCGTATAGCTCGTTTTCCTTGCCACCTTTATGTTCTTTTGCCCTTTAGCGGCTTTCAGGATTTGCAGCGAACTCTCCAGAGTCTTCTTCGCCAGCATATTGTCGTCGGCATATTTCGCTATGGTGTTGTAGCCCCCGTCCTTCACGCTGTGCGTTTTCAGATAATAGTCCAGTTCGCCTTTCTTTTTCCTGCACGCCTTCAGTTTCTCTTCCGTCGCGCGGATTGTCTTGTCCAATATGTCGCCTACGTTTTTGCCGGTTACGGCAATGCGCCCCTTTCCGCCAGAGAACGGGTTCACGGTAAGTATCCTCCCCCTGCACGAAGGGAGGAACGAAAGGCGGTTTATCCAGCAGCCGCAGACCGTCGCCTTGCGCTCCGTGTCACTGTCGGGCTTGTCCTTCACTGCGGTGAGCGTGCTGTCGGCACTTATATCGTTGAAATAAGCCACGGTCTTTCCTCCGGCCCTTATCTCATACTGTTCCCTGCACTCTATCGTAGCCACGCTGCGCCTCATGCTGTCAGCGTTTTCCGGCAGGAGCGAGGGAACAGACACAAAAGCAGCCGCTGCCAGTATTGCTACCAGTAGCGACCGCATAATTATCCGTTTCTTTGTAAGCTTAGTCAATTTCTTCATCTGCCTCGTATCCGCCCATCTCGCGGATGGCGTTTTTGAGCATGGTGTACTGCTGGTAGAGGTTGTTCACGGCCTCCTCTCCCTTGGTGTAGTCGTGCTGCGGACTCTTCAGATAGAAGCTCAGGAAACGCTGCGTGCCGTAGCGTCCGGCGCGCGCGGCGAGGTCGCAGAGCAAGCAGAGGTCGAGCAGCAACGGTGCGGCGAGGATGGAGTCGCGGCAGAGGAAATTTATCTTTATCTGCATCGGATAGCCCATCCAGCCGAAGATGTCGAGGTTGTCCCATCCCTCCTTGCTGTCGTTGCGCGGCGGATAGTAGTTGATGCGCACCTTGTGGTAATACTGTGTGCCGGCATCGTTGCCGTGGCCGTAGAGGTCGGGCTGCACGTCGGGCTTGAGTATCGTCTCCAGCGTGGAAAGCTTGCTCACCTCCTTGGTGCGGAAATTCTCCGGCTCGTCGAGCACAAGTCCGTCGCGGTTGCCCAGGATATTTGTGGAGAACCATCCGCTCAGCCCCAGACAGCGCGTGCCCAGTATCGGGGCAAATCCGCTCTTCACGAGTGTCTGCCCAGTCTTGAAATCCTTTCCGGCGATAGGCATCTTCGTTTTGTCGGCGAGTTCCCACATGGCAGGAATGTCCACCGTGGTGTTCGGCGCACCCATGATGAACGGCGCACCTTCCACAAGGGCGGCGTAGGCGTAGCACATCGACGGGGCGATATGCTCGCGGTCGTCTGCCGTCATGGCGTTCTCCAGATCTTCGAGCCTGTAGTGTACCTTCTCGTCCACGGGCACGTAGATTTCCGTGGAAGCCGCCCATATCACGACGATGCGCGAGCAGTTGTTGTCTTTTTTAAACGAACGTATGTCTTCTCTCAGTGCCTCTACCATTTCCCAACGTGTCTTGCAGTCCTTCACGTTGTCGCCGTCAAGACGCTTTGCGTAGTTCTTGTCAAAGGCTGCCTTCATCGGCTTTATCTTCTCCAGCTCGTCCTTCACCGGGTCGATATCCTTCTCGTCGAGCACCCGGGCATACATCGCCGCCTGATAGGCGTTCTGCGGATATACGTCCCATGTGCCGAACACGATGTCGTCGAGCGACGCCAGCGGCACTATGTCCTTATAGTGGAGATATTTCTTTTCCGCACCCCTGCCCACACGTATCTTGTCGTATTGCGTGAGCGCACCAACGGGTTTCGTCAGTCCGCGGCGCGTCATCAGCACGCCTGTCATGAATGTGGTTGCCACGGCTCCGTTGCCCACAACCATTATTCCCAGTTTGCCCTCAGCGGGCTTTACACTTTTCTGCATTTATGATTTAAGTTAAAACATTTCCTCTACGCCCCCGGACCTTGATTTCCGTCAAGATGAGGGTAAACACTGCAAAGTTAAGCAAATTTGCCGATACCGCACCATTAATTTGCGTTAATTTGCCGACGGCTGCGGCAAATGCAATCTTCAAGCTGCGCCCGTATTCTCGTACCTTACGTGGAACGCCGCCATGACGAGGGCCGCCACGAGGGCCAACGGCGCACCGACAAGGGCCGCATAGTGGTTGGGCAGTCCGTGGGAGATTGGCAGTCCGCCGAAATAAGCACCCAGTGCATTGCCGGTGTTGAACGCCACCTGTATGCACGCTCCGCCGAGCATCTCGCCGCCCGGCGCATGGCGGATTATGAGGTATTGCTGCGGACCGCTCATGGCAAACATTCCGAACACCGCCATGATGGTGCCCGCAACCGCCATAGCGGCGTATTCCGCCATGAAGAAGATGCAGAAGAGCGAGACGGAAGCGACAAGCAGCACCGAAGCCGCCACGGCACCCGGAGTATAGCGGTCGCTCATCTTGCCACCGGTGAGGTTGCCTACCACCATGCCGAAACCTGCGGCTACCATAATCACCGACATATACTCTTCCGGCACCCCGCTGTCGATGGTGAGTATCGGCGTCACATAACTGTAGAAGCAGAACACTGCCCCGTTGCCGAGCATCGTGCCGGCGAGGATGAGCCACGGCGCACCGGTCTTGAGGAAACGGAACTGCCCCTTCATGCCGTTGCTGGGCGTGGCATCTATCTGCGGCACCCATTTCCAGATGTAATACAGCACCAGCAGCGAGAAGAACAGCACCAGGACAAAGGGCATCCGCCACGATATATGCGAACTGAGAGCCGTGCCGAGCGGCACGCCGAGAAGATTAGCCACCGTCATGCCGGCTATCATTATCGACACCGCACCCGTCTTGTGTCCCTCATCGGCAAGGCGCACAGCCACTATCGACGCCACGCCGAAATATGCGCCGTGGGGCAAGCCCGAAACGAAACGCGCGGCAAGGAACACGCCGTAGCTGGGGGCAAGGGCTGAAGCCAGTGCCCCTATGGTTACCAGACTCACAAGGAACAACAGTATGTTCTTGGGACGGAAACGGCTCGACACCACAAGTATCAACGCCCCGAAAACCACGCCGAGGGCGTAAGCCGACACAAGATGGCCCGCCTCGGGGATGGTAACGTGCAGGTCGCGCGCCACGTCGGACAGGATGCCCATCATAACAAACTCCGTCATACCCAGTGCCAACGTGCCGAAGGCGAGGGCCAGCAAACTTTTCTTCATAAATACCTATCGCAATTAAAAACAACCTTTTTACGGCGTGCAAAATTACAACAAAGCAGGTAAACGGAAAAGGATTTCACACTAAAAACCATTACCTTTGCAGGACGTTAATATATAATAGGTGTTAGACATGGACATAGACATCAATCATTATACCGCCGATGCGGTGGAACTGCTCAAGAGCCTCATCGCCACACCGTCCACAAGCCGCGAGGAAACGAAAGCCGCCGACATCATGCAGCGCACCGTCGAAGGCTACGGCTTCGAGTGCAGGCGCAGCGGCAACAACGTGTGGTGCATAGCGCCGGGATATGACGAAACGAAGGAAACGCTTCTGTTCAACGCGCATATCGACACAGTGAAACCCGTGAAGACATGGACGCGCAACCCGTATTACCCGGAACTCGAGGGCGACACGCTCTACGGACTGGGCAGCAACGACTGCGGCGGCGGTCTCGTGGCTCTGCTGCAGGCGTTCCGCATCCTCAGCCCGATGGAGAGGGGATACAACCTCGTGTATCTCGCCTCGGCGGAAGAGGAGGTGTCGGGCGCGGGAGGTATAAGCAGCGTGATTCCCCTGTTGCCGCCAATCAGCGCAGCCATAGTGGGCGAGCCAACAGGCATGCAGCCTGCCGTGGCGGAGAAAGGGCTCATGGTAATCGACATAACGGCGCGCGGCAAGTCGGGCCACGCCGCCCGCGGCGAGGGGATAAACGCCATCTACGAGGCGGTGGACGACTTGTGCTGGCTCCGGTCGTACAAGTTTCCGAAGGTAAGTCCTTTCCTCGGCCCCACGGTGATGAGCGTCACCGTGATCAATGCCGGCACGCAGCACAACGTGGTGCCCGACGAGTGCCGCATGGTGGTGGACGTAAGGACCAACGAGCTTTACTCCAACGAGGAGGTGTTCGACTTCATCCGCCGCCATCTGCGCAGCGAGGCAAAGGCACGTTCATTCCGCCTCCATTCCTCCGGCATCGCCATCGACCACCCTTTGGTAAGGAAATGCCTGGCTATGGGCATGAAGCCCTTCGGTTCCCCCACCCTTTCCGACCAGGCTCTCATGCCATTCCCGAGCATAAAGCTTGGCCCCGGCGAATCATCGCGTTCCCACTCCGCCGACGAATTCATCAAAGTCAGCGAAATACAAAAAGCAATAAACACGTACGTGGAGTTAGGAATTAGGAGTGTGGAGTGATGGGTTAGGAGTGTGGAGTGATGGGTTAGGAGTGTGGAGTTGTCCAACAACTCCGAGCCGTCCGAGAAGTCCGAGCCGTCCGAGTTGTCCAAAAAATCCTAGCCCCAACAACAAAAAAAAGGAACCGCCCCACCACCGAATCTCCCGACCCAATACCAGAACTGTTCCTATAACAATACTAAAGCTAAAAAATTTCTCTTAATTTACTTGTTTTAATTGGGTTTTCTTGATTTCTGTATGAAAAGTCATCTCTACACCGCGTTGCATGATTACCACAAACATTGTGAGGGACAATTTTTCTCCCAACAAAAGAAAAGGTGTCAATTTCTCAACTATCACCCTTCCACACGCAAAGGTATCCCTTTTTCTTTTACCACAAAAACAACATTGCATAATTCTTGCCAATTTTACCAGTCTTTTAAGAAATATTAACTGTAATAGCAGATTAAAAGTCGAATTTTAAAAGAAAGTGCTTGTTGTTACAGCAGAAAAACAACAGAAAAGCAAAAATCTGCGGATGATTATCCAGCGGACAAACAATAATGGCGTTTTATAAAAGCATGTCCATTCCTATAAAACATGTCAAATTTTATAAAACGCCAATATAGGCATAGGCGTTTAGAGCACACTTGTAAAATGTTTTACAAATAAGACATTTGGAACACTTTTGTTTTTGTCACGTTTTCAAGGAGCAGTGCTTTTCGGAGAGGAAACGATAGCTTTGCCCGGAGGAAACGATAGCTTTGCTCCCGGAAAAGCTATCGTTTCTGCCGAGGTTTTGGGGTGTCTGTTTTTAGGATATACCTATTATGTTGATTATCAGCATTTTGCACTTACAATAAAAGAACAGTACAATCCTGTTAAAATCCGGGCAAATCTCATATCGGCAAAATGCGACATTTGGAACACTTTTCAAACATTGCACAAAAGGCATAAAACAAGTGTTGCACTGTTTTTTTTACGACAATTAACCTACGCCATTATTTCAACGGAAGATTGCAAGTTCAACGGAAGATTGCAGGCGGGTATTCAGAAGTCTGCACACATCATCGCGCGAGCCATGCCTCGGGGTTGAGCTTTGAATAACCCTTGCGGAGCTGGAACTGCAGGATGTTGTCTGCACCAACTGTGCCGAGAGCCTGACGGGTGCTCACCTGCTGACCGCGGTGTACGCTGACGGAACGCAGATTGCAGTACACGGAAATGTAACTGCCGTGGCGCACCATCACCACCATACTGCCGCCGAAACCGAACACGGCACTCACCTCGCCGTTGAAGATAGCGCGCGCCGAAGCTCCGGCTCCTGCCTGTATGTTGATACCCTTATTGTCGAGGCGCACGTTTTTCAGTCCCTCCACGTTATATTGTCCGAAATGGCTCACTATACGGTAGCTGCCCGTGACGGGCATCGGGAGCCGTCCGCGGTTGCTCTCGAAATTGCGGCTCAGTGCCATATCCTCGCTGCTCACGGTGGCAACAGTCTCGTTCTCCGTCTTGGCCTTCGCCACCTCCTGGTCATGGCGCTGCTTGTCCACGGCGGCCTTGCGCTCTGCCGCCAGACGGTCGGCCTCAGCCTTGCGCGCGGCACGCTCCGCCCTCTCCCTCGCCTCGGCGTCGCGTTTCTCGGCGGCTGCCTTGGCGGCCTCTGCCTTGAGACGGGCCTCGCGCTCCTTTGCCTCCTGCACACGGCGGGCATTCTCCCGGGCGGCAGCCTCAGCTTCGGCTCTCTTGCGAGCCAGTTCCGCCTCGCGCCTGCGCTTCGCCTCGGCGGCCTGGGCGGCCTTGCGCCGTGCCTCGGCTTCGGCGCGCGCCTTGGCCTTTGCCACTTCCTCGGCGATGAGCTTGTCTATCTGACTGTTCAGCGCATCGTTTTTCTTCTTCTGGTCGTCGATGATGGTCTGAATCGTCTTCTGCTGCTTCTGCAGCGACGACACCATCTGTTGTTGCTCCGTCTGCTTGCCCTGAAGAGCCGCCTTTTCTTTCTGCCCCTTATTTAACAAGGTGTTCTTCTCGCCCTTCACCGTCTCGAGCTGCTTGTGCTTGTGGGTTATCTGCTCCTGCTTCAACCTCACCTGCTCGCCCTGCGCCTTTTGGTAGGCGGCGTATTCGCGCACAAAGCGCATACGGCGGTACATCTGCGTGAGGCTCTTTGCGCTGAAGATGAACATAAGCTTGTCCTGTATGGTGCGTGTCCTAGCAAGATAGCGCATGGACTTGATGTATTTCGCCCTGCGGTCTTCGAGCTGCTGTTCGAGCGTGGAGAGCTGCGACCGCAGCAGGGAGATGTTTCCCTCTATGCTGTGGATGTCGCTCTGTATACCGTCGATGGATTTCTGGTGCTGGTCAATCTCGCTGTTGATCGCCAGCAGGTCGTCGAGACGCTTCTTCACGTCCGCCTTGTTGGCTCTGAGCAACCGCTCCTGCTCCTTTATTTTCTTCTGCACGGCATTGCGCTGGCTTTGCAGTCCGCGTATCTCTTCGGTGGAATAATTTGCAGTCTTTGCCTTGCCTTTTCTGGTGGAGGTTTTCTTGGTATTCCCTTTCTTAGCCGTTTTCGACGGGGTTGTCTTCTTCCGGGCGGCGGCCGTCTTCTTGGCGGTTGCCGTGGTGCGCTTGGTCTGCGCCGTGGCATTTGTGCCGGCCACCGACATCACGGCTGCTGCCATTATCAGCATGAGTATGCGCTTCGTCCTGTTTTGCATTCCTTGTGTATTCATCAGTCATTGGTCTAGTGTTACAGACTGCCCAGTTTTCCGAGCAAATCCTGCACGCTTACCTGCGTATATTTCGATGAAACCGATGTTTTTTCTTCCCATCCGTCTTCGCTGGTGATATTGTTGAGCTGCAGTCTGAGCATCATCTTGCTGGCATTCTTCACGGCGCTGCTGCTCATGGTGAGCGTGATGTCAGAGGGGAATTGCTTTGCGCCGACAGACTTGAAACTTCCGTATTCGCAGGTGACGGAGGTGTTTGCGCCTGTCCCCTTGCCTGTATATCTGGCGTTCACGGCACTGATGAGCGCGGTCCGGCTCTCGGTAGTCCACACGTAATTCATCTTTCCGCCCGTTATCGAAACGTCGGTCGTAGACTTGCCGTCAAGGCTTGCCGTGAAGTTTTTTAGCGATGAATCCGTCATTTTTTGCGTCCCGGGCACGAAAAGCTGGTTCCAGAACAGAGCCTGCAGGGCATAGAAATCGAGGGAGTTCTGCTGGAGGAACGACACGTCGTTGTAGGATGCCTTGACGTATTCCTTGTGCAGCCGGTCCACAAGCAGCACATAGTCGGGCGTAAACTCCAGACGAGCCGCTTCCATGAGGCCGAACGGGGTTATCTGGATACGTATCACGGCATCTTTCTTCATGTGCAGCGAACCGGAAACCGACATTTCCTTGCTGCCCGTGTTTATCGTGCAGTTTATCTTCGACACGATATTCTTGGCATAGACGGCGTTGTCCGCCACTCTCCGCAGATAATTCATCTGCTCGAGGGCCGCGGCACCGCTGCCTTCAGAGCTTGCCGCACCGCCAGCCACTGCGGTGTTGCCGCCTGCACCGCCAACAACGGCTTTCTTCGCCCCGCACGATGCCAAAACAACGACTGCGGCAAGAACCGCCGCAAACCTTGATAGTTTTCTGTATATCTTCATTGCAGTTATTTGTTTCAAATCCGTCAAAGGGAATTTTCACGACCCTCATTTCAGGGGCACGGCCTTCCGCATCCTTATCTTCCGCTCCAGTGCCTTGGCGTCGCCGCCGGCTTCGATGGCCTTGCGCCACAGTTCCACGGCCTTTTCCTTCTGCCCCAACATTATATATATGTCGCCGCCGTGCTCAAGCAAGACGGCACTGTTGGTACTGTCGTTGGCGATGGCCTGCTCGATGTATATCTGCGCCTCGGCATAGCGTTTCTCATTGTAGAGTATCCACGCATAGGTGTCGAGGTATGTGCTGTTGGTCGGCTCCGCCTTGATTGTCTTGTAGCTCATCTGCTCGGCGCGGCTCAGGTCGCCGCCCTCCTCGCTGATAAAGTAGGCATAGTTGTTCAGACAGGGCGCATTGTCCTCGCGCCACTGCAGGCAACTGTCGTAGGCTGCGTATGCAGCGTCCGCCTCGCCCTTCTGATGAAGGATGTCGCCGATGTAGGCGTACATGTCCGACACGACGGACGGCTCGCTGGTATCGGTGGCTTGCGCCACGCCCTTGCGCAGTATGTCGAGAGCGTTGCTGTCGTCGCCTTTCTGTATGTAGGCAAAGCCGAGGAAATAATAAAACGCCATTTCATCGGGGTTGTACTCCACGCCAGGCAGACTTATCCCGATGATTCCGTCGCTGTCAATCTTCCCCCACAGCGTGCGCAGCAGTTCGAGCCTCGCCCCCTTATTGTCGGGTGCGATACTGAGCACGCGTTTCAGTCCTGCCACGATACTGTCCTCGGGCATCTTTTTGAGCGACATATATGCCACTTCGAGTTCGGCTATATCAGAGTTCTCCTGTTCCACGGAGAGCAGCCGCCTGAAGAGCGAGAGCACTGCGGTACTGTCGCCCCCATTGTTCTCGCTCCGGGATATCACATTCCTTATCACCGACACCTTTGTCGCGGCATCAGTACGCGGGTTTTCGAGCACCTCTTCCTCTATCCTGTTTGCGATGGAATCGAGGTTTTCCGCACGGTAGTAGTCCACGAGCGAGAGTTTCGCCTGCACGTTCTGCGGGTCTGTCTTCTCCACGCTCTGCAATATTTCGTAGGCTTTCCGCTTCTCGCCGTTGCTGAGGAGCCAGTTGCTCATCATTATCTGGTAAGACAGATCGTTGGGGTATCTGTCCACGAAGCGGCGGAGCACGCCGTACGCCTCCTTCTTCTTGTCCTGCAGCGTATAGATGCGCATCTTGGTGAGAACGGTCTTCTCGCTTTCGCCGTCGGCGCTCTCCATACGTTCCACGGTATTGAGCATCTTGGAGTAGTCCTTGTTCTGGCTGTAGAGCGAGAAGAGTATTTCGAGGACTTCGGTGCGGTCGGGGTGTGCGGAGTACAGTTTCTCGTATGCCTTTATGGCGTTGCCGTAGTCCTTTGTAGTGACGTATGTCATCGCCAGCTGTTCCTGATAGGTGGAGTTCTGCGGCGAGAGTTCCGCCGCCTTCTTTATGTCGGCTATGGCGGTGGCTGTGGAGTTGAGGTCCTTGTCGTATACCGAGAGCCCGTAATACACCTCCGCGGCATTGGGGTCTATCTCGCGGCAGTGCCGTAGCAGTTCATACGCCACGTCGTAGTTGCCGAGCGCCTGCTGGCTGGCCGCCTCGGCATAGAAATACCGCAGGCGCAGCTTTGTGTTGTAGTCCGCCGTGTCCTGCGGCACATGAACGGGAATCTGCGCCGCGGCGGGCATACTCGTCCTGCCGGCAGTTGTTCCGCTGCCGGACTTGCCCGTGCCGCATGCCGCAACCAGCAGCGTGGCGGCGAGGGCTATCGCCGTGTGTATAAATCCCTTTTGCATTGCAGTTGTCATTCCACCCCGGTATGTCCGTAGCCGCCGGCACCGCGCTCCGTCTCGTCAAGCTCTTCCACTTCGATGAAACCAGCCGTCTCATGCCGCGCGATAACCATCTGTGCGATGCGGTCGCCGTCGTTTACGGTGAAGTCCGTGTCGGAGAAGTTCACCAGCAGCACCTTCACCTCGCCGCGGTAGTCCGCGTCGATGGTGCCCGGGGTGTTGAGCACCGTCACGCCGTGTTTCAGAGCCAGTCCGCTGCGCGGCCTCACCTGCGCCTCGTAGCCTGCCGGCAGAGCCATGTAGAGGGCGGTGGGGACAAGGGCGCGTTGCATGGGTTTAAGAACTACGGGTTCTTCGATATTGGCGCGCAAATCCATGCCCGCGCTCTGAGCCGTGGCATACTCGGGCAGCGCGTGGCGGCCCTTGTTTATTATCCTAACTTTAATCATAACTGCAAAAATAACTATTTCCCTGTAAAAACGGGCTATGGGAAACGAGAAATTAGCTTTTTTCAACTTTTAGAATATGTTTACAAGCCGTTTATAGTTGGCAATCCGCAAATTATTAGTAACTTAGCGGCGAATTTCAGGAATGTTCCCGTTTGGTGGGAACAAAAACAGTAAAAATATCACATACAGAATTTGAAGACATTTGAAGAACTTGGCGTCAGCGAAGAGATTCGCCGCGCCATCACAGAACTGGGTTTCGAGACACCGATGCCCGTACAGGAAGAAGTTATCCCCTACTTACTCGGAAACAGAAACGACGTGGTCGCGCTGGCCCAGACGGGCACGGGCAAGACTGCGGCGTACGGCATACCCGTTTTACAGAAAATCGACCCCGAAGACCGTTCCACACAGGCTCTTATCCTCTCGCCCACGAGGGAGCTGTGCCTGCAGATTTCCGACGACCTCAACGACTTTGGCAAATACATCGGCGGACTCAACATCGTGCCTGTCTACGGAGGCACGTCCATACAGAACCAGATACACTCGCTGCGCCACGGCGCGCAGGTGATCGTCGCCACGCCGGGAAGGCTCATCGACCTGATGAACCGCGGGGCGGCAAAACTCGACAACGTGAAGAACGTGGTGCTCGACGAGGCCGACGAGATGCTCAACATGGGTTTCTCCGACAGCATCAACGAGATTTTCGACGGCATCGAGTCGGAAGACCGCAACACGCTGCTCTTCTCCGCCACCATGAGCAAGGAGATTGAGAAAATTGCCCGGAACTACCTCAACAACGCCAAGGAAATCGTGGTGGGCAGCCGCAACGAGGGTGCGGAGCACGTGAACCACATATATTATATGGTGAACGCACGCGACAAATATCTCGCGCTGAAACGCATCGTGGACTTCTACCCCAAAATCTTCGCCATCATCTTCTGCCGCACGAAGAAGGAGACGCAGGAGATAGCCGACAAGCTGATACACGACGGCTACAACGCCGAGTCGCTGCACGGCGACCTCTCGCAGCAGCAGCGCGACCTCACGATGCAGAAGTTCCGCCAGCACATGACACAGTTTCTTGTGGCTACCGACGTGGCGGCACGCGGCCTCGACGTGGACGACCTGACGCATGTCATCAACTACGGCCTGCCCGACGACATCGAGAGCTACACCCACCGCAGCGGAAGAACAGGCCGCGCCGGAAAGAACGGCACGTCTATCTCCATCATCCACTCGCGCGAGCGCGGCAAGATGCGCGCCATCGAGAAGGTGATACAAAAGGATTTCGTGGAGGGCGTGATGCCATCGGCAAACGAGATCTGCAAGAAACAGCTCTACAAGGTGATGGACCAGATTGTGAAGACCGACGTGAACGAGGAGGACATCGAACCGTTTATGGCCGACATCAACCGCTACTTTGAATACATCGACAAAGAGGACATCATAAAGAAAATCGTGAGCATGGAGTTCGGCAAGTTCCTCGCCTACTACGCCGACGCGCCGGAGATTCTTCCGCCGTCGGTTTCGGGAAAGAAGGAACGGGGCGAACGCGGCGGAACAAGGAAACGCGGCGAGCGCGGCAAAAGGGAACCGCACAAAACGGAAGCAGGTTTCCAGAAGCTCTTCATCAACCTGGGCAAGAAGGACGGCTTCTACCCCGGGGAGATAATGCAGTTCCTCAACCGCAACATGCACAACCGCCAGGAGGTGGGGCACATCGACCTGCTGGAGCGTTTCTGCTACATAGAGGTACCGGAGAAGGATGCCAAAAGCGTGATGCGCGCCATCGACGGCACTACGTACAAGGGGCGCGACGTGCGCTGCAATGACGCCGACGACACGGGCAAGCCCACCCGGCGTTCCGCAAGGAAGGACGACAACGGCGGACGGAAAAGCGGCAAAGCCGACGACCACGCCAAGTTCGAGAAGAAGAGCAAGCGCAAGAACGCGGCGAAGGAATACACCGACGACGCATTCTCCGACAACGGCAACGAGACCGACTGGCGGCAGTTCTTCAAAAACAGCAACACCAAACTCGTAGGCGAAGAGCCCGACTTCTCCGAAGAGGGATGGGCAAGAAGAAAGCCCAAGAAGAAATAAACCTGACACCCAGTTTTGCCTAATCCCAAAAGCCATATGCTCTTTCTGGGATTAGGCAAATTTGATTACATCACAGGCCAAACGGTTTTCAATTAGCGCAAGCTATATCTTGATTTTCTCATCTTGGTCTCTCATAAACATGACGTTTTCCAGGTCAATCTTGCGTTTCATGTTATTTCTTATTGTCCACCTGACGAGTATGAAGGGATAAACCGCACTCTCCCGCGTTATGGTTTTGCCGCTAAATCCCGGTACGTTGGTATTCAACACGGTTTTACCACGTCCGAATCTTTTCATGCCAACGGTGACAAGCCATTCTTTCCCGAGTTGGTAGCTTGCTGTAACCCCAACAGATGGAGTTTTGGAGCTGGTTACCGACACTGGAGTATATATACGATTATTGTATGACGATGTCAAGGTATAGTCGATGCGCCCGATTTTGCCGAACATCATAAACAGGATGTTGTAATGTCCCTTAGCCTGCATACCTTGGAAATAGTCAAAGAGATATGAAAGTTTCAGACTAACCCTTGTTCCTTTCTTGTAGTACGAAGCGTTTGCCGTCAGCTTCAGCATACTTGAATAACCCAAATTGTCTATAGTTCCATGATAGATACCTTCAGGGGTAACATAAGCCGATGATTCTGGAGTATCCGTAGAATGGCTGTATGCCCCGCTTAGGTATGAATTGAATCCGTTTTTACTGTACGACAGCGTCAGTTCCGTAGACCGCAGCATAGAGGGAAGCAGATAAGGGTTTCCGCTTGAATAAACAAGGGAGTCTGTTGATGTGTTGTAAGGGTTCATGCTTGATATATCAGGAGAGCAAATATTCTGAACGTATCTCAAGTCCAGATTTATCCTGTTCGTAAGGTCTTTGTCTGCCGAGACGGAAATCCTTGGCCTGTGGTATTTGCTGATGATACCGTCAGATTTCATCCATACAAAGTCATAGCCTGCTGAAACCTGGTAGTTTATCTTCGCCAAAGTTCCAGAAAGTCCGAGATAGACGTATTCGCAAAAGCGATCATGCCGATAAACGGGAGATGCTCCGCTTTTGTCTTCCATTCTGTATCGGGAATAGGTAGTTACGTTGCCTATATTAGCTTCAATATTTTTAAGATTGAATGTATAATCAAGCTTTTCCCCGAACGTGTGTGATTTTACACCTATACTGTTTTGGCCGCACCATTTTTGGCTTGCATAATACTGGAACAGGTCATTCTCTGTATTACTGTTATTCATCGTCCCCCACAATGTTGCATCAAGTGACCCGCCTTTGTTTTTTTTGTAAAAATACAGATTCCCTGACAAAATGTCGGATTTGTACTCTGTTGTCCCAGACATTGTGTACAGTCCGTATCCGATGTCGTCCAATGTGCCATTGCCCCAGCATGATGAATGTTCTTTTGACTTTTCACCTAAAACATAGAACGCCAGGTAAGAATCTTTCGCAGGCTTGGCTTTTAGCATCATCTCATACGAAAGACTTCTGCTGCAAGTCTTTGTCGTAGACGATTCTGTTCGTTTGTACGAAGACGTCTCAATTTCGGAATCCTTGAACGTTTTGTTGTTGTGCCCTCCGTCAATATAGAACTTGCCCCAAAAGGAATATTTCGGGGAACCGGTTTCAAATTGAGAGTCGAAGAACTGCCAATACGCAGGAATATCGTCACGTGCAGATTCTTGTAGATAGAGGTATGGAGGATAGTGCTTCTTTGTATGTATGTTTAGTATCTTTTCACCTCCATCAAACATATATTTGGCTCCTGCCACATTAACAATCTCAACGGATTCAATCCTGTCGGGAGATATTGGAGCTATTCCGGTGTTTACCCTCATTCCATCTACAAGTATAACAAGCGACTTGCCGTCTTGTGAGGTTACGCTTTGGCTTGTCCTGTCGCTAACCAATTCTGGAATCTCCCTTAGTGCGATGTACGGGTCACCACTTGCAACTGCATCTTTTGAAAGATAGTAGATGCGCCCTTTTGACGTTCTAATGGATGGACGCTTTGCAGAAACCACCACACTATCAAGTACTATGCTCCCCTCTTTAAGGACGAAATCCCTTTCAGCGTTTCCGCTTATGTTCAGCTCTTCCTCGTGGATTTCCTTCCCTACACAACTCACCGTAATGTCGTATTTATTTGAGGGTATATTCCCTATTTTGTATTCTCCCTTTGCATTGGTGGAGCTATATCCAAAGATTTCTCCGTCTTTGGATATTGTCACGTTCGCTCCAACGAGGGCGTAGCCTCCCGTTTCGATTACGCATCCCTTCAGGGTGTTTTGACTATATATATTCGACGGTTGAAATGCCAGACACAGAAATAACAGCAACAGTTGCTTTATGTATATCGCTTTTTTCATGATAATTAGTTCACGATTTTTTATGTTATTTTGTAGATTGGCCACGATGAAACCGAGATTTTTTGCAGCCATCCATTGGGAATTACATTCAAATGTATCCCTTTATGATTGACACCCATATTAGTTCCCATTAAAATCAACGCTGCAAATGTAGAAATAAATGTTTGTTAGAGGAATGAAAAAAATCTTGCATTTTTCTTGCAGTCCTTGCAAAAACTAAAATGCACAGAAATGCACAGTCTTGTGGTTTATAGCATAAATGCTTGTCGTAGCGTTATAGTATTCTTAAAGTGTTTGGATAAAGTCTTTCCATTTTTTTGCACTAGGGCTATCTTCAAAATTCTTTTTATACAGTCTCCTGCAAATAGAATACACTGTATCTTGGGAGCGACAAATGATTTTTGAAACATCGGGGATGGCTATTCCTATTTTCAACAACAAGCACACTTTGAGTTCTATGGAACTCATCTTTTTCAACTTTAAGAGATTTGGGTGGAACGTGGGGTACATATCTGATACTATGTCAGCAAGAGACTGCCACTCCAGAAAAGTATCTTTGCCGTCGCTCTCAACTACAGTTTTTAATTTCTTACAAACTTCAGAGTTGGCAATCCTAAGGCCTGTTGGATATTGCTTTTCTTCAAAATATGTGTGGCCTTCTTCAAGCGACTTTAATCTTTCAAGTTCCTCATTTAAGGAGTCAACCATTCTCTTTAGCTTCATTTGATGCTGCCTCTGGAAGAAAAACAATATGATAAGCGACAACAGAAGAACAGCCGAAGACATTACAAAGATTGTTATCAGTTTTTGCTGGGCTAAATTTTCTTTTTCCAATGCAGCGTTTCGCTTTTCACATTGTGCATAATTATAAAAAGCACAGTCCCGGTTTCTTTTGCTCAAAGAATCCGAGATAATTGAGTTCCGAGAATTGCGGTCAGACACATGGCAAGAAAAGAGCGGGCAAGCTATAGCCATTGATATTGTCAATACCACAAGTGGCAATATTCTGCTGACCTTATTAAAGAACTGTATATTTAGCATTTTCCCAATTAGCTTAAGTTGGGGGCTATAAATTGTAACTATTCACGGTGGGAGTTTACAGCCCCGCCTTTGCAAAGAAGCCCTTACGATTCTATCGCCCAGCCGGTGATGTTTCCCTGAGCAGAGTCGAAGTTCACGCCCACCTTGGTGACAACTTTGCCGCTGAGTGCGAAACGCTGGCGGTAGTTCTTGAGGTTGATTGCCGCATCGCCGCCTGCGCTACGCCTCGCGGATTATCCACTCCCCTATGGTGCGCTGCCGGCTGTCGTAGTTCACTCCCACTTTCACCAGCCGCTTGCCGTTGGCGGAATATGGTATCAGATACCCCTTGTCGTCTATCTGCCGGAGTGCCTCCTCGGCGGACCCGTCATATTTCAGTTCGAAGACGTAGACGGCGTCGGGCATGTGTACCACAGCGTCGGCACGCCCCACGGCACTGTCCTCCTCCACCTTGATGTAAGCCCCCATAAGGTTGAAGATAAGGTAGAAGACGGTCTGGAAATCGCGCTCGTTCTTGTTGGAGAGGCGGTTGGAGATGCCCGAGAGATACGCTTTGAGATTTGCCATGGCATCGTCGAGGCGACCTTCGTAGAGGCTTTCCACAAAGCGGATCACAAGGCTGTTGTTATCGACGGAGACCGGCGAGAGGTAGTTGGGGGCGAGACTGCGGAGCATGCCAATCTTCACCTCGCGGTTGGGATAGCCGAGCACGTAGCTCTGGGTTAGCGGACTGTATTTCTTTATCGTGAGGTAGCCGCCCTGGTAGAGCAGCGGCAGGGCGGAGGTCATCTGCTCGGGCGAGACGTCGAAATCGTCCACGCTGACGCTGTTCTGCTCTATGTCCGTCACGCCGACGTGGTATTTCTGCAGACTTTTTATAAGATAGGACGGCGTGCCGGAGCCAAACCAATACGAATCTATCGCCTGTCCGTTCATTGCCCGTACCAGACTGAACGGATTGAACACGTCTTCCGACTTCTTGCTGAAATGATAGCCGTCGTAGTATTCCCTTAGTTTGGCGAGACACTCCTCGTATGTCATATCGAGTGCCTTGCCCAGAGCCTCAACGTCGGGACGCATCACGGTTTCGAGTTCCGTCTTGCTTATGCCGCAGATGGCGGAATACTGGTCGAACATACTGATGTTCTCCAGATTGTTGAGTTCGCTGAAGATGCTGAGCTGCGAAAACTTGGTAATGCCCGTAATAAAGATGAACTCCAGATACGGGTCGAGTTTCTTCAGCGGACTGTAGAAATTCTGCATCACGCGGCGCAGATCCTGCAGGTTCTCCTTCCCGTGTACCACGTCGAGCAGCGGTGCGTCGTATTCGTCGATGACGACAACAACCTTCTTCCCGGTCTGCTCGCAGGCTGTCCTCACGAGATTGGTCAGTCTGATATTAACATCCCAATCTCCGCTGTCGCATCCGTATGCCTTTTCATACGGGTCAAGTTCACTATCGAGGTATTTTACGAGAGACTCCTTGTCGAAGTGTTTCGCTCCGCTCAGGTCGAAATGCAGCACGGGGTACTTTACCCACTCCTTCTCATATCCGGCAATGGCAAGTCCCTCGAAGAGTTCCCTGCGCCCCTCGAAATACGCCTGCAGCGTGGAGGCGAAGAGTGACTTGCCGAACCGCCTCGGACGGCTCAGGAACACGTATTTCATCTGCTTCCTGCGGAAGTCCACGATATACTTTGTCTTGTCCACATAGAGATAACCTCCCTCGCGCACATTCGAGAATGTCTGTATCCCGACAGGGTATTTGTTCACCAGTTCTTCCATAACGTATTTGTCTTGTTCTTCTCCGACCAGCTTTGTTGTTCTCTGACCAACCTTTGTTTGTTCTCCTGCCGCAAATATACTAAAAAATTCCCTATTCACCGCAAGACCGCCTGCGCTACGATTCCTCTTTTATCTTCCACTCGCTGATGGTGCGCTGCCGGCTGTCGAAACTGATGCCGATTTTCACCAGGCGCTTGCCCGACGCGTGATAGGGAAGCATATAGCCCTTGTCGTCTATCTGCCGGAGTGCCTCGTCCGCGCTCTTGTCCACCTTCAGCTCGACTACGTATATCGTGTCGGGCATATGGAGCACCGCATCGGCACGCCCCGCGGCACTCTTCACCTCGGTGTAGATGTAGATGTTGAGGAAACTGAACATCAGGTAGAAGATAGTCTGGAAATGTTTCTCGGTGCGGTTCTCCAAGTCATAGGGTATGGTGGCGAGATAGGTGCGCATGTGTTCCAGCGCCGCCTCGATGTCGCCACGGTACACGGCCTTGCAGAATCCGAGGAGGAAGGCGTCGTTGTCGGTGCGGCGCGGGTTCACGTAGCGCGGCAGCATGGAATTGAGCAGTCCGTCGCGCACCTCCTTGTTGGGTATCCCGAGGGTGTATTCCTTGAACATCGGGTCGTATTTCTTTATCGTGAGGTAGCCGCTCTGATAGAGCAGCGGCAGAGCGTCGGTCATCTCCTCGGGCGACAGGTCGAAGGAGTTGAGCACCACGTCCTGCGTTTCCAGTATGGAGAGCGGGGTGTTGAACTTGTCCAGCTGTTTCAGCAAAAACGTCGGTGTGCCCGAACCGAACCAAAACGACTGTATGTCGTGTCCGTTCAAAGCCTTTACAAGGCTGAACGGGTTGAACACATCCTCCGAATCCTTACTGAAATGATAGCCGTCGTAATAATTCTTCAGTTCTGCTAGACATTCCCCGTAGGTCATTCCAAGCCCTTTGCCCAGAGCCTCAACGTCGGGGCGCATCACGGTTTCGAGTTCCGTCTTGCTTATGCCGCAGATGGCGGAATACTGGTCAAGCATGCTTATATTGTCCAGGTTGTTGAGCTCGCTGAAGATGCTGAGCTGCGAAAACTTGGTAATGCCCGTGATGAAGACGAACTCCAGATACGGGTCGAGCGCCTTCAACGGACTGTAGAAATTCTGCATCACGCGGCGCAGGTCCTGCAGGTTCTCCTTCTCGTGTACCACGTCGAGCAGCGGTGCGTCGTACTCGTCGATGATGACAACTACCTTCTGCCCCGTCTGCTTGCAGGCACGCTCAACGATGCCTATCAAACGTTTGTTGGGAGTGTTTTCCTTCTCTCCCGTACCGTATATCTTTTCGTATGGCAGCAGGATGAAATCCAAATATCCTTCAAGCTCCTCCTTGTCGAAGTGCTTCGCTCCGCTCAGGTCGAAGTGCAGCACGGGGCGTTTTACCCATTCCTTCTCATATCCTGCAATGGCAAGCCCTTCGAAGAGTTCCCTGCGCCCCTCGAAATACGCCTGCAGCGTGGAGGCGAAGAGCGACTTGCCGAACCGCCTCGGACGGCTCAGGAACACGTATTTCATCTGCTTCCTGCGGAAGTCCACGATATACTTTGTCTTGTCCACATAGAGATAGCCTCCCTCGCGCACATTCGAGAAAGTCTGTATTCCGACGGGGTATTTGTTCACCAGTTCTTCCATAACGCCATTGTCTTTACGTTTTGAGTATTTTGCTGAGACGCAGCTTGTCTTATGCAAATACAAAGGTACAAATAAAATTCATTTCGGATTGCGCCTGCGCCAACTTATTTTTCCACTGTCAATCAGCCAAGAAACACACGTCTTTCAGCAACAAAGCGCCGTTTCTCCAACCGTATGGCAATAGGCATACGATTGTTCGGCAGTTGGCATACGACCTCACGCCATAAGGGATAAGGCCGGCAAGGCACCTGTTTACGCTCCGCCAAGGACACGTTAGCAGCAGACGAATTACCTTAACAACACGGAAAGCCACCGCCCACGCAACCGTTACAAAAGAATAAAATTCCGTTAAATAAATATAAAATCACGGGGGGGGGGAGAAAACTGTTCACAATATGGAGAAAATGAAATATCTTTGGGGCGAGAGAAAAGACGAAGAAGAAGTTTGCTATTTTCAGGGCGGTGCAGAAGTTGCGCCTGTCCACACACAAAAAACTAGAATTTTAAATTAACAATATTAAAGCTATGCAGGTAATCAACAGGAATTTACTGCGGTTCATCACAAGAGGGATGGGTCGCGCGGTGCTTTACACAGCAGTTGCGCTCTTTGCGGCAGCACCACACGCAGCAGCGGCGGAAACAGGCAGCAACGTTCTGTCCGCCACAATCACAGGAATAGAAGAACTCACGGGGAAGACTCTCTCCGAGTTGAAAACCAATGCCAGTACGGCGGGAACATATTCGTACGACGACATGAGCAAGGTGTTCTTCATCTACAACGTGAAAACCGGAAAGTTCCTCAACGCCGGAGGATACTGGGGAACACACGTCTCGATGAAGGAGACGCCGCTCTCGTTTTGGGTGAACACAACGTCGTCAAGCGACGTGATTGACTTCGCACAGAATATGGAGAACGGAGAAGGACACTTGGTCAGGTGGTCAATCACAGGAACTGACGCCGACGAGACCGACAAAGGAGTGTTCATCGACAGGTCCAAGGGCACAGGTGCCACAGGATACTACGGATGGACACTGGAAGCCGTTTCCGGCGACAGCAAGAACACGTACAAGCTCTACACATACCAGACGGCCTCCCCGAGTAGCAGCAGCACCAAATACTACCTCTGCGCCAACGGCGACAAGACCGACCAGGACAAGACCTGCGAGGCTTACTCCGCAACGGAGATAAGCAGCAACAACCTGTCCGGCTACGACGAGTGGCGCATCTTCTCCATGCAGCAGATATTCGACCTGCAGGACGAGAACACCGACAACATGACAAGCTCCATCGAACTGTCGTTCAAGCTGAAATGCCCGGGGTTCTCGCGCAACAACAAAGACATTACAAGCTGGAATATCGAGAAGTTCAGCACCTCGGGCCAGATGCGCTTCGGTCTGGAAAAGCTTTACAGCACTACCGCCACAACGGACAAGGACTATAAGATTACCAGCGGCAGCTACACGTTTAACGAAACAACGTACAGCACCAGCAGCGACTCCAAGAAAAACTACCAGCGCGACCTCGGCAAATACTTCTGCGCCGACGCAAAGAACGTGCGCGGCATGATTTACCAGGACGTGGTGGTGAAGCACGGCGGGTCGTACGTGGTGGAATGCAAGGGCTATTCCAACACGCAGAAGGCAAAGCTCTTCGCCGTGCTGTACAAAGACGGCACGAAGGTGGAGAACACTGAGCACCAGACGGTGTTCAGCCAAATCGCCTACATGTCGTCCACGGAACAGGAGAGCCTCCACACCTCGGAGCAGAACATGGACTACGCGGGAAAGAACTTCTACGGGTCGCACAAATACATGAACACCGTACTCGTGCATGTGCCCGACGTGACGGCATCTTCCAGCGACGGCACGAGCACCTCATACTACACCATCCGCTTCGGCGTAATCATCGGCAACGACAATACAGACACCACCGTGGACGGCACGAACGAATGGACGGTGTTCGACGATTTCCGCCTGCTCTATGCCAGCAAGACCACCGACGAGGACCTTATCCTCGACGAGGACAGGGCTGACCTGAGCTATCTGAGCAACTGCTCCAACACGTACAAGAACAAGGTGCTCCATCTCAACAAGACCTTCACCCGAGACAAGTGGAACTCCTTCGTTCTGCCCGTGAACCTCACCGTAGACCAGCTGCGCCAGGCTTTCGGCTCAAACGCGCGCCTCGCGAAGCTCAGTGCCCTGACAAGCTCCGAAATCCAGTTCACCACCGTAAAGCTCGACGATCTCGGTACGTCTGACATCGCCCTTGAGGCTTACACGCCGTACATCATCTTCCCCACACGCTATATCGCGCCGAACGAGTCTCCTGCCTACAAGGCACTGCTCACCGAAACCGGCAACCAGCAGTCGAAGACTGTGCCGGTGATTATAAAGAAGAACTGCGTGGAAATCCCCAACGTGACTTTCGCCACGAAGACTGCCGAAGGCACCACCACCGAGACCAACGACCTTGACAATATCGACACAAGCAACTGGACCACGAAGAAGATGTATAACGTGGCGGGCAACGGCACGATGACTGCCTACGGCACTTTCGTGCGCACCTTCGGACCCGACAAGACCACACAGGACACCGACGAAAGCAGCGGCAACTACGGCCTGTACTCTTTCGGCGATGACAAGGGGACTATTATCTCGGGCCGCGACGACCTCAAAGGCAGCTATTTCTTCTGGAAAGGCAACCTCTACTGCTCCAACACCCGTGTGCGCGGACTGAGAGGCTTCAGCTGCTGGTTCAAGCCTGCCGCCACAACCGCCGACGCCGCCAAGATGACCATGTTTATCGACGGCGTGGCACAGGATGCCACAACCGACATCAGCGACCACGTGGCGTTCGGCAAGGAGGAGGCCGCCGGCAAGGCAGCGCAGGGTGTGTTCACACTCAGCGGCCAGCGCATCAGCGACACCGCCGGTCTCGACAAGCTCCCTGCCGGAATGTACATAGTGAACGGCAAGAAATACATGGTGGAATAAGCACACGGCCAAGCAAGCGTGCAAACGCGCAACAGCGTCTTATTCAAAAAAAAAGCAACAACAACTAAAGGACAATCACGATGAAAAAGATATATGTAAAACCGCGGACGATTGTTATCGCCACCGCAGCCAGCGAACTGTGTCAGTTCTCCGCATGGAACACCGACAACGCAAGAAGCACCGAAGAAGAACAGGAAGTCACGACAAACTGGGGCAAAGTCTTCTACGACCCCGGCAAAGGAAAAATGGAGGAAGAAGACCCGTGGGACGAAGACAACTGGTAACCACGAAACAAGGCCATACAACCAACGCCCCGTACGCTGCACACAGCGACGGGGCGTTTTTCTTGCCCTGGACATTAAAAACGAGCCAGAAAAAGCCCTTCCCGTATTTAGAAAATCAGCGAAAAGGACAAAAAATTCTTGCTTTTCGCTGATTTTCTAAGACGTTATTTAAGATATTTCCGACGGGAACAGGCGTCTAGAACATACCTACAAAATGTTTTACAAATAAGACATTTGGAACACTTTATGCTTTGTCCTGTTTTCAAGGAGCAGTGCTTTTCGGGGAGGAAACGATAGCTTTGCCCGGAGGAAACGATAGCTTTGCTCCCCGAAAAGCTATCGTTTCCTCCGAGGTTTTGGGGCATCGGTTTTTATTGCTTGTATATTATACTGATTATCAACATTTTACATTTACCCTAAAAGAACAGCAAAATCCGGTTAAAATCTCAGCAAGTTCCACATCGGCAAAATGCGACATTTGGAACACTTTTCAAACATTGCACAAAGGGTATATTATAAGTGTCGTAAAAAAAATCCCCGCATTGCCAGAAGCGGCACGCGGGGATTTCTTATATCAGTTTATTTCTTCCGGTCTTTAGTCCATGTGGTCGAGCGAGTCGTTGAAGTCCTTCGGCTCGCGATCCGCCATCGGGTCGTGGAAGTCGGCATTGCTGTCGCGATGCTCAAAGCGGCGCGGCTCGCCACCGTTGCGGTCGGGACGCGGACGACGCTCGCCGCGCTCAGGACGGGGGCGACGCTCGCCGCGCTCCGGACGCTGACGGCGCTCACGCTCCACATAACCCTCGGGTTTCGGGATGAGCACACGGTGAGAGAGCTTGTACTTGCCCGTCTTGGGGTCAATCTCCAGGAGCTTCACCTGAATCTTGTCGCCTTCCTTCAAGCCGGCCTCCTCGACAGTCTCAAGACGCTTCCAGTCAATCTCCGAGATATGGAGCAGTCCGTCCTTGCCCGGCATGATTTCCACGAAGCAGCCGTAAGGCATGATGGAACGCACCGTTCCCTCGTAAACCTCGCCCACCTCGGGGATAGCCACGATGGCGCGTATTTTGGAGATAGCCTTGTCGATGCTCTCCTTGTTGGGCGCGCTCACCTGCACCTTGCCCTTGCCGTCGGTCTCGTCGATGGTAACGGTAGCGCCCGACTCCTCCTGTATCTGCTGGATAATCTTTCCGCCCGGACCGATAACGGCTCCGATGAACTCCTTCGGAATATCGAACGCCTCGATGCGCGGCACCTGCGGCTTGAGTTCGGCACGCGGCTCGGAGATAGTGTCGGTGAGCTTGCCGAGGATATACTCGCGGCCTTCCTTGGCCTGGAGAAGAGCCTTCTCAAGGATTTCGAAGCTCAGGCCGTCGCACTTGATATCCATCTGCGTGGCGGTGAGACCGTCCTTCGTACCGGTGGTCTTGAAGTCCATGTCGCCCAAGTGGTCCTCGTCGCCGAGGATGTCGCTCAGCACGGCGTACTTGTCCTCTCCCGGGTTCTTGATGAGACCCATGGCGATACCGCTCACGGGCTTCTTCATCGGCACGCCGGCATCCATCAGCGCCAGTGTTCCGGCGCAGACGGTAGCCATCGACGACGAACCGTTCGACTCGAGAATCTGAGACACCAGACGCACCGTGTAGGGATAGTCTGCGGGAATCTGTCCCTTCAGCGCGCGCCATGCCAGGTGGCCGTGACCAATCTCGCGACGGCCCACGCCGCGCTGCGGCTTGGCCTCGCCGGTGCAGAAGGGCGGGAAGTTGTAGTGGAGGAGGAAGCGCATGTAGCTCTTGTCGAGCACGTCGTCAACCATCTTCTCGTCGAGCTTTGTGCCGAGCGTACAAGTGGTGAGCGACTGCGTCTCGCCGCGCGTGAAGATAGAGCTTCCGTGGGGCATCGGCAGCGGAGACACCTCGCACCAGATGGGGCGAATCTCGTTTGTCTTGCGGCCGTCGAGGCGTATGCCCTCATCAAGGATACAACGGCGCATCGCGTCGCGCATCACGTCGTGGTAGTATTTGTCCATGAGAGCGGCCTTCTCCTCAAGCTCGTCCTCGGAGAGGTCGGCATGAGCGGCGTTGTAAGCCTCCCGGAAATCGGAGAGAATCTTGTCGAAGGCATCCTGGCGGGCCTGCTTGTCGAGAGCCTGCTTCGTCACGTCGTAAGCCTTGGGGTAAAGCTCGTCGCTGATCTGCTTGCGCAGGTCTTCGTCGTTCACCTCGTGGCAGTATTCGCGCTTCACGTCGGTGCCAAGCTCCTTGGAAAGTTCCGTCTGCAGCTCGCACATCGGCCTGATGGCCTCCTGCGCAGCCTTGAGGGCGCCGAGCAGGTCCTGCTCCGAAACTTCTTTCATCTCGCCCTCCACCATCATGATGTTCTCTGCCGAGGCGCCTACCATGAGGTCCATGTCGGCTTCCTTCATCTGCTCGAAGGTGGGGTTGATGACATATTCTCCGTTCACGCGGGCCACGCGCACTTCGGAAATGGGGCATTCGAAGGGAATATCTGAACATGCCAGTGCGCATGAAGCTGCGAAACCTGCGAGTGCGTCGGGCTGGTCCACTCCGTCGGCGGAGAAGAGGATGATGTTCACGAACACCTCCGCATGGAAGTCCGAGGGGAAGAGGGGGCGCAGTGCGCGGTCTACGAGGCGGCATGTAAGAATCTCGTTGTCGCTTGCTTTGCCTTCGCGCTTGGTGAAGCCGCCCGGGAAACGTCCGGCAGCGGCATACTGTTCTCTGTACTCAACCTGCAAAGGCATGAAATCTGTTCCGGGAACTGCATCCTTTGCGGCACAAACGGTGGCGAGCAAGACGGTGTTGCCCATACGGAGCACACACGAGCCGTCGGCCTGTTTTGCCACTTTCCCGGTTTCAATGCTGATGGTTCTGCCATCAGGCAACTGAACTGTTTTCGTAATTACGTTCATCTAAAAACTTATTGTTTTAACAACATCTGTTATATATAAATCGTGCAAATTTAAGCATTTAAGCCTAAAAAAGAGAATATGCCACACATTTATTTTCTTTTTTTATGAAATCGGTGTCCTACCTCACGATTTTCTTGAACACACTTCCGCACCGTGCGTCAGACCGACTCCTTATCCTGCATAAAGTCGAATATGTCCATTATCATGATGCCGTCGTCATTCTGATACCTCTTGATGTCGTCACCGGTTATAACATATTTCATGAAGCTGTCGTCAATCCTCAACAATGACGCATAGTCTGCGAAAGATTTTTGCGGATTTCCGCAGTTTTCTTCTGCAGATTTTGTCATTTACCCATTTCCACGAAAGTTTTTTGCGGATTTCCGCAGTTTTCTTTTGCAAACGCTTAGGTTCAAAGAAGAAAAAGAAGGCAGGATATTTTGTGACACACCGTAATACACGTGAGGCTTCAGCCGGAATTCCCGGCTGAAGCCTCACATTGTTGTTGTTTTCTGGACAGGGCGAAAAAGCCCCTCCCTATTGTGATTGTGTATCCCGAAAGAGGGACACCGTTTTACAGTTTCTGCTTCACCTCAATCTCGGTGAACGTCTCGATTACGTCGCCCACCTGAATGTCGTTGAAGTTCACGAGGGAGATACCGCACTCGAAGTTCACGCCAACCTCCTTAACATCGTCCTTGAAACGCTTGAGGGCGTTGATTTCGCCGGTGTGAACCACGATGCCGTCGCGCACGAGGCGCGCCTTGTCGGAACGGTGAACCTTTCCCTCGGAAACGAAGGCACCGGCAACGGTGCCGACCTTGGAGATCTTGTAGACCTCGCGCACCTCCACCTGTCCGGTGACAACCTCCTTGACAACCTTGTCGAGCATTCCCTCCATGGCCGACTTGACATCCTCGATGGCGTCGTAGATGATGGAGTAGGTATTGATTTCCACGCCCTCCTGGTCGGCAAGCTTGCGCGCCGATGTGGAAGGACGCACCTGGAAGCCCACGATGAGTGCGTCGGAAGCGTCGGCGAGCGTCACGTCGCTCTCAGAAATCTGTCCCACGGCCTTGTAAATCACGTTCACCTTAATCTTCTCCGTAGAGAGCTTGATGAACGAGTCGCTGAGAGCCTCGATACTTCCGTCGGTATCGCCCTTCACGATAATATTCAGTTCCTTGAAAGAACCCAATGCGATGCGGTGGCTGATATCGCTCAGCGTCAGACGCTTCTGCGTGCGCAAGCCCTGCTCTCGCTGCAGCTGCAAACGCTTGTTGGCGATGTCGCGCGCCTCCTGCTCCGTCTCGAGCACATGGAAAGCGTCGCCGGCCGTAGGCGCACCGTTGAGACCGAGGATGGTAGCCGGTTCAGAGGGCTTGGCCTCCTGGATGCGCTGGTTACGCTCGTTGAACATCGCCTTGATACGTCCGTAGCTCGTTCCGGCGATGATATTGTCGCCCACGCGGAGCGTACCGTTGCTGACGAGCACCGTAGAGACATATCCCCTGCCCTTGTCGAGCGACGACTCGATAACGCTGCCCGTAGCCTTGCGGTTGGGGTTAGCCTTAAGCTCGAGCATGTCGGCCTCGAGAAGAACCTTTTCGAGCAAGTCCTCCACGCCGAGTCCCTTCTTCGCGCTGATTTCCTGGCACTGGTACTTGCCGCCCCACTCCTCCACGAGGAGGTTCATGTTGGCGAGGTCCTCGCGTATCTTGTCGGGGTTAGCCCCCGGCTTGTCAATCTTGTTGATGGCGAACACCATCGGCACGTTGGCAGCCTGCGCATGGGCGATAGCCTCGCGCGTGGTAGGCATCACGCTGTCGTCGGCGGCGATGATGATGATGGCGATATCCGTCACCTGCGCTCCGCGGGCACGCATGGCGGTGAACGCCTCATGACCCGGGGTGTCGAGGAAGGTGATGTGGCGGCCGTTCTGCAGCGTCACGTTATACGCTCCGATATGCTGGGTGATACCGCCTGCCTCGCCGGCAATCACGTTGGTGTTGCGGATATGGTCGAGGAGCGAAGTCTTGCCGTGGTCCACGTGTCCCATGACGGTCACGATAGGTGCGCGCGGCAGCAGGTCGTTCTCGTCGTCCGGCTCTTCGGTGATAGCCTCCGAAACCTCGGCGCTCACGTATTCCGTCTTGAAGCCGAACTCCTCTGCCACGAGGTTGATGGTCTCCGCGTCGAGCCTCTGGTTGATAGACACCATGATTCCCACGCTCATGCAAGTGCCGATTACCTGGTTCACCGACACGTTCATCATGTTGGCGAGCTCGCTCACGGTAACGAACTCCGTAAGCTTCAGTATCTTGCTCTCTGCCTTCTCCTCGGCGCGCTGCTCCTTGAGGTGCTCCTGCGCTGCATCGCGCTTCTCCTTGCGGTACTTGGCGCCCTTCTTGTTCTGACCCTTGCTCGTGAGACGGGCGAGCGTCTCCTTTACCTGGCGTGCCACGTCCACCTCATTGACCTCAGCAGGCTTCTGTCCGCCGCGCTTGCGGTTTTTCTTCTTGTTGCCCTGTCCGTTGCCGCCGCCGTTGTTCTGGTGCTGGCCACCGCCGTTGTTCTGCTTGGCAGCGGCGGCGATGTCCACGCGCTCCTTGGTGATGCGCTGGCGCTTCTTGCGCTCGCCGTTGGCGGCGGCGTTGTTGCCGCTGTGCCCCTTTTCCTCGCGCTCCTTGCGGCGCTCCTCCTTGCTCTTTTTCTTGGGGCGCGTGCTCTGGTTCAGAGCCTCGAGGTCAATCTTTCCGAGCACGTTCACCTTGGGCGCGAGTTTCTTCTCGCTCTTCAGCGTGAACACCTTGGTCTCCTGACTTTCCTTTGTCTCTGCCGGAGCGGCAACTGCGGCAGTAGCTGCCGCAACAGGCTGCTCCGCTTTGGGGGCAGCGGGCTCCTGCGGCTTGGCTTCCTCCTTGGGAGCCGGTGCCCCGGTGGTCTTCGGAGCGGCATCCTGCGGTTTTGGAGCCGGTGCCGGCTGCTGCACGGGAGCAGCCGTTTCAGCAGGCTTTTCCTGTTTCACGCTATCCTTCGGCTGGCTTACGGCAGAAGCCTTAGCCTTTTCGTTGTCGGGTTTCACAGTAGAAGCAGCAGATTTTGCTGACGGCTTCTTGCCCAGACTGTCGAGGTCGATCTTTCCCAACGGGGTGTACTTCTGGCGCGGCGCAGCGGCCGGTTCCGGTTTCTTGTCAGCCTTCTTCTTGTCCTTGGGCCGTTTCTGGAGCAGTTTCTCCGCCTGCGAACGCTCTTCCTTGTCAGACTTGTACTCTTCGACAAGGGCATTATACTGCTCGTCGGTGAGTTTGGAATTAAGTCCCTCCGGCGCGTCTCCCAGTTCGCTTTTTTTCTTAAGGAAATCAACTGCCGTTTGATATCCTATGTTTAATTCACTGATTGCTTTGTTTAATCTGATGCTCATACTATATTATTTACCCTTCTTCTTTTCTTTCTTTAAGCGGATTCTAAAAATCAACATTCACGGCGGGAGTTTTCATGCAGCCCACCTTTATACATATTGCGGAATTTTCAGAACTCGGTTTTATTCGAACTCCGCCCTAAGCACGTTAAGCACGTGGTCCACGGTCTCTTCCTCGAGGTCGGCTTTCTCCACGAGCATTTCGCGCGGAGCGTTGAGCACTCGTCTGGCGGTGTCGAATCCGATAGCCTTGATGGCGTCGATAATCCACTGGTCTATCTCGTCGGAGAACTCGTCGAGGTAGATATCCTCCTCCTCTTCTCCCTCCTGCACCTCACGGAACACGTCGATGGTGTATTCCGTCAGCATACTGGCGAGCTTGATGTTCATGCCGCCGCGGCCGATGGCGAGCGACACTTCCTCGGGCTGGAGATACACCTCAGCCTTGTGGTTCTCCTCGTCCACATTGATGCTCGACACCTTGGCGGGGCTGAGTGCGCGCTGGATGAAGAGCTTGATGTTCGACGTGTAGTTGATCACGTCGATGTTCTCGTTGCACAGCTCCCTCACGATGCCGTGAACGCGGCTTCCCTTCACGCCGACACAGGCTCCCACGGGATCGATGCGCTCGTCGTAGCTCTCCACGGCAATCTTTGCCCTCTCTCCCGGCATACGCGCGATGCGCTGCACGGTGATGAGCCCGTCGTTGATTTCGGGCACTTCCTGCTCGAGCAGTCTCTGGAGGAACACGGGACTTGTGCGGCTGAGGATTATCTTGGGGTTGTTGTTCTCGTTGTCCACGCGCAGTATGACGGCGCGCACGGCCTCGCCCTTGCGGTACTGGTCGCGGGGTATCTGCTCGCCCTTGGGGAGGATAAGCTCGTTGTTCTCGTCGTCCACGAGGAGCACCTCGCGCTTCCACACCTGGTACACCTCGGCGCTGATAATCTGTCCCACGCGGTCCTTGTACTTGTTGTAGAGGCTGTCGTGTTCAAGCTCCAGCACTTTCGATGCGAGTGTCTGGCGCAGTGTCAGTATGGCGCGGCGGCCGAACTTGCTGAAGTCCACCGGCTCGCTCACGTCCTCGCCCACCTCGTAGTCGGGCTGTATCTTGCGCGCCTCGGTGAGCGTTATCTCCTTGTTCTCGTCGTGGTCGCTGCCGTCCTCCACGACGGTGCGGTTGCGGTATATCTCGAAGTTTCCCTTGTCGGGGTTCACGATAACGTCGAAATTCTCGTCGCTGCCGAAGATCTTCGCGATTACGTTGCGGAAGCTCTCCTCGAGCACGCTCATCAGCGTGGTGCGGTCGATATTCTTTGTCTCCTTAAACTCTCGGAAGGTATCGACCATGTTGATGGTCTCTTCTTCATTCTTTCTTGCTGCCATAGCTTATTTGAAACTTATTAGGTATTTTGTATATTTCACGCTGTCCATGTTGAAGTTGTGGTCCACGTCCTCTATCGCGGGGCGTTTCGACCCTTCCCTCTTCACTTTCTCCTTTACCGAAAGGGTAAAGTCGCCGTTGTCCTCCACGGCTTTGAGCACGCCTTTCCATTTCTTGCCTGCGGCGTCGAGCACCTCCACCTCCTTGCCGATGAAGTTGATGTACTGCTGCCTCACCTTGAAAGGCTGTCCGAGGCCGGCGCTGCCCACCTCCAGCTCGTAGTCCTCCTCGTCCCTGTTGAGGTTTTCTTCTATGAAGCGGCTGAGCTGCACGCAGTCTTCTATCCACACGCCGTCGGCATGGTCTATTTCCACTACAATCCTGTCGTCACGGCTTATCTCTATGTCCACGAGGAAATAGTCCTTGTCTTCAAGCCACTGGTTCACCAGTTTTTCAACTACGTTCTTATCGATCATGTATAAAATAATAAGTTGTAAAATAAAATGAGGAGCTCCTTAGGGGCTCCCCATTCCACTGAACGCTGCAAAGTTAGCAATTTTTATTAATTCATGCAAAGTTTTTTAACCAAAAAGAAAGGGCGCGGCAGGTTTTTACGCCCCGTCCGCGTCCTTTCGCTTCGTTTATTGGTTGTTTTATGGTTGTTTTCCTTTTGTTTCCGGCTTGCCGTCATGCGTCGATATTGGCGTAGGTGGCGTTTTCCTCGATAAACTGGCGGCGCGGCTCCACGTCGTCGCCCATGAGCATCGAGAATATCTCGTCGGCCTCGGCGGCGTTCTCGATGTTCACCTGCTTGAGGAGGCGCGTTTCGGGGTTCATGGTGGTATCCCAGAGCTGGCTGGGGTTCATCTCTCCCAGACCTTTGTATCGCTGGGTGTGGATGTTCTTGTCGTCGTCGGCCCCGTTGCCGTATTTGTCGAGGAACGCCTGTCGCTGCTGCTCGGTGTAGCAGTATTCCTTCACCTTGTTCTTGTAAGTACACAGGTAGAGCGGCGGAGTGGCGATATAGAGATGTCCTTCCTGTATCACCTTGGGCATGAAGCGGTAGAAGAGTGTCATGATGAGGGTGTCGATGTGCGATCCATCGACGTCGGCATCGGTCATTATGATAATCTTGTCGTAGCGCAGCTTGTCGGTGTTTGCCTCCTTGTCGTCCTCGCCGTCCACGCCGAAGCGCACGCCGATACTCTGTATGATGTTCATCACCGACTCGCTCTCGAACACCTTGTGCCACATCACCTTCTCCACGTTGAGGATTTTTCCCCTCAGCGGCAGGATGGCCTGCGTGTAGCGGTCGCGCCCCTGCTTGGCGGAGCCTCCGGCGGAGTCTCCCTCGACGAGGAATATCTCGCACTCCTTGGGGTCGCGGTTGGAACAGTCGGCGAGCTTGCCGGGCAGTCCGCCGCCTGTCATCGGGTTCTTGCGCTGCACGCTCTCGCGTGCCTTGCGCGCCGCGATGCGCGCCGTGGCGGCGAGTATCACCTTGTCGCAAATCATCTTCGCCTCCTTGGGGTGCTCTTCGAGATAGTATGTCAGGGCCTCGCTTACGGCCTGCTGCACGGCTCCCGTCACCTCGCTGTTGCCGAGCTTCGTCTTGGTCTGTCCCTCAAACTGCGGCTCCGCCACCTTTATGGATATCACCGCCGTGAGCCCCTCGCGGAAGTCCTCGCCGGCGATTTCTATCTTCGACTTCTCTATCTGCTTGGAGATAACGGGGTCGTTGTCGGCATATTTCTTCAGCGTGCGGGTGAGCGCCATCCTGAAGCCCACGAGGTGTGTTCCTCCCTCGATGGTGTTGATGTTGTTCACGTAGGAGTGGATATTCTCGCTGTAGTCGGTGTTATACATTATCGCCACCTCTATCGGGATGTTCTGCTTCTCGGTCTTGAGATAGATTACGTCGTCGAAGAGGTGGGTGCGGTGGCGGTCCACGTAGCGCACGAATTCCTTCAGCCCCTCCTTGGCGTGGAACACCTCCTGCCTTGTCTTGCCCTCCTCGTCGGGGCGCAGGTCGGTGAGCGTTATCGTTATGCCGGCGTTGAGGTAGGCAAGCTCCCTCATGCGCTTGGCGATGATGTCATATTTATATAATGTGGTGGTGAATATCGTGGGGTCGGGCCAGAACTGCTGGCGCGTGCCCCTCTGTTCTGTCTCGCCCACCACCTTCACCGGGTAGAGGGGCTTTCCCTTTTCGTATTCCTGCTGGTAAATCTTGCCGTCGCGGAACACCTGCGACTTCATCTTTGTGGAAAGGGCGTTCACACAGCTCACGCCGACTCCGTGGAGACCGCCGCTGACCTTGTACGAGCCCTTGTCGAACTTTCCTCCGGCGTGGAGCACCGTCATCACGACCTCGAGCGCCGACTTGTGCAGTTTGGCGTGCTCGTCCACGGGGATGCCTCGTCCGTTGTCCTGCACGGTAATGGACCCGTCCTCGTTGATTGTCACCTCCACGTGGGTGCAGTAGCCCGCCATCGCCTCGTCGATGGAGTTGTCCACGGTTTCGTTCACCAGATGATGGAGTCCTTTTTCGCTAATATCACCGATATACATCGCCGGGCGCTTGCGCACGGCTTCCAGTCCCTCCAGCACCTGGATGTTACTGGCGGAATAGTTGTTCTCGTTTATTTGATTTTCTGACATTGTCTGTTTGTATTTTCAAGGGGCAAAGATAGCTTTTTTTTCTGACACGGGGAAACTTTTTCCCACTAAAAGTGTCTTGCCGCATTTTCACGGGCGGTTTTCCGTCCGCAGCGAATGACAACGGACACATTACAAGGGGCTTGCAACGTGCGCCCGACTGCGCAAATTTAACAGTTTGCCGACACATAATTGAAAAAGTTACCGTACATTTGCACATCGGAACAGCGTGGGGAGGGAACTAAAGCTTTGCCCACAAGGAACAAGGAATGTCTAAGACAAGCTGAAAATGAACAGGTAGGAGTGAAGATTGAAGAATCAAGAATGACAAGTGGAACATTCTTTTGAGAATATAACAGCGAATGACTAACTGCGTGTTTTATAGCACGTCAAAAAACACAAAACGAAATGAAAACCGTTACAAGATTTATGATTGCCGCAGCCGCGGTGTGCGTGTTCCTCGCGACCGGGACGACGGTGCGCGCCGCAAGCTCCGGCGTGAAGACTTCCGTCTGGGCAGGGGCGGCGGAATACGCCGACACCACGTCGACGGAGAATTACTACCGGCAGATGGTGGGATGGCAGATTGACAACGTTGCCGCCGACAACCTGTCGTATGCAACTGTAGAATACAGCTTCGACAGCGGAGCCTCATGGGCCAAGCTTGGCGACTTCGACAGACTGGCGGGCAACGTGCCGTTGCTGATACCTAAGGAACCGGGGTATGTGCGCTACCGCGTCACACCCGTCCTGAAAGACCAGAGCAGCGTGCAGGCGAGGGAGACCAACGACATCCTGATGATCGTAAAGGGCGACCCCGTCCTGCCGAAAGCGGATTACCTCGCCACGAATGTCGTCATGAATGTCGGCGCCTTTAAGGGATACGACATGCCGATGAAACAGCTCGGCGTGACTTATTCGGGACAGCAGGTGTGGAGCGTGAACAACACGAGCATGAGCAACCAGTATGCGCTATGGAAAGTATGGGGTCCGCACATCAACAAGTGCGGCACTGAGTTCGGATGTTATCCGGAAACGGACGTGCTCGACAAAAACGTATTATATTATCCGCCTGCCAAAAACGACTACAACAATTACACCCGCAATATATACTTCGAATCCGAATTCTACTATTTCTTCTTCACTGGTCCCCGTCACTCCGAGGACTTTGTCGAATTCGAATTGTTCATTTGGGACATGGTGAACAAGCCGTCGTTCGTCACTTCGCTGCTTTTGGCGGCATACCCGTGGATGAATATGCCGGAATCGAAGTTCGACGACACGGACAAGGTCTTCAAGCAGCAGGTAGTATGGAACGTGGACAGCGTACTGCCGGAACCGATTGACCATATCGAAATCCAGCAGAGCTTCGACTACGGCAACACTTGGACCACAGCCCTCTCCACTACCGCTGCGCAGCTTCACGGCACCGCGTTCTTGGAAGTGCCGTGGGAGTACGACAAGGTGCGCTACCGCGTCGTCGCCAAGTCCAAATTCGTCTATAGTGTCGTGGTGGAGCACGGCATGTGGGAATATGAGACGCGCGACTTCTGGCTCCACCTCCCCGACAAGTACAAGTGCAGCCTCAAAGCCGGAAGCTTCGACAGGATGAACGACTTCGTCTACAACGCCGACGTGAGCAAGCGCCGCCACAAGGTGGCGTTGAACTGGACCATGCCCGAAGACCTCTACACCGGCGGCCAGCTGCAATACAGCACCGACAACGGCACTACATGGACAGACCTCACGACGGTGAGCACTACGGAGGGCACGGAGACGGTGGAGATACCCGTGGGCAAGACGCAGTATATGTTCCGCCTCAACGGCACCCCCGCCGAGGAATACACCAGCTACGAGAAATTCCACATCCCTGCCGCCGACACGCTGAAACTGGACTATCCCGAAAGCGACATTGCCATCAACTCATTCTCCTTCGGCAGCGGCAGCAAGCACAACACATACAAGGACTTGGCGCGCATGAAAGTGCAGTATTCCATTTCCGACATACTGTGGCAGACAAGCACGAAGGCATATCTCAGCTACTCGTTCGACGGCACAGAATGGCACTCCATGGAGGGGTTCGCGCCGGAGAAGAACGGCACGAAGGAGTTCGCCATTCCCAACGACCGGCCCCTTGCCGACGCCGAGACGGCAATGAAATACTATTTCCGCCTCACCGTACACTACTCCATCGACGGCGAGGACAAGACGCTGACGAAAGACATCGGTCCGATACAAATTTCCACTGTTGAACAATAACACACGAGAGACATGACAAGACGAACATTCCTTAACATATTGCTTGCGCTGGTGATGGCCTGCGCCGCCACCGCCGCAGGCGCCACGGTCTACAACGCCGCGAGGGTGGTAATGAAAACCTCGGAAAGCGTAGCCGAGATGACGCTGCTCGGCAAAGACGCAGACGGCTACCAGATATGGGCAGGCCAACTGAAAAGCGACAATGAACAGAATCTGCTCATCAGCATTGACAACTCCAGCGCATTAATATCGAACAGCACGGGCTCGTTCGTGAAGAACGAGAAATTCAGCCTGTCGAACGATTTCAACCCCGACATGTACAGAATGGTACGGGGCGGTTCCGGGTTCTGCCATTTCCTGAAGGTGAAAGACTACCTGCACGCCGACTTCTTCACCTGGGACCTGGAAGCATCGCCGGGCTTCGCCAAGGAGTTCTACGTGAGCGGCAACCTGTATATCAGCACAGGACTCATCAACTACAACACCGCCAGCGACTACTACGACCAGAAAGTATCGTGGAGCACCTACGGCATAAACACGGCGCTGATAGAAAGATTTGCGGTGGAAATGAGCATCGACGGCGGCAAGTCATGGTCAGAACAGGGAAGCGACACCCTGACCTCGGGAACAGTCACCGCCAAGGTGCCGTGGACGGCGAAAACCGTGCGTTACCGCGTGGTGGCGTATCCCAAGGACAAATACAAGGTGGTAGTAAAGGACGGCTGCTGGAAGACGGAGACCATCGACATAGACTTGATGAAGACCAAAACTTCCGAAACCCACAGACATGGCGAATACAGCGCAAACAGCGTTTTCATGACCACCGGAATGGCGGGCACAAGCGCAGACATCTACATGTCGCTGCTCGGCCGGACAAAAGAGGGGAACCAGATATGGGGATGCACCAACAGCACCGGCAAAAACGTCGCCACCAGCTGGAATGTCTACGGCAAAGAATACAGCTCTGCCGTTTATTCTTTCGAAAAGCAATGCTTCTACTATCTGCACGATGCCTATGACCATACAGGAAATGCCAGATATATTGAGAGTAGCGACGAATACTCCTACTTCATCAAGATGATGCCGAGGAACACAACAGTCGATGGACATCAGTGCGCCGTCAGATTCTTCATGTGGGACAGGTCGTCGTCAATCAGCTTCGGCCCGGAGGTGTATGTCGTGGCGAATGTCAGCGTCGATGCCGACGAGCCTACTTACAGCGACGTGTGGAAGCAGTATGTGCAGAACGTGAAGTGGACGTGCAACGGCATCACCGATGCCCTGTTCAGCCGCGTGGTTATCGAGGCGAGCTACGACGGCGGCAGAACTTGGGAATCGACCGTGCCCTACGTCTCCGCCATGGGCAGCTGGGAGATGCGCCCGCCTGTCACCGCAACGAAGGTGCGCTACCGCATGGTGGTGTATCCTACGGACATATACAAGATAGTGGTAGAGGACGGGAAATGGGTTTCAAAGGAAACGAAGGACTACGAAATACCGAAGTTCAGCGTGCCGTGCGAATTCAGCGTGACAAAGCTCAACTCTGGTTACACCGACAACAGCGACTACTACAAGCGCACATACTCGCCGGAGATAACATGGAGCGTGCCCAGCTACGCCAGGGACGTGATCAAATCCATAACGGTGGAATACAGTCCGCACGGCACTGACGAAGAATGGCAGCAGGCGGCAACGCTCAGCGAGGTAAGCGATACGCAGGCGATACAGATTAGCGGAACAAAGGCGATAACGCTGCCCGCAGCTTACAAGAACCTGTATATCCGCCTGAAGATGGACATCGACAAAGAGTACGCCGGGATAGCCAACACCGTCACGCCGGCCATGCTGCTCTCCACCACGAGCAGCTCGTCATACAGTCCGGCGTTCACCGACCTGTCGGTAGTGGGTTCGTTAGACGACAGCTACGACGAGGCTACCGACATGCTGAAGCCCACGCTGCGCTACGCCATGAACGACGACCTCTGGCAGACGCGCTACGGAACGGCATACATAGGCTACTCCACCGACGGCGGGGCAACATGGACGCAGTGCGCAACCGTGGCGTCGCCGCAGAGAGAGGGCACGGCGCAGATTTCCGTCCCTGCCGACGGCGAGAACTACCGCTTCTACATTGGCCTGGCTTCGGGCCGCGACAACCATTTCACCTGCGGCACGACGGAGGACACCAAGGCTATCGGCTACACGCCGTCGTTCATCCTCACGCTCAGCGACACCCAGGAGTACACTCCGCAGCAGCGCACCAACATCGGCGTGAAGGTGGAGCGCAGGTTCGACGCCGGCGGCACCGGCACCATCTGTCTGCCGTTCGCCATCAACGCCAGCCAGATTGCCGAAGCCCTGGGCACGGACGCAAAGCTGTATGAATTCACCAAGCTGTCGGGGTCCACGATGCAGTTCTCGCCCGTGTCGTCCACTGTGGCAGGCAAGCCATACCTCGTGAAGAACGGCGAGCAGAGGGAGAGTCTCGTGTTCCACAACGTGAGCATCAGCAAGGACATCGCCACGGCATCGTCGGCGGCAGACGGCGGCTACTCGTTCAATGGTGCCTTCAGTCCGTATATGATGAAAACCGACGGCACGGAACTGTTTATCACCAGTGATGCCACGCTGAAGCGCCCGTCGTCCTCCGAGGACAACAACCGCCTGCTCGGCTACCGCGCATATTTCGTGGTGCCGGCAGGCACAAGCTCCGAAACGAAGGTGACATTCACCGACGACACGCCGACGAGCATCGACGCCATTGACAACGACGGCAATGCGCAGCCGGTGAAGGTGTATAACCTCAACGGACAGTTCGTCGGCAACAGCCTCAGCGGACTGGCCAAGGGCGTATATATCGTGAACGGCAGAAAGTGTATAGTGAAGTAAAAACAAAGAGAAACAGGAATAAGCGCATCCTGCGCTGAGAATCCTCTGACCCACAGCGGCAGTCTGAGACGAAGCGGAACGACGCTTCACAGTCTCAGACCGCCGCTTTTTTTATGTCATCAGGCAAGCTTTTCCCATACGTTCATCGGGAGCAAAGCACTGGTTTGCCCACCTTATGCCTTATGCCGTGAGGTCGTATGCCCGTTGCCATACAATCGTATTCCTGTTGCCATACAATCGTATGCCAAGGGGCAAAAGGCCGGGATACTATACGTTCATCGTACGATACGAGGTCGTTTATCGTACGATGCACGATTGTATATCGTACGATGTGAGATAGTATATCGTACGATGTGAGGTCGAGTAAGCGATGCTTTGCATCCAGCGAACTATTGCTTCAAAAGGGGAAGACACCCAAACGAACCGCAACTTCTACACGGCTGAATATTCGTCAATGTCAAGAAGATCAGTTATCTTTGCAAAATAAAAGGCAAATCACATGGCAAACAAGCATATAAGCCGAACAAAAGCGGTGCTCGTTGACAAGCAAAGACAAATAAAGGCAAAACCATTCATCAAGTGGGTTGGCGGAAAGGGGCAGCTCTTGGAACAACTGGAAGCATTGCTGCCAGCCGACTTTGACAATTGGGACAATGCTACTTACATTGAGCCTTTTGTAGGCGGGGGAGCCATGCTCTTCCACATGCTGCAGAAGCATCCCAACATCAGGCGTGCCGTCATCAATGACATAAACCAGGACCTTGTCGTCTGCTATCAAACGGTCAGAGATAATGTCGAGCAACTGATACCGTCTTTGCGAGACATTGAAGAACGGTATCATGCACTGCCCGACATGGACGCAAAGCGGGAAATGTATATGGAAGTACGTTCAAGATACAACGAAAAGAATCTTAGCCCAATAGAGAATACCACATTGTTCTTCTTCCTGAACAGGACGTGTTTCAATGGTCTCTATAGGGTTAACCGCAAGGGCCTTTTCAATGTGCCGTGCGGAAAATATCTGACACCGCAAATCTGCGATGAAGCAACGCTTCGTGCAGACAGCGAATTGCTGGAACGGGTGGAAATACTTGAAGGCGATTTTTCCCGGACTCTTGATTTTGCACAAGAGCACACTCTTTTCTATTTTGACCCTCCTTACCGTCCTCTCAGCGATACGTCAAATTTCAATGATTATACAAAAGACGCATTCAATGATGATTCGCAAGTACGTCTGAAGGAATTTTGTGACATAGTCAGTGAGCATGGTCACAAATTTATGCTTAGCAATTCAGATTGCAAAGGCAAGAATGAAGAAGACAATTTCTTTGATGTCCTTTATGGCGCTTACCAGATAGACCGGGTTATGGCTTCTCGCAATGTGAATGCCAATGGATCCAAGCGTGGCAAGATTACGGAAATTCTCGTACACAACTATGCGAACACAAGACGGCATCAAACACATCTGAACTTTGAACCATTAGAAGTGGCTGAGCCACACGTTGTTTATGCTTAAAGATTTTGACAAATTCATGTCTCAACTCAAGGAGACAAACCAGACGTTGGACTTCTTCTGTGACTTTGAAAAGATTTCGCAGAATGTGGAAGACATTAAGTTGAGCCTTTGCATGCTCAACAGTCTGGTAGGAGCGACAGATTTGCGCAAAAGTGTGGAAGCGATTTGGAAACGTGACAGCCAGGCCTTTTCCGTTATGGATATTCTTATAGCTGTCAGAACCCGTGACAAGAAAAAGATTATTGATTCCATCGGCAACTGCGTTCCTTTGGAGGATATGTTTACATCTGTTGACACCGTCATGACATTCTTGCAGGATACGGGACTTGCAGATATATTGCAGAAACAGCGGGTTAAAGACCTCGTCGACTATGTCTTTGGCATTGAAACCGGTCTTGACACAAATGCAAGGAAGAACAGGAGCGGACACATCATGGAAGGAGCGGTTGCCAATATTCTTACCCGCGCCGGTGTAAACTATCGACAGGAAGTATATTCAAGCGAGTGGAAAGCCATAACCGAAGCTTTGGGCGATGACGAGAAACGTTTTGACTTTGTCATAGAGACACCGTCAAAGACGTACTTGATGGAGGTGAACTTCTATAGTGGAGGCGGCTCAAAACTCAACGAGGTGGCTCGTTCGTATTCGGACATTGCACCGAAGATAAATGCAGTCGATGGGTTTGAGTTTGTTTGGATAACTGACGGTATAGGCTGGAAATCTGCAAGGAACAAACTGCAGGAAGCGTTCGGCATTATTCCAAGCGTGTACAACTTGACATCAATACAAGATTTCATCAATTCTCTTAGCGCATGAACTAAATGAGCGTCAAATCTTTTTACACCTCGACCAACAATGACTTCACCCTTGCCAATGGTGACTGTTTCAAGCTCATGCCAGACTTCGACTTCAAGTTTGACATGATATTTGCTGACCCCCCGTATTTCCTTTCGGGTGGCGGCATATCCATGCAGAGCGGCAAGGTTGTATGCGTGGACAAGGGGGAATGGGACAGGCCTAAGTCACCGGAAGAGATGATGGAATGGAACAGGACGTGGCTCAGCCTATGCCGTGAGAAACTCAAGGACAACGGCACAATCTGGATAAGCGGCACATACCACAATATCTTCTCCGTGGCAAATTGCCTGACAGAGTTGGGTTATAAGATTCTGAATGTCGTCACATGGCAGAAAACCAATCCGCCGGCCAATATCTCCTGCCGTTTCTTCACATATTCCACCGAGTTTGTTATTTGGGCGAGGAAGTGCAAGAAAGTGCCGCACAAGTTCAACTATGAGTTGATGAAGCAAATCAATGGTGACAAGCAGATGACGGATGTATGGCGGCTACCTGCTATCGGGACATGGGAGAAGTCATGCGGCAAGCATCCCACGCAGAAACCGTTGCGACTCTTGACGCGGATTATCTTGGCATCGACCGACAGGGGAGACTGGATGTTCGACCCATTCTGTGGAAGCGGTACAACAGGTATTGCTGCAAACCTATGCGAACGCCGTTTCGCCGGTATCGAACAGGAACTTGATTTTTGCAATATGGCAAAATCAAGACGCATGGAACTGGATATCATTGAGAAACGAAACAATCTCATTAAGCATATTGACGATTTGAAATTTGTATGTGATGGAGGCTTTGTTTCCGAAGATTCCCCCTTGTATAGTAGTTTACCATTTGGAAACTGAGTTCTTGTATTCTCAAAACCAGACGTAACACATATCCACCATTGTTCAAATTGCACCAAGTTTTTCACCGCCACGCAACTGAACAAACCACCATATACAATTAATGCCGCACCCCGAGGGATGCGGCATCATGTTAGCTTATCTGAAAACAGACTTAACTGTTACGCAAGGCTGTTGATGTGCTGTGCAAGGCTAGACTTGATGTTGGCAGCCTTGTTCTTGTGGATGATGTTGGTCTTGGCCAACTTGTCCAAAATCTTCTGTACGCTCGGGTACAGCTTAACTGCCTCTTCCTTATCGGTCATCGCGCGCAGCTTGCGAACCGCATTGCGCATAGTCTTTGCATAATATCTGTTGTGCAAATTCTTTTTCTTGTCCTGACGGATTCTTTTGATTGATGATTTGTGATTTGCCATCTTGTTATTACTCTTTTATTTTTATTGTAGTCCCTAGGAGAGTCGAACTCCTCTTTAGAGAATGAAAATCTCTCGTCCTAACCGATAGACGAAGGGACCATGTTTCGGTTTTTGCGGTGCAAAGTTACGGCAAAGAAACTGATTGCGCAAATATTTTAAAGGGAAAATGCAAAAAAATCTTCGTTTCCCGTTGTTTTTCCACGATTTATGCCCCACGAAAGGCGTTTTTTGATACTTTTGCACCGCATATCATGCAGTTCACCGTTTACGCCATAGTGTTGCGCGCCTTCATGTTCAGCGACTCGAAAATGATGGCCGACGTGCTCTCCCGCGAGGAGGGCAGGATGTCGTGTGTCGTGCGCCTGGGCAAGTCGCAGAGAGACCGTAGCCGCCGGCAGATGTTCCAGCCGCTGACAATGCTGGAGATAACACTGGAAAGGAAAAGCGCAGGACAGGTCCCCACGGTAAAGGAAGCGCGCATCGCCGCACCGCGGGTGTCGATACCATTCGACCCGTACAAGACGGCCATCGCCATGTTCGTGGCGGAGTTCACGGGCAACGTGACAAGGGCGGAGGAGAGTTCGCCGGCACTGTTCGATTTCATCGCCGACAGTGTGCAGTGGCTCGACGCGGCACTCGACGGCTTCGCCAATTTCCACCTTATTTATATGACAAGACTGACGCGGTTCATCGGTTTCTTCCCCAACGACGAGAACTACACCGACGGCAGTTGCTTCGACATGACAAACGGCTGCTTCACGGATTCCACCACCCCACTGCGCGGATTCCTCGACAAAAGGGAATCGAAGGTCATGCACCTCCTCATACGCATGGACTACGGTTCGATGCAACGGCTGCACCTGTCGCACACCGGCCGCAACCGTTGCCTCGACGTCATCCTGGACTATTACTCGCTGCACATCCCCAACATCAAGGAGGTGAAATCGCTAAAAATCCTCCGCGAACTGTTCTCCGCCACTTAGACGGAGCGAGCCTCATCGGCGCGGACATTCCGCGCACAACCCGTGCAAAACGCGCCGAAACTCATAAAAAACCTTAACCTAACAGTTCGCAACCATAGAGAAAGGAGCGAAAACCGGGGCACCGCATTATATTGCAGGCAAGAAAAGAATTTCAAACCTGTAATACACACAACCATGAACAAAACACTTTACATCGTGACCGCCTCGGCATTGGGGGCCGAGGCAGCGCAAGCCATCTACGACCTGAGATGGATGCTTATCTTCATCGTCTGGCTGCTGGCAGCCAACCTGTGGTTCAGCGTCTCGTGCAACGCCAAGGCGAAACGCCTAACCAGTTTCGCAAAGGAGGGGCGCAAGGCGTGCAACAAACTCGTGGACTACCTGGCCTACCTCATGTCGGGCGCCATCCTCGGCCTCGCCATCTTCGAGCCGCTCGGCGTGGCGAACCACACGGAGACAGCCGCCGTGGGGCTCGTCCTGGGGTGCGTATGGGAGATTGAGAGCATCGCCGACAAAGTGTGCGAATTGCACGGCATCCGGCAAAGGCACTGCATAAGGCAGACGCTATGGAAAATGGCGAAAAACAGATTCAAATGGCTAAACGGCGAGTAACAAAAGAAGCACATTCATTCACGAACAAATTAAAGAAAGGACAAAACCATGAGAAACATCAAGACTATCTTCATCCACTGCACTGCGACACCGCAGAACACGACACCGGAATCCATCATCAGCGGCTTCAAACGGCGCGGATGGAAAGCTCCGGGCTACCACTATCTCGCCACGCCGAAGGGAGAGATGATACAGTTGCTTGACATCGGACAAGTGAGCAACGGCGTGGAAGGCCACAACGCCGAGGCGATAAACATAGCCTATATCGGCGGCACGACAAGCGACGGAAAGCCCGTGGACAACCGCACCATAGAGCAAAAGGCAGCCATTGTGCATCTGCTCATCCAACTGAAGGAGCAGTTCCCCAAGGCGCGCATCATGGGGCACCGCGACATCTGGAGCGCCACCGACAGCAGGAAATGGAAGAAACACTGCCCGTGCTTCAACGCCACCAAAGAATACATGCACGTGTAAGACCGGCGGACAGACAGCAAATGCAAAGGCATTAATCGAGTAGGAGGAAAACGAAGTAGTTTTCTTCCTACTTTCGCTCTCCGACCTC
>CAVGJZ010000010.1:0-62152 GCA_963629785.1 Oscillibacter sp. MSJ-31 | reverse complement strand
AGATACAATACAAGCACCAAGGCTTTCAGCGCGAGGCTACGCTGAGCGTGGCCGATGCCTTCATGGGGCAACCCAAGAGCGACGGCGCAAGCACGTTTAAGCTCGACCGAGGCAAAGGTTACGAACAAGACACTTTTGGAACAGACGGCTTCGGCAACGACCCCGTGGCGCTCTCCACCGACAGCCTCGTGGACAACATACGCTCCATACAGATGGCAAAAGGGCTGAAACCCATCGACCATCTGGAGGGCGACGGTCTGACGCTGACCATAGAGATGGAGACGGGCACGGGCAAGACCTACACCTACATCAAGACGATGTATGAGCTGAACCGCCGCTACGGCTGGTCGAAGTTCATCATCGTGGTGCCGAGCATCGCCATACGCGAGGGTGTGCAGAAGAGCTTCGCGAGCATGGCGGAGCACTTCGCCGCCGAATACGGCAAGCGCATGCAGTGGTTCACCTACAACTCGAAGCAGCTCTCGAAGATCGACGGCTTCGCCAGCGACAACGGTCTGCACGTGATGATCATCAACACGCAGGCCTTCAACGCCTCGATGAACGAGGAGAAGAGCCAGGGCGAGGGGCGCAAGGGCGACGCCGCCGCGCGCATCATCTTCTCACGCCGCGACGAGTTCGGCTCGCGCCGCCCCATCGACATCCTTGCCAAGACGCGCCCCATCATGATTATCGACGAGCCGCAGAGTGTGCTCGGAGCCGACAAGAACAACGCCACGCGAAAGGGAATACGGCTTTTCAATCCGCTCTTCACCTTATTATATAGTGCCACCCACCGCAAGGACGACATCTGCAACATGGTGTTCCGCCTCGACGCCATCGACGCCTACAACCGCAAGCTGGTGAAGAAGATTGAGGTGCGCGGCGTACACCAGTTGGGCAGCACCGCCACCAACGGCTACATCTATCTCGACGAGATCATCATATCGAAAGGCAACCCCGTGGCGCGCATCGGTTTCGACAAGAAGACCGCCACCGGCACGCGGCAGACGATGAAGGTGATGCACGACGGCGACGACCTGCTGGCAGAGAGCGGCGGACTGCACGAGTACCAGGACAACTACGTCGTTGAGCGCATCGACGGACTGACGCGCACCGTGCATCTGCTCAACGGACTGACGCTGCACGAGGGCGACGTCACTGGGGCTGCCAACGACGACATCGTGCGCCGCCACCAGATACGCGAGACCATCAAAACCCATTTGGAGCGCGAGCGCCAGCTCTTCCCCAAGGGCATCAAGGTGCTGTCGCTCTTCTTCATCGACCATGTGGACAGCTACCGCATCTACGACAAGGGCGACAGCCAGAAAGGGAAGTTTGCCCAGATGTTTGAGGAGGAGTATATGCGCGCCGTGCAGGAGCTGATGCCCACGCTGACCGACGGCGAATATGCCCGTTTCCTCTCCGACCCACGGAACGCAGCCGACAACATTCACGACGGCTACTTCTCCATCGACAAGAAGGGCAACCGCATCGACTCGAAAGCCAAGGAGGGCGACAACGAGGAGCGCGGCTTCGACCTCATCATGCGCGACAAGGAGAAACTGCTGAGCCGCCAGTGCCCCGTGCGCTTCATCTTCTCACACTCGGCGCTGAAGGAGGGTTGGGACAATCCCAACGTGTTCCAGATTTGCACGCTGAAGGACACCTCCAACGAGATGAAGAAGCGGCAGGAGGTGGGCCGCGGCATGCGCCTCTGCGTGAACGACCGTGGCGAGCGGCAGGATGCCGACGCGCTGGGCCTGGAGCATGTGCATGACGTGAACGTGCTCACAGTGATAGCCAGCGAGAGCTACGACGACTTTGCCAAGAAGCTGCAGACGGAGATTGCCGAGGCGTGCGGAGACCGTATGTCCGACCCAGACAAGTACAAACTGTCCAACGGACGCGGGAAAAAGGAGGCGCACTTCCGCGAGGAGAATTTCAAGAAGCGTGAGTGGCAGGAACTGTGGCGGCGCATCAACACGCGCACCTACTACAACGTGAGCTTCGAGACACAGAAGCTCATCAAGGAGGCCGTCAAGCAGCTCGACGACCACATGAACGTGACGGAGATACGCATCGTGGTGGAGAGCGGCGGCATGGACAGCATCAGAGACCGCGAGGAGCTGGAGGCTGGCGCCGCCATGACCGACAAGAAGGTGAAGACCATCCACGTGAAAGAGGCGGTGGGCGCAGGCGTGGCCTACGACCTCGTGGGCGAACTGGTGCAGAGCACGGGACTGACGCGCCGCACCATCGTGGCGATGCTGAAGGGCGTGAAGCCCACCACATTCCACCAGTTCAAGATGAACCCCGAGGAGTTTATCGTCAAGGCGTCGCGCATCATCAACGACTGCAAGGCCATATCGCTCATCCAGCACATCTGCTACCAGAAGAGCCAGAACACCTTCGACACCGACATCTTCGCCAGTGCCACCCTGCGCGGCACCATCGGCAAGGATGCCATAGTCAGCGCCAAGTCGCTCTACGACATGGTGGTGCTCGACAGTCAGGGCATAGAGAAACCGTTTGCCGAGTCGCTGGAGGCGGAGGACGACGTGGTGGTCTACACCAAACTGCCCAACGGTTTCTACATCAACACGCCCATGGGCAAGTACAACCCCGACTGGGCTATCGCCTTCCGCGAGGGCAGCGTGAAGCACGTCTACTTCGTGGCGGAGACCAAGGGCAACGACATCGAGGTGTCGCAGCTCCGCCGTGCGGAGGATGCCAAGATAGAATGTGCGCGCCGCCACTTCGCCGCCATCAGCACGGGCGACGTGGTGTATAGCGTGGTGAAGACCTACAAGAACTTGTACGACGCGGTGATGAAGTAAGCGTCATCCCTGTCTTTTTTCCTGTTTGAAACAGAGCATGTGCTTTCCAACCGTACATCGTACGATAAGAGGTCGTGCATCGTACGATAAGAGATTGTGCATCGTACGATGTAAGGTTGGCAAAGCACACCAAAGAAATCGCAGTTTTTCAGCTTAAAAGATTTTGAGGGGAAGCTATTTTAAGGTATATTTGCGGAGAAAAACAACATAGCAAGACAAAGACTTTTAGCCTTGCGACAAAAAAGCACCGGAGTATGGCAAAGAAAAGACAAATCGTAGAGTGCGTGCCCAATTTCAGCGAGGGGCGCGACATGAATGTGATAAAACAGATAACCGATGCCGTGGAAGCGGTGGAGGGAGTGAAGCTGCTCGACGTGGACCCGGGCGAAGCCACCAACCGCACGGTGGTGACCTTCGTGGGAGAACCCGAAGCCGTGGCGGAAGCAGCTTTCAGAGCCATGGCGAAGGCCGGCGAACTCATCGACATGACAAAGCACCACGGCGCACATCCGCGCATCGGCGCCACCGACGTGCTGCCCATAGTGCCCGTGAGCGGCATCACGCTGGAGGAATGTGCGGAGATTGCACGACAGCTCGCAAGGCGCATCGCCGACGAACTGAGTATCCCCTGCTACTGCTATGAGGCTGCCGCCCTGCGCAAGGAAAGGAAAAACCTCGCCGTATGCCGGCGGGGGGAATACGAGGGAATACCTGAACGCATCACCGACGAGAACGAGAAGCCGGACTTCGGCGCAAGACCCTACGACGCAGGGGTGGCACACACGGGATGCACCGTGGTGGGCGCGCGCGATTTCCTCATCGCCGTGAACTTCAACCTCAACTCCACATCCACGCGCCGCGCCAACGCCATAGCCTTCGACGTGAGGGAGAAAGGACGCCCCGTGCGCGAGGGCAACCCCATAACCGGGAAAAAGAAACTCGACGCCGACGGGAAGGTGGTAATGCAGCCCGGCACGCTGAAGGGCACAAAAGCCATAGGATGGTACATCGACGAATACGGCATCGCGCAGGTGTCGATGAACATCACCGACATCAACCAGACACCGCTCCACAAGGCATTCGACGAGGTGTGCCGCTGCGCCGAAAACCGCGGGCTGCGCGTCACGGGCACCGAGATAGTGGGACTCGTTCCCGAGCGTTCGCTCATCGAGGCGGGCCGCCATTTCCTTGCCAAGCAGCACAGGTCGGCAGGCATACCCAAGGCGGACATCCTCAAGATTGCCGTCAAGTCGATGGGCCTCGAAGACCTGCGCCCGTTCCGTCCCGAAGAGAAGGTGATTGAATACCTGCTCGAGGGCGACAGGAAGGGCAAGCACAGACTCGTGGACCTTACGGCGAAAGGCTTCGCCGAAGAGACATCGCGCGAAAGCCCTGCACCGGGCGGCGGGTCCGTGGCGGCATACATGGGGGCACTCGGTGCTTCGCTCGCCACGATGGTGGCAAACCTCTCCAGCCACAAGCCGGGATGGGATGACCGCTGGAGCGGATTCGCCGGATGGGCGGAGAAAGGCATGGCACTGCAGGAGGAACTGCTGCACCTCGTGGACGAAGACACCGAAGCCTTCAACCGCATCATGGCGGCGTTCGGCATGCCCAAGACAACCGACGAGGAGAAGGCACTGCGCAACGAGGCCATCCAGGCCGCCACACTGTTCGCCACGGAAGTGCCGCTGGAAACGATGAAGGCCGCCATGCAGGTGTTCCCCGTGTGCCGCGCGATGGTGGCGGAGGGCAACCCCAACAGCGTGTCGGATGCCGGAGTAGGCGCATTGGCGGCGCGCGCCGCGGTAATGGGCGCCGGGATGAACGTGAAGATCAACGCCGCCTCGCTCGCCGACAAGGAGAAGGCCGCGGAACTCGTGGCACAGGCCGAGCAGCTCGTCGCCGGGGCAAACGCCGCGGAGAAGGAAATAACGGCGGAAGTGGAAAGGGTGATAAGCCAGCTGTAAGAACCGCTTTAAAAAAATCCACCTTAAAATACTATACGACATGACAACAGAACAGTTTCAACAGGAGATACGCCTGGGCATACCCGACACCCTGCCCGAGGCGAAAGCATACGACAAGGAGATTAACCATGCGCCCAAGCGCAAGGACATCCTCACCCCGGAGGAAAAGCGGCTGGCACTGCGCAACGCGCTGCGCTATTTCCCCAAACACCTGCACGAGCAACTCGCGCCGGAGTTTATGGAGGAGCTGCGGCAGTACGGCAGGATTTACATGTACCGCTACCGTCCGAGCTACGACATCCACGCGCGCCCCATCGACGAATACCCGCACAAGTCGGAACAGGCGGCGGCGATAATGCTCATGATACAGAACAACCTCGACCCCGCCGTGGCGCAGCATCCGCACGAGCTTATCATCTACGGCGGCAACGGGGCGATATTCCAGAACTGGGCGCAGTACCGCCTCACGATGAAATACCTGAGCGAAATGACCGACGAGCAGACGCTCGTGATGTATTCCGGGCATCCGATGGGACTTTTCCCCTCCCACCGCAACGCGCCGCGCGTGGTGGTGACAAACGGCATGGTGATTCCCAATTACTCCAAGCCCGACGACTGGGAGAGGATGAACGCGCTCGGCGTGAGCCAATACGGGCAGATGACAGCCGGGTCGTATATGTATATCGGTCCGCAGGGCATCGTACACGGCACCACAATCACCGTGCTCAACGCCGCCCGCAAGCAGATGAAGAAGCCCGGCGGCCCCGGCGACATACACGGCATGCTCTTCGTGTCGTCGGGTCTCGGCGGCATGTCGGGAGCGCAGCCCAAAGCCGGCAACATAGCCGGAGTGGTGAGCGTGGTGGCGGAGATAAATCCCCTGGCGGCACAGAAGCGGTACAGCCAGGGATGGGTGGACGAACTGCACGACAACCTCGACGAGCTTATTCCGGCCATACGCAAGGCGGTGGAGGACAGGCGCACGGTGAGCATGGCCTACGTGGGCAACGCGGTGGACCTCTGGGAGCGTCTTGCCGACGAGAACATAAAGGTGGACTTGGGCAGCGACCAGACATCGCTGCACAACCCGTGGGCGGGTGGATACTATCCCGCCGGGCTGTCGCTGGAGGAGTCGAAACGCATGATGGCGGAGGAGCCGGAGAAGTTCCGCGAACTCGTGCAGGTGTCGCTGCGCCGGCAGGTGGCGGCCATCAACCGCCTCGCCGAAAGGGGAATGTATTTCTTCGACTACGGCAACGCCTTCCTCCTGCAGTCGAAACGGGCGGGGGCAGACATCACGCTCCCCGACGGCAAGTTCCGCTACCCGTCCTACGTGCAGGACATCATGGGTCCGATGTTCTTCGACTACGGTTTCGGGCCGTTCCGCTGGGTATGCACCTCGGGCGACCCTGCCGACCTTGCCGTGACAGACCGCATAGCCGCAGAAGTGATGGAGGAGATAAAGGCCACCGCACCCGAGGAGATACAGGGACAGATGGCCGACAACATACACTGGATACGCGAGGCCGGGAAAAACAACCTCGTGGTGGGGTCGCAGGCGAGAATCCTCTATGCCGACTGCGAGGGCAGGACGAAGATAGCACTCGCCTTCAACGAGGCGGTGAGGAAAGGGGAAATCAGCCGCCCCGTGGTGCTCGGAAGAGACCACCACGACGTGTCGGGCACCGACTCGCCCTTCCGCGAGACAAGCAATATCTACGACGGGTCGCAGTTCTGCGCCGACATGGCTGTGCAGAACGTTATCGGCGACGCATTCCGCGGCGCCACGTGGGTGTCGATACACAACGGCGGCGGCGTGGGCTGGGGCGAGGTCATCAACGGCGGCTTCGGCATGGTGATAAACGGCGACGGGGACTCGGAGCGGCATATCCGCCAGATGCTCTTCTGGGACGTGAACAACGGCATAGCGCGCCGCAGCTGGGCACGCAACGGCGGTTCAATGACCAGCATAGAAAGGGAGATGGAGCGCACGCCCGGTCTCAAGGTGACGATGCCCAACACCGTGGACGACAATCTGATAAACAAGTTTTAATCCCCCATACGGGACACATTGAAGACAACAAAAAGACACACACTATGATACACAGAATTTCAGCGGAACATCTTACCATAGAACGCATAGGCGAGATTGTTTACGGCGGTTTCAAACTGGAACTCAGCGACGACGCGCGCCGGAGAATCACACGGTGCCGGGAATACCTCGACAGGAAAATAGCGGAGACGACAACTCCCGTCTACGGCGTGACGACAGGTTTCGGGTCGCTGTGCAACGTGTCGGTGGGGGCTGACCAACTGGCGCAGCTGCAGATCAACCTCATGATGTCCCACGCTTGCGGCGTGGGCGACAGAGTGCCCAACGACATAGTGAAGATAATGATGTTCCTGAAGATACAGTCGCTCAGCTACGGCTATTCCGGCTGCAAGCTCGACACCGTGGAACGCCTCGTGGACTTTTTCAACAACGACATCTACCCCGTGGTGTATATGCAGGGGTCGCTCGGCGCTTCGGGCGACCTTGTGCCGCTGGCACACCTGTCGCTGCCCCTCGTGGGACTTGGCGAGGTGGAATACAACGGGAAAATCATGACGGGGGCGCAAATCCTCAAGTCGAAACGGTGGAAGCCCATACAGCTCGGGTCAAAAGAGGGGCTCGCGCTGCTCAACGGCACGCAGAACATGAGTGCGTTCGCGGTGTGGGCACTGCTCAACGGCGAGCGTCTGTGTGACTGGGCCGACAAGATTGCGGCAATGTCGCTCGATGCCTACAACGGACTGCTCTCGCCCTTCACAAAGGCGGTGCATGTGGTGCGCCCGCACAAGGGACAGCTCGCCACTGCCGCACACATGCTGGAACTTCTTGAGGGCAGCGAGATAGCGCAGAAAGCGAAGCCTTACGTGCAGGATCCCTACTCCTTCCGCTGCGTGCCGCAGGTACACGGCGCAGCGAAGGACACGCTGGAATATGTCAAGTCGGTAATCGACACCGAGATAAACTCCGCCACCGACAACCCCACGGTGTGTCCCGACGAGGATCTCATCATATCTGCGGGAAACTTCCACGGCGAACCCATCGCACTGCCGATGGACTTCCTGTCCATTGGTCTCAGCGAGCTCGCCAACATCTCGGAGCGGCGCATCTACAAACTCGTGTCGGGCACACGCGGACTGCCCAGTTTCCTCGTGGCAAACCCGGGAGTGAACAGCGGTTTCATGATAACGCAATATACGGCGGCATCGGTGGTGAGCCTCAACAAGAGTCTCGCCACGCCGTCGTCGGTGGACAGCATCCCGTCGTCGCAGGGACAGGAGGACCATGTCAGCATGGGGGCAAACGCCGCGATAAAGCTATACAAGATTGTGCTTAATGTGGAGCGCGTGCTCGCCATCGAACTCTTCAACGCCGCACAGGCTCTGGAGTTCCGCCGTCCGCTGAAGTCGTCGCCCGTCATTGAGGACATTTTTTCCAGGTACAGGAAGGAGGTGCCGTTCATAGTGAACGACGAGGTGATGTATCCGCACATACAGCGTTCGGTGGAATTCCTGAGAAAGAACCAATGCCTTGAATCATGCGGGAACTGATAACCAACATCGGCATTCTTGCCGGCATTGACACAGAGAACAAGCCTCGCCTCGAAGGGGCGGCAATGCAGCGGTTCAACACTCTGGACAACGCATGGCTGCTCATCGAGGACGGCAGGTTCAAGGACTGGGGTAGCATGGACGGCATCACGGCGGACGGTATTCCGGCGGACACCGTGACCGATGCCGGAGGGGGATGTGTAATGCCCTCGTGGTGCGACCCCCACACGCATATCGTGTACGCCGGCAGCCGCGAGGGGGAGTTCGTCGACAAAATCCGCGGCCTCAGCTACGCCGAGATAGCGCGGCGAGGCGGGGGCATACTCAACTCTGCCGACCTTCTACACTCTTATTCCGAAGACGACCTCTACCGCGAGGCGATGCGCCGCATTGACGAAATAGTGGCGAAGGGCACCGGATGCGTGGAGATAAAAAGCGGATACGGTCTGAACACCGGCGACGAACTGAAGATGCTGCGCGTGATACGCCGCATCAAGGACACCGCTCCTATAAGGGTGAAGTCCACTTTCCTCGGCGCACATGCCGTGGGGCGAGGGTATTCGCAGGAGGAGTACGTGAACCTTGTGGTGAACGAGATGATCCCCGAGGTGGGAAAGGAGGGACTGGCGGATTTCGTTGACGTGTTCTGCGACGAGGGCTTCTTCACGCCCGCCGAGACGGCACGCATCATCGAGGCGGCCGACAAATGGGGGATGAAGCCGAAAATACATGCCGACGAACTGTCGTCGTCGGGTGGCGTGGAGGTGGGCGTCGGGCACGGCGCACTCTCCGTAGACCATCTCGAAAGCATGACGCTTGCGGAGATAGAATTGCTCCGCGGCTCCGCCACCATGCCAACGCTGCTGCCCGGCACGTCGTTCTTCCTCAACATGCCGTACAGCAAGGCGCGGCAGATGGTGGACAGCGGACTGGCAGTGGCTCTGGCGAGCGACTACAACCCCGGCTCCACACCGTCGGGCGACATGAAGTTCGTCGTGTCGCTGGCTTGCATAAAACTGCGCCTCCTGCCTGCCGAGGCTCTCAACGCCGCCACCATCAACGCCGCTGCCGCCATGGGCGAGAGCCTCGACTACGGCAGCATTGCCAAGGGGAAAGCCGCCAGCTTCTTCATCACCGAACCGATACCGGGCATCGACTATATCCCTTACGCCTACACCTCGCCTGTCATCAAGACGGTAAGGACGTGCAGGTGAGAATGGTGTATGCAAAAAAATGTCTTTGCCGTGCAATATTCTGGTGTTTTCGCTATTAGATAAATGAGTGTACTCAGAAAGTCAATAGCGCCGGCGGCGGAAGATGGACGCATATTCTTGCCGCAGCGTACAGGTTAAACGACAAAAACATCAAGACAAGAAATGAAAACGTTCAAGGCATTGGCGGCAGCAGCCATCGTCGCCAGCATGGCATCGTGCGCCAGCAGTCACAAGTCACAAATGGTAGGAGCTTTTGACAAAAGCACCAAACTCTCCGCGGAGGAGGATTCGCTCTTCAAGGCTGTAGTCCTTACGCACAGCGACTTGAAGCTGAAACCCGTAAAGGTGTCGCGTCAGGTTGTAGCCGGCACTAACTACTGCTACGAGTGTGTGGACAGCAACAAGAAGAAGGTGGAGGTTATCGTTCACGAGCCTCTCCCCGGACAAGGCAACGCCCGCATATTGAGCGTCGATGGCCGGGAATATGCGAAGTAAGTTTTTAGGTATAGGTGTTTACATTACATATATGCTGCCTGTAAAAACACGTGCAGCCTGTAAAAACGAAACATGGCAGCCATTCATTTGCTGAACGGGCTGCCATATTGTTTTTCCGGTTGTTCTATCGAACAGGAGAAAGAAATTGTTACTCCTTTGTGATAACTCTCTTCTCTGCGATACGAGCCTTCTTGCCTGTGAGTTTGCGCAGGTAGTAGAGCTTGGCGCGGCGAACCTTACCAACCTTGTTCAGCTCGATGCTTGCGATGTTGGGAGACTCCATCGGGAAGATACGCTCTACACCGACTGTTCCAGACATCTTGCGTACAGTGAAACGCTTCTTTGTTCCCTCACCGTTGATCTTGATGACAACACCACGGTAGAGCTGGATACGCTCTTTAGAACCCTCGATAATTTTGTAAGCTACGGTAACAGTGTCACCAGCCTTGAACTTAGGATACTGCTTCTCGCTTGCAAATGCTTCCTCAGCAACTTTAATCAAATCCATTGTAATTTGTAGTTTAAAATTGTTATCGTTCCAACGCAACATAACAGGCCACTCTTCTTCCTGCCAGCGATTACGCCGAAAAGCGGTGCAAAGGTACACCTTTTCCACGTAACCGCCAAACAATCACGGAGGAAAAGATGAAATCCAGAATCTTTGCTGTTAACCCAACTTTGACCTTACAACCTTGTTTTTGTTGCTGTATCAGCAGTTTAGCAATTGCCGGTTGCATTACTGTGTACTACAGATTTTGTCCATCCTGATTTTTCTGAATGGCATTTTCTTGTATTTGAGTCGTTCGTAAATATCGGCTGCAGCTTTGGTCGGTTCACTGCACTGCCGCAGATGAGCCGTTTCGCCCAACACGTTTGCAGCCTCTGTCGTTATTGCCTTCTGTGTGGACATAATCCGGACGATTTCCGACCAGTAGTGCGTCATTCCGGATTGCTTCAGGCGGTAGCGTATGGTGTTAACCACCCAGTATGCCAGCAGCCCGAAGAACAGGTGGGCGTCAGACCTTTCATCCTTCTGATGGTGTATTGGACGCAGGTTGAGGTCTGTCTTCAGCTGACGGTTGGCGCATTCTATCTCCCTTGTCAGATTGTAGTAGTCCCACGTTGTCTTCTCGTCAAATGTCGCCACGTTCGTGCGCAGGAAGTAGACGCCGCTGTCCTTGTCCACGTTCTCCGGCACTGCTATCCGCCAGACTATGCCGGCCATGTTCTTCGGCTTCTCCTCGTTGTCGGGGATATAGTCTATGAGATAGTATTTTGCTATTGACGGGTATTTCTGCCTGGCCCTGCCGACGCGTTCGATGACTTTCGTGTAGCTCTTTGTGCCGTGCTTTGTTCCCAGCGAAGCCTTTATCTTCTCAAGTTCTTCCTCAAAGCGTCTCTTGAAATTGCGGTTCATGGATTCCTCCTTGAGTTGTTTGGCTGGAGAATTTATCTCAAGGTAATAGTCGCCGTCCTCTTCATGCTTCACCCGGGTGAGCCTTATCGGCTGCTTCTTGCAGTCATGTACGGTGACAGTCTTCGCATCGGGAGAGATTTCGTAGTCGGTGAGTCTCCTGCGGCTGACACACAGATAGTTGTATCCTTTCTCCTTTATCTTCCGCAGGTTGTCTTCCGTTGCGACGCCTGCGTCCAGACACACCAGCACCTTGTCCCTCGGGTCATTCGGGACGCGCGTCTTTGCGTGCAGCGTGTCCACCATGTCGGGAAGGGAATTCGGGTCGGCCGTGTTGCCGGCAAGGATAGAGGAATAGCGTATGAAACCTTCCTTGTTGATGCAAAGTGCAAGCACAAGCAGCTTGCTGTCGGTGCGCTTTTCCTTCGAACGCCCGAACTGCGCCTTCCTGCTGCCGTCCTTGCGCCCTTCAAAATAGAAGTTGGTCAGGTCGAAGATGGCTATGCGGTTGGTTATGTTGAACAGGTCATCCGTCTTGCGGCACAGATGTGACTCCAACTGCTCTTTCAGTTCATACAGCAACGGGGCCACATTATATATGCTCTTGTAACCGGGACGCCAGTCCTGCCTGCCGCTGACCAATTCGCAGACTGCGGAGTTCTCGTCCATGATGCGCACCGACTTCAATTCCGACGGGGAATAGACTGTGCGCGTGATAAGGTGCGCCAGGGCAGTGTTTATCTTCACTTCGCTCCATCCCTGCTTTTCCAGAAACTTGTCTATCTCCAGTTCGCGAATGGCCTGGAGGCATATCCATCCCGCGCCAATTTCCCTGGCATCCGTATGCTTGACGGTATCTACGTCCACCAAGCGCCTTGCCTTTTCACGCGACTGCCTGATGTCCTCTTTTACCGCATCGATACTGCCGTTGTTGACCATCTCCGCCCAAAACTCTTCGGTCTTTCTTCGGACAAATTCGTTGTGTCGGGCAAACTGACCTTCGAAAAGGTCCTGCTGGTTTTGATGGCTGTGCTTGTACGTCAGACACTTGCCTATGTCGCGTATATCCTCAGGACGATGAGATTCCGGGATGAAACCGACATTCAACATGACACGGTTACGCGGGCGGCCTGTCTGGTCGCGGTAAGACTCCTTGATGCGGTAGTACCATTCTTCTTTCCGAGTCTTCGGGTTGTAGCGTAATTGGGACATGAAGTTCATCGCGGGTGCAAAGATAAAACTTTTCGCCGAGAGTTCTGTGTACTACAAACGCACTTTTCAGAATGTCACCATTGAATATCAAGTGGTTACATCAAGACAGCCCTTGAAAATTCATTGAAATTTGTTGGTTGGGGTCAAAGTGGGGTTAAGATTACCCACTAAAGCCATTACCATGAAAATAAAAGGTATACTTACAAAAATATTAAAGACAATGTTCCCTGTCAGTAACAGCCCCATCCTCTCATGCGAGGTCTATCATAGTTAACGGATTTTCGCAATTGCTTCCCATTTCGTTTCCTCCATTGAGAATCAAATACAGGAACTATTACTTTAACGTAAGAATTTGCTATCTGCCCTAATTTTATAATATCTTTGGCTGTACACATAACAGTCTCATCTCTGACAAACGCATGAGCCGGATATATTATCAACAAAAAATAATCAGGCATTTCCCTAAAACTGAATAGTACCTCACGCCCTTTTATTTTCTCAAGAGTATAGTCTGAAGGTGGATACGACCACACAGGGTCGTCTTTGTCGCCAAGTTCCTCCCTTTCTTTTTGGGGAAGACAATAAATAAAGCCACCACTCTTGTATAAATACACATCTGGAGCCAGATAGTTTTTCTCTAATTTCTTTTCCGCAAAAACAGAACGTTCGCAAATAAAGGAGTTATACCCATAATTAACGACAACAGGATCATAGAACTGTAAAGTATCAACCACGAAAGCGCCTTCAAGTTTGTCAAAAGACCGATTCTTTACGGAAACAATTATTGAAGAATCAGACTTATTCCTTAATTCAATGTATTTTCCACGACGACCACAAATATATGTATGCGTACAAGATTGCAAGCACACTGTCGTTAAAATTGCAAATGTCACTAAAATACTGTGGAAGTTCATAATCATCTTATTTTTTTAGCCTTTCCATTAATTAGCACCATGTTCTCTATATTCGCAACGTTAATGAGTGTCCCCTTGCCTACATGAGTTACATCATTGGCGTTTGCGTTGAGCGGACAATAGCCACCTGTTTTACTGTCTTTGCCTGAATCGTAAAAGGCGCCACGCATAACATCGTTAATATTTTGTTCCACAATATCCCAATTTCTTCCAAGGTCTTCCTGCCCTGGTGTCATAATGCCAAATCGTGAATGAAATATCCCTAACGCATGAAGGAATTCATGAACAACAGTTTGCTTTATGTCTGCCCCGTCCTTTACTTTAACAAAGCGCCCATATTCAGTTCCACCATTTTGGTCCGCATCATGAAAATTATCAACAATCACAAACTCGTTTTTGTTGTAGCTTTCCTCATTCATTGTTGCCACTTGCAATGAATACCTTTTGCTCCTTTGTTCGTCCGGCACTTTATTTACTAGTATATTAAAATTTACAGGCAGTAACTTTGTCTCATTTTCGTCCTTGAATGCCCATGCAAAGCGACCGCTTTGACCGTTAATGAACACGGCCGCTTCATGTGCGGCCTCGTAATCCTCTTCCATTGCGCTTATCTTGGCAGACACCATTATCTGGTTCTGTTCAATCGTTATTTTATAGTCCCTGCCGTCAAGGTCGGCGTTTTTCACAGGATTAGCCCCGCAGAATACATAAGGACTGGTTTCGGGATGTTCCTCGCATTTAGGATCTATCCTATCCCATGTCGGCAAGCAAGGATAATATAACCGCGCTCCAAAATCATAAGAATCAAGTCCCTGCATCCTTTCAAGCTCTTTCCCTGCGAATTTGAAACTCTGCGCATCCGCAGCAACACCATCATCGGCGAAATGACCACCAAAAGGATAGAAATGCGACAACTGTACAATATCCCCATTCTCGCCAAATACAACTCTGTTGCTCCCAACATGATCCTTTACAAAAAAGTAGAATACGGGATTTTCATCCGTTACCACGACGTAACCGCCGTCAAAACAATATTGGAAATTAGAACCGCTGAATATGAAATTTCCGTAGCGTTTCTCCTCGATATACATCCTTTCCACCGGCGATATTGGAGGAATGGTAAAATTCCCAAATCCATATCCTGTCTTCAGTTTGTTTCCCAAGGCATCATAGGTATATACTATATCCAAAGAGTCTTTGAACATTATCTGTATAGGGTTACACAATTTGTCGTATATAATCTCCGTTATGTTTCTGTTCAAATCCTGAATCAAGGCACCGTTTCCGTTGTATTTACACTCAACGTTCTCGTTCGCCCTATCACGGAATTCAAGCGTGCCGTATTTCAGTACAGGTTGAGCGTCATCGGTAACTTTTTGTATTTGATTCCCATCGAGAACAATGTTGAGGTTGTCAATTTTCCCGTACTCTCCATTGTCCTTCAGTCCACGTCGCTGAAAACGTTTAATCATTCCGTTTGCACTGTATGCCAACACAGTCTCGTTATAACGGTTTACTTTGTCTGACAAATCCTCGCACTCACCATATATCGCTTCAGTAAGTCGACCAAGCCCGTCATAATAGAATTTATAGCCCCTCACTTGCCCGTAATCAGGAGTATGCCATTTTATGCAACTTACATTTCCGTTGTAACAGGGTTTACCCATACCATCATTGTAGGAAATGTATTCCGAAAAGAACTTGTTACCAATTGTCTTTATCCACCCCCTGTTGTTGTAAGCGTAGTCCGTTGAGCAAGTGCCGTTATTTTGCCGATAGCGCTCTACAAGACCAATATCGGAATACTCTAACTTTGAAACAGTGTTACTTTTCCCGTTTACAGTAATGGTTTCTCCGTCTTTTTTGTCATTGAAGCGGTTGTACGTGTAGTCTGTCATCACGGCATAAGTTCTTCCACCCCAAGCAAGCGTTTCCTTTTTCCTTGTCACATTATCAGTAAACGAATATTCAAGATCGGTAAGTATTCTTGCAGCTTGTGGATATGTTTCAACCACACGCACCACCCTCCCCAACGGGTCATAGGCAAATACTTTCAGAAGTTTTTCCCCGTTGGAAGTACCAACAAGCATTCCCGTCATCAAACCTTGCGAACACACGGTCAAGTCTATATCCGCAGGCGTCGTCAAAAGATTTCCGACAGCATTATTCTCCAAAAAACTATAGTCGTCATAGAATGTCACAATTTCAACATCTCCAGAAACGGAAATGGAATTATCTTCCATACAATAGCCTGTTGAGCATATTCCACCAACCGACATATCATAACGAACAGTATGAATATAATCTTTCATCTTGTCCTTTGTGGACTTGTCACAAACGCCTTGTATAACTTTCCTGCCGAATTTGTCATAAAGGAAGAAACGATATTCAGCTTTTTCGCGCAGAAGTGCGTCCTGCATGAAAGTGACACGGTCGCCTTTGTCATACCAATACTGAACATATTCACACCCTGGAATTATCTTCTTTGAAACTCTGCCATAATCATCATACCTGTATTCGTAGGCGTATTTTTCTTTATATCCGCTATTTTGGTATTCCGGTGAAAGTATAAAGCGGAGTTGCCCCAACGCATTGTACACGTAGTAAGTGTCGTTGTTGGCATCTCGCCGAACAAGAATATCATTCCCGAGCTTGTCGGTAAACACCTCTGTCGTATGTCCGTCCTCATCGACGAACATTTTGCTATAAAGCGTGCCTGACTTGTAATATCCGTCCTTAACAAGCGAGTATTTCTCTCCGCAGGGTACTTCATATTTTTTGACAGAGCTTTCCTTGTTAGTGCCGTAGTTAACAATCTGCTCTTTACCGTTGTTTTCCCATGCCGTTCCCGGCCCAAGTGTTCTGACGGTTCTGTTGAGAGCATCGTATTCTGTAAGCGTAAAATTACGGGAGTCATCATATTGGGCATGCGACAACTTTTGCATTTCCCCCTCCGTAACGGAAGATAAAGATGTTCCATTGCCTACAGGCAGATATGATTTACTGATTTGTCCGGCCTCATTATATACGTTGTACTGGCATACAGACCCACCGTCACCCGCAACTCCGTCAGAAATTACGGTTGTAGGACGCCCGAGACCATCGTAAATCCGGACAGTCTTTATTTTCCGGCCATCGCCTCCCGTAAGCCTTTCCGTCAAAACATAATTACTCCAATTTTCCTGACTGGCAGCACTGACAGAACAGAACAATGCCAGTATAAGAATAACATATCTTTCATTTTTACACATAACCAAGACAAATTCTTTACATCGAAGTTCTTTTCGAATCGTATACAGGACACGCCACCCTAAAATAACATTCTCTTATTTCATGGAGCTTACCCTTTATCTTAGGTGATTTTATCCGTTCCATTTGCAGCTTTTCAAACATATCCATGTTCACAAGCAACATAAGCAAGCATTTGGGCATTTCGTTGAACTTGTATAACGAGACATTGCCACTTACCCGCTTATAAAGGTGCAAGTTGTTGCGGTTCAAATTGAAGCCCTCGTCCGAACAGTATATGTTGGAATTCGAGCCGAAATAAAATCCCACATCTTCAAAATCCTGTGGCGAATTTTTCTCGGAGAACAGGAAATAAACCCCTCCGTACTCCGCCACAACAGGGTTACATATCACAACGCAAGTATCAAACCTCAAGGACTTGAATTTACACGCCGTCAAATCAGGATTACCCGAATCGCATACGCAAACCGTATCAAGAACATACACGTCTTTGTACGGTTTGTAAACGGTGGTCTTCTGTAACGAGCAAGATAATAACGTGCATGCTACAACCAATACAGAAATAGTCAATTTTAAAACATCCATATCGTTATTATTTTGTTTTCAGATGATATGTATATTGTTCGCGCAGTTCTTGTCCCGTAAACAAGGTACCCCTGTAAACGGATGCAAGTCTTCCAAAATTGTCATAGTGGTATTCGTTCAGACCGCCATTAAGCGATGTTGATTTATAAGTGCCGATTTGTGGATGATAAGCGAAAATCCTCGCATTCCATTTCCTTAGGACAGAAAACAAATCAAGCATATCGTTTTCACCTAGTTTAATTTTACCAGACAAGTATTTAGGTTTCAATGCAGCGACAAATTCATGGTAGGATATTCCCGTAACCTCCACTACCGGATATTCCCAGTTATATCCCCACATATATGACCTTTCTATTCCGTCCTTCAGCGTGTAATTGCATATTCTGCCGTGGACGTACTCATTTATTGTAAGCTCGGGAAGGCCATAACAACCTAGTGTTTTTCCACAGAAAGCGACAAAATGCAAATCGGGTTTATTGGGGCGATAACAATAAATGCTCCAGGGGTAAATGGAATTCTCCCATTCAAAATAAGTGGTCAATGTTGATTTCGTGACTGCGGAGTTATTATAGACAATGTTTTCTATCGGGAACGACAACATATTTCGCTCCGTCATCTTTTTGTAAACCTCCCCATATGCCATATCGTTAGGATACGTCGTTTTCTCCATTATCGTATCTCCGGCTGAATTGCAAAACGCTTTCCAGACCAATAGCCCGTTGTCGTTGTAACCGTAACGTTCCTCTTCTTTTACACTATTAGTTCCTGAGTATGTAAAGGTTTTCTTATTTGCCAATTGAGCTTCACCGACTACAATATGACTTACCCGAAACGAATAAGCCGGGTTGCTGAACCCTTGCCAATTAATGTGCGGCTTTACTTCCATGCTAGGTACAAGGTGTAAAGTTTTTACGTCATAAGAATATTCTGTCATGCTGGCAATGTTGCCGTTTGAATCGAACATTCTTAGACATATTGGCATGCCGCGGTAGAAAAAAGTGCCGCAGTAACCGTCAAAATCGAAATATCGCTCATCTGTGATTTGATTCATTTGCCCGTACCCTGTAGAATTAAACGTAGCATACTCGTCTTTTGCTTCCTGGTCAACATATTGGTACAAAGGAAATTCCAAATCATCCTCCAAAATTCCGACAAAACCGTTAAACCCGGCAAACGGCATTCCTTTTTCCATCATGTTGTCATTGTTGAAGTCAAGGTAAAGTGGAGCAAAATCGTATTCGTTGCGGTTTCCGTTGGGCAGGCATTCCGTCACCCGGGGGTACCCGATAGAGTTTGCACCGCTAATAGCCGACACGTTACAAGGGGATGAAAACATCTCAAGATAACTGATAACCTCTGGAGATTCAGTCCTGTCTTCATAATGATACGTTGAACCGCTTGGGTATATCATTTCATAAGGTCTGTAGGCATTGTATTGATAAATCCTTCTCTTGATAAAATGCGGACGGCTCATCAGCTCGCCTATTGAATAGTGGAAAGACCTCTTCGTTTCATCATACCCGTTACAACTGGTAAATATTTCCTTTATGCGTACACCTGGACCGAATCCTCCTACCAGAACCGCACCGTCGTTCTTGCCTGTGGCATTGTCTAAGGTTGTGAATTGGTTTAGTTCATATACAAACCTTGAGTAGCCACCAGTTGGATATGTTATCTTTTTTAGGGCGTAGGCATGCACATACAGACCATTGGCATTTTTATTTTCTCCCTGCGTATATGCAGCCAATATTGGCTTTTCGTATTTTGTGCACATATTTTCGAAGTCAGTCCAATGGTCTTTTCTCTGTTTTATGCGGTAGAAGGAATATCCAGAAAAATTGGGGAATGCCTTAAGGTAATCGTCAGCATCAAGTTTTTCAGGCCTGCCGTTGCAGTACCCCCAGGCATCTTTCCCCGCATATGAATATTTGTAAGGCATTTGCGGTTCGTCTTCTGCCTCGCCGTAATAGTTAAACTTGTACGGCAGGCATGTGGAATTATCCTCCCCGTATTCGTTCAGCGATATGAGTTTTAGGCGACAGTTGGCGGTTTCATCATCGTCACTTGATATGTACGAGCGGAAATAGCCATAGTCGAAAGTCCATTTCCTTATCCGTTTCCCGTCCATGTCGTAAACCGTTATGGCCTCCAAAAGTGCAGCTTTCGCACTTTCGTCCTTTCCGTACAGGTCTTCGCGGCATTCAGAATAGTCAAACGTGACGCGGGCGCCATTGCTCGCATTGATTCTTTTTATTTTTTTTGTCCAATAGTCTCTATATCCTGTGGCATAAGGGTGCGCACTACCAAGTACTATTCTTTTTTCAGCATTTACCAAAACGCCCGTTTCCCAATCTTCCTTGTTTATTCCGAACACAAGTGACGTGGCTTGCCTTATACGCTCGGTCTCTTTGTATGTTTCGTAGTCTATCAATATTGAGTCGTAAAGATTAACGCTCTTCATCTTCGTGAGGTGCCATGCCGTAGTTAAGTTCCTTGAATGCCCGGAAATTGAAGTAACGCATGTTTCAAATACTGAAAAGACATAGTCATTGCCCCGGTTGTCCTTTGCCGCCAACAAGTTGCGGGTATAGCTTTTGTCACTGAACGTGCGCCAATTCACGGTTTTGTTTCCAGAGATGTCATAAAATTTCCTTTCCTGCATATCAAACACGAACTGTCCGCTATAACCGCAGAAATTATATGAATGTATATCTGGTTGTAAGTCCATCCGCGACATCGCCGTGAGTTCGCCGATATCATACGGGCATTTCACGTCATAAGTCTGTCTCATGTCTTGGTATGACGGAATTTCAAAATTAGTTCCCGTGTAACTATCGTTACTCCCCACAACATTCACGCCAATACTGCCGCCTGCGTTCAAAGTCCATCCCAGTCCCACGAAAGAAGCATTTTCATCCACTTTAATTCCACCGCCGTGGTAAGACAGGCTTATCGGAAGTTCCAACTCCCCACATTTCAGTGTGTATAACGGGATTGTGATATCAACTGTACCTGTTGCATATCCAATTGGGATTTCTCCATATTTGCACATTCCCCTTACAGACGGTGACGGCGGAACGATACCATCGACTATGTCTGATACTGTGCTTGGAATCCTGCTCACCGCTACAGTGTCTTTATCACCTTCATTGCTATTGTTAAAAGGTGCATCCTCCACACCTGGCAACGGACAAAATCCAGCCGAACTTTCCCGGCAGACAATACCAGAACAACAAATCAACAACAATATTGTGGCTAGTAGTTTTTTCATCGTTTATTAAAGATTGGCATGCTTGTGCAAAGTAATGTAAAATATTTTATATGCACAAGCATTTCAAATAAAAATTTGAGCACTGCGAATCGTTTTTGAAAGTGGTTATTTCAAAAGTGCTCGTTGTACGAAGCCTTAGTCATACTGTCGAGTGTTTGCTTTGCCGTTCACAACAAACTAACGATGAGAGAAAGTAAAGAATTGTGTTACCAACGGCTACAACGCAATGAGCTCAGCATTGCTTTGCCGGTCTTACACCAATTGCCATGAGGTCGTATGTCCCTTGCCATACAATCGTATGCCCCTTGCCATACGACCGTGCGGCAATTGGTGCGAGGCAAGCAGAGCGGTGCTTTGCCCGTGACAAACGCACAAGAAAGGTGACCGGCCCGAATGACTTGCTGTCCGCAACCAAAGCTCTTGGAGTAACGATTTATAAGCTGCGCAGTACATTTTTGCATAAATTCTTTGTTTTCTGTTATAGTTTTAAACTTTTTTCCTCCGTTTTATCAATATCAAAAGAAAAAGCAACAATAATAAGGGAAAGCATTGTCGGATTGAAACTTTTTTACTATTTTTGCAACCAACTTGACAATAAAACAAACGGTTTTACTATTTAAACGAAACTGAGATATGGGAAATGGATTGTATTCTTCCAGCAACGAGCATGACGCCTGTGGCGTGGGCATGGTTGTCAACATACACGGCAACAAGAGCCACGAACTGGTGGACAATGCGCTGAAAGTGCTGGAAAACATGCGCCACCGCGGCGCTGAGGGAGCCGACAACAAGACTGGAGACGGTGCGGGAATAATGCTTCAGATTCCACACGAGTTCATACTGCTCCAGGGAATACCGGTGCCGGAGAAAGGGAAATACGGCACGGGACTCGTCTTCCTGCCCAAAGACGAAAAGAAGCAGCAGGGCATCCTGAGCATCATGATTGAGGAGATTGAGCGCGAGGGCCTCTCGCTCATGCACATGCGCAATGTGCCGACAAACCAGGCCTGCCTCGGCGAGACGGCACTGGCAAACGAGCCGGACATAAAGCAGGTGTTCGTGACGGGAGTCACCGACGACAAAGTGGCGGTGTTTGAGCGCACCTTATATATAATAAGGAAAAAGATAGAGAAACGGGTAAACGACAAGGATTTCTATATCTGCTCGCTGTCGAGCAGGAACATCGTGTATAAGGGTATGCTCTCGAGTATGCAGGTGAGGCAGTATTTCCCCGACCTCACCAACAGCTATTTCACGAGCGGCCTCGCCCTCGTACACTCGCGTTTCTCCACCAACACATTCCCCACATGGAGCCTGGCACAGCCGTTCCGCCTGCTGGCACACAACGGCGAGATTAACACCATCCGCGGAAACCGCGCATGGATGCAGGCAAGGGAGAGCGTGTTGAGCAGTCCGGCACTGGGCGACACCCGCAACCTTAGCCCCATCGTGCAGCCCGGCATGAGCGACTCGGCGAGTCTCGACAACGTGTTCGAGTTCTTCGTGATGAGCGGACTGTCGCTGCCCCATGCCATGAGCATCATGGTGCCGGAGAGCTTCAACGACAAGAACCCCATATCCGAAGAGCTGAAGGCATTCTACGAATACCACTCCATCCTGATGGAACCATGGGACGGTCCGGCGGCGCTGCTGTTCAGCGACGGACGCTTCGCCGGAGGTATGCTCGACCGCAACGGTCTGCGCCCCGCAAGATACACAATCACGAAGAATGACACCATGGTTGTGGCATCGGAGGTGGGAGTGATGGACTTCGACCCGTCGGAGATTGCCGAGAAGGGACGACTGCAGCCGGGAAAGATACTGCTCATCGACACACAGGAAGGAAAGATATACTACGACGGCGAGATAAAGGAAAAGCTCGCCGACGAACACCCGTACCGCAAATGGCTGTCGACCAACTGCATCCAGCTGGAGAAGCTCAAGAGCGGAAGAAAGGTTGACAACAGCGTGGACAAGCTCATCGAGCACGAGGTTCTCTTCGGCTACGGCAAGGAGGACATCGACGACACCATCGTGCCGATGTGTATCAACGCCCAGGAGCCCACGGCGGCAATGGGCAACGACACGCCGCTCGCCGTGCTGAGCGACAGGCCGCAGGTGTTCTTCAACTATTTCCGCCAGCAGTTCGCACAGGTCACCAACCCCGCAATCGACTCCATAAGGGAGAACCTCGTGATGTCGCTCACCGAATACATCGGCCGCGTGGGTTCGGGCATCCTCTCGCCCGACGAGTCGAACTGCAAGATGGTGCGCCTGCCCCACCCCGTGCTCACCAACACGCAGCTCGACATCCTGTGCAACATACGCTACAAGGGCTTCAACACCGTGAAGCTGCCCATCCTGTTTGAATGCAGCAAGGGGGAGGACGGACTGCGCGAGGCTCTCGACCGCCTGTGCAAGGATGCGGAGAAGAGCGTGGACGAGGGTTACAACTACATCATACTCAGCGACCGCGCCGTGGATGCAGGCCACGCCGCCATACCGTCGCTGCTGGCTGTCAGTGCCGTACACCACTACCTCATATCCGTGGGCAAGCGCGTGCAGACCGCCCTCATCGTGGAGAGCGGCGAGATACGCGAGACGATGCACGCGGCACTGCTCCTCGGCTACGGAGCGTCGGCACTGTGCCCGTATATGACGTTCGCCATCCTCGACGACCTCGTGAAGCGAGGAAAGATACAGGAGAACTACGCCACGGCGGAGGCCAACTACATCAAGGCCGTAAAGAAAGCCTTGCTCAAGATAATGGCGAAGATGGGTATCTCCACCATACGCTCCTACCGCGGGGCGAAGATTTTCGAGAGCATCGGACTGTCGGAAAGTCTGCTCAAAAACTATTTCGGCACCGAGGTATCCACTATCGGCGGCATAGGTCTGGAAACAATAGCGCGCGACGCCATACGCCTGCACGACAAGGCTTTCGGCATGACGCGCAAACCGGATTTCCTGCCCAATCTGGGGCAGTTCCATTACCGCAAAGACGGAATAAAACACGCCTGGGACCCGCAGACGATAGCCACGCTGCAACTCGCCACGCGCACAGGCAACTACAATAAATACAAGGAATACGCGAAACTCGTGGACGAAAAGGAAAGTCCGATATTCATCCGCGATTTCCTCGGCTTCCGCCGCAACCCCATCGACATCGACAAGGTCGAGCCGGTGGAGAGCATCGTGAAGCATTTCGTGACTGGTGCCATGAGCTTCGGCGCACTGTCCATCGAGGCGCACGAGGCAATAGCCCTTGCGATGAACAAGCTGGGAGCGCGTTCCAACACCGGAGAGGGAGGCGAGGACAACGAGCGTTTCCACAGCTCCGTAGACGGAATATCTCTGTCGAGCAAGACAAAGCAGATTGCTTCCGGCCGCTTCGGCGTGACGACGGAATATCTGGTGAACGCCGAGGAGCTGCAGATAAAGGTGGCACAGGGAGCAAAGCCCGGAGAGGGCGGACAGCTGCCGGGCTTCAAGGTGAACGAGATTATCGCCAAGACGAGGCACTCCATTCCCGGCATCTCGCTCATCTCGCCCCCGCCGCACCACGACATCTACTCGATAGAGGACTTGGCCCAGCTCATATTCGACCTGAAGAACGTGAACCCCAAGGCTGCCATCAGCGTGAAGCTCGTGGCGGAGAGCGGCGTGGGAACAATCGCCGCCGGAGTGGCAAAGGCAAAAGCCGACCTCATAGTAATCTCAGGAGCTGAGGGCGGAACAGGTGCCTCGCCGGCATCAAGCATGCGCTTTGCCGGAATTTCGCCGGAGATAGGACTGAGCGAGACGCAGCAGACGCTGATGAAGAACGGGCTGCGCGGACAGGTGCGCCTGCAGGTGGACGGACAGCTCAAGACCGGGCGCGACGTCATCATCATGGCTCTGCTCGGAGCGGAGGAATATGCCTTCGGCACTCTCGTGCTCATCGTTCTCGGATGCGTCATGATGCGCAAGTGCAACCTCAACACGTGTCCGCTCGGCGTGACATCGCAGAACCCGGAACTGCGCAAGCATTTCACCGGCAAATACGAATATCTGGTGAACTATTTCACGTTCCTCGCACAGGAGGTGCGCGAATACCTCGCAGAAATGGGCTACACCAAGCTCGACGACATCGTGGGACACACCGAACTGCTGCAGGTGAAGGACAGGGAGAAAGGGAGCAAGGCTTCGATGCTCGACTTCTCGCGCCTGCTCCACAAGGAGGAGGGCAACTGCTCGCTCTACCACAGCACGGAGCAGATACACGACCTCTCGAATATCCTCGACCAGCAGATTATACGTTCGGCACAAAAGGCCATCGACACCCAGGAGGAGGTGAACCTCGACTACGCCATAAAGAACACCGACCGCGCCACGGGCGTGATGCTCAGCGGAATGGTGGCACAGAAATACGGCGAGGAGGGTCTGCCCGACGCCACTATCAACGTGAAGTTCAAGGGCAGTGCCGGACAGAGTTTCGGAGCTTTCCTCGTCAAGGGCATCAACTTCAAGCTCGAGGGCGAGACGAACGACTATTTCGGAAAGGGCCTCTGCGGAGGACGCATCGCTATCCTGCCGCCGGTGAGGAGCAACTTCAACGCCGAGGACAACATCATCGCCGGCAATACCGGTCTTTATGGCGCGACGAGCGGTGAGCTGTATATCAACGGAAAAGTGGGAGAACGCTTCGCCGTGAGAAACTCCGGCGCCATCGCCGTGGTGGAAGGCGCCGGCGACCACTGCTGCGAATACATGACAGGCGGACGCGTGGTGGTGCTCGGCGAAACGGGACGCAACTTCGCGGCCGGAATGAGCGGCGGCGTGGCCTACGTGTGGGACAAGAACCACAACTTCGACTATTTCTGCAACATGGACATGGTGGAGATAAACCTCGTGGAAGACAGCAACTACCGCAAGGAACTCCACGAGCTGATACGCCAGCACTATCTCTACACCGGGTCGAAACTCGCGCGCACCATGCTCGACGACTGGAACCGCTATGTGGAGGACTTCATCCAAGTGGTGCCCATCGAATACAAGAGGGTGCTGCAAGAGGAACAGGTGAAGAAGCTGCAGCAGAAAATCGCCGACATGCAGCGTGACTATTGATATCAAGCGTTAATCCTTAAAAGGTTAAAGAAAATGGGAAATCCAAAAGCATTTTTGACAACACACCGCCAGGAGGCGGGATATAGACCGGTGCATGACCGTATTCATGATTTCGGAGAGGTGGAGCAGACCCTCAACGAAAAAGACCGCCGCACACAGGCTTCGCGCTGCATGGACTGCGGCGTGCCGTTCTGCCACTGGGCCTGCCCGCTGGGCAACAAGGCACCGGAATGGAACGATGCCCTGTATAAGGGCGACTGGGAACTGGCTTACCGACTGCTCAACGACACCAACGACTTCCCCGAGTTCACCGGAAGAATATGTCCGGCTCTCTGCGAGAAGGCGTGCGTGCTCAACCTCACCGACCACGAGCCTACCACAAACCGCGAGAACGAGGCTGCCATAACGGAACATGCCTACAAGGAGAACTACGTGAGGGTGAACATCCCCGAGCGGAACGGCAAGACGGTGGCAGTGGTTGGCTGCGGCCCGGCAGGACTGGTGGCCTCGACAAGGCTTAACCAGATGGGGTACAAGGTGACGGTTTTCGACAAGAACGAGAACCCCGGCGGACTGCTCCGCTACGGCATACCCAACTTCAAGCTCAACAAGGCCATCATCGACCGCCGCATCGACATCCTGAAGCAGGAAGGCATAGAATTCCGTTTCGGCGCAGACATCGACCCCGAGAAACTGCCCGAGGGCTTCGACGCCTATGTCATCGCCACGGGAACGCCCACGGCGCGCGACCTCAAGATTCCCGGACGCGAGCTGAAGGGCGTGCATTTCGCACTCGAAATGCTGTCGCAGCAGAACCGCATCCTCGACGGGGCTGAATTCTCCAAGGAGGAGCTCGTCACGGCAAAGGGCAAGAACGTGCTCGTTATCGGCGGCGGCGACACGGGAAGCGACTGCATCGGAACGGCCCACAGACAGGGCTGCAAGAGCGTGACGCAGATTGAAATCATGCCAAAGCCCGTGGAGGGACCGGAAGACCCCAACAACCCGTGGCCCAACTGGCCGCGCACGCTCAAGACCACATCGAGCCACGAGGAGGGTTGCGAGAGACGCTGGAACATCAACTCGCTGCGCTTTATCGGCAAGGACGGCAAGCTTACCGGCGTGGAGGTGCAGCAGATTGACTGGAAGCCGAACCCCGACGGCGGCAGGCCGATAATGGTGGAGGCAGGCAAGCCCGAGGTGATAAAGGCGGAGATTGTATTGCTCGCCATGGGCTTCCTCAAGCCGGAGCAGCCCAAATTCGCGGACAATGTGTTTGTGGCAGGCGACGCAGCCAACGGAGCCTCGCTCGTGGTGAGGGCCATGGCGAGCGGAAAAGCCACAGCAGCAAAGGTGGACGAATATCTCAAGCGCAAATAGCATTTGCGAAAATACGAATTACAATACATATTAAAGCCCGTGAAAGTCGCTTTGACTTTCACGGGCTTTATTTATGCCAATATTATAAGCCGTGCTTCTGCAACATCCATTAAAATTGTGTTAATAAGACGTAAGAAATCAAGCAAACTTCAAGAAAAACGGATAATTCGTCGTTACTTTGCAACGGCGGAGCTACAAAGCGCCGCCCATAAGGTATAATAGCGACAAGGCTCCACACATACAGTCACTGCAAGCGGAGAGAGAGGATATACATAATGGATTTCACAGGAAAGACGGTTTTCGCCATTGCACTGGTGGCGGCAGCTACAAGTGCAACGGCACAGGAAAAATCACACGAATACAGCGTCAAGGGCATCGTTGCCGACTCGACTACAAATGCAGGAGAGCCGTACGCCACGCTCAGCATCATAAGGCAAGGCGGCGACGGCAAACCGCTGAAGTTGGCAACGACCGACGCAGACGGCAAATTCAACATTACCGCCAAGGGAGAAGGGAAATACACTCTCGTGGTGAGGTCGATGGGAAGGAACGACATACGCCGCGACTTCACCGTGGGGCGCACCGACAAGGTAATCGACCTTGGCAGACTACCCGTCACAGACAGCAAGACGGAGCTTAAAGGCGTGGAGGTGGTGGCATACAAACCTCTCGTCAAGGCGGAAATCGACAAACTGACATACAACATAGAGGACGACCCGGAGTCGAAGGTAAGCACCGTGATGGACATGCTCAAGAAAGTACCCATGGTGACGGTGGACGGACAGGACAACATAAAGGTGAACGGCAGCACGTCGTTCAAGGTCTACGTGAACGGCAAGCCGAGCAACATGATGACAAACAACCCCAAAGAGGTGTTGAAAAGCATGCCAACATCGGGCATAAAGAAGATAGAGGTGATAACGAACCCGGGGCCGAAATACGACGCGGAGGGCGTGGGCGGCATCCTCAACATCATTACCGAGGGCAAAGGACCCGAGGGATACTCCGCCACATTCACGCTGCGCGGACAGACCGACGGAGGCGGCGGCGGTGTTTTCGCCACGGTGAAGAAAGACAAGCTGACGGTGAGCCTCAACTACAACAACAGCTTCAACAACGAGAAGCCTCAATACGGCGGCAACGTACAGCAGGTTATCGACGACAGCGGCAACGTGACACAGCAGACGGACTACAACAGTTCGTCGAACACAAAGAGCCAATGGCACAGCGGATCGCTGGAGGCGAGCTACGAGATTGACTCGCTGCGGCTGGTCACCGCCTCGTTCTCCGCCGGCGGCTATCTATACAAGGCTAACAGCGAGAGCGACACACGGGCTTACATTCCGTCGCCGCCCGCCGACATGTACAGCTACGCCGGACGCTCCCGCAGCGAGGGGTCGTTCAGCGACATCAGCGGCGGACTCGACTATCAGCGGTCGTTCAAGAACGTGAAGGACCGGCTGCTCACTTTTTCCTACCGCATAGAATCCACGCCGTCCAAAAGCAAGAACCGCCAGACATACGACAGCATGAAGGCCGGCGAGGCATGGACCGACTATCTGCGGAGCGTGAAGAACCAATATGCCGACGGCGACGGCAACAGCATGGAACAGACGTTCCAGATAGACTACACCACTCCATTCGCCAAACACCACACGCTGGAAACGGGCGCGAAATACATCCTGCGGCAGAACAAGTCTACCAACGACAAATACAACATCCCGGAAAACGGCGGCGACGAATACGCCTACGACGAAGAGAACAGTTCGCATTTCAAGCACCGCAACGACATCTTCGCCGCCTACGCCGGCTACGGACTGTCGCTGGACAAATGGTCGGCACGCCTGGGACTGCGCTATGAGCACACGCTGCAGAAGGTGACATACCTGCTGGGCAAGGGGACAGACTTCTCAAAGAATTTCGACGACCTCGTGCCGTCGGCGAAGGTCGGCTACAAGTTCAGCGACACCTCCAACATGTCGCTCTCCTACTCCATGCGCATCAACCGCCCCGGCATCTGGTACCTCAACCCGTATCTCGACGACAGCAACATCCAGTCGGTGAGCCAGGGCAACTCCAACCTCGTTTCGGAAAAGAACCACGCCGTGGCACTGCAGTTCAACAGCTTCAAACAGAAACTGAGCTACAGCCTCAGCGCCACGTACAGTTTCACGAACAACAGTATCGAAAGCGTGATGAGCATGATGAACGACAGGGACATCGCCGGACTTGAAAACCCGTCGGGACGACAGATAATGTACACCACATATCAGAATATAGGCAAGTCGCAGAACCTAAGCTTCACCGGATACGCCAGTTGGACACCGTTCACCGACACAAGGATTACCGTAAACGCCTGGGGCGGATACAACCATCTGAGCGACGGCCAGGGCCTGAAGAACCACGGATGGAACTTGTCGGTCTACGCCAACATACAGCAGACGATAGCCAAGACATGGACGGTCTCTGCATCCGTCTACAAGCAGACACCACAGATAAACCTGCAGGGCAACACGGACGAGTATTTCATGCACAGCTTCTCGGTAACGAAAAAGATGCTGAAAGACAGGCTCAGCATCACACTCGCCGCCGACAATCCCTTCCAGAAATACTTCACGTTCAGGAGCAACTATTCCGGTTCGAACTTCAAGACCTCGCCAAGCGTCAAGTTCCACCACCAAAGGTTCGCCATCTCTGCGAGCTTCCGCATCGGCAAACTCGAAAGCGGCGTGAAGAAGGTGGAACGCAGCATCGTGAACGACGACGAGAAGAAGGGCGGCGGCAATTCGAAAGGATCAAAATAAAAAAAAGCTTGTGAAAAGTTTGCAGGTTTCAGAATAAGTGAGTAATTTTGCAGTCGCTAAACCGAAGAACAGGTTTGGCCAAGCATCAATCGGGATGTAGCGCAGTTGGTTAGCGTACACGTCTGGGGGGCGTGTGGTCGCTGGTTCGAGTCCAGTCATCCCGACATTCTCAAAGAGGGTCAAGAATTCAAATGGAATTTCTTGACCCTCTTTTGTTATTCACATACTGGGCGTATTGGCAACAGGGCCGGAGAAAAACCATTCCGCTTTTCTCCAGCCCTGTTTGTTTGTGCGCATTACTTCAGGTGTTTCATTATCCATTCAAACTGGCCGTATTCGGTGGCGTCGGAAGTCCAGTGCTCGTTGATGGGCGTGACGAGAGACTCCTTCGGGCATTTCAGCGTGTTCCACACGGCATAGCTCGTTGTAGGCGGACAGGTGATGTCGTTGTAGCCCCATGTCATGTAGACGGGGCACGACACGTGGCGCGAGAAATTCACCACGTCATAATATGCCAGCACCTTTGCCGTCTCCGTTGTCAGCGGACCGTCCTTCACCTTGAAATGCGGATAGCCGCCGGTGCGCCCCTTTTCGAGATAGCCGGCCATGTCGCTCAGTGCCGGATGGTTCACCACGCAGAGCGTGACCCTCTTGTCGAGCCCGGCAGTCACCAACGAGAGCGCGCCGCCCTGACTGCCGCCCTGCATCACCACGTTGCGCCCGTCCCACTGCGGCAAGGAGGTGGCGAAATCTATGGCGCGCACGAGTCCCAGATACACGTTCTTCATGTAATACCTGTCGCGGTTGTCCATGCCGAATGAGAAATAGCTGGAGGAGTTTGTCTGACTGAAGAGTTTACCTATCTCATCGAAGCGCGACTTGGGCAAGCGCGGGTCAAGGCCGTGGATTTCCATCTCCAGCCTTATACATCCGCCTTCGCCGTAATACCTGTGGCGCAGCGGCTCCTTTATCGTCTTTATGCCGGCGCCCGGCGGACATATCACTATGGGGCAGCTCCCCGCCGGCTTGTCCTTGGGCAAGAACAGGTATGCGTAGATGCTGTGTCCTCCGGCGGTTTCGAGCTTGAGCAGCTGGCAGGTCATCTTGCCGGTGGTGTATTCCGGGGCGTCCTCAAGGGTATAGCTAAGCTTCGACTTTTGCATCTCGTCCACGTTGCGCTGCCAGAAAGCGGCAAAGTCGGCAGGTTCCTTGGTATAGGGCGTTATCTTGTCGGCATCAAACCCCACCTTCACGTGGTGGCGGTATTTCTTTCCGTCCACGGTGGCGGTAAGGAAGAGGTCGCGGAAGCCCGGCTTCCTGCGTGTGCCCACGGCGATACGGCATTTCCCGTTCACTATCCTTGCCTCTCCCCTGCTGTCGGCAGGGAGCATGTCGTCGCAGATTTCATATTCCACCTTGCACGTCACGGGCACCCCGTATTTGTAGAGCTGCACGTCCACGGCGGCGTTCTCGCCCGTCTTGTAGAGCCAGTCGGCGTGGTCGGGCACCGTCACCCACAGATAGTCCGACCGGTAAGGATAGTTCTCAGCCTTTGCGCCTGTCACCATGCAGAGCAGGGCAACGAACGCCGTCACGATTCTTCTTTTCTTTGCTTTTCCCATTATATCAGTTCTTTGTCATAGTTACACAAACTCTTCGCCCTGTTCCAGCTGCACCTGTGCGGCGTATTTCCTCACGAGAGCCGAGGAGTCCTCTTTCCTGCACACGAGGAGCACGTTGCCTTTCTCCGCCACGATATATCCGTCGAGTCCGTTGAGCACCGCCACATGGTCGTCGGGGATTTTCACTATATTGCCGTGGCAGTTGTCGAGCAGCGTCCTCTTGCCGACCACCACATTGTCGCCGTCGCCGCGGCTCATCGACTCGTAGACGGAGTGCCATGTGCCGAGGTCTGCCCAGCCGAACGAGCACTGCATCACATACACGTTGCCGCTCTTCTCCAGTATGCCGTAGTCGATGGAGAGGTTGGGATAGGCGGAGAAGTTCTCCTCTATACATTTCTCCTCCGCCTCAACGGTGTATTCCACCTCCGGCGCGTCGATGGTGCGCAGCACCTGCGGGAAGAATTTTTCCAGACTTTGTCTGAAACTGGCGCAGGAGGCGATGAAGATGCCCGTATTCCAATAGAATTCGCCGCTCCGCACGAACATCCGGGCAAATTCGCGCTCCGGCTTCTCCGTAAAGCTCTTCACCTTATATATATTGTCCGCCTCCGTGGCGTCGCCCACCTGTATGTAGCCGTATCCCGGCTCGGGCCTTGTGGGCTTCACGCCCATGGCAAGCAGAACGTCGTGGCAGGCAGCCCATTCCAGTGCGTCGCAAATGTTTCTTTCAAGGTTTCCCTCGTCAGTTATCATCTGGTCCGACGGCACCACGACGAGTCTCGCCTCCGGGTTGCGGTGGAGTATACGGAACGTGGCCCATGCCACGCTGGGGGCAGTGTTGCGGCTGACAGGCTCGAGGAGCACGTTGCCGGGGCTTACCTCCGGCAGCTGTTCCTTCACGATGTCTTCGTAGCCGGCATTTGTAGCAACGAGAATATTCTCGGGGGCTATAAAGCGTTTCATCCTCGCATAGGTCTGCTGCAGCAGTGTCTGCCCGGAGGAGAAGAAATCAAGAAACTGCTTGGGCATATCCTCCCGGCTCACCGGCCAGAGGCGTTTGCCCTTTCCTCCTGCGAGAATCAGGCAATAGTTGTTTTCGCTATAGTTGTTCATCTCATTAAATACATTAGATACGAGTAACAAGGTTTCCTTTAACCGCCCACTAAATTACTTTGTTTTCAGCACATCCGCAAGTATTTATGTTTTTTTATACTGCGGCATCACGGCTGACAGACGTTTGGTTTTCCGACCGTACATCGTACGATGCACGACCTCACATCGTACGATACACAACCTCTTATCGTACGATAAACGATTGTGCATCGTACGATAATCGATTGGCAAAGCACACGTTATACTACAACTTGCTCCCTTTCCGGGAAACAGTAACACCCCAAAAACACAAGCCGCAAATCATACCGACTCATTTTCCAATCGCCGCCAAACCGTGAACCGCACGCACATTTTACCCACAAAAATTTGTTGTTTGGAGAAAATAGTATTACCTTTGCACCGCATTAAGCCCAGATGGCGGAATCGGTAGACGCGCTGGTCTCAAACACCAGTGGGGCAACCCGTGCCGGTTCGACCCCGGCTCTGGGTACTGAAGACGGCTGACAACTCATAGAGTGTCAGCCGTCTTTTTTCTTTTGTCGGGGAGCCAAAGAGGTAGACAAAAGCATTACCAGCCAAACGCTGTAAAGAAATACGGCCAAACACGGTAATGAAATTCAGCCAAACACGGTAACAAAATACAGCCAAACGCTGTAAAAGAATTCCAAAAACATTTGATTATTCGAAACCTTTCTCGTACTTTTGCAGAAAACCAGAAGCAGACAGGCATGAAAGAATACAAAAAGAGAATAGCGGATAAATTGCTGGAATATAGACTGGAAGAGGTCGGCGCAGTTCTAATAGAAGGTCCCAAATGGTGTGGAAAAACTACGACAGCCGAGCAACAATCCAAAAGCGTGTTGTATATGGCAGACCCCGACAATCAAAACAACTATCTTGAAATGGCGGAATTGAAAACGAAGATGCTCCTCAAAGGAGAAAATCCCCGGCTAATAGACGAATGGCAAATCATTCCTCAAATTTGGGATGCCATCCGATTTGAAGTAGACCACCGGAGAGAAGAGGGGCAATTCATTTTGACAGGTTCTGCAGTACCGGCATCCACAGAAAGGATCCACCATACAGGAACAGGACGTTTTGCATGGATTACCATGCGCCCCATGTCGCTATGGGAATCTGAGGAATCGACAGGAGAAGTCAGTATAAGCCAACTTTTCAAAGGAGGAGCCGACATCGAAGGGTACAATAAACTAAAGCTGGAAGACATTGCATTCTTGGTTTGTCGTGGAGGATGGCCAAGTGCCATTTCTAAAAACAATCGTGCCGCCCTGCGTCAAGCATACGATTATTATGATGCCATCGTAAAAACAGATGTATCGAGGGTTGATGAAGTAACAAGAAACAGTGAACGCACCAAACTTCTCCTACGATCTTATGCCCGTTCACAAGGAGGACAGGTGAGTGTCGGGGCTATCCGACAGGACATGACTGAGAATGACGATGATAGTCTGGCAGAAAAAACAGTCATGAATTACATCGGCGCACTTAAAAAGATTTTCGTCATCGAGGATATGCCTGCATGGAATCCCAATCTGCGCAGCAAAACCGCCATACGCTCTGCCGAAACACGGTATTTCGTGGATTCTTCTATAGCCGTTGCGGCATTAGGTCTGGGGCCCAACGACCTCATCAATGATTTGGAGACCTTTGGGTTACTGTTTGAAACATTATGCGTACGCGACCTCCGTGTTTATGCCGATTCCATAGACGGCAATGTTTACCACTATCGGGACAAAAACGGATTGGAATGTGATGCCGTACTCCACCTTCGCAATGGCTCGTATGGCCTCATTGAAATCAAGTTAGGCGGAGCGCAAGCCATAGAGAAAGGTGTTTCCACCCTGACAAAATTGGCTTCAAAGATAGACACAACGAAAATGAAAGCACCATCTTTCATGATGATACTCACCGCAGTAGGTGACTATGCTTATCAGCGCAAGGACGGCATTTATGTAGTACCCATTGGCTGTTTGAAAGACTAGCATTCGTTTCCTGAAACTACGCTCAGGCATTCACAAAGTGCCCTTTCACCAATCTCACACCCCTTGCCGCACGGTCGTATGCCAAGGGGCATAGGGACGTATGGCAAGGGGCGTGAGGTCGTATGGCAAGGGGCATAAGGTTGGCAGAGCAACGCTTCGCATGAGGTAAAGCTATGCTTCACACACAGATAAGGATAAAACTCTTGCAGGTGGAGGCATAACTTATCCTTGTTCCCCAGAAACAAACAGAATATTTGCGGAAAGTCATTCGCTGCGCCTTTTCACCCCGAAGAGCCAATGTCCCAAGGTTTCGCTCGTGCGTATCACATTGCTCATCACAAGACACGCACCCACTACTATAAGCGACAACAGGATAGAGACGACGAATTCCACCAGAGGATTGAAGTTGGCCCTGAAGAAATCGCCCACGAACTCCAAATGCCACGGGAGGAAGAAATAATGCAGCAAATAAACGTCCAATGTCCTTTTTCCTATGTACTGCAGCGTCCTGCCCATTACGGTTGTCTGCCGGAACGACTCCTCATGCTTTCTGAAAAAATTGAAAACAACACAGATACCCGTAATAGCGATGAAGGGTCCTATAAACGTTTGCCCGTGAAAACCGTTTAAATCGCCTTTGATGCGCAGGAAGGCAACGCCGAAAAACGCCAGCAATACGAGAGCAAACCTTTTGCCTTCAAGGAAAGACGTGAATGAACTGAAATGGCTCTTAACGTAAGTGCCGAAGCAAAAATAAATGAAATATCCTAAATGGCAAAACTGCAACGAGTTCCAGAAAGGAAATTGAAATATATCCTGAACACGACCTATTTCCAGAAACAACAAGGACACCGCAAACAACACTTTGTACTGGAAACGGACTGGCGTCATTTTGCAAAGCGAATACACAATAAAAAATTCGAACAAAGAGATGGTAAACCAATATCCAGCTTTGCCTTCGGATTTTAGCCAGTAAACCAAATCAAGGTCAAACAAATAGCAATAAGCCAGCATAAAGAAAAACGTAGGTATGAGCTGGACTTTTGCCTTTTTCCTAATAAACGGGACAACATCCTTAATCCTCCATACCACTCCTGGCTTGTCAAGCAAAAAACCGCTAACGAAGAAGAATAGCGGCATCCTTATCATCACTAAAAAATTGTGGAAACTGTCGAAGAAGTTACCCCCCCTCAAAGCCACCACCCATAAATGAGAAGTAATGAACGTGCCAGGAAACAACCAGTATCATGGTCAGTCCCCTCATTGCGTCCAAATACTCGATTCTCTTTTTAGTCTGCATTTGTAAAATCCAATTGTGCGGCGCCAATGATTAAGATTCAACAAGTCTTGGAAAATCCTCCAAGACCCCACATGCCGGACATCACATTTGCCTTGGCGCCGCAAAACGGCAAAAGGATGTCAGCAAAAACGCTGCAAAGGTAACAATAAAAAAACTAATGCGTTACCGTTGAAGTTACAAAAAGACGGACATCACCAAAAAAGAGCCGCCGACTTATGTTTTCCATTGTTCAAATCGTACAAAGTCATTTCTTTATCGTCGCCAAATATCGGGATTGCGGCGGCAAGAATGCAGCATTTACGCGGTTTTTCGCTACCTTTGCAAAAAGCTAAAGCAAAAAAGAAATGAAAGTCAAGCACACCACCCTACTGCTGTTCCTCGCGCTACTCACCGCGACGGGACACGCACAGCTACCCTACCTCGGGTCAAACTCCACCGACGAAGTGATCGCGGCAATGACGCTCGACGAGAAAATCAGCCTCATCGTGGGCACCGACGGCAACAAGGACACCGGAGCCACCGTGACCATAGGCAACTCCGCCACGCTGCTCCCCGGCGGCGCCGGCACCACCAACGGCGTGCCGCGCCTGGGCGTGCCGCAGATTGTCTTCGCCGACGGTCCTGCAGGACTGCGCATCGACTCCACGCGCGAGGGCAGCCGTCGTACATACTACTGCACCCACTTCCCCTGCGCCACCCTGATGAGCTCCACATGGAACACACGCCTGCTGACAAGCACCGGCAACGCCATGGGCAGCGAGGCGAAACACTACGGGGCCGACATACTCCTCGCCCCCTCCACCAACATACAGCGCAACCCGCTCTGCGGCCGCAACTACGAATACTACTCCGAAGACCCGCTGCTCGCCGGAAAAATCTGCGCCGCCTTCATCCGTGGCGTGCAGGGCAACGGCGTGGGCACGTCGCTGAAGCATTTCGCCCTCAACAGCCAGGAGACGAACCGTTCCGACAACAATGCCGTGGGCTCGCCCAGGACGTTCCGCGAGATATACCTGCGCCCGTTCGAGATAGTCGTGAAGGAGGCGCAGCCGTGGACGGTAATGACATCCTACAACAAGATCAACGGCACGATGAGCAGCGAGCGCTGCGACCTCGTCACCGAGATACTGCGCCACGAATGGGGCTTCAGGGGCATGGTGATGACCGACTGGTTCGGCGGCCGCAGCGCCACGGCGCAGGTGGAGGCAGGCAACGACCTCCTCATGCCCGGCAAACTCGCGCAGAGGGAGGACATAAAGAAAGCGGTGCTCAACGGACACCTGTCGCTGGAACTCGTGGACCGCAACGTGAAGCACATCCTGGAATGTGTAATCAAGACACCGCGCTTCAACGGATACACCATCGACGACAACCCCGACCTCAGGGCCAACGCCGCCGTGGCGCGCAGCGCCGCCAGCGAGGGCATGGTATTGCTGAAGAACGAGAAAAACACACTCCCCGTCAAGGGCAGCGTCAGGAAGGCGGCACTCTTCGGCAGGTCGGCGTATGATTTCATCGCCGGAGGCAGCGGCAGCGGCAACGTGAACCGCGCATACGTGGTGAACCTCACCGACGGACTGAAGAACGCAGGCATCGCCGTGGATGCCGACATCCGCAAAGTCTACGAGGAATATATCCCACGGCAGAAGCAGCTGATACCGAAACCCACAGGTCCGCTGGCGGCTCTGCTCCCCGTGCCGATGATACCCGAAATGGAAATCAGCCCCGACGCAGTGGAGAAGTCCGCCAAGGACAACGACATCGCCATCGTCACCATCGGCAAGACATCCGGCGAGTTCGCCGACCGCAAGGTGAACGACGACTTCAACCTGTCCGCCGCCGAGCAGCAGCTCCTCGACAGGGTGAGCCGCGCCTACCACAAGGCAGGAAAGAAAGTGGTGGTAATCCTCAACGTGTGCGGAGTGGTAGAGACGAAGAGCTGGAAGGACAAGGCCGATGCCATACTGGTGGCGTGGCTGCCGGGACAGGAGGGCGGCAACGCCGTGGCAGACATCCTCACGGGCAAGGTGTCGCCCTCGGGCAGACTCCCCATGACATGGCCGGAGAGCTACGGCGACGTGCCCTCGAAAGACCTCTTCCCCCACACCGACAGCATCAGCCAGGACGTAATCGAGGCCACCATGAGCTCGCGCTCGAAGAAAACGCAGCGCTACGACATTGCCAATTTCTACGACACGGAATACAAGGACGGCATCTACGTGGGCTACCGCTATTACCAGACACGCGGCGTACAGGTGAGCTACCCCTTCGGCTACGGACTGAGCTACACGACATTCAAATACGGCAAGCCCGTTGTCACCGCCGACGAGGAAGGCAACCTGCGCGTGGATGTGGAGGTGAAGAACACCGGGCGGTACACCGGCAAAGAGGTGGTGGAGGTGTATGTGAAAGCTCCCGGCAAGGATATGGACAAGCCGGAACGCGAACTCAGGGGCTTCGCCAAGACTGACGACCTTGCCCCGGGCGGGAAGCAGACCGTAAGTATCGACATCCCCTACTCCGGCATGGCGTCATTCAACGCCGCCGACAGCCAGTGGCAGGTGGAAGAGGGAAAATACAACGTGATGGTGGCAAAGAGTGCCGCCGACGCAAAGCCCCTCACCGTGAAAGTGGCCGTGAGGGGCGGCGTGACGGAAAAGGTGCGCCCCTGCCTTGTGGAGGAAATGAAATAAGGAAAGGAAGAAAAGAAAAACAAAATGGGAATTCCGCAAATGCCCGACAGGGGGCAAGCGGAATTCCCTTTTTCTGTATATCCAGCCGCAACACAGGCAAATTACCTGCTGCGGTACATCTCGCTCTGCTGGCGGATGAGGTCGAGGTCATCGAAATAGTTTATCTTCATCGCCTCGCGCACATCGTGGAGTGTCTGTGCAGCCACCTCGCGCGCCGCCTCGCTGCCGCGCTTCAGGATGTTATACACCTCGGGGATGTCCTGTTCAAACTCATGGCGGCGACGGCGTATCGGCTCCAGACGCTTGTCGAGCACCTGGATGAGGAACTTCTTGCACTTCATGTCGCCCAGTCCGCCGCGGCGGTAGTGGTCCTTCAGCTCGTCGAGCGACTTGTACTCCGGCCAGAACTCGGCAAAGTCGTCCGCCGTGGAGAAAGCGTCGAGATAGGTGAATACCGTGTTGCCCTCCACCTTGCCCGGGTCTTCCACGCGCAGGTGGCCCGGGTCGGTGTACATGCCCTTCACTTTCTGCTGCATCTCCTTCGACGTATCAGAGAGGTAGACGCAGTTGCCGAGGCTCTTGCTCATCTTCGCCTTGCCGTCGGTGCCGGGCAGGCGCAGGCAGGCCTGGTTAGTGGGCAGCATTATCTTGGGCTCGACGAGCACCTCGCCGTAGACATTGTTGAAGCGTTTCACTATCTCGCGCGTCTGCTCCAGCATCGGCTCCTGGTCCTCGCCGGCCGGCACGGTGGTAGCCTTGAAGGCGGTGATGTCGGCAGCCTGCGATATGGGATAGGTGAAGAAGCCAACCGGGATGCTCGTCTCGAAGTTGCGCATCTGTATCTCCGTCTTCACCGTGGGGTTGCGCTGCAGGCGCGACACGGTGACAAGGTTCATGTAATATACGGTAAGCTCCGCCAGCTCCGGTATCATCGACTGGATGAAGAGCGTCACCTTCTGCGGGTCGAGGCCGCAGGAGAGGTAGTCGAGTGCCACCTCTATTATATTCTGCCGCACCTTCTCGGGGTTCTCAGCATTGTCGGTGAGAGCCTGCACGTCGGCGATAAACACGAACATCCTGTCGAAGTCGCCCTCATTCTGCAGCTCCACGCGGCGGCGGAGCGACCCTACATAGTGTCCCAAGTGAAGGCGTCCCGTCGGGCGGTCGCCTGTGAGTATTATCTTTCCCATACAATAATCGGTTTTCGCGTGTTGCAAAAGTTTCCACGCATGATTAAACAAGTTGTTGTTCCGTCGTTAGTCCTGCAAAGTTAGGCAAAATCTTTGGAATAACCGAGAAAAGAAATCGAAATGTCACCGAAACGGCTATCATCAAAGCTTTTACAACACCAGATACATCACATCATATTGCACAAGTCCATGGCCCTGTCCGCCAGGAACAACGGGATGTTAATCAACGTGTCGTCGCGCTTCAGATTCAGCATGGAGAACCTGACGCGCAGGCTTGGCGAATACTTCCTGTTGTATTCCGCAAGACTTTTCCCCGTGACACTCGTTCCTGACTTCACCTCTACGGGTATCACCTCCATGCCCTGCCGCACGACAAACTCCACTTCCGCCTTGTTTCCCGAAGCCCAATAGCGCGAGCATTTTATTCCGGCGGCAAGCAGGCTCTGCAGTATGTAGTTCTCGGCAAGCGCACCCTTGTATTCCTTGAAAGCCGGCGAGGTGTTGAAATATGCTTCGGGACTCAGTTCCGAAAGAACCCTCAACAAGCCTATGTCGAGACAGTATATCTTGAATATGCTCAGGTCCTCGTACGACTTCAACGGTATCTGCGGCGTTTGGCAGAGGCTCACCTTGTGTATAAGTCCTGCGTTTTGCAGCCATGTTAGCGCATCCTCGTATTCCCTGGCCCTTGCACCGGGACGCACGAGCTGATAGACAAACTTACGGTTCTTCTTGGCCAGTTGCGACGGAAGGGAATTCCACACATGAGATATTCTGTTGGCAAGCAACGGCGAAGCATGCTTCACGAAATCAAGGGAATAGTCCTGCAGGATGTCCTGCAACGCTTTCTCCACACCTTTCATGTCCTTCTCCACCATCCTCATTGCCGCTTCCGGCATCCCGCCCGATATGCGATAGGCGTTGAAAGCCTGCGACAGCCTGTCGAAGAACACCTGCGGCAAGGGTTCAAGACTGCCGATGGACCGGTAATAGCGGTAAAGTCCCGCGTCTTTCTGTTCCAGGAACTCGGAGAACGTCACGGGGTACATATTTATATGGTCCACCTTGCCCACGGGGAACGAGAACCCTTCATGCCCGAATGCCAGGCCCAGCAGCGACCCGGCGCATGCCACAGCATATTCGGGGGTCTTCTCGCAGAAATACTTCATGGCGCCGATCGCTTCGGGGCAGTCCTGTATTTCGTCGAGAACCAGCAGTGTCTTTTGCGGCAATATCGGTACTTCCGTGAGGAAAGACAGCTGCTCTATAATCTGAACCGGATTCTTTGTCGCGCGGAATATGTCGCACACGCCGTCCTCTTCGTCCAGACTGAAATAGGCACAGTATTCAAACTGCTCCTCGCCGAATCGCTTCAACACGGAAGTCTTGCCCACCTGTCTTGCGCCAAGCATTATCAACGGCTTCCTGCCGGGCTTGTTCTTCCAAGCTTCAAGCTCCTTTATGATAGTCCTGTTAAACATACCTTTTCTTGTCTATGTGCCGAAAATGTGTAAATCCACACATTTTTGATACTTGTTTTGTGCAAATTTACACATTTTCGACACATCATAAAAGCGCATCCACGATAAATCTCATAAAAACAATGTAAATTTGCAGGCGGACGGTACAATATTTCAAAAGCCGCATTGTTTAGAGTATGAAAGCAGCCGCCGTGAACAGGGCCCGACGGTGCGGCTGCCAAAAAGAAAGGACAACAAAACATGAGAACATTGACAAAAAGATTTCAGGCATTGAGGTGGCACACCGTTGCCATTGCAACAATAGCGGTCATTGCCGCGGCACTGACACAGTCGTGCAGCAGCGACAGCGACGGGTATTACATCGTATGTCCCGACAGGATGCCAAACGCCGTGGTGACGGTGAAGACTGCCGCCGACAACACCGTCTACCTGCAGCTCGACGACAGCACCACGCTGCTCCCCACAAACATTAAGGAACACCCGTTCAACGGCAAGGAGATGAGGGCGTTCGTCAATTTCAGGCCTGTAGGCGACAACGCCGCACCCTATACAAAGGCGGCGGAGATAAACAGAATCGACAGCATACTCACCAAGCCCGCGGCAGCCACGCTCGGCGACAGGAACGACGAGGTCTACGGCAATGACCCGCTGGTGATAGTAAGCGGTTTTCCCACCGTATGCGAGGACAACTACCTCACCCTCTACATCGGCACGATATGGGGCACGCCGTCAAAGGCGCATCTGGTGAACCTCGTGACGGGCACCAATGCCGACGACCCCTACGAGGTGGAACTGCGGCAGAACGCCTACGGCGACACCAAAGGACGCAGCGGATACACCACGGTGGCGTTCTCGCTGAAGAGCCTGCCCAAGACGGGCGGCAAGAAGGTGAAGCTGAAAGTGAAGTACCGGTCGTTCGAGGGCGAGAAAACAGCAGAGTTCGATTACCTCACAAAGGATTAGGAGCAAGACAAAGAGTGAACATTTCTGACGAACAAATCATTGGCCTTCTGCGGAGCGAAAGCAAGGCAGGGATGAAAGCCCTCTACGCGAAACACGTGGGGGGCCTCACCGCATTGTGCTCCCGCTACCTCGCCGACAGCGACGACGTGAAGGACATTCTGCAGGAAGTGTTCATCAAGGCTTTCACACAATGGCAGTCGTTCACCTACAAGGGCGAGGGGTCGCTGAAGGCATGGCTCTCGCGCATCACGGTGAACATGTCGATAAATTTCCTCAAGACTGCCGGCAGGATACCTGTAGTGCGCGACGACAGGATTACCGACAGCATCGTGGAGGATGACACCGGGGCAGACGCCGACGGCGTGCCGCCCGACGCACTGCAGGAGATGATAAAGAGTCTGCCCGACGGCTACCGCACGGTGCTCAACCTGTATGTCTTCGAGAACAAGAGCCACAAGGAGATAGCGGAAACGCTAAACATCAAGCCCACATCGTCGGCCTCGCAACTGTTCCACGCCAAGGCGATGATGGCAAGGAAAATATCAGAATACAAACGTTCACACTAAAACCGTTACCTATGGAAGAAACATGGAAAGACAGCATAAGGCGGAAGCTGGAAGACTTTGAGGCGGAAGCGCCAGAAGGGCTCTGGGACGACATCGAGAAGAAGATGGCGGCAATGGAAGCCGCCGCGGGTAACGGCGGCAAGAGCAGGCGCAGACTGCGCATGACATGGCGGTGGACGGCAGCGGCGGCGTGCGCCGCCTGCATCGCCGGATACTTTATGTTGCCAACTGACGGAAAAAGGGACGGCGGCAGTCTCACGGCGAGCGAAGCGACAGCGGACAGCGGAAACAAAACAGGCAACGGCGAACCGCATAATGAAGCCACAGCACTTCACGGCAACACCCCTGCCGGCAATCTCCTTGCGGCAATTTCCCCGGAGGTGTCCAAGGCGGTGTCCAAGGCGGTGTCCAAGGCTGAAACGACAAAGGACAACGACAAAGCCGTCGCCATAGCGGACAAGACCGGCAATGCGACAGACGGCATAACGAACGAAACAGCCGAAGCCGCCGCAGGCGGCAAGCAGGACAACACAGCGGAAGAGAAAAGAGACCGCAGCGTGGTGGTGACAGACGGCAAGCCCTCCGGCAGCGGACAATACAGCCGGCACAGCACCGCCCACGGACAGAAGCCTTCGGGCGGCAGCAACACCGGCGACAGGGTGTCGCTGGGGCTTTACGCCATGAACGGGGTCGGTTCGTCTTCGGCGAGCGGCGGCGGTGGCCCAATGGTGGCGGGATCGGCAGAACCAATGTGCGGCGCGGCGTTCAACAACGACGGGGAGTCGCTGCTGCAACAGATATATGCGGCGCAGACTCCCGAAAGGTCGAAACACCGTATGCCGATACGTTCGGGACTGTCGGTGAGATACAACATCACCGACAGGCTGGGCGTGGAAACGGGACTGAGCTACACCTACCTCTCGTCTGAATTCAGCTCCGGCACCGGCAAGGACGGACTGACAACGGAGCAGAAGCTGCATTTCGTGGGCATCCCCCTGAATGTGAGCTACACTTTGTGGAAGAACAAGACTTTCGACGTGTATGCCATGGGCGGCGGCATGGCAGAAATGAACGTGAAGGGAACATCCACCGCGACGACAATGATTGGCGGACAGGTGGCTGACGCTGACGAGACGGAGGTAAGGACGAAGCGTCTGCAGTGGTCGGTAAACGCTTCCGTAGGAGCACAGGTAAATCTTTACGGCGGCATTGGGCTGTATGTCGAGCCGGGCGTGTCGTACTATATCGGCAACGGTACCGACGTGAAGAGCGCATACACCGAAAAGCCTTGTAATTTCAATCTTAAAATCGGACTTAGGTATTCATTCAAGTAAACAATTCGCTAATACATAAACAATATGGAGGGGCGCAAAAACACCATTTACGGTTTTTGCGCCCCTCCGTTTTGTTTGTCAGCCTCAGCCCTGCGGAATTCCCTTTGGACTTTATAAAATTCCCTTTGAACTTTACAGATTTCCCTTTGGACTTTACGGATTTCTGTTTGGCATTTACATACGCCCCTCTTGGCTTTACGCCAATCTATAGAACTCCGTAAATGCCCGTATGCAGTATTCATGGTCGGCAACCGACGCCGTTTCCCTTGCCGAGTGCATGGCGAGAACGGGATTTCCCATATCCACGCCCCTCAACGGCAACGACGAAGCGAGGATGTTGCCGAGGGTGCTTCCGCCCGCCACATCGCTATGGTTGACAAAACGCTGGCACGGCACGCCTGCCCTCCTGCAGATGCCGGCAAAGACGGCTGCCGAGGCGGCGTCGCTGGCGTATTTCTGGGCGGCATTGAACTTTATCACCGGTCCGCCGCCGAGCACGGGATGGTTGGTGGGGTCGTATTTCTCCGAATAGTTGGGATGCCAGGCGTGGGCATTGTCGGCAGACACCATAAATGCCTTCTCCACGGCACGGAAAAAGTCCTCGGCATTGCCGCCCTGTGCGCAGACGATGCGCCGCAGCAAAGAGCTGAGGAACGGACTGCCTGCTCCCTGCTTTGTCTGGCTGCCTGTCTCCTCGTTGTCGAATACCGCCAACACCTGTGTCGTTTCGGGGATATACCTATCGCAGGTGTTGTCCTTCCCGGCGGCAAGCAGTGCCTCCAGTCCGGCGTGTACCATGCTCAAGTCGTCGAGCCTGCCGCTGGAGACGAACTCGTCGTGTACGCCGAAGGTGCATGCCGGAGTGTGGTCGTAGAGATAGAGGTCGAAATCCAGCACATCGCCCGCCTCAACTCCCAGTTCGCCGCAAATCACGTTCATCAGCATATTGCCGCGTTCCATTTCGGCGGTCAGCACACCGAGCAGCGGAAGCATATCCTTCTGCCGGCTCAGCTTCACGCCGTCGTTCACCTGGCGGTTGAAGTGTATCGCCAGGTTGCTGATTTGCAGCAACGGGCGTTTCACATGGAGCAGCCTCGTTTCCGGGTGCATCACGTCGCCGCTGTCCACCATCACCCTTCCGGCAAGGCTCAGCGGACGGTCGAACCATGTACTCATAATGGGTCCGCCATACACCTCGGTGTTTAGTTTCACGATGCCGCCCTCGCAGGTCATTTCGGCATTGGGCTTTATGCGGAAAGTGGGCGAGTCGCAGTGGGCGCAGACAATATGGAAGCCGTTGTCGGCAAGCGTTTTCCTGCCTATGCGGAAGGCGTAGAGCGAAGAATCGTTCTTGGTGAAATACACTTGGTCGCCGGCGTTCAGCGCGCCGATCTTCTCCGCGGCGTCAATCTCCCTGAAGCCCGCGGCGTTGAGTTCTCTCTTCAGCGTCTCCACAGCGAGGAAATTCACGGGCGAGGCATTGAGAAAGTCGATAAGTCTCTTTATCATATTTGCGTTATTTGTTTGCGTCAAGAAGTGCGTGTCATTCCGCGTAGTCTATCTTCAGTACGATTACCCTTATCGTCTGGTCGCAGAGCGGCGTTTCCACCTTGGCGATATGCCAGTCGCCGGGGAAGCAGACAACGAAGCGGCCGGGCGTGGAGGTGAAGAAATGCGACTTGCTTTTGTCGTAGTCGTAGCGTATCACGTCTTTCTCCTCGCTGTACTCGCAGTTGGGCGTAGACGAAGCGTGGTCAAGCAAATAGAAGCCCTCGGTGCCCTTCACCACATACATGAAGTCGATTTTCTTGCGGTGCGATTCCGTCTTGCGCTTCTCCAGCGGCTCGTTCTTGCTGTCTTCCACCGAGGCCCGTATGTTGGTGCCCGGTATCATCAGCTTTCCCTTGGGTATGGAGAGGAGGTCGGTCTCTGCGAGCCATTTGAACGCCGCATCCCACTGCGCCTTGTTCTTGTGATACTGCGAGTAGAACTCCTGCAGGTTCACCGTTTCGTCGGGCATGGCGTCGAACCCGTTTTTCCATTCCCCTTTCGCCACCCATGCCGCGGCTTTTTTCTTGGAAACGACTTTTGTCCTTTTGGCGCTGACGCCGAGCGACATTGCCATAACAAGCGTTATGACGGCAAAAAGTCTGACATTCAATAGTCTCATAGTATTTTTATTATATTTTGTCCCATCCGATCAAATCATCAGGTCAATTCTTCTGAACAATTCATCTGCCCAATTACCGCAATGGCAATTTCTATTCCGCACAAATTTAGCAAGTTTTGCCGGCAACGCAAAATATTATACGCGCAGTTCCTCATACGGGAAAGGCAGACTTTTCTCCTCGTTGTATGCAGGTATTAATATCGAAACCTTTTTCATACCTTATGTATTATGATTTTAATCGCTACGAAACTGAAAATGATAGAGATAACCAGCATTGGGACATACGAGACACTGGCGTCAAGTCCCATCCGCTGTACGAACAGGTACATCAGCCCCATCCTTACGACAAAGAGGTTCACCAGGTGTACGGAAATTATTCCAACAAGATTGGTCCACGTTTGCTTTACCTTGAATGTCCACTTCGTGGTAAGATAATAGTTTACTGTCAAACTCGTCAGATACCCTATCACCAGAGCCACCTGATAGGGAACAACCGTCTTTGCCGCATAGAACAATGCAGCATCTATGCCTGTGGCTATCACACCGACAATGCAGAACCGTATGAATTCCGCGAAACCTTGTCTTTTGCAGTCTGCTTTCAATCTGTTTATCATCGTCCCTTTTTAGTATGACGACTGCAAAATTACACAATTGTGGCGAATTGTCCTAACTTTTGAAAGACAAAAAAAAGGGAGAGAGTTCCATCCCCGCTCAAATCAGAAATAAGACATTTGGAACACTTTTCAAAATCACAAGCCACTCTTCTTCCACGCCACAGGATAATAGGCGAGGCATGGCGGAAGCAGGACTGCAAGGCGGTCGGCAAGGCTCAACCGGCTTTTGTCGGCGCTGCGCAGAAAGGCGTAATAGCCGCGGCATACACCGAACTGACGCTTGTAAATGAAATTCTCGTACATCTTGACCTGCCGCAGGACAATATACGGGCGATACTCGTCCAGCCGGGAACTGAAGATGCGGTATAATATGCTGTCGTAGAGCGACTGCTCGTCGAGGCTCAGCGGACGGTCGTTGGGCAGTCCCTCGTTGTAGAGATATACGGCTTCGTTGGAAAGCCACACCTTGGGTCTCTTTAGCAAGCACTCTATCTGCGCGAGGATATCCTCGCCGGAACGTATGAGGCGCGGCGTGTCAAGACACCCCTCGAGGAGCTCGCGGCGGAACATCACGCCCCACAGCACGGGGAAGTCAGCCCTTGAGGAGAGCAGAGCCTTTATCATCGCAGAGGGGTCGGCATACCGTCCGCCGTCACACCCCTTGAGTTCGCCGCGCTGGTTCACGAAGCGCGCCACCACCTCGCCGGCACCCGTCGCCTCCATTTCCGAGCACAGGCGGCGCAGCGCGCCGGGGAGCATCTTGTCGTCGGCATCGGCAAAGGTGACGTATCTGCCCGACGACATTTCATAACCCATGCGGCGCGCGGCGGTAACGCCGCCGTTGTCCTTGTGTACCGCGGTAAGGTTGGGATACTCCTGCGCAAGCCTGTCGCATATCTCCGCCGATTCGTCGGTACTGCCGTCTTCCACGGCTATCACCTCGAAGCTGTCGAAATCCTGCGTCATGACGCTGCGCAGACAGTCCTCCACGTATTCCGCCTTGTTATAGACGGGGATGATTACCGACACAAGGGGCTTTTCGGAACTTTGTCCAAGATATTTATTAAGATATTCCGCCACGGCTTCCGGCACCAGTCCGTCAATCGGTTTCCCATCGCGCATAAGTTCCCTCACCATGGTGCTGCTCACATTGAACAGACCCGTATCGAAATACTCCACGCCGGGCGGCAGCGAACCAGCATCAACGGCACATCCCTGACGCGGGTAGACAGCCACCCTGAAATTGTCGAGGATATACCGGTATTCATGCCACTTGTCGAAGCACAGCCAGTTGTCTGCCCCTACGATGAGAGTGAACTCGTCATCGGGGAAATCCATTGCCATGCCCGCCAGCGTGTTCGCCATATAAGAGGGGCGCGGCATACGGAACTCGTAGTCGCTCGCCTTCAGCCCGTCTTCGCCGTCGAGGGCGGCGGCAACCATCTTCAGGCGCAGGCTGTCGGGCATCAGGCCGCCGGCAGACTTCAGTGGATTATGCGGCGAGACGACAAACCACACCTCGTCGAGTCCGGCGAGCCGCCGGACTGCCTTCGCCAATGCCACGTGCCCGTTGTGTACCGGGTTGAACGACCCGCCGAAAACGCCGATTTTCATAATTCCGTTTTATTTGCCAAGAAAGCGGCTCACAGCGAGGAAAGTCTCCGCCTCCGCCTTCTCCAGATTGTCGTTCACCACTACGCAGTCGAATTTCGGAGCGAACGACAGCTCGAATTCCGCCCTCCTGATACGGTCCTCGATAACGTCGGGAGCGTCAGTGCCGCGGCCGTTAAGACGGTTGCGCAGTTCCTCCACCGACGGCGGCTGTATAAAAAGGCTGAGAGCCCCGGCACCGTAAATCTCCTTTATGTTGCAACCGCCCTTCACATCCACGTCGAGCACCACGTTCTCCCCTGCCGCAAGCTGCTTTTCCACCTGCGAGCGTAGCGTGCCGTAGAACCTGTCGGCATAGACCTCCTCATATTCGAGGAACTCGCCACGGGCGATACGCCGGCGGAACTCCTCGGGGGTGACGAAGAAATATTCCACTCCGTCGCGCTCCTGACCGCGGGGCTTGCGGCTCGTACACGAAACGCTGAAGGCGAGCTTCAGCTCCGGGTGGCTCTGCATGAGCCAGTTGATGACGGTGCTCTTTCCGCTGCCGCTGGGAGCGGAGAAGATGATGACCTTTCCCTTTTCCATTTTTTTAAAGTGCGTTGAGAACCTGTTCCTTTATCTGCTCCAGCTCGTCCTTCATCTTCACCACGATGTTCTGCATCTCGGCGTTGTTGCTCTTGCTGCCGGTGGTGTTGATTTCGCGCCCCATTTCCTGGGCTATAAAACCGAGCTTCTTGCCCACGCCCTGCGTTTCCTCCATCGTCTCGCGGAAATATTTCAGATGGTTGGCGAGACGCTGCTTCTCCTCGCTGATGTCGAGCTTCTCGATGTAATAGATAAGTTCCTGCTCAAGGCGGTTCTTGTCGTATTCCACCTCGGGGATGCTCTTCAGACCGTCCACGATGCGCTGGCGTATCTTCTCCACGCGCGATTTCTCATACGGTTCGATGCTCTGGAGCAGGCTCTCGATATTGTCGATTTTCTCATTGAATTTCTTCTGCAGCGCGGCACCCTCCTGGGCACGGAATTCATTGAGGTTGGCAAGTGCGGCGGCAATAGCCCCGGCGGCGGCGTTCCACTCCCCGTCGGTGAGGGTCTCGGTTTCGGTCTTCGTCATCACGTCGGGCATGCGCATCAGTGTGGAGAACCAGTCCTGCGGCTCGGGAATGCTGTTTTTCACGGCAATCTCCTTGAGCTGGCTGTAGTAGTTTGCCACGAGGGCTGCGTTTATCGGCGTTGCGTCCACCAAGGTGTCTTTCTCAATCCAGATGCTAAAGTCCACCTTACCCCGGACAAGAGCCTGCGCCACCATTTGGCGTATCTGCATTTCCTTCTCCCTGTAGATGGGCGCAATGCGCGTGGAGAGGTCGAGAGTCTTGCTGTTGAGCGACTTCACCTCCACGTTGATTTTCTTTTCTCCATATTCCGCCACGGCTTTGCCGTAGCCTGTCATCGACTGTATCATTGTTCTTTTTCTGTTTTTCTGCAAAATTACGTCTTTTTTGTCAGACACGACAATATTACAACGAGAAATCACGTCCGCCGCAGGATGCGGGGAACGTGATTTCCCGTTGTTTGTCTATTTGCCGCCGCCGCTAACCGCGGCGCGCCGTATCACCATGTGACGCTCATGCCCAGTGCGATACTGGCGTTGGAGCTGAGCGGAATGAACTCCTTGCTCGTCTTGCCCAGGATGTGGTCCATGCCGATGAAGAAGTTATATCCCTTGGGATGGATGTTCACCACGTACCCCATACTTGCAGTGAAGCTGTTCACAGCGAAATTGATGCCTCCGTCGAGCCATTTCAGCGGTTTCCAGTTGGCGCTCAGGCGGCCTTCCGTCCATGAAAAATCGCCGTTGATACGTGTACTGCTGAGCAGTCCGAACGACAGTTTGCGGTACACGGGCAGTGTATATTCGCCGCCCACGTTGACGGTTGCGCCGATGCCGGTGGTACGGCTGCCGGAGTTGCCGTCTTCCTGCAGGTTAATGAAGTCGGTAATCTGGTCGGTGTACTTGTCGGCCTGCTTCTCCACGGAGTTGTCGCCGCCGTCTTTCACGGAGGTATCGTTGAAGCCGTCGAACTCAAAGCTCTTCTGCTTGTTCACCGCCCGTTTGTTGTTGCTCCAGCTGATGAAGCCAAGGTCGAGCACGGAGGCACTGACAGTCCAGTCCTCGTTGATTTTGTAAACGCCGCCGAGGTCCACGGCCATACCGAAACCGCCGAGACCGCCGCCGTTTACCTTAACGTCGTCAATCTTGTCATACTGGCCCGCACCCTCCTGCTTGTAGTCCTCTGTCTTGTACTTGTATTCAAAGCCCTTCATCGACACGTCGGCCTGGGCGTCGCCGCTGACAGTCCATTTGTCGGAAGAGGAGAGGTCGGCTTTCACGTTCTTGAACTTGAAGTCGGCCCTTGCAATACCAAAGAGGAACTTCAGCTTGGCGCCGAGGCGCAGCTTGTCGTTAATCTGCCGCGAGTGCCCCAATGCCAGTTCGGCATATCCCTGCGCCTTGGCACTGATGTCGCCGATGTCGTACGACTTGTTGCCGGTGTTGCGGGCAAACTCAAAGAGATTGTATGGCAGACTCATGCCGAAGGACGACTTGGCATTGATTTCCACCGTGTTGTAGCCGCCGAAAGCCTTGAAGCCAGCCGAAAGGACCGTCACGTTCACATCGCCCGTAATGCGGTTGTTGCCCGTGGAGAAACCGCCCAGAGCCTCGCCGTCGGAGATATAGGGGTTCATGAAGGTGGTCATCTTCTTGTCGCTGTCGATGCCGTAGCGCGGATTGTTCATTATCACGTCCTTGTAGCCGAAGTTACCGTGGGTGCTCACGTTGATGTTGCCCAGTCCGGGTATGGACACATAGTTCTGTTCGTTGCCGAACGCCGGGTTCATGGTATGGCGGAAGGCATACTGGTCGGTGAAATAAGCCGAGTTGAGAGTCTGCGCCATGGCGGTGCCGCCCATCATCAGCATTGCGGCAACCAATATCTTGTTGTTGTTTCTTTTCATAATAGTCTGGATTTGTCAGTGGTATAATAAGAACCGCCTGAGATTAGTTAAAGTCGCCAATCACCTTGCCCACCACTTTCACGTTGATGTCGGCAAGCTTGAGTGTATGCTTCTCGGCGTTGAGCGTGATGCCGGTAACTGCGGCAGAGCCGTCTTCCTTGGCCTTGCCGGTGGCGGTGAGCACCAGTCCGTCGAGCTTCTTCAGCGCGCCCGTCTCCGTCTGCGTTATCTTTACCTGTATCTCCGAGTCCGTTCTTGTCACGCCGTCGGGAGAAGCGGCAGCCTTGTTCTTCCCGTCGGGGAATTCAACCTTGATGCCGCTGACGACATCCCTCGTGCCGTCGGCTTTGAGCTTGCCCACGGGAGTGATGTCCACCGAGAGGTAAGCCGGGATGCCGTTCTGCGCCGTAGCGGTGGCGAGCACGTAGGTGTTTTCGGTAAAGTCCAGGTCTTTCAAGTCCTTGTTCCAGTCTGCTATGGTATCCGTGTAAACTATCACGGCATTCTCGGCAAAGGCGAGCGGGGCCACGATGGAATACTCCGTGGAGATTAAATATTCATGGCCGAGCCGGAAGTTCACCACCTTGTCGGAATTAGCCTTTGCCGTTGCCTCGAACGTCACCTCATCGGGGATTTTCTCAATGGCCGTCGACAAATTCGGCACCGTCACCATGGTGAAATCTGCAATATCCTCATACACCTCTCCCGTGCGGCTGATGCACACGCTGTTGGCTTTGGGATACACGGGCACCTTCACGTTTTCGATGACATTCGTCACCGCGCCGTTCTTCATGGATATTATCTTGCCCGTTATTACGCCCTCGGCTTCCATATCATTGTCTATACCGAGGCGGATCTGCGGATTGCTGAAGTCAGCCTTCACGTTATCGCCCTTCAGGAATTGGGGTATTCCGTTGATTCTCGCCGTGCCCAGTCCGTCGGTCATGTTGATTTCCGGGTCGAACTTGCCGCTTGCCGCATTTATGGTGAAATCATCCATGCTCAGCTGCGCCGTCAGCGTCGGCACTGTCTCTGCGGCACCGGTAACGACACCGCTCGTGGCGAGGTGTACCTTGCCCTGAAGCTCCACCTTCTTGTCGGTCAGACTAAAGGAACCCGACTTGGCAGCCTTGGAGAAATCAAGTCCCGTCACGCCCAGCTTCACCGTGAAGGTGCGGTCGGTAGGCACGTTCTCGAACTTAATCGTCGAACCGTCCACCGATGCGGGGGCAGTGGAGCTTTCAGACACCTCATATTTGAGATAGCTGGGGAACGTGAGCTCCAGCGTCTGCAACTTGTCAACAACTCCGCTTATCGCCGTGAGCGGCACCGAGAGGGTGAGTGTCGTGGTGGCCTCGGCCGAAACGAGCTCTTTCACCGCCGCAGGCTTGTTGCCGCTGTAGACAAATTCGTAGATGTCGGTGTCGGCATGCACCGTCGGCGCGGTGCGGCGGACAGAGCGTGAATAGCTGTTCTGCACATCGAAAGAGAACGGCAGGCTCTGGCTTGAAGCCTTCGCCACATGAATCTTGTCAATACTTATCCTCACGGGATTGATGGGGTCGCCGTTGCGGCAGAACACATAGTCGTGCGTGACGGGGTCTTCCACCAGACTGCCGTCCTCCTCAAGGTCAAGCACGTCCTTGAGCTTGATGTCTTCGGTTGAACTCACGGGAAGCTGCAGTTCCCCGCCGCCAAGTCCCATCGTAGCGTCAATCCCGTTGAAATCGTAATCCTTGTCGTTACAACCTGACAACACTACCGCTCCTGCCACCAGCATCGACGACAACAGCATTACGTTTAATGTTCCTTTACTCATGGGTTGTTGGTTTTTAGATTTTAGTTATGTTTTTCCAGTTATATATTTGTCTACTTGGAAGTCGTCGTAAAAGTCAGGACGACACCTCAATGATATCAGCCATGTAAACACGGAGTGCCAACAGTTTTTAATATCTCTTTTGCAAAAATACAAAAAAGGTTTAACGTTCCAAAAAAAATACATAGAAACGTGCATAAAAAAAGGCTACAAACGCCGCCTGATTATGTAGTCAGTGCGTTTGCAGCCTATATCCCTGTTATATTCCTCAATTTTTCATCTCACCACCTTGCGGCTCTTGCCGTTCTGGCGCACCACGTAAATGCCGTGGCGCATCTGCGAGGCGTTCACTTTCGTTCCGTCGAGAGTGTAGAAGCCGTCGGCTTTTGCAGCAGCCTCATCAGCCGCCGCGCTGTCAATGCCCGTAGAGACGGTGAGCTTCACGCTATTGCAGTTTGTCACGTCTGCCATCTGCATGTTTGCGGCAGTCACCTCGTCGAACGCCTTGGTGACAAACGCCACCACCTTGATGTCGGCAGGCTTCCAGTCTGCCGGGATGGTATAGGTGTAGTTCTTAGAATACCGGGCGGCATCAGAAGAGAAGGTATCTCCCAACGGCGACGACACGTAGGCGCGCAACACCTGGTCGTGGGTGTAGTTGTTGTTTGTCGAGGTTGTGCCGGTGAACGAGTTCACCACGGTCTGCCTGCCCTTCACATTGTCCTCGGCGAGCATCACGGTGAGAGCCATGTCGCCGAAGATGTCGTGCGCCTCGGCGGCGATGTCGCCGTCCACGGCGATGGTTGCCGTGCGCGTGTCGCTGTCGTAGTCAGCCTTGACGTTCACCGTGACGAACGACGGGAATGTCTTGGCCTCGTTGATGAAGAGACGTATGCCGTCGTAGGTAAGTTCCGGCATCACCGTCACGTAGTCGTTGAGGTCGAAGGCGTAGTGCGCCTCGCCCATGCCGTAATAGAAACGGTTGGAGGTGCTGCACGGCAGGGTGTAGGCATAAAGGCCGTTGAGGTAGAGCGACTGTTCCACGGCGAGCAGTTCTCCCTGCTGGTAGATGTTCACCACGCAGGCGTCGTCGTCCCTGTCCACCTTGGAGTAATACGAATTGACGTAGGTCGCCATATAGCTCTCCTGACTGTTATACTGTTCGATATACGACTGCTGCCGCTGGAACGCCTCGGTGTATGCCACGAAGGGGTCTGCCAGCGTGCCGCGTTCCGACGCCTCGGGTGTCTCGCCGTCGATTTTGTCCACAAAGACGTTGAGGTTGTGGCGGCCCACCGGCGTAGCGGACGGCATCGGCAGTTGCAGCGACAGCGTGGCGGAGGAGCCGGGCTGCAGCCCCTTGGCAAATTCGTTGGAGGTGGTATTGTCGAGGTTCATGTAGGTGGCTTCGCCGTCGTCGATGCGGAAACCGATACGGGCGGAGCTGATCGGTTCGAGTCCGGCATTGGCGTAGGACATCATTATGTCCATCGTACTGCCCACCTGCTTGTAGCTGGTGCCGTTGAGGATATTGTTCAGGCTGATTACCTTCTTCGGCAAACTGCTCACGTCTATTATCAGCTGCACACAGAGGTCGCCGATGTTGGTGATGGAGTTGAACGTTTCGCCCTGGAGGATGAGCGACGAATAGGAACTTGACACCTGGTTGCCGTAGAAACACAGTGCTCCTTTCTTCGCCGCAACCATCTCGTCGCTCTCGTTGTAGGTGAACCCCATAATGAACTGTTCGTCGCCGCTGATTTCTATCTCCTGCGCCGAATTGAGACGCACATCGTTCCAGCCCTCCGACGTGCGGCGTACGGTGTTGCGCACCACCTCCTCGGCGTTGCCCTGACTGTCTACCTTATATATAAATATGTTTGACTTGCCGATTGACTCCGACACGGCAAACCGCACGCCAACTATCCTGCAGCCCTTGTAGTTTGTCAGCACCGAACTGGTGAGCATCGCCGCCATGTCGTACGACCCGGCGGTGCCTATGCGCACACCGCTCACCGTCACGCTGTCGCCCTGGCAGTAGCCCACGCCGCGCTCCGTGGCGGCAAGCGTCCTGCGCGGCGGCAGGCACTCCGCCGGCGAAACGGCATTAGCAGCAGGAGACACTGCGGCGGCAGACACGTATGCCACGCCGTCCCTGGAATCAAACTCCACCTGCTGCGCCGTTATCATAAGGCTCTGCGCAAGGAGAGCCATAACTATTCCTATCTTTTTCATCATCGTTGTCATTTACGTATTTTCATCACTGTGTTTCCGCTCTTCACTATATACACGCCGCCCGGCAAGGCATCTACGGAGCAGCCTGTCTTCTGTCCCTGAAGGGTGAATATCCGGGCATTTGCCGGGATAGCCTGCATCCAGACCTCGCCGATGGCGGTGACAACAATCTCGTAGGTCGCCATATCTGATGTCTTGTTCTTATAGACAGCCTCAATGCCCACCGTGTGGTTGCCCCCGGAGAGTCCCTTCAGGGTGTATTCCGGCGTCACGCTCTCGCCGGCGAGCTTGCCGTCGAGATAAACGTTGTATTTCACCACGTTGCCGTAGTCCACCACCGTGCCGCCGCCGTCTTCCGGCTCAACCCTCACATTGTCGACCTGGGCGAAGAACGCGTCGGTGGAGTAATAATGGATTGCCACCCTGACGGACTTGCCGGCGTATGCGTCGAGAGGGGTGGAATACACCGTCCATTCAGAATAGGGCATATTCTCGGCGGTGCTTATCACGGTAAAGTCGTCGGGGTTGTCGCTGCCGCTCTCCGAAACGGCGAACTCGATGCTCTCGGGATAGGTGGTGTACGCCTTCGCCGTGGCCTTGAGCTGATAGCCCTCGTAAATATCCACCAACGGCGAGATGAGCCATTTGTCCGACTTTGACCTCTGGGCGGAGAAGAACACCACGTACTTGTCGCCGTAGGGTGCCTGCATGGCGGGGTCGGTAGGCAACATTGCCGGTGTGGTGTTCCACGGGTTGAACACCATCGGCGCTATGGCCGTGGGGCTGGTGGCAGTGCCCGAACCGGGGAACGACACGATGTTGTCCTGCGACCCGAGGGCTATCGGGTAGACAGGCATCTTGTCGAGGTCCACGCTCTTCCATCCGCCGAACTCGCCGGTGGCGAAGTCGTCGTAGTCCTCAAAGCTGTCGGAGAAGCCGAGCACCTGGTTCCATTTCAGCAGGGCCGTCGTCGTGCCGTCTCCGCCGTCGCTCAGTGCGGCGGTGATGTTATACGGCGTAGTCACGTCGTCTTCAAGTTCTACTGCCACGTGTTTGTCCGCCGTGAGGTCTACACTGCTGTTGTATTCCCTGAAAGCGCCCTTGGAAATGTTGATGTCGTATTTTCCGCCATGCAGGGCCATGATTTCCGCGTTGCCGCCTGCCACGGTAAGCGTGTAGTCCTCGCCCGTGCTTTCGGAGAGGATGTTTATTTTCGTGCCGTCCACCGAAGCCTTGCTGTCAGCGGAAACGCCGAAACTGAGCTTGAAGTAACTGTTCATGTCAACGGTGACATAGGTATTCACAATCTCGCTCGCGGCGGCTATATACTTTGCCCTGACCCCGACGGAATGGGTCTCGCTCGTGAGATTGTTTATGGTGTAGGTGTAGCCAGTGGTCTCGCCCACCTTCTCGCCGTCAAGGAATATCTCGAATGTCTCGTTGGGATTGGCGGCAGACTTCATCATGCCGCCCACGGCTCTCACGCCCTTGGGGGCGAAGGCGGCGCGCGGTGCGGCAGCCGACTGGCTGTTCTGGAGAGGGCCCACATAGAAGTCGTCTACCATGAGCATAAACGAACCGCCGTTGTTGTATTCCCCGATATAGCGGATGGCGATTTTCACTTTCTGCCCGGCGTATGCGGAGAGGTTGTACCGCATTTCGTGCCAGCCCTTGTAGTTCACGGTCTCGTAATTGCCGGAAGAAAGTTTCACGAAGTCGCCCTGCCCGGGGTTGTCGGTCTTGGTGGTGACGTAGACGATGAATTTCTCGTCGTACACGTCGGCGGCCTTCGCAAGGAATGAGAGGTAATTGTCGGTGCCCACGGTTATCTCGGGAGAGATAAGCCAGTCGTTGTTGGCACCGCCCGACGACGTGCGTACGAAGCCCACATACTGCTTGCCGCTGTAGGCACGCAGCACGGGATAGTCGTAATACCACATCGGGGTGACGGCGAGCGGGTTCATGATCTGTGCATACTGGCGCACGCCGCGGTTGGGATAGTCGCCCGTGAGCGCGGCGGCGTTGAGCTTGTCGCCGTCGATGCCGGTCCAGTCGCCGAATTCCACGGCGAAAGCGTCGTAGCTCTCGAAGTCGTCGCTGAAGGCAGGCTTCTCCGTGTTCCACGTCAGCACGAGCTTGTTCGCCGCCGTGTAGGGGTCTACCACAAGGTTGGCGGCGAGGGAGAACGGCGTGCGCGTCTTCTCGGTAAGTTTCACGGAGATGTTCTTCACCGTCTCGTCGGCGGAGATATTGAAGGATTCTGAAACGGTGTTGTAGCCGCTGCGTTCCACCGTCAGCGTGTGGTTGCCGGCATACACCGTCATGGTGGCTTTTCCGTCGGCATCAAGCTCTGCCGGCGTATAGTTCAGGCTGTAGTCTGTCTGCTCCAGGGCCACCGTCTGTCCCAAGAGGCTCTCGCCGGTATCGTCGGTCACGGTGATGTTGAGCGTCTTGTCGCGCTCCGGCGCCTGTGCCAGCGCAGGCACGGCAAAAACTGCAAGCAGCCCGAGCATGAGGAATGTGTAAAAACTCTTTTTCATTGCCTATAATAATTTGTTTTTCATAAGGGGGATTTCCAAAAGTCCCCGCGGGAAAAAAAGAAAAGGCGGTGGGGACATCCCGTCCGGACGAGCCGGCAGGAGGCACCCACCACCTTTATGTATTTAATCCTGCAGACGCATTATCTGCGTGCTATCTTCATGGTCTTGGTGCCCCCGGCGGTCTGAACCTTCACGATGTAAGCACCCTTTGCAAGAGACTTGAGCGTCTCCACGCCCTCGCCCTTGGCTACCTCGATACCGTTCATGCTGTAAACGGTAACCTTTGAGCCGGAAGCAATCTCCGTGTTCACCGTCCTGATGCCTGTCGTGCCTCCGAAATGGGTGAACGTGAAGTCATCGTAGAACGCTGCCAGGCGGTAGCCCTCGGTATAGTCGCGCACGGCTACATATATATCCTTGCCGGCATACTTGGAGAGGTCTACCGAATAGTGGTTCCAGTTATGGCCGGTGAGGTATGGCATTTCCTGCAGCTTCATCTCCTCGGTGAAGGAGTCGCGGTCGTCAGCACTTGTCTCGCTCACGTAAACGCCGACCTTGTGCATTCCCGAAGGAAGCACGCTCTCGGAGCATTCCCAGTTGCGGGCATAGAAATCGAACGTAGAGTTGGCGGTTGCCGTGAGCTTCTTGGAAACAATCCAGTTGTCGCCCTTCGTATCCTCGTTTGACGGCGAACCGGGAATGAGGAATGCCGTGCCGGAAACCGGAGCCACGTTCTTCAGGTTGGATGTCTCGTAAGCCACGGCGAAGGCGTAAACGCCGCCGCTTGACGGGAACTCAGTGCCGTAGCATGTGAACGGCACCGTTGCCGCATGGTCTACGTCGATAAGTGTGAAATCAGACAGCCAGTTGTATTCCAGGTCGTTGTCCTCGAAAGAATAGTAGATCACGTCTTCGGGAAGTGCCGTTCCCTTTACGGGCAGGGTGATAACGAGACCGCTCTCGAACTCCACCGTGAGGACATCGCTCACCTCGGAGGCACTGTTGAGGGCATTGAACTGGACATTGAATTTCATGCCGTCCTTGGCGGCAATCTTGTCGCCTGCCTTCAGCGATGTGGCGAAGTTGGATGTCGCGAACGTCGCGCTCTTCACTGTCTGGGCCTGCTCGCCCTTGTTGAGAACCGTAAAGATATCGCCCGAGTTTACAGACTTGTTGTAGTTCACCTTGCCGGCATCCCATTCAGACTTGTTGAACACGGCCTTGTCGTTCTCCTTGACGGCGATGAGCACGTTGTCGAGACCGCAGCCGGTGTCGCTGCCTCTATAGCCGTAGTGTACCCAACGGAACTGCACCGTCTTGCCGGCGTATTCCTTCAGGTCGAAGCTCTCGTTGATCCAGTAGTATCTCTCGCCTACGGACGTGTTCTGCACGGCCTTGTCGTAGTCCTGCGAGATGTACGAGAGTTCTTTCCACTCTCCGTCAACGTTAATCTCGAACGTCACCTTCTCGATGCCGTTGTTTCCCTCCACATTGCATTTCTTGGCGAGACCGCTCTCGTCTTCTATAGCGTCTATGGGGTGACGGTCAATCCAGTCGAAGGAAATGTTCACGTCGTCGGTTTCAGGGAGCTTGAACTCCGGCGTAGTAACCATAGAGTAGTTGTCTGCCCCCAGCCACATGCTGTAAAGACACGGGGCCGGACTGCCTGCGAAAGTGTGGACACTCCAGTTGCGGTTCTCGTAAGATGTGGTGTTCTCTGAAATCCAGCCCTCGGGCAGTTCTGTCAGACCGGTGAAGTCCATCGAATACGGATACTCCGAAGTCGTGGCGTCCTTCTGTGTGGTGAACGTACATTCCTTTGCGTCGGCGTATTCGCCCTTGGCATTCACGGCAGCCACCTTCCAGTAGTAGGTCGTCTCGTAGTCGGCCTGCGGCAGGGTGAAGGTAAGGTTGTTGCCCACATTGCTTCCGTTCACCACGTTGTAGTTGCCCGAGGACGTGCCGAGATACACCTTGTAGCTCTTGGCGAACTGTGCGGGAGCCCATTCAAACTTGATGTTCTTGGCGTAAACGCCGGTCGCCCCGTCTACAGGCGAGACATAGCGCACGCTGTCGGGCGTTCCGTCAGCTCCGTAGAGTGTAGGGAGGAATATGCGGTCGAGATAGAACGTGCTTGTCTCGGGCACGTCGCCGTCGTCGGAAGTAACGGCGGTGTTATGCCAGCGTACGTAGGAGTTGTCGGTACCTGTCCCGAGGTCTACCGTCTCGAAGACGCGGGTGTTGCACTTGCTGTCGTTTTCGTAGTCGTAGGCCCATTTCTTCGTCCATGTCTGTCCGCCGTCGGTGGAAAGCTCGAGATAGATGTCGTTGCTCTGGTAAGTGGAGCCGTCCTCGGAAGTGAAGCTGTTGTAGTATTCAAACATCACCTTGCCGCCCTTCGTCAAGTCGAGGCGCGGGGACGTGAGGTAGTTGTCTGTCAATGACACGCCGGCGTAGACGGAACGGTCTCCCTCAAGGGAGATATTCGTTGCGCTCCATCCGTCGTTCTGCCATCCTGCCGGCAGGAAATAATACTCGAATGTCTCCTCCGTCATGCCGTCGGGCACCATCTGCTTTGTCGCCGTGAGGTCGATGTCGAAATCGCCGCCGTTGGTATGGAGCGTTACGGTAGCCTTAGCGGGTGACGTGATGCTCGCGGCATACAGGAACTGGAACTGTGTGGACTCCGTGGCGTCGAGGTTCACCTTTGACGGGTCTATCGTCATCGTCACGCCCTGCGGAAGGTCCACGCCGGTAATCTTCAGTCCGTTCTTGCCCACGTTGGACAGCTTGAACGCCTCGCTGTAGAATTTCTCGCCGAGATATACGGTGCCGTAGTCGTAGCTGGTCTTGTCGAGTGTTGCCACGGGGGTCGTCACCGGCTTCGCCTGCTTCACGAGCACGTTGTCGAGATACACCACGTTGGCATTGGTGGTGAGCATCTTGTACACGAAGGCGATTTTCACCTTCTGCCCCTGCCACTCGCTGAGGTCCAGCTTGCTTGTCTGTACCGACCATCCGGCGAAGGGGTATGCCACGCCGCTTTCCTTCAGGTCTTCCACATTCTGGATGGAGAAGATCGTTTCGGCGTTCTTCACGTCGTCGTTCTTCACGATGCGCACCTGGAGGTCGTACTGTGTCTTTGTCTCGAACGCCATCGGACTTACCTTCCAGTCGAAGCTCAGCTGATACGTGTTGTCGAGGTCAAGTTCCGGGGTGAGGAGGATTTCCTCGCGCGGGCCTACGCCGTCGCCGGTATAGCTGTCACCGTCGCACTGCGCCACATGTTTTCCGGTAATGGTGGGTGTGGTGGACGATGAATAATAGTTGCACCAGACCCTGTCGGATGACGTTCCGGAATAGGAATCCACCGTCGTCCACCCTTCGGCAACCGGACGGGAGAACCTCTCCGTGCTTTCATTCTCGAAGCCCTCGTCGAGAATAGTCTGTGCGCTGAGTCCTGCCGGAGCAGACAACGCCACAGCCAAAAGCATAAAAGCATTACACTTTTTCATTTCCATAAATTGATGTTAATATTGTAATATGTTTCGTTACTTTTATTTAGAACCATAGAATCCAAACGCAAAGTTACCAATAAATTTCACATTATTAGTAAAAGGACGGTATTTTTTACTAAAATCCATCAAAAAGCAAATCCGGCAAGACAAATGGAAAACGACAAGCCCTAATTCAGCCGACTTGTCTTTTGGGAAAACAACGCCGGTTTGTCTGACCAATATTTTTTAGGTATAGGCGTTTAGAGCACACTGCAAAATGTTTTACAAATAAGACATTTGGAACACTTTGTTTTTTGTCTGATTTT
>CAVGJZ010000009.1:0-63234 GCA_963629785.1 Oscillibacter sp. MSJ-31 | reverse complement strand
AATCCTGTTAAAATCCAGGCAAGTCCCACATCGGCAAAATGCGACATTTGGAACACTTTTCAAACATTGCACAAAGGACATACAACAAGTGTTGCACTGATTTTTTTACGACAATAGAGGCATTGTCTCTATTGTCGTAAAAAAACAACTCTTCACCAAACAGAGTTCTTTTTCCATTTTCGCCAACTCAGAATCTGAACATAAATCTGAACCTGATGCCTTGTTTGTGGGCGGTTGGGAGCTCGTTGTAAGTGAGACGCCTGACATACTGCACGCTGATGAACTTGAATATGTTGGACACTCCCGCCACTATTTCCACGTAAGGCTTGTTGGGGTTCATCACGTTGGACCCTTCGGGGAAATACATGAGCGTGCCGTTGCCGCGGTTCGCTTCGAGGTAGGGGTTGTTCTTGTCCGTGAGGCTTCCCCACAGGCATTTCACCCCGATGTACTCCCTCCACTTCAGCTTCTTTATCAGCGGTATGCGGTTGAGGATTTTGCCGTTCATGTTCCACCACACGTCGAGGCTGGCGTACCTGTCGTTGAGGAACTCCATGTTGTTGACCAGATTGAATGTGGCGTCGTGTGCAATGTACGACAGGTTGGCGGCGGGCATGATGAGCAGAGGGTAGGGCACTTGGCTCCACTGCGCTCCCGCCCTCACGTCCACGTTGAGGTCGCCCCAGCTTTTCAGGAAGAACCTCTTGTAAATGGTAGCCTCGGTGAAATGGTAGTTGTAGTCGCCGCCCAGCACTCCCTTCGCGCCGAAGGTGTATGTCAGTCCGAATATCGGAGCTTCCTTGTTGATTGAAATCCTTTTCTTCTTTGAGTTTATGAGTTTTTCGCCCGGTGCGTAGCGCAGTTGTAGCGAAGCCTCCGTGGTGCGTATCTTTATGCCGGCACCGTCGTAGTCCTGCGGAACGGAGAGCGGCGTGAAACGCAGGTTGCCTGTGGCCTCGTTCTCCTCGGTCTTTAGCTTGAGGGCGGTTTTAAGTCCCCCGTACCATTCGTATTCAAACTCCAGTTTCTGCCGGTTGTAGAACATCATCTTGTCCACCTTCGTCCATTTGAACGAGGTGAACACGTTGTCCTTGTCGGTAGTGAGGAACTTGTCCGATGCCGAGCACACGTCGTAGGACGAAGATGCCGTGATGGTGCGCTGCGGATATTCGAGGGGCATGTATTGCTTCTCGTTTAACGAGTAGGTCACTTCGCCGCTGTAATAATTCCTGTGGCTCTTCCATCCGTGGGCGTAATACCCTTTAAGGAAGAGGTGTCTGTTGAGGTTGGCGGTGGTCTGTCCGCTCAGCCTCGTCCGCAGTCCGTCCACGAAGTTGCTTGTCACGATGGTGTTGATGGGTCCGATGTCGAATTTGCTCGGCGTTTGTTTAGAGCCCGTTTCCAGGAAATTCTCGATCAGCAGTTTCAGACCTAATATGACATACCTGAAATTCTTGGAGTTCTCCATGTCGCTGAGGAACTGCGGCATTCTTGCCTCCGACCTGGTGAGCGGCACGAGCCTGTTCTGCTGCCAGAACATTTCGCTGCGGATTTTAGCGTCGGGGTCGTACACCTCTTCCATCTTTCCCTTGAACAGCTTTTTGGGCAGAGGGTCAAAGGAATAGTTTTCCATCCGCGTGTTGCGTATGATGATGCCCTTTGTGAGGAAGTCGAGCAGCGAGAGCTCGGCCACCATGTCGTCCTGCGTCAGCACCCATTCGCCGTTTTCGAGCTTTGTGTAGGCCTGGTTTATCTGCATGTTGCTCACGAAATTCACACCCGACTTCAGCGGCAGCTGCATGTGGCAGCTCTTCACGTGGAGCGAGGAGTCCTTTACGATCCACAGTTCGCCGCGGAACCCGAAGTCCTGTTGGTTGTTGGGGTAGAACTGCATGTGGAAGCATGAGTCGCGGTCCACCTTTACCGTGTCCACGATATAAAAGCGGTAGAACTGTATCGCGTCCCTGCCGATAGGGCTGGTGAAGCGCGCCTGCAGCAGGCGAATCTGGTCGTCGTAGATGTCGATGTTGGAGAACACGTCCTTCATCACCGTCCCCACCATTTCGCCCGACTGCAGGAATTGGTTTACGCCCTCCGTCTTCTGTGCCTCTACGATGGTTTTCTCCGTGTGCGGACTCTTGCGGTATATCTGCCTGCTTAGTGTCTCGTCGAGCATCAGCGGCAGGATGAGCTTGTCGTTGTAGGCGCAGTTCTCCACCTGGTTGAGCATCCATTTTGATTTCTTGAAGCGCCGAGATTCCAAGTCCTCCGGCGTGATGTCGTTTATCGCCACGGTCATCTTCTGGTATTTGTTGTACTGGTAGAAGTCGTGGTTGGCTATGTTGGTGCGCTTCTTGGCGGCAATCACCCTTTTCATCAGTTCCACGGCGGGATTCTCCTTGCGGCTGTACTTGTGCTTCTTTGCCTTCACGGTCACTCCGGTGAGTTTCTTTGTGTCGGCCTTCAGCGTCACACGCATGTGCTCCGGCGTGTTGCTGTCGATGAGCAGACGCAGGGTCTGGTAGCCCACTGCACTGAACTCCACGTATTTCCCGCTGTTGCGCGGGATGGAGAACGAGCCGTCGCTTCCGCTGATGTTGTATTGGCTGTTGCCTTTGTAGCGTATGCTCACCGACTGCAGGCTGTCGCCTGTAGCCTCGTCTACCACCACGCCGGTGATGTGCTGCGCGCTTGCGCTCACGGCGGTAATCAGCAGGAGTATGAATAGGGTCTTTAGTCTTGTCATTTGTGATTGCCGGGTCTGTTCCCGTAGAAAATTATAGTGTCGTGTCCTGAAATCCTTATGCGTTGTTAAACCTGTCGCCGGGCAACAGCCCGTTGAGTTCCTGCAAGTCCGAAATGGTGTAGTCCGCCACGGGGTGCAGGGTTTCCTCGTTGTTCCATCCTTCTCCCTTTATCCAGACGGTAGGGCATCCGATGCTGTGCGCCGGGGCGATGTCCTTGTCGTGGCTGTCGCCCACCACCAGTGTTTCTTCCGCTTTGGTGTTGAGGCTTTCTGCGCCGAGGGCGAAAATCCTCGGGTCGGGCTTCCTTATCCCCACCACGGCAGACTCGATGACGTGTGAGAACAGTCCCGTGAAATTGAATTCGCGGAGCACGGTGTTGATGTTCCCGTAGAAATTGCTCACCAGTGCCATTGGGTATCTTCCGGCGAGTGCCGACAATACCTCCACTGACTTTTCTGTATTCTTCTTGGCGAAGGTGTATGTCCGGTCGAGAATTTCCCCGTGGTATGCGTTCATGAGATCTGTCCCTTCATTCTGGTCAATCCATTCCAGTTGCAGGCGTATCTTTTCGGCAAGCGTGTCGCGGAAGGTGTGTTTGGGGGTAATGACGCGGTTGGCTGCGAGAAAGCGTTCGCCGTAGACGTAAGCCTGACGGAAAACGTCCTCGGTCACCGGCACGGCGCAGTCCTCGTAGGCGTGCCACAGTACTTTTCCCCAGTGGCATCCCCCGGTGTCGAGCGTGCCGCCGTAGTCGAAGACGAGAGCTTTCACTTTCATTCCTTCTCCAGTTTCTTGCTTATCCTGCGGCACAGCTGCTCGTGCTCGTGGTGCATGTATATGTACATGATGTTCATCACGATTATCTCAAACAGCATATACGCCCACGGCATGTCGGCAAGACAGGCGATGTAGAGCACGATGGCGCGCAGGTTGAATGTGAGCAGGTTGGTATATTTCATCAGCGGACGGCTGCCGCGCACGAATTCCGCTTTCAGTTCCGCGGGCATATTGAGGGGACTGCCGTATCTTTTCTGCGCCAGGAACATCATCCACTGGAAATTCTTTGTCCTCCGTTCCTGCTTTTCGCAGTATTTGGCGTAGTTGTAGTAGAACGTGCGGAAGAAGAGCGAACTCTTGGGGGTGGACTTGTATATTTCCCACTGCTCCTTCGACTTGTCCAGTTCGCTGCCCTCCTTTCCGAGCAGGAAATAGAGATGAATCTGCCTGTAGTAGTCCGACAGCAGGCACTGCGGCGAGTGGCTCATTATGCCGGCCATGAACGCCAACACCCATATCCACACGCCCCATACAGTTTCGGTGCCGGGCATCGGTTGGAACATCATTCGCATGGCGAGCGCGAAATATACGCAGAAGAACGTAACGTCGGCAGAGAAACCGTCGAGTACCCGCCCCACAAGCGTCTTCTTCCCAGTAAGTCTTGCCAGTTGCCCGTCGGTGGAGTCGCAGAAATTGGACAGCATCATCAGTATGATGCCGCAGATGTTGTATTCCAGTCCCGTGTGCCAGAACATCCATCCGGCGGCGCCGCCGAGAACCATGCCGAGTATTGTTATCACTGTGGGGTGAACGCCGAGCTTGCGCCACAGGAGTGTGAATACCAGTCCTATGGGGCGCGTGAAATACACGTCCAGCCATTCCTCTGTATCTTTTGATTTCATAGATGCCCGGAGCATCTCTTTAAATGTAGCCATTCCTTGTCGTCGTTTTTCTTGCGAGCCTAGCTATCGCCTCTGCCGCCTCTTCGCGGCATACGGAAAAGCTGGGCCAGTCGTTGAAGTCGATTATCGCGTATGAGCCGTCGGGTCTCACGATGCAGTCGCCTCCGTACACGCTGATTCCTGTTATCGAGGCGAGTCTCGCCGCATCGCACTGTAGCTCGTCGGCTGCGAAACGCGTGTGCTTTGCCTTGCCGTTGCGCACCTCGTTGCCGAATTTCGAGAAACTGCCGTCGGTAGGGTAGTGGAAGTGGAAGAAATCAGTGCCCTCCACTCCGTAGAATTTCACGAGGTCGCCTTCCACGTGAGCCGTCGTCACAATGTCGCTTATTCCCCTGTGGCGGAATTCCTCCACAATGCGGTCCTTTTCGGTGCTGTCCGCTGCGAACACCACATCGTCCCTGCTCTGCGCAGCCTCGTCGCCTCGTTTTATCCACCATCCGCCGTCACTATATAACGGGGCGGCAGGGATTTTATTGTGTCGCATGGCGTTGTCGATGAAGCTCCGTGAGCATTTTGCCACTGCCGAAGCGCGGTTTATCACTGTTGCGCAGTGTTCCGCTTCTGCCAGCAATGCCAGTGCCTCCTTGCCTCTCGCCATGCTCAGCACTGTGTCTGCGCCCTTTATCAGTGCAGCATATCGCATGATGTCCTCCTCCTTTATCCTGTAGGAGCATTCTGTGCGGGTCGCTACGGCATCCATTATCGCCCTGTCCCTGTCAGCGGAGTTCGGCGAAAATCTCTCGGCTCTGTATATGGCGATGCAGTTCATTTACAGTCCTTTATTGATGAAATCCCGTGCTTTCGCAATGTCGTCCATGTGGTCGATGTCGAGGATTTTCGGGAATTTGTATGCCTTGAGGTTCATGCCGTCGGCAATCAGTGCCCTCTGGAAATTCCTCATCCTGCTCTCTCCGCGCCCGATGCAGCGGCGCAACGTGGCGAGCGATGCAGGTGTCAGTCCGTAGATGCCGCCCGAAACGAGCGAGCATCCGTCCTTTGTGTCATGAAAGCCCGTTATTCGCATTCCTTCGCCGGTGGATATGTATAGCGGTTTCTCGTCGTCGATAAAGTCGGTCACTGCCATCACTCCGTCTGCGTCGCCGTCCGCCAGCGCCGTGTTCATTGCCCTGACGTATCCGGCGAAATCCTCCTCGCGGAAAATGGTGTCCACAGTGGTGAGGCAGAAAGGTGCGCCCTCCAGCCATTCCGCCATCTCATACATGCTGTGCATGGAGCTTGGCGTGGATTTCGCCATAAACCTCAGCGGTATTTTCCTGCCGCCGATGCCGTTCTCCATGACACGCTCCAGATGCTGTGCCACGAGCGGCATGCGCGCATTGCATATCACGCAGATTTCCTCAGCCCCGTTGTCGGTGAAGATTCTCATAAGCCTGTCGATGAGCGGCTCTCCGTTAATCTCGACGAGCGGCTTGGGTGTTTCCACTCCCTCTCCGGCAAGTCGCGACCCTTCGCCGGCGGCTATTACAGCATATTTCATATCCGGTTATATACAGGCGTGTCCTGAAAATTCCACGCAATGTTAAACTTGTTTTTATTTTTGGCGGATTGCCCTTTGTGTCTTTTTGCATTTTATGCGGCTGAAATGCAAAACTCATCAAAGGTGATTTTTTAGAACCCGCCTCCGCCAATTTCGTGCAAAGTTATTACAATTCCTTATAATAATGAAATCAATTTAGTGTATTTCAGATTTTTTAGCCAGTTTCACAGTTGGGTGAATAAGGCTTCCACGGCAGAAAAGCATAATTCCTTTGGCCGTACACCGTACGATGCACGACCTCTTATCGTACGATGTACAATCGTTTATCGTACGATGCATGACCTCTTATCGTACGATGTACGATTGGCAAAGCACGGAATTTTGGCAGTCCAGGCGGTGTTCCTTCGCCAGAGATGGGCGGCTACTTGACTATAGGTGCTGCCTAGTGTTCGTGACGGAAAATATTTTGGCAAAAGCATGGCGCTCTCGAATATAATTGCTACTTTTGTCATACCGTGCGGCTAATTCGCTTGTGTGTTTTCGCATGGCTAAGGCAAGTCCTTATAGTCGTAATAGTATTAAATAAAGATGTTCACATTGCATGGATACAAAGATAATTGGACAAGGGTATAATCTCGCGGCAGATACCTCTGTTGCAAAGGAATTGATAGAGCAGTTTAACAGTAAAAGGTACGATGCTTTTACTTGTCTTGTGGCTTTTGCGAGTTATGGAGGGATTTCAGCACTGACACCTTATATCTTGTCAGAGAAAGAACGTGGTGTGAAGATTAGGATTGTTCTTGGGATAGATCAAAAAGGCACTTCAAGAGAAGCTCTGGAGGAAGTCTTGTCATGGGGCGTTGATGCTAAGATTTACCATACTCAGTCCGTTAATATATTCCATCCAAAAGTATATCTCTTCGAGAATGCAGACATTTTCACCCTTATAGTCGGTTCAAACAATTTGACGACTATGGGGCTGGTAAAGAATGTGGAATGTTCTCTGTTGATAAAAGACACAAAGGGCGAGCATACTGTTCATAATGATTTCTATGTGTATTGGAAATCAATGCTTGACGGTGATGATGCAAGCCTTATGCCAATAAATCAGAAACTGATTGACGACCTCTTTGCGGATAAATTAATTTTAACGGAGTTGGAACGGGCGGAGAGATATGATAACGGCAGAGACGCAAATACGGAAATGAATACTAAAATCAGATTCAACAGTGCGAAGATTCAGCGAAATCCTGTAGGTTTCGTTCCCCAAAGAAGAACGGTCAGGGTTAAGCGGGACAAGCAAGCAAAAGATGGCGCAAGTCCTGGCAACCCTGTAAAAGAGGCTTCCTTACTTGTGAACGGCGAAGAAGTGCTCATTGCCGAAATAGGTGGAGGTCCTCGTTGGAAACAGGTTAATTTTCCTGTAGGTATTTTTGAGAACTTTTTTGGTGCTGAGCGCAACGGCAGCTCCTACTGCATAAAATTGGTGAATATTGCGCAGGACGGTTCGCTCGGTGAATTGGAAATTCGACCTTCGGTGTCTGTAAAGAGCCATAATTACAGGTTTGAAATTAACTGCAAGGAGACTGAAGGCAAATATCCGGGAAATGCAAAGCGGCCTATCGGACTGTTTGTGAAAATTGACAATGGCCAGTTTTTATACCAAGTCCTCATGCCCGGACACCCTGCCTATGCCCGTATAAAGAAATACTTGTACGCTGAAAGTCACGTGCGAAGGCAGGATGAGTTAAGAAGGCATATCGTACACATAGAGGCAATACACGCTCTTTATCCAGAATTAATCGAATGATGGGGTACAATTTTAGAACTTTAAACTACTTGGGCAGTAAGCTGAGGCTATTGGACTTTATAGAGGGGAATGTGCAGGAAATCACACCCGTGGGTGCGGGGATTTGTGATTTGTTTGCAGGTTCAGGATGTGTGTCCCGTAAACTCTCGGAATCACATCCGGTTGTAGCTTGTGATATACAGAACTATTCGAAAGTTATAGTGAACGCTCTGGTAAATAACATAGATGTAAGTGACGGCGAAATTGAATCGTTTTTCAAGAAAATAGATTTGGACTCACCGCTTAGGGCTGCTTTTGCCCCTTTGATTGACTTTGAACAAAATGCGATAGCCAATAAAGACCTCGAGGCCTTGACAAGTATTCTTGAACATGGTTCAGTTGAGGTTTTCAATATTGAGCGTAATGGTTCATGCTTGTCGGAACAACTGGCTGTTGTCGGTAGCAGACTGAAAGATAATCGTTTGGATGATGTTAAATCTTTGATAAGCCGTTACTATGGCGGTGTGTATTTTTCATATTCTCAATCTGTTGATATGGACGTAATCCTTGAAACAATACACCGGTATGTTCCTGAAAGCAAAAAGGATTTGTTTGTTGCAGCCTTGCTGAGTACTGCAAGTGATATTGTGGACACCGTAGGCAAGCATTTCGCACAGCCGATAAAGGCGAGAGACTCAAAAGGAAATATAAAGAATACGGTTTACAACAAGGCTGTAAAGGACAAGACGATAGATGTGACAAGCCTTTACAGGGACTGGCTGCTGAAGTATAACAGTTTGACAAAGTCGGATTTCAGTCATGTCGTCCGTCAATGCGATTATGAGCAATGTCTGAAATCATTGCCCGATACAGTGAGGACAGTCTATGCAGACCCACCATATACGCGTGATCACTATAGCCGGTTTTATCATGTGCTGGAAACAATGTCTCTCCGTGATACGCCGAAAATTTCAACTGTCACGATACAAGGGACCAAGCATATAAGTCATGGCATTTACCGCGAAGACCGCCATCAGTCACCTTTCTGTATCAAAAGCAAGGCACCTGGAGCCTTTCGTAAATTATTCGAGTTGTCTTCCCTTGCAGGGATGAACCTGTTACTCTCATACTCACCCTATGATGAAACAAAAAAAACGCATCCGCGTGTTGTGACAATGCGGCAGCTGCAGACATTGGCTGGGGAATATTTCACTTCTGTGAAAACGGTTTCGGCAGGTACGTTCAAGCATAACAAGCTTAATTCGTCAGAGCATTTCTTGGATGCTTCTGATGAAGCGGAAGTATTAATAGTATGCACCAATTGAAAATCATGAGACACAACGTAAGGCTTGTATATAACCCGAGTTCCTCCATGGGCGCGGAGGATTGTAAGAATATGCTCATCAAGGGGGACAATCGGGAAGTTTTGCCAATACTCGTCGGTGAGTTTGGCAGAAAGGTAAAGTGCGTATATATAGACCCTCCGTATAACAACGGAGATTCTTATCATTACTACAATGACAAGGTGTCAGAGGAAATTTGGCTTCGTGACATCCGTAACGTCTTGGCTTATCTGAAATTGCTGCTGACAAAAGACGGCAGTGTCTGGATTTCCATTGACGATAGCGAAATGGCGTATTTGAAAGTAGAGGCAGACAAAGTTTTCGGGAGAGAGAATCATGCCGGCACAATTGTTTGGCAGCAGCGCAAAACAAGAGAAAACCGGGCTGTGTTTTCATGCAACCATGAATATATACTGGTTTATGCAAAGGATATTTCCAAATTCAAGAAATCGAGAAATCTTCTGCCTGTGGGTCAGGATTTTGTGAATTCAAAATATAAGAATCCGGATAATGACCCGCGGGGGGCTTGGCAGTCGATAAGTGCAAGTGTGCAGGCCGGGCATGCTGTTCCCAGTCAATTTTATACTATAGTTTCACCGGCGGGTATTGAATATACTCCTCCCAAAGGTCGTTGCTGGGCATACAATGAAGAGAGAATGAAAGAGGAAATAGAAAAGGGAAATATCTGGTTTGGACTAAATGGGAAAAACACCCCTCGAATAAAAAAATTCCTTTCCACGGCAAAGATAGGGCTTACACCACAAACTCTTTGGGCTGGGGATGAGTTCGGTACAACGGATAGTGCGAAAAAACATCTGCTTTCACTGTTTCCAAATCAGGAAAAGGTGTTTGATACTCCCAAGCCAGAAGAGCTGGTTCGCCAGATTTTAGAGATTGCCACCAACGAAGGGGATATGGTTCTTGACTGTTATTCGGGTTCAGGTACGACATTGGCGACAGCTCATAAAATGAACAGGAATTACATCGGCGTAGAGATTGGTGAACAGATGACGGATTTGGTCGTAAACAGACTTAAACGGGTTATTGGAGGAGAACAAGGTGGAGCTTCTGCTGCGCTTGACTGGCACGGTGGCGGTGAATTTGCTTATTTTTCTTTCGATTCCACAAAAGAAGACGAAAAATGCGAAATGTATGATGTCTCGGTCAATGCAAAAAACAATACCTGTCATCAGCTTGATTTCTTTTCCTTGTTTGATGAGCATGTGGAAAAAACTATTACAGACGACAAAAAAATGTAGGTGTTTGCTGAATAACATATTTTTAACTACCTTTGCGAATGTGTAGTCAAATACCTTAAAAGCGGGACGGGAGTTCCGGTGAGTCAAACATCAAGACACCTATGTCAATCGCATATAACAAGAGAACCATGCTGCTGGCGCTGCTTGGCGCACTGGCGGCGATAAGCTGTTTTGCGCAACCCTATTGCCGAGTCAAGACATTCTCGCTGGCGCAGAGAATCACCACAAACCATATTACCCATTTTGAGCAGGACGCAGACGGCATGCTGTGGTTCTCCTCGATAAACGGACTGTGGTCGTTTGACGGCTACGAGTTCATGCCGCGCCACGACAGCGGTGATTTCCATACCGTCACAACCCAGCGCTATCTCTCGCTCCGGCATAACCACAGCGGCGGAATATATCTCGCCGACAACCGGCGGCGGCTGTACCTCTATTCCGAGCGTGACGGTAAGTTCCGGAGTATCTCTAAAATCCTCGCGGAAAAGGGTATCGACATGAAGGTGCTCGATATAATGACGCTCGAAAACGGCCATACGTGGCTGATAGGCGTGAGGGGCAGCAGTCCCGGGCTGGTGAGGATTGACGACAACAGGATATTGTCGGGCGAGGGGATAGAGGTTGTGTGCAGGGAACCCCTGCGCGATGCCACTTACCGTGTCATGATATGCAGCGACGGATCGGAAATCATCTATGGCAAGATAGGGGTCTACACTCCCGGCAGGGGCAAAATCTACGGAGGCAAGGTGATGACGTGCATACCCTTCGGCAAGACACTCCTCTGGGGCGGCGATGGAAACAGTCTGACCCTCTACGACCCGTGCACAAAAAAGCAAACGCCTTTCGCTATGCCGACGGGCGTTGACAATGTGAACAACCTCACGGCCATTGACAACAGGCGGGTGGTCTGCGGAACGAACAAGGGACTGGCGATAATCGACGTGCCTTCGCGCCGCGTGTCGCTGGTGAGCCTTAAAAATCCCAGTTCCCCCTCAAACCAAGTGACAAACATTTATCTCGATTCCTCAAAACGCCTCTGGGTGTTTACCGAGAGCGACGGAGTGACACTCCTGCAGCCGGGACTGAAAAATCCGCGGTGGCTGATGGCGAGGGCGGCCGACGGGAACATGGGCACTACCGCCGATTTCACCGTGTGGCTCGAAGACCGCCATCGCACGGTGTGGACAATACCGCGCGGCGGCACATTCTGCTACTACGACGAGGGTGAGGGGAGACTTGTGGCGCAGCCCGTCTTTGAACAAGAGAACAGGCGTTTTGCCATTCCAAAGATGCAGCGCACCTTCGTCGATGCACAGAAAAACCTTTGGTTCACAGGACCGCATTCGTTCAATATGCTCAGCTTCGGCAAGTACGACACAAGGGAGATAACCTGCGACTACCTCGGCGAGGTGAGGGCAACGCTCGTAGACCGCAAGGGCGACATCTGGACGGGCAGCGAGGCGGGACACCTGATTGTACATTCGCCGGACAACAGACTGAAAGGATATGTCACTGCCGACGGCAGGGTGAGTGCCCGGTCTGCCGTCTTCGCTCCCAAAATATACTCGCTCTTCGAGGACAGCAAGGGGAGGAAATGGATTGGCACGAGGGACAACGGCGTGTATGTACTTGCGCCCGGAGGCAAGGTGGAGAACTACCGCCACACCGACGGCGACCCGTTTTCGCTCTCCGACAACCGCGTGAACTGCATGATGGAAGACGGTAAGGGCAGGATATGGATTGGCACGTATAAGGGCGGACTGAATCTCGTGGACGAGAGCAGACCGGAATTGAGATTTGTCAATTCCGGCAATGTGCTCGGCAAGTCACCCTTAGTAGCCGACTGCGGCATCCGCCGCATGACGCGGACGCGCGACGGCGTGATACTCCTCTCCACCACGCAGGGACTCATCATGCTGAACGAGAATTTCAAGTCGCCGCGCGACATAACCTATCATTATTTCGCCGCTTCGGCAGATACGGCAGACGAATCCCATTACGATGTTATACAAACCGTGGTGACGCGCAGCGGCAGGATATTCGCGGCAACACTAAGTGGCGACCTTTTCGAGATCGACGCCAAGACACTCCTCTCCCAGCCGAAGCCCAAGACGGAATTCAACCGTAATGTCTTCGACGGGACAATAAACGGAATGTTTGAGGACCGGAAGGGCAATCTCTGGGTGGTACACGAGAACAACCTCGACTGCTACAACCCGCAGACTGGGAAACTGTTCACCGAATGGTCAAACCAACTTCCCAACTACTGCGACTTCACCGAAGCGCAACCGTCGGTCAGTCCCGTGGACGGCACTGCGGTGATAGGCACGCAGAACGGGTACGTCACGTTCAATCCGCTGGGCATAAAACCCTCGACGAACATCCCCAAGATAGTGTTCACCAGCGTGCTGCTCAACGGCGACAAGGAACTGACGCCGATTCTGGGCAGAGACCGCATCGAACTGCCGCCCGACAAACACAGTTTCACCATCAGCTTTGCCGCCCTTGACTATGCCGAGAATATGTTCATCAAATATTCCTACAGGCTCGAAGGCGTGGACAAGTATTGGAACAATATAGGCTACGACCACCGCGTGTCGTTCAACGATTTGCCCGCCGGCACGTACCGTCTGCTCGTGCGCAGTACCAATTCCGACGGAGTGGAGGTGGACAACGTGGCCTGCATTACCATCCGCGCCACTCCGGCTTGGTATGAGACATGGTATGCAAAACTTTTCTACCTCGTTGTCGCAGGGGGGATACTATACCTTATTTATATATATAACAAGACACGCCACGTGGTGGAGATTGAAAAAATACTGAGCGAGCGCAAAACACTGCTCTATCGCGAGGCGAGCCACAAACTGCGCACACCGCTCACGCTCATCGGCGGACCTATCGTGGAGGTGCTCAAAAGCACGCGGCTGACCGACAGCGAAAGAGAATATCTGGAGACGGCGCGCGCCAATTCGCAGAATATGCTGAAGCTCGTGGACGGGATGCTCAGCGACAACATGGCGGGCAGCTATTTCGTGGACGACAAGAATGCCCCTGTCTTTGCGGCGGAGGACAGTGGCGACGGTCTTGAAGACGTGGACGACGAAACACAGGAACAGAACGGGGGCAAGACACGCATCCTCGTGGTGGAAGACAATCCCGACCTGAGGAAATTCCTCGTTGCCCTGCTGTCGCCAACCTATATCGTGATGACGGCGGCCAACGGCAAGGAGGGACTCGAGAGCGCAGTGGCCAACCAGCCGGACTTTATCCTCAGCGACGTGACCATGCCCGTGATGGACGGACTCACCATGGTGGGGCTAATAAAGAAAAATCCGGAAATCTGCCATATACCTATTATTATATTGTCGGCCCGTGCCTCTATCGACGACAAGGTGCAGGGCATGGAACAGGGCATCGACGACTATATCACGAAACCTTTCAGCGCAAGGTATCTCAAGCAGCGCATGGCGGAGGTGATAGCGCACCGGCACGTGGAAGAGCAGGCCAGCGTGGAGGAGATAATGCAGAAGAAAGACGGCGGATACCGGCTCAGCAGCGTGAAGATAGTCGATTACGACCGCGAGATGATGGCACACCTCATGGATTATCTCGAGGAACACATCAGCGAGGCAGACCTGCGTGTGGAAGATATGGCGGCTGCTGTGAATTTGGGCAGAACGGTGTTCTTCACCAAGCTGAAGAGCATCGTGGGAATGTCGCCTACGGATTTCCTGCGCAGTCTGAGGGTGAAACGCGCCTCGGAGATGCTTGCCAAGAGCAAACTCACCGTGGCGGAGATTTCCATCGCCGTGGGCTTCAGCGACCAGAGGTATTTCAGCCGAGTGTTCAAAAAGGAGATGGGTGTCACGCCCACGGAATACAGGACGGCAGAACAGCGTTGCTGATATTCTCCGTTTCATCAATTATGCTCCATCCAGCGGTTGCCGGGTGGAGTTTTTTCATGCGCCAGATACAGTCTGTGGCTTGTAGCTTGTCTTGCGGTGGAAAATTTGACCAGCAAATGTGGACAAAATAGCTAAACCGTTTTGCCTATGCGCTTTACGGCTAAATGTCCACACAAAACGGCACATTGTCCACAATGCGTAATGCCGGACAAGTGTACTTTTGTCACCGTCAAACGAATATCTATGAACTGTTTTTTAATTTGATGTGCATGAAGAAAATTCTACTCATGTCCGTTGCCATGCTCGCCGCAGGTATGACGGCGAACGCCCAGACGGACTATGACTATCCTACCGTAACTCAGAACATACCTGCATTCCCCACAGCCGAGGGTTTTGGCAAATTCGCCACTGGCGGCCGCGGCGGAAAGGTCGTTACCGTGACAACTCTCGATGACGACGCTGCCAATCCGCCTGCAGGGTCGCTGCGGTGGGCACTTAACCAATATCCCAACGAACCGGTAACGGTGGTGTTCGATGTGTCAGGGTGGATTATCCTCCACGACGTGCTGAAGATAAAGCGGACAGCCGGACTCACCATTGCCGGACAGACAGCCCCCGGCGAGGGCGTGACACTTTACCCCCGTATGTTCAGTATCAACGGATGCCGCAACGTGGTAGTGAGGAACATGCGCTTCCGCACCGGGTCGAAATCGTGGGACGGGAAAGACCTTATAAAGGATGCCGAAACGGTGGATCAGGCCCTGTGCGCCGAGAACGCCGAGCACGTTGTCTTCGACCACTGCACCTTCGGATGGTCTGCCGAAGAGATAGTGAACAACCAGACCAGCCATTTCCAGACATACTCCTATTGCCTGCTCCACGAGGGACTCTATGATGCCGGCCACCACAAGGGCAGTGCCAGAAGCTTCGGATGCCAGTGGGGCGGTTCGCAGTCCACGTTCCACCACAATATGCTCGCCCACAACAACTCCCGGTCGCCGCGCTTCCAGGGTGCGCGCGATACCGACTATATGGTTTACGACGAGTATGTGAACAATGTCAATTACAACTGGGGGCGGCAGAACTCTTGTTACGGCGGAGAAAACTCTTCGCTGTCGAAGAGATACAAGAGTCATCAGATAAACTTCATGAATAACTACTACCGTTTCGGACCCGCCACCAAGAAGGCGGTGACGAAGAACCCGCTCTTCATTGCCGCCTCGGCAGGCACATACGAGTCGGAGTGGTATCTCTCGGGAAACTACATGGACGGCTATGCCGACGTGACGGCAGACAACAAGAAAGGCTTCTCCGGCGATGCCGGCAAGTGCGTGTTGGTAGACAAGGTGATAGTGCCGTCAAGTTTCTATCCCGACTATAAGTTCGACATCAACGCCTATACCATGGTGGACAAATTGGAGAGCGCAGAAGATGCCTACCAGACCGTGCTTGGCAAAGTAGGCTGTATCGTGCGCGACGCAATAGAACAGCGCATCGTGGACGAATGCAAGAGCGGTACTGCCCACTATGGCGGCGACTGGTCCGGCGGAGGCTCCTACGGCATCATCGACGATCCGCTTGATGCGGAGATGGTGCTCAACAGCGACGGCACGGTGACATGCCCCGTGGCGAAGCCCTCGGAAACACGCGCCGAAGGTTGGGATTCCGACGGCGACGGAATGCCCGACGCGTGGGAAACGGCAAACGGCTTCGACCCGCAGAACCCCGACGACGGCAACTATATCAACGCCGAGGGTTACACGGCACTCGAAAAATACCTCTGTTCCCTCATGGGCGAGGAGATAAAGGGAGAGTTCAAGTCTACTACCGACATCAGGACGGCGCACGCCGTGAAATTCGGTCTCGAATTGAACGACGGTGCGCTCACCGTGACGAGCGATGCCGAGGTGACAGCCATGCACCTCTTCGACACCACAGGCGCCTGCCGCATGAACACACAGTTGCACAAGGGTGCGACAACGGTAAGCGTGGCACACCTTCCGGCAGGCACGTACATCGTGTGGGTGACCGACAGCGAGGGCTACCGCAATGCCGCCAAGTTTATCAAGAAATAGTTATTCAGTCTAATATCAAACACATTTGCGATTATGAACAAAAGACATTTGTCCGTATCCCTCTCCCTTATGGGAGCAGTGATGTGCTGCGCACCAGCCATGGCAAGCCAAAGTCAGACGCCGGCCTCGCAGAATGTCAACCAAAGCCAGAAAATCTCCGGCCAGGTGGTTGACGAGAAAGGCGAGCCGATGATTGGCGTGACGGTAAGAGCCAATGGCAGCAATGCGGCCACGGTGACCGACCTCGACGGAAATTTCTCCCTCAGCATGGGCGGTGCGGTGAAGAGCTTCTCCGTTTCTTATATAGGATATAACACAAAGACCGTGAAACTCACCGGCAAGCGGCAATACAACATAACGCTCGACCCCGACGCTCAGGTGATGGACGAGGTGGTGGTTGTGGGCTACGGCACGGTGAAGCGCCGCGACCTCACGGGAGCTATCTCCTCGGTGAAGAGCGAAGACATAAAGCAGGCCCCGGTGGTGAACGCCATGGAGGGACTGTCGGGAAAAATATCGGGTCTCGACATCACCAGGGAGTCAGGACAGGCCGGTTCATCGCCCCAGATACTGCTCCGCGGTAACCGCTCGCTCAATGCCGACTGTTCGCCGCTCTATGTAATCGACGGCGTGTCGGGAGGAAGCATCGACAATATCAACCCCAACGACATAGAGAGCATCGAGGTGCTCAAGGACGCATCGTCTACAGCCATCTATGGTTCCGCCGGTGCCAACGGCGTTATCATCGTGACCACTAAGCAGGGCGTGCAGGGCAAGGTGCAGATAGACTTCAACGCCTATGTCGGCATCAACGCCTTTCCGCAGTATCCCTCTACATACAGCGGCGACGCATGGATAGAATTTATGAAGGAAGGCTATAGGGCGCGCTATAACGAAGAACCCGCAGACCTCGACGTGCTCTTCAACTCCGTGGGTATGTCGGTGGGGGCGAAGGATGCCTACAACAACAACAAGTGGGTGAACTGGAAGGATGAAATCCTCCACACCGGCGTGCAGCAGAACTACAGCCTCTCGGTGAGAGGCGGTACGGACAAGCAGCAGAGTTACATGAGTGTGGGATACCAGCAGGAGAAGGGTCTTTACAAGAACGACAAACTCGACCAGATCACTTTCCGTGCCGGAACGACCTACAAGCTCAACAAGATTGTCAGCGTGGGCTTCCAGTCAAACCTGTCATACCGCAACCGCGAGAGCCGCAACTCCCGACTGAGCAAGTCTCTTAACCAGATACCGCTCGGCGAGGTTTACGACGCTAAGGGAAATCTCAACAAGAACCCCATCTCGGATATGCCGAACTACGTCAATATCCTTGCCGATGACGACAACATGGCATACCGCAACAACTCCAAGGCCACATCAATCAATGTTGCCCCCTTCGTGGAGATACATCCGTTCAAGGGCTTCAACTTCAAATCCCTCTTCAATGCCACGCTCTCCAATTCGAGGGGCGGCGTGTGGGACGGTCTCGACACCTACATGAAGCTCACAGGCTCGCAGGACAACAAACGTTCCGCCACCTACACCTCCGCCTTCGGCTACAGCTACCAGTGGCAGAACGTGGCGACATATAATTTCAAGATAAAGAAAGACCACGACATCACGCTCACCGGTATCGTGGAATACACGAAAAACGAGAACGAAGGTGCCTCGGCGCAGAACGAACAGTTCGAGTATGACGATTTCCTTTGGTACAACCTCTCCGCCGGCATCAAGCCCTCCGTAAGTTCCTATTACAAGGAAACGGCGAAGATGTCGTATGCCGGACGCGTGAACTACAACTACCTCGGTCGTTACCTCTTCTCTGCCTCCATCCGCTGGGACGGTGCGTCGCAGCTCTACAAGAAATGGTCGTCGTTCCCGGCAGTGTCGGCAGGATGGCGCATCAGCGACGAACCGTTTATGAAGAGCACGCGCAACTGGCTCGACAACCTGAAACTGCGCGTGGGCTACGGTGTGTCGGGCAACGCCAACATATCGCCCTACGTGTCGCTCACGCTTGTGACTAACTCTGCCAACCTGCTAAACCTCGGACAGGGACAGATACAGAGCTACGTGCTGGCGCGCAATGTGGCGAACCCCGACCTTACATGGGAGAAATCATACAACTGGAACGTGGGACTCGACTTCGCGGTGCTGAAGAACAGGATTGACGGTTCTATCGAGTGGTACTCCACCGACACGAAGGGAGTGCTCTACAACCGTCCGCTGCCCACCTCGCTCGGTGGCTTCAACGCCAAGGCTCCGTATTACAAGATGTCCAATGTGGCGCGCATCGAGAACAACGGTATAGAGATTACCCTCAACTCGCGCAACATCCAGAAGAAGAACTTCAGCTGGAACTCCACGTTCACCTTCGCCAAGAACAACGAGAAACTGAAGGAGATAAACCTTGGCAACAACGTGACGGTGGACGACCTCGTGGCGCTCAACCTCTTCCTCGGACAGCCTGTGAACACGTTCTATGGCTACAAGAAAGCAGGTATCTGGCAGCTGGGACAGGAAGACCAGGCGGCTTGCTTCGGCGCAGAGCCGGGCGACGTGAAAATCGACGTGCCGGGACTTGTCTACGACCCGAACTATACCTACACCACCACGACAACCGTTAAGGATGCCGAGGGCAACGAAGTGGAGCAGACCGTGGAGCACAAGGGCGCGTATTACAAACCCGGCGAGGACAAGACCGATGCCGACGGCAACGTGACGCATACCTATTACACGAAGAACAAGACATATTCCGTGTCTACAAACGACCGTCAGATTCTCGGCTCCAAGACACCGAAATGGAACCTCGGTTTCCAGAACCAGTTCCGCATCTACGATTTCGACCTTACCATTATGGCGACAATGAGATGGGGACAGATGGTGAACGGCGAACTGCTCGGATATGTGAGCAATTTGAACCAGCCCGTCTGCTACGACTACTGGACACCGAACAATCCGACCAACGCCTTCCCGCGTCCGCATCAGGGACACAGTATGTCTGAAGAACAGAAGCAGTCGCTGCGCTTCGTGGACGGGTCGTTCATCAAAATAAAGAACATAACCCTTGGCTACACCGTGCCGCGCAAGGCTCTCAGGAAAATAGGCATGAGCAACTTGCGCGTTTACGGAACGATAACCAACCCGTTCATCTGGCGCAAGAGCGACATGCTCAAGGGTATGGACCCGGAGAACAACGCCTCTGACCGTTTCCCGCTTTACAAGACAATCGTGTTCGGTATCAACGCCTCTTTCTGATGACGGACCAAATATACGCGAATTAAATTCAAGGAGAATATAAAATGAACAGCGCAAAATATATAATAGCATTGGCTGCCGCCGCAGGTCTTGCCGCTTGCTCGCTCGACGAGAAGAACTATTCCTCGCTCGACAAGGATATGGCCTACAGCACCAAGAGCGGTTACCAGTCGCTCATCAACGCCTGCTACGAGAACGTGTACTACATGTATGGCAAGTCTGACGGCATCGGCCCCATGGAGATGGGAACTGACTTGTGGAAGATCGGCAGCCGCACGGGCAGCAACGGCGACCTTACCAACTATAACGAGAACCTCACGCCGAGCACCGGAGTGGTGCGCACGCTGTGGAACGCCCTCTACTGCATCGTGGGCTACTGCAACACTGCCATCTATTACCAGAACCACGGCAATTTCAAGCCGGAGGAAGTACAGTCCCTTGCCGCCGAAGCCTATTTCATGAGGGCTTTCGCCAATTTCCACATCGTGGAGCAGTGGGGCAGCGTGGTGCTCAACACCGAATCGTTTGCCAGCAGCGGCGTTGCCGCCGAGATGGCATACCGGTCGTCGGAAGAGGAATTCTACGACCTTATAATAAGCGACCTCAAGATGGCGAAGGACAATCTGCCCGTGTCGCAGTCGGAGAGGGGACGCGCCACGAAAAAGGCGGCTCTCGGAATGCTCGCCAAAGCCTATATGCAGCGCACACGCCTGTATCAGGAAGGTTCTGAGGAATATGTGGCATATGCCGACTCCGCCTATCGCGCGGCAACGGAACTCATCGACAACGCAGCCGCCTACGGTTGCTCTCTCTACCAGAGCACGGCGACGAAGAGCGGCAACGCAATAGCATGGAGCGACGACAACAACAAGGACAACTCCGAGTTTCTCTTCGTTGAGGCTGTAGACCATGTGAACGCCTACAATCCCGAGGGCTGGAACCGAGGCAGGACGGCGCAGTATTACATGATGAAAATGACGCAGGCGCAGAATTTCGGCGTTTCGTCCACCGGCATACGCTACGGCCGCGACAATGCCACGGTATGGAGTCCCACGTATTATCTGCTCCACGACTGTTTCGACCCGAAGCTGCCTAAGTCGGAGACCAACGAGGAACTCATAAACCTTGCCAAGGACAAGGACAGCCGCACGCCAGATACCCGTTTCGAGGACGCTTTCTTCTACAAGTATTACGCCTACGGCAAGACAATCGTTTCGCGCAAGCTCATGGCGCAGTACAAGAAAGACACTTTGTCGGAGAATCCCGTGACCGGGCGTGCCGGTCTCTACGGGTCGTCCAAACGCACCATCAAGGCCAGCGGCCTCGCAGGCTCAGAATACAATTCCAAATATCCCGGAGCTAATTTCTACGCAACAGGAACTCTCTCGAGCGAGAAACTTGAGGATGAGGGCGTGGACGACGCACTGGCGTGCTATGTGCCCAACTGGGAGCTTGACACGCTGGAAACGATGTATAACAAACGGCTCTGCGTTGGCATTACGGACCAGTACGACACCACTGCGGCAAAATTCGGCCAGCAGGCATCTTACACTTACTTCCGTGGCGTGCAGCCTTCGCTGAAGAAATTCCGCAGTTTCAAGTATGCCTACACCAACCAGTATGACATGCAGGATATCCCGGTGCTGCGCCTTACCGACATTTATCTCATCGCCGCCGAGGCTGCCATCGGGAGGGGTACGCCGTCCGACGGACTGAAATACCTTAACGCCGTGAGACGCCACGCCGCGGTTTCCGGCGACGCCGCCGAGATGGACGTGACGGTAAACGAGATGACCGTGGACTATATCCTCAAGGAGAGGGCGAGGGAACTTTGTGGGGAGCAGTGGCGCTGGTACGACCTGAAGCGCACCAAGCGGCTTAATGCCGAGTATCTCTCGGGCAAGGGCAGAAACCCGTTTATCACCACCTTTGACCCGTCGAAGCATCTCGTGAGGCCCATTCCGCAGGAATTCCTCGACCAGATTGCCAATCCGCAGGAATTCGGCACTAACGGATATTAACCGGTTGAAGACCTGTCGGCAACCGAAGCAGATTATAATTATGTTAGTTTAGTGAAGAAGTTTTAGCTATTAGTAAGAAGGCGCACGGCTGCCGCTCCGTTGCGGAGCGGCAAGCCGACAGCGCAGGTTTTATGATTTTAAAGGTGTTTGACATTTGGATGTTTTTCAGGATTTCAAGAAAGGTTCTGCCCGTTCGGGAGAATAAGCAGCCTTTTGATTTTTTTTGACTACGATACTGTTTTCGCTTTAGCTTCTTTGCTGGACTTGACAATATAAGGTGGGTTCTATTGATTGCCACCGTAAAACGAAATTTGTTCTTTAAGAATATACCCTAATTTATCAAACGAGTAAAATGAAACATAAAAAAATAATTCTCTATGCCGCAGCCGGAATGTTCATGGCGGCTGCCGGTGCGAAAGCACAGGGGTTTATGAAGGTAGTGGCAGCCGACGGCTCCGGCGACTATACCACGATACAGGCTGCCATTAATGCGTGTGCGGCCGACGGCGAGAGGCATTTCGTCTTTGTAAAGAACGGCACATACGCCGAGCAGGTGACGGTGCCTGCCAACGTGGTGCTGTCGCTCCTTGGAGAAGACCGCGACAAGGTGGTTATAACCCACAACCTCTCGCACAACACAGAGAGTGACAAGTCGAAAACATCCACTCTCTATGTGAAGGGCTACGACATGTACGGCGAGAACTTCACCACGCAGAATACCGTAGGCGCAAACGGCGGCCAGGCGGAGTGCATGACCAACGACGGCGACCGCCTTACGCTGAAGAACGTGGCGATGAAAGCCAACCAGGACGGCGTGCGCTTCGACAATGCCTCGCGCACATATATCAAGGACTGCTACATAGAGGGCACCGTGGACTATATCTACGACAGCGGCATTGCCTTCCTCGACAACTGCACAATAAAGCAGTTGCGTGCAGGATATGTCATCGCCCCGGGCGACAGCTACGTGTCCATCGACCGCAACACTTCCTACGAACTCTGCGGACAGAAGAAGATATGGTGTCTGGGAATTAACATACGCGACTCCAAGCTTGTCTGCGACGAGGCTAACGTGGGTGTCGGCGCATCGCATCTTGGCAGACCGTGGGGCAAGACCACAAGTGCCGGAATGTTCATCCGCTGCAAGATGGACAAGCATATCTCCGACGCGGGTTTCGTGGAAATGTCGGAGGGCAACAAGAAATACATCGGCGAGTTCAAGAGCATGGACCTCAACGGCAATCCCATCGACGTGTCGAAGCGAATAGAATGGGAATTTACCGAAGACCCCAACCACAACGCACAGTACCTTGACCAAAAGGTCATCGACACCATCTACGACATGGACTATGTGTTTACCCTTGCCGGTGAGAAGGGGGCGCGGGCCGGAGGCAAGTTCGATCCCGTTCCGCTTGTTACTCCTACGGCAAGTCCTGCCGCTATGACCCACGACGGCGGAATGTTCCGCTGGACGCAGGTGGAGGGTGCGGCTGGATATATAATCTATAAGGACGGCAGATACCTCGCCAATACTGTTGATGCTTCCTACAACGACGAGGCGTATTCGGCATCGGCAAAATACACCCTGCGCACCGTCAGCTCCACAGGTTGCCTTGGCGACATGGTGGATATGCTTGCCGCAGGCATAGATGAGACACGTAAGGCGGAAACTGAAATAGTGGTCAGTGCCGACGGGATACACTTCGGCGAGAACGTGTCTTCAGCACTCTATTCCATGGATGGCAAGCTTGTGTCCTCTGCCAATGGCAAAGAACTTGGGTGGAACGCCTCCGCCAAAGGATGTTACATCCTGAAGGCGCGCACCGCCGGCGGACAGGCGATAAGCAGGAAGATAATAAGGAAATGACAGGTTGCCGACATTTTAAGGAAGCCCAATTACTCAAAGAACTATGAACATGAATAAAAGAAATCTATTTACATTGCTCCTTGCGGCATCTCTCTCAATGACAGTTGCCGACGCATTCGCACAGGACGACTGCAAGGGAACAGACGCAAACGGTGTATTCGCCTATCCGCAGGCTACGCAGAGCATACCGGCATTCCCCACGGCGATGGGATTCGGGAAATATGCTACAGGTGGCCGCGGCGGTAGGGTGGTGACGGTTACCACGCTCGAGGACGACGCGACAAATCCGCCCGTAGGGTCGCTGCGCTGGGCATTGAAACAGTATCCCGACGAACCGCTGACTGTCGTCTTCAATGTCTCGGGATGGATAATCCTCAAGGATGTGCTAAAGGTGACGCGCAAGACGGGGCTTACGATAGCGGGGCAGACGGCGCCGGGCGAGGGCGTGACGCTCTATCCGAGAGGGCTGAGCCTTAATCCGTCGGAGAATGTGGTAATCCGCAACATACGCGTGCGCACCGGAAGTCACGGGTGGGACGGGCAGTTGCTCGACCTTGCCAATCCCGAGCAGACACTCGGCACGGAGAATTGCAACAATGTCATCATCGACCACAGTTCTTTCGGATGGTCTGCCGAGGAGCTGTGTACCAACAGCAACTCCTTCTTCCAGACATACCAGTACTGTATCTTCCATGAGGGACTTTACGATGCCGGCCACAAGAAGGGGGCGCGCAGCTACGGCGTTTGTTTCGGCGGCGGCGCGAGCACTTTCGTGAACAATATCCTGGCGAACAACAATTCCCGTTCGCCGCGTTTCGCTGCTTCAGTGGATTATGATTACTGCACGTATTATGAGTTCGTGAACAATATCATATATAACTGGGGACGGTCGAACTCCGTCTACGGCGGCGACAACAAGAGCTCTTCGAGACGCTATAACTCTTATCTCGCCAACATAATGAACAACTACTGGAAATGCGGTCCGGCAACGACAAAGGCTGTGGCGGACAACAAGCTGCTCATCTTCGCACAGGGCGGAGGGTCCAGCCCGTCGTATTTCCACGTCTCGGGCAATGTGCTCGACCGCAGGAGCGACATAACGGAGAATAACAAGCTCGGCGTTACAACCGACACGTACGGGCATCTTGTAGACAACGTGCTCGTGCCGCAGAAATTCTATACCTCAGACTATACTTTCGACGTGAACGCCTATACCGTGCTCAACACGATGAAGGACGCTCAGGGCGGTTACGACGAAACTCTCTCGAAGGCCGGCTGCATCGTGCGCGACGGCATAGAACAACGCATCGTCAACGAAACGCAGACCGCCACTGCCACATACGGCGGAAGTTGGGGCAGCGGAACGTATGGCATCATCGACGACCCGATGGATGCCGACATGGTGAAGGCTGACGACGGTACGTTCTACTATCCCGGGGCGAAGGCTCCGGAGAAACGTGCCGATGAATGGGACACCGACGGCGACGGTATGCCCGACGCATGGGAAACCGCCAACGGCTTCAACCCAAGCAATGCGGCAGACGGGAATTATATTAACGCCGAGGGGTACACCGCTCTCGAAAAATACCTCTGCTCACTGATGGGTGAGGAGATTAAGGGCGAGTTCAATACCACGGATGTGATGCGCGTGGAGCGTGCCGTGAAATTCAATGTCTCTGTTGAAGGCAACACGCTGAATGTGTCTGCGGAGAAGCCGTTGAAACAAGTCTACGTGTTCGACGCCGCAGGCCGTTGCCGTATGGAAACGGGGGCAAATTCCGACAAGGTCTCTCTCGATGCAGCTTCGCTCGGCAGTGGCACGTTCGTGGTGTGGGCTGTCGATGCAGACGGTTACCGCAACGCCGTGAAGATAAATCTGCTTGGCAGGTAAATGCGACAGACAAAGGATAATATCATTAACTCAAAACCTATAAAACAATGAACAAAACACTTACTTCTGTGATGCTGACGGCACTTTTCGCCTCGTCGGCAGCAAACGCCCTCGCGCAGAGCGCAAACACTACTAACGCTGCAACCAATTATACTGACACGCAGTGGGAACACTACGCAGCCGACAACTACGCCGGGGGCACGGGAACCGCTGACGACCCGTATCTTATCTCCACTCCCGAGCAGTTCATGAAACTCGCCGTAGAGGTGGAGAACCTCGGAGGGGTGGACGACAACTGGGACGGCGACTACTCCAAGGGCAAATATTTCAAGCAGACTGCCGACCTCGTTTTCAATGAGGATGTGCTCAAGAAGGTGTCTTACGCTGACGGCGATGCAAGTATTATCAACAACTCAAAGCTGCGCACCTTCAACGGTATCGGCTACAAGGCAGGCGACGTGGACTTCCAGCGTTTCTCGGGAACTTATGATGGCGGCGGTCACGCCATTGTCGGCATCTATGACAACAACGCGAAGAACTCCGGGTCTGGTATCTTCAACTTTACGGAGGGTGCTACTATCAAGAACCTCATCGTGAAGGACATGTATATCAGTGCCAATGCCAATGTGGGTCTTGTGGTGGGTTCTGCCGACAAGAACACTCTCGTTGTCAACTGTCAGTCGAGCGGCATCATCTACTGCGGCGGTTCGTACCACGCAGGACTTGTCGGCGCGCTCTCGGCAAGTAAGGTAATCAACTGCTACAGCGATGCCCAGGTATGGGCGAAGAACCAGACTGGCGGTATCTGCGGCAGACTGATGCAGACGGCATACGCTGCCAACTGCTATTTCAACGGATGGATCGGTGGCGTTTACTCTAACCTTGGCAAATACAAGTATTGGGGCGCTGTGGCTGCCGAAATCGGCATGAATGAGACAACGACAACGCAGCCCGACCCGGAGGACGAGACAAAGACAATCACCGTATGCGAGAACCCGAGCCGTGCCGAGAACTGCTTCTGGACAGACACCTGCTCAGTGCGCCATAAGGATGTGCTGGCTGTGGCTATCAACGACGAGGCCAACTGTCTCTACGGCAAGCTGGAGAACTGCAGGGCATTTGCCGTGGCTGACGCTGCCAAGGCTGTTGAGGAACTCAACAAGAACGCCAAGGAGATTGACGGTGCTTCTTCATGGGAGGTAGGCGCAAACGGTATGCCGACGCTTAAATTCGACGCCACTACCGCTATCAACGGCATCAAGAATGTTGCTGAGAACGCTTCCGGCGCTTGTGTATATACCCTCGACGGAACGCTCGTTAAGAAAGTTGAGGCTGGCGTTAGCCCTCTCCTCGGTCTTGACAAAGGCGTTTATGTGGTGAACGGCAAGAAAATCGTAAAATAACTCCCCACTCCTTTAAATGCAGTATTCCGCAGCGTCCACGAGGCCGGCTCTGAGAGCGTATTTCGTAGCCTCGTGGGCGTTGTTTACTCCGAGTTTCCTGAAGATGTTTTTGCGGTGGGTGTTCACCGTGTGGAAACTCGAAATCCTTTTCTCCGCTATTTCCTTTGTCGTCATGCCGTTGGCGATGTCCTTCAGGATTTCCGTTTCTGTGGGCGTAAGGCTCACCTTTTCCTGCTCTTTCTCCTCTGCAACGAGCAGAGTTTCGGCTATGCGCTGGCAGATGAAGCGCCCGCCGCGCGAGGCTGTAGATATGGCGGACTTTATCTCGTACATCGCCGACTCCTTCAGCAATATGCTGAATGACGTGGACATTACGATGAGGCGTTTCACGAAATCGCGGCTCAAGTCCTCGCTGAACACTATCCATCGCACCTGCGGAAACCTTTGGCCGAGAATGAGCAGTTCGTCGATGTCGTTGATGTCGAAAAGGGTATAGTCGATTATAACCGTTGCCCCGCCTTCTGTTGCAGACAGCTTTTCGATGAGGGAAGCCTTGTCCTCAACGTGTGCCACCGTGTTGTCTCCTGCCATACCGCTGCAGATGTGCAGCAGTCCGGCACAGGTAATGTCTTGGTTGTCGGCAATTATGATGTTCAATGTATTTCCTTTTTTTTATGGTGTTTGTATTTGCGGCAGTGCCGGCCCTGTCGTAAGTTTCCCCTGAAATCCTTATTGACTGCCAGTACCGTCGAATGTAAAGCAAAAGTAATGTTTTTTTCTTTGAAAAACAAACTCCTTGTTTGAAAAAATCCTTTAGTTATAGGCGTTTGGAATACGCTTGCAAAATGTTTTACAAATAAGACATTTGGAACACTTTGTTTTTTGTCTGATTTTAAGGAGCAGTGCTTTTCGGGGAGGAAACGATAGCTTTGCCCGGAGGAAACGATAGCTTTGCTCCCCGAAAAGCTATCGTTTTCGCCGAGGTTTTGGGGCATCGGTTTTTAGGATATGGCTATTGTGTTGATTATCAACATTTTGCATTTGTCCTAAAAGAACGGTAAAATTCGGTTGAAATCTCAGCAAGTCCAAGACTGGGAAAATGCGACATTTGGAACACTTTTCAAACATCGCACAAGGGGCATACAACAAGTGTTGTGCTGATTTTTTTTACGACAATAGAGACCTTGGGTTCAAACAAGAAGTGCGAAAGTCACTCCTTGCCGCGACTGCGTATTGGGGCGGCAGCGTAAAGTCCAACGCCACGAAAATCTCTTTGGACTTGGCGTTCGCAAAGTCCAAAGAGAATTTTGCCGCTTTGGACTTTATTGCGGCGACGCTCCGTATTGTAACACAAATGAAATACCTGTTTAAACGGCTTGTAATATATCATGTGTACCTTTGCGGCGGAAAAAACAACAGAAAACATATAGTTGCATTTATGGAAACAATCTATTTGGTGATAGTCGCATTCCTGCTTTTGCTGGCGGTGTTCGACTTGTTCGTGGGAGTGAGCAACGATGCTGTGAACTTCCTTCAAAGCGCCATCGGGGCTAAGGTGGCAAGGTTTCGCACCGTGTTGATAATAGCGTCGGCAGGTGTGCTTATAGGTTCGGTGATGAGTGCCGGCATGATGGACGTGGCGCGCCACGGCATCCTGATGCCCTCCAACTATTCGTTTGCCGAGGTTATGACAATCTTCCTCGCGGTGATGGTGGCCGACGTTGTGGTGCTCGATATGTTCAACACCTTGGGTATGCCCACCTCCACCACCGTCTCGCTGGTGTTCGACCTGTTGGGAGCAACGTTCATTCTTGCTCTCTTCAAGATGAACTCGGACCCCTCGCTGGATTTTACGGACCTGCTCAACAGCAGTAAGGCACTGAGTGTCATTATCGCGATTTTCGTGTCGGTGGCGATAGCCTTCGTGTTCGGTGTCGTGGTGATGTGGTTGTCGCGCCTTGTATTCACGTTCAACTACACAAAGCACCTGCGCTATACCATCGCCATCTTCGGCGGTATAGCATTCACGGCCCTGGCGTATTTCATCTTTATCAAGGGACTGGGAGAATCCCCGTTCCTCAGCGACACCGTAAAGCAGTGGATTGACGAGAATACAAGGATGCTTCTGCTTGCGGTGTTCGTCGTTTCAACCGTATTGAACGAGGTGTTGCATCTCTTCCGTGTAAATGTCTTCAAGGTAGTGACGCTGCTGGGCACCTTTGCCCTCGCCATGGCGTTCGCCGGCAATGACCTCGTGAACTTCATCGGCGTGCCTCTCGCGGGACTTGACTCGTTTCAGGATTTCGTGGCAAACGGCAACGGCAATCCCGACACCTTTATGATGTCCTCGCTGATGGAGTCGGCGAAGAGTCCGCTCATATATCTTTTCGCCGCCGGAGTGATAATGATTGTGGCGATGGTGACGTCGAAGAAGGCGCAGCACGTGGTGAAGACGAGTGTAGACCTCGCCCGTCAGGACGAGGGCGACGAGATGTTCGGTTCGTCGCGAGTGGCGCGCTCGATAGTGCGCTTCGTACACGACACCAACAAGTCTATCGGGCGCATGATGCCAACATCGGCAACAAAATGGATAGACAGCCGCTTCAACAAGGACGAGGCGATACTTGCCGAGGGCGCAGCCTTCGACGAAGTGCGCGCGGCGGTGAATCTGGTGCTGGCTGCCATGCTTATAATAATAGGTACTAACTATAAGCTCCCGCTCTCCACCACTTACGTCACCTTCATGGTGGCGATGGGGTCGTCGCTCGTGGACAAGGCGTGGAGCAGAAACAGCGCCGTGTTCCGCGTGACGGGAGTTCTCTCGGTTATCGGCGGATGGTTCGTCACGGCCGGAGTTGCATTCGCCGCATCGGCCATTGTGTGCGCACTGATGCACGTGGGCGGATTCCCGGTGATGGTGGCGTTCATGGCACTTGACATCTATCTGCTCTGGCGCAGCGGCAAGAGATACAAGAAGAAGCAGGAGGCAGAAAGCAAGGACGACATTTACCGACTGATGATGCGCTCGCGCGACAAGGAAATCGTGTGGGACCTGCTCCGCAAGGCTGTCAGCCGCACGCAGAGCAACGTGGCGCGCTTCGCCGGCGACAGCTTCAACGCCGTAATCGACTCGCTGTCGAGCAACAGGTTAAAGGAATTGCGCACCACATACAAGGAACTGAACAACGAGTGTGACATGATACGCAAGATACACCGCAAGCAGTTCTTCGCCATGCGCCGCATACCGCCCGTTGTGGCAATGGAGCGGAACACGTGGTTCCATATCGGCACCAACTGCAACCAGCAGTATATGGACTGCGTGCGCCGTATGCTCGAACCGGTGAAGGAGCATATCGACAACAATTTCCAGCCCATGCCGGAACGCTACCTCAATGAGTTTGAAGACGTGCGCCGCCGCATCAACGAACTTATGGGGCATACGGTGCAGATGATTTCCACCAACCGCTATGACCTCTACCGCGAGACGCTCGCCATTGCCGACGAGTGCAAGGACGAGCTTTCCGAACTGCGCCAGCGCCATATCAACCGTATGCAGCAGGATGCCAACGGCGAGCACGACCTCAAGGTGGCAATCCTCTATCTCAATATCCTTCAGGAGAGCCAGGAACTTATCACCATTATGCGCCACCATCTGCGTGCCGCGCGCAAGTTCCTGCTCGACGAGCAGTCGTGATTTCTGTTCTCTTGCCGTTGTGCCTGAACGGCAGGGATAAATAAAAAGGCAAGCCCCGCGCAGCTTTGTGTTGTGCGGGGCTTTTGTCTTCGTATTGCCTGGGGAACGGCGATAATTCGTTAAATAACCTTGGTGTTTAGCGTGGAATTTGTTACTTTTGCACAAATTTTATTTATAGATGTACACATTTGTTATCAGCATGATATGTCTCATCTTGGGATATGTCATTTACGGAAAGTTTGTGGAGCGCGTGATGGAGCCCGACGGCAACCGCCCCACGCCATGTTATTCGATGCAAGACGGGGTGGACTACAGCCCCATGCCCACTTGGAAGGTTTATCTAATACAGTTTCTCAATATTGCCGGCACCGGTCCTATCTTCGGCACGATACAGGGCTTGCTTTTCGGTCCGTCGGCATATTTCTGGATAGTGCTCGGTTGCATATTCGGCGGTGCCGCCCACGACTACATGGCGGCGATGATCTCGCTGAAGCGCAACGGGGCGTCGCTGCCCGAAATCATCGGCGACGAGATGGGCAATGCGGCGCGCATAGTCCAGCGTTTCCTCGCCCTGCTGCTTATGATACTCGTCGTGGCGGTGTTTGTGAAGACCCCTGCCGGTCTGCTTGCCAACATCACCAGCGGCTTTGTTGCTGGCAACACTTACACCTTCTGGGCAGTGGCGATTTTTGTCTATTACCTGCTCGCCGCCACCTTGCCCATCGACAAGATAATCGGTAAGGTGTATCCCTTGTTCGGCGTGGTGCTCATCTTCATGGCGCTGTGCATCTTTATCGGCGTCATTGCGCATATCGGCACGCCGATACCCGAGATTACCGACGCTTTCGAGAACCATTACCCCGGCGGCAGCCTGCCCGTGTTCCCCTGTATGTGCATCACCATAGCCTGCGGTGCGGTGAGCGGTTTCCACGCCACGCAAAGCCCGCTCATGTGCCGTTGCATCAAGAACGAGCGTCACGCCCGCAAGGTGTTCTACGGGGCAATGATTACCGAGGGGATAATAGCCCTTATCTGGTGCGCCGCCGCCTTGCAGTTCGCCGCCTCGCTCGATGTGCCGGGCAACACGCCCTACGAGAAGATATACAACGCGATGCTCGACCCGAGCGGTTCCATCAACCCGGCCGTCTTCGTGAACAATATCTGCAAGAGCTGGCTCGGTACGTTCGGTGCCGTGATAGCCATGCTTGGCGTTGTGATAGCCCCCATCACCACGGGCGACACGGCATTGCGCTGCGCCCGCCTCATTCTGGCAGACATCCTGCATTTCAAGCAGGACAAGGTGGCGAAGCGCATCCTGCTCTGTGTGCCGGTGTTTATCGTCAGCATTATATTGCTGTTCGTCAAGTTCGACGTGTTGTGGAGGTATTTCGCATGGTTCAACCAGACGTTCTCCATCTTCACCTTCTTCGCCATCGCCGTATATCTGGCAAAGCTCAAGAAGCCGTATTACATAGCCGTGCTCCCGGGTATGTTCATGGTGGCGGTGTGCGCCACATACCTTGCCGTGGACGAATACTGCGGCAACCTCAGTCCCGAGAAGGCGTATATAGTCGGTGCCGTATGCGCACTCGCTTCAGGACTGTGGTTTATGCTGTGGAAAAGAAAGCTCGCATAAGTGACGGAGAAAAAGTTACGTAAACGTTTGCGGAATCAAACAAAATAATTAAATTTGCATTGAATTCGGGGGATGATACGTTTTTCATATTCCGAAACGACTGGCATTGATTCAGGCATTACGTTTAATAATGAAGCAACATAGAGTATCATTGAAAGACCTTGCGGCTGAACTCGGCGTGAGCATCGCTACAGTGTCGAGGGCGCTGAGGAACAGTCACGAGGTGGGCGACGAACTGCGCAAGAAGGTGCAGCGGCTCGCCAAGGAACTTAACTACAGGCCTAACCCCTTCGCGCAGAGTCTGAGGAACGAAGCGCCGAAGGTTATCGGCGTGGTGGTGCCCAATCTCGTGACCCACTACTATTCTGCCGTGCTCGACGGCATAGAGGACTACGCCTCGCAGGAGGGCTACTCCGTGATAGCCATCAACAGCCACGAAGACAGGGTGAAGGAGGAGAAGGCTATAGACAATTTCATCAATATGCACGTGGAAGGCATTATCGCCTGTCTGTCGCAGGAGACTGTGGATTATTCGCATTTTGAGGAAATACACAAGATGGGCATTCCGCTTGTATTCTTCGCGAGAACCTGTCTGGCGGAACTCTTCTCGCAGGTGGTGGCAAACGGGGCCGAAGCTGCCGAGCTGGCCACGCTGCATCTGCTCGACACGGGCAGCAAGAGGGTGGCGTTCCTCGGGGGACCGAACCATCTCGACATGGTGGTGCGCAGGAAACACGGCTATCTCGAGGCGTTGAAACACCGCAATGTGCCCATCGACAGGGAAATCATCGTGTGCGACAAGATAGACTTCGAGAGTTCGCGCGAGACTGCCCTCAGAATGCTGTCGGGCGAGAACCGCCCGGATGCGATCCTCGCCTTCAATGACATTATAACCTATGCCGCCTTTGATGCCATAAAGGCTCTCGGACTTCGTATTCCCGAAGACGTGGCGATAATAGGCTTTACCGATACTGACGCTTCTGCTTTCGTCACTCCCAAACTGTCGTCCATCGAGGACCAGTCGCACAAGACCGGCGCCGTGGCGTGTGAACTGCTGATGCGCAACATCGCCGGCGACCAGAAGATATACAAGGAAATCGTGCCGATGATTCTCAAGATAAGGGAGAGCTCCGACAAGATAAGGCTGAAAGACGAAGCGTCTGCCTCAATCCTCTAAAGGCTCTTCGTCCATTCCCCTGTCGAGCCTTTTGCACCACAGGTATTTGTGCGTCTCGCGCACTATCACGTTGCTCAGAAAAAGCAGCGACAGAAGGTTGGGTATCGCCATGAGGGCGTTCATTATGTCGGCGATGTTCCACACCACGTTGAGGTTTATCACACTGCCCGCGAATGCCCCTGTCAGAAAGAGAATGCGGAAACATACAATAAACCTTTTGCCGCTCAGATAGTGGATAGCCCGCTCGGCGTACAATTCCCAGCCGAGGATGGTGCTGAAGGCGAAGGTGATGAGGCCGAAAGTGAGGATTGGCCTGCCGAAATACGGTATCTTGCCGAAGGCATCCTGGGTGAGCGTTGCGCCGTTCTCGCAGCTGATGTCGGGATAGGCGATGATGCTGCTCACGATGACAAGTCCGGTGAGGGCGCAAATCACGACGGTATCCCAGAACGTTCCCGTGGACGAAACGAGTGCCTGTCTTACCGGGTTCTTCGTCTGTGCCGCCGATGCCACGATAGGAGCGGAACCCATTCCCGACTCGTTGGAGAACAGTCCGCGGGCGATACCGTATCTTGCCGCCAGCATGATGCTGCTGCCCACGAAACCGCCGGAGGCAGACCTTGTGGTGAATGCCGACTTGAATATCTCCTCTATTGCTGGAATCAGGTAGTTATGGTTCACCACCAGTATAGCTACGCATCCCAGCACATACAGCAAAGCCATGAAAGGCACCAGCATGCCGCACACCTTGGCGATGCTCTTTATCCCGCCTATTATCACTGCTCCCGTGGCAACGCATATCACGGCACCGCTTATATACGGCGACACACCGTAGGACTGGTCTATCAGCGTGGAGATGGCGTTGGCCTGCACGGTGTTTCCTATTCCGAATGCCGCTACTGCCGTAAACACGGCGAAGAGTACGGCGAGCTTGCGCCATCCCAGACCGCGCTCCAGAGCGTACATCGGTCCGCCGTACACCTTGCCATCCTTGTGCCTCACGCGGTATTTTATGGCAAGAAGCCCCTCGGCGTATTTCGTGGAAATGCCGAAGAAGCCGGTGAGCCAGCACCACAGCACCGCTCCCGGTCCGCCCATCGCCACGGCGGTGGCCACGCCGATGATGTTTCCCGTGCCGATGGTGGCGGCTAGGGCGGTGGCGAGTGCGCCAAACTGCGACACGTCGCCCGAGGAACTCTCGTCTTTAGTCACCGACAGCTTTATCGCCGTCCATATCTTGCGCTGCGGGAATTTCAGCCTTACAGTCATAAAGATGTGTGTGCCGAGGAGCAGTATTATCATCGGCCATCCCCACACGAAGCCGCTGAGGGCGGTGAGGAAATCGTTAATCTCTTCCATAAGCAGTGTGATTCGTTTTGTTCGTGTTTGCGTATTGTCCTGAATACAAAGTTATTTCCATACAATCTTATATTTCTCCACTCCCAGGGCCTTGAGCATCCTGCCCAGTTGGTCGGCGGCGTTGCGTTCCGCGGTCTTGATGTTGGCTGTCGTCACGCAGCGTCTTTTCATCATGCCATACGCCTTGCGGTACAGAGCCTCGCGGTCGGCGTCGGTCCAGTCGCCTGTCTCAATAAAAGCCTTGGTGCGTGTCTCGTCGATGAAATCGTTGTCGAGGAGTTCCATGCGCGGCAAGGTTACGGTGACGGTGTCGCCGGCAGTCGTCACCCATTGCGGGTCGGCCTTGTGCATGTTTATGCCCAGGCTCAGTCTGCCGTAATATATCCTTACGAGTTTGTCATCCCTGAGAAAACCCTTCCTCACGGTGTCTACAAGTTCCTCGTCGTCGATGGCAAGGAATTCCCATTCGCCGATTTCCTTCATCGAGGTGATGAGGGTGGGGGTGACGTCAATCCTGTTGTCCACGCCCACTTCCGTCCTGTCGTCCTTTACGGCAGAGCACAGGCGCAGCACCACCGCCGCCACGACAATGACGGCTGCCGCCCACAGTGTGACGTTGAGTTTCGTCCAGCTGAAAAACCTGAATACGCCGCCCCTCTTCTTTGTCCCTTTCTGCGGGGCATTGCCGGTATTTCCTTCGTTGTTATCCTTGTATGTCGTCATCGTATGTCGTCCTTGTATGTCGTCATCCCCTGTTTATTTGCCCTGAATCTCCGTCGTCGGGTCCACCATTTTCAATATTTCCTTGGCGGTGAAATCCTTGCGGAACGTTATCGTGATGTTGTTTTCGCTGAACCCCATTCCCACGAAGAACGGCACGAGGATTTTTGCCGCGCTCTCCTTCGCCATCGCCGCAATGCCGAGGTTCGGCAGTTCGTCGGTTATCGCCTTGCGCCCCTGCTGCTCGTAGTCGGCGAGTTCTGCGTCGGAAAAGTCGTGGCGCGTCATCGCCACATATTTTTTTATTTCCGAATGGTTTATCTTGCTTGCCGTGACCGTTATGCGCGGGTCGGGCAGTGTTATCTCTATCCTGTCGCCGCTCCGTTTCACGCTGCGCTCCGAAAAGTCGCCGAAATCAATGTATGCCTTTACCGTTGCGTCGATGGGTATTGCCACCTTGCGGCTGCCCATGGGCAGGGCAAAGTCGTATTCGTGGTTGAAGATTTTTCCCTTTGCCCTCACCTCGTCGCTGTGGGTTATGATCTTGTGCAGCTTGTATTCGGCGGTGTAGAGGCGCGAGCACTTCTTCACCTGCGCCACGAGTGCCGGTATGGTGTCTATCGACGCTTTGGCGGCTACCGGTTTTCTGTCGGCCTTACACGAAAGCATGGCCGACGATATTATCCCTGCTATTATATATATGTATATTCTGCCCATAAAGCGTGCGCGTTTTCTGCCTTTTATGCAAAGGTATATAAAACTTGCAGATTTACCGCCATTTTGTTTGCCTTTTATCCTTATTTGCGCTAACTTTGCAGTGAAAACGAATTTTGCTAATGAAAATGAAAAACCTCCCGGCGTCTTTGGCGCTTGTTGTAGGGCTGGCATTGCTTGCCTCCTGTGCGGAAAAGAAAAAAACAAATGATATAATAGCTCCCAAGCCCGTGGTGAAAGCTCCGGCGGCTCCCGTAAAGATGCAGCCGTTCAACCATACGGAGAGTGTGGAGTGGGGCGCAGGCAAATACACAGTGTCTATCCGCCGCAGTGTGGATGAGGGCTCGCCCGTGTTTACCGACGAGACCGGCGGAAAGTATTACGACAACAATATCACGCTTTCGGTGAAGTCGCCCGATGGCGCGGAGATTTTCAGCCGGGAATTTTCCAAGAGTTCCTTCTCGCAGTTTGTCGATGCAGCGTATATCGAAAAGTCCACTCTTCTGGGCATTGCCGTGGACCGTGTTGCCGGCGACCGCCTGCTTCTTGTGGCGAGCGTGGGCTGCCCGGACCAGCTTAGCGACGACTTTGTGCCCGTTACCCTTTCGCTGGACAAAAACGGCGGGATGACAATGAAGAAAGGGCAGGACATCGGCACGTCGAACAATCCCAATGCCGACGAGGACGAAGGCGTTTAGCCTTCCCCCTCATTCAGCTTGTTTTTTTGTAGTCGCTTATTTTATGGTCAGTTCCACGGGGCAGTGGTCTGACCCGTATATTTCCGTGTGTATCTTGGCGTCCTCCAGACGGTCGGCGAGCCGTTCTGACACGATAAAGTAGTCGATGCGCCAGCCCGAGTTCTTCTCCCTTGCCTTGAAGCGGTATGACCACCATGAGTAGATGTCCGTACGGTCGGGATAGAAATGGCGGAAAGTGTCGATGAACCCGTTGCTAAGGAGCTGTGTCATCTTTCCTCTCTCCTCATCGGTGAACCCGGCGTTTTTCCTGTTTGTCTTGGGGTTCTTCAGGTCAATTTCCTTGTGCGCCACGTTGAGGTCGCCGCACACTATGACGGGCTTTTTGCTGTCCAGTTTCTTCAGATATTCCAAAAAGTCGTCTTCCCATGTCATGCGGTAGTCGAGTCGCCGCAGCCCGTCTTGTGAGTTGGGCGTATATACGGTCACGAGATAGAAATCCTGCATTTCCAGCGTTATCACCCTTCCTTCATGGTCGTGCTCCTCGATACCTATGCCGTAGGACACGCTGAGGGGCGTGTGCCTGGTAAATATGGCGGTGCCCGAATATCCCTTCTTTTCGGCGTAGTTCCAGTATGAGGTGTATCCCTCAAACTCCAGGTCGAGTTGTCCCGCCTGCATCTTGGTTTCCTGCAGGCACAGGAAGTCGGCGTCGAGTTCCCTGAAAGTTTCGCCGAAGCCCTTTCCCACACAGGCGCGCAGCCCATTTACGTTCCATGATATGAATTTCATAATGCTTGTGCTTTGATGAAAAAAAAGGCGGACCGCTTGGTCCGCCCCGCTTGTTTATAGCTGATTTTATTTACGGATTTAAATTATGCAATCATTTCCGTTGTGGCTCCGTTCCGTGAGAGACTCAGAACTTTGCCATCTTTATTGCGTCCACGGCACATTCCTCGCCTTTGTTGCCGTATTTCCCTCCGCTGCGGTCTTGTGCCTGCTGCAGGTCGAGCGTGGTGAGCAGTCCGTAGATTACCGGGATTTCGCTCTTGGCGTTCAGCCTTGCGATGCCGTAGGTCACACCTTGGCAGATGTAGTCGAAATGCGGTGTCTCGCCCTTTATCACGCTGCCCAGGATGATGATGGCGTCGTAGCCGCCGTTGAGTGTCATCTGGTGTGCGCCGTAGATAAGTTCAAAACTGCCGGGGACGGTCTTCACGTGGATGTTCTCCGGCAGGCATCCGTGCTTCTCGAGCGTGGACATGCAGCCGTCGAGCATTGCTCCCGTTATTTCCGGGTTCCATTCCGCCACGACGATGCCGAAGCACATGTTGCTCGCGTCGGGCACTTTGTCAAACTCGTATGACGAGAGGTTGTGTAGTTTCGTTGCCATTATTTCGTGGAAGCTCTTTCGATGTATTTGTCAATCTCCATTGAAACCGGAGAGTTGAGGTATTTCTTCTTTATGTCCTGATAGATTTGGAGTGCCTCGTCCTTCTTGTTCTGGCTCTCGAGGATTTCTCCTGCCTGAATGAGGAATGTGGGCGACAAGCTGTTGTTTGCGTCGCCCTCGGCCTTGCTGTCGGCCTTCTGTGCGGCCTTCTTCAGCGTTTCCACCGCCTTGTCGAGCTGGTTCAGGTGTGCGTAGGCGTTTCCGAGTGCTCCCATGGCAGCCGGACTTATCATCTGGTCGTTGGCTGGTGAAAAGTCCTCAAGGTATTTCGCCGCGTCGGCCCATTTGTTGAGGTTTGCGCAGCAAAGTCCTGCGTAGAGGTTTGCCAGGTTGCCCGCGTCGGTGCTGCTGTAGTCTGTTGCTATAGCCTTGAAGCCCTTGAAGGTGGCACCGTCGCCGTTGAGGGCCTTGTCAAACTGCTGGTTTGCAAAATAGTCCTGTCCCTTTGCCATTGCGGTGCTTGCCTCGTCCTCTCTCGGTGCAACCACGTAGGTGCGGTATGCCAGAAAGCCCGCGATGATGATTATTACTGCCAAGATTCCGTAGATGAGGACTTTCCTGTTCTTCATGAACAGGGCCTCGTTCCCGTTGAGGGCGCTGTCGATATTCACCGCGCCGTTCTTTTCGCTTTTAATTGCCATTTTATGTTTTATGTTTTATTCCAAAAATTGAGCGTGGCAAAATTACGTAAATATTCCCACATATTGAAATTTGTGCCGGATTTTTTTCTTGATTCATATTGAAATGCCGTAACTTTGCATCGTTTTATCCACACCTCCCCATAGAAGATATGTATCTCAAGAGAATTTCAATCATCGGCTTCAAGAACATTGCCGGGACAACGCTTGACCTGTGTCCGGGCATAAACTGTTTCATAGGCCACAATGGGGTGGGGAAGACGAACTTTCTCGACGCGGTGTTCTATCTCTCCTTTTGCAAGAGTTCCAACTGCAGCGTTGATTCCATGGTCATCAAGCACGACGCTGACTTCTGCGTGATCGAGGGTTCTTATCTTACCGACAGCGGCGACGAGGAGAACATCTACTGCGGCATGAAGCGCGGAGTGAAGAAGAGGTTCCGCCGCAACAAGAAGGACTACAGGCGTTTGTCGGAGCATATCGGTCTTGTTCCGCTTATTCTCATCTCCCCGTCGGACACATATCTCATCGAGGGGGCGAGCGAGGAGCGGCGGCGGCTGATGGATGTGGTGATTTCGCAGACCGACAGCTCTTATCTCTCGGCTCTCAACCGCTACAACAAGGCTCTCCAGCAACGCAATTCGCTGCTCAAGATGGAAGAAGAGCCTGACCCCGCACTTCTCGACATCTGGGAGGAGCAGATGGCTGCCGAGGGCGAGCTTATCTTTGCCCGGCGCAATGAGTTCGTCGATGAACTGACACCGCTTTTCCGGAAATACTACAGTCTTATATCCGGCGGCAAGGAGGAAACGGGACTGGAATATGTGTCGCACTGCAAGCGCGGCCCGCTGCTCGAGGTGATACGCCGCGACAGGTTCAAGGACCGCGCCGTGGGCTATTCCCTCCACGGCATACACCGCGACGACCTCGAGATGACGCTGGGCGGTTTCCCTATGAAGCGCGAGGGGAGCCAGGGGCAGAACAAGACGTTTGTCGTTGCCCTGAAGCTGGCGCAGTTCAATTACCTTGCCGCGCGCCAGCCTGCCACAAAGCCTATCCTGCTGCTCGACGACGTGTTCGACAAGCTCGATGCCGACAGGGTGGAGCAGATTGTGAAGCTCGTGAGCGGCGACACTTTCGGACAGATTTTCATTACCGACACCAACCGCGACCATCTGGACAAAATACTCTCCTCGTCGGTGGCTTCCTACCGTATTTTCACTGTCGAGGGCGGCAGCGTGGTGAATGTTTAACCCTTATATTTTTTTTCGCTATGTTCAGACGTGACGTGAAGGATTTGGCAGATGTCCTCAACCTGTGCCTCAGGCAGAACGGGCTGGAAACGCCCCTTATGCAACACCGCATCATCGCCGCGTGGGATGACGTGGTGGGCAACGTGATTGCCGGCTATACGGCGGAAAAGAGCATCAGGAACCAGACGCTTTTCGTGAAAATCACCAACCCGGCACTGCGCAGCGACCTGTCGATGATGAAGTCGCAGCTCGTGAGACGGCTTAATGCCGCCGTAGGGCAAATGGTCATCGCCGACATACGCATCTATTGACAAGGCGTGTTCCACAAAAACAAAGTACCACTCCATCATTTTGATGAAGTGGTACTTTTTATAAGCCGTATCTTTCAGTGATTATTCTTCTTCTTCGTCATCCCATGTGTCCCACGTATTCCACGTGTGGTACTTGGACATATCTGATGTGTTGCCGTTGCCGTCGCCGCTGTCGTCACCTTGCCCCGAGTTGCCGCCGGCGTGTATGTTTCCGCTACCGTCTATCTGGTTGATACTGCCGGACCCTGCCATGAGATGCTGCATATTGACTGTGTATAAGTCGATGCTTGGCTTTATATATTTTCTCATAATCGTTTTCGTTTTTATGGTTTTGTAATACCCCTTACTTGATAACTATCTTCTTGCCGTTGCGTATGGCGATGCCCTTATAGCTGCCACTCACCTTCTGTCCGTTGAGGTTGTAGATGGCAGACGATGCGCCGTTCGCCTCTTCATCAGCGAAGGCATTGTCGATGGCTGTCGTTTCGCCGTTCAAGGCAATGCGAATCTTGGCATTTTCGCCAGTGGAGCTGCTGCTGTTCTTGTTGTTCTCCTCCGCACTCCATTTGGGGAAATAGAAGTATGCGCGCAGACCGTTGAAGGCAAGTTTCGAGCTGGCAGGGAGATACTTCAGATAGTTTCCTGCCGCAGTGCTGATATACTGGTATCTCTGGCTGCCGTTTTCGGCGATAGGCGTTGAGGTAAGGTTGCCATCATCGTCGTTGGCGTATTTCTTCTGTCCGTAAAGGCCGCGGAAATAGAAATCGCCGTTCACGATCTTGTTGTCGTACTTTGCCTTCACCTCCAGTGGCGGAACCACTGTAATCTTCTTCTTGCCGATATGCGCATAGTAATTGGCATCGGAGGCAATCATTTCCGACGGCGACTTCACGGTGCCGTCCGTGTTGCGTATCGTCAGGCTTGTGTTGGTGCTGCAACTCTGTGTGCCGCTGGCCTTCATGATGTAGGGCACGCCGGCCGTGATTTTCAGGTCTTCTACTTTGTCGAAAAGGAGGTCGCCGTTGGCATTGACGTTGCTATTGTAATCAGTCTTTGGAGTGGCAAGATTTGTCAGTTCGCAACCGAAGGCTGCCTGGAATTCGTCTTTGGTGAGGTCGAATGGGAAGCAGAGGGTGTTCCATGCACCGGCGGCGTTCACCAGCTTGGTGCGGTGGACATAGACATCCACCTCAGACTCAGAGTCTAAAGCCCCCGTTTTTACCAAGTCGTAGATACGGTTCTCGTCATCGCTCTCGTTGATGTAGATTTTTGAGATTTCGAAGAAGTCGGCTTTCAGCATTACGAGTTTAGGTTCGGAATCGTTTCGCTTGATAAGAATACCCTCAAACTTACCTGTTGTACCTACGTAGTCGGTCATGGTGATGCCCGAAATCTGCGAAGTGTTGAAATAGATACGGTTGATTTTATCCGTTGCGAGGGTATTTTCTTTTTGCAAGAGGTAGAAACTTTCAGCACTATCATCGATGTTCTCTTTGATGGTGCCCGTTACAGACACGATGGTGTTCAGATAGGGACCGTAAGCGGATGTGGATATATTGCCGTCCGTCACGGTTCCATTTGTTGATGCAAGTGCGTTTACGTCCTTTACCTCATTTATAGGATATTTGGCTTCCTCTTCATCGGTAGCTTCACCGTCAGTGTTGATGGTAATGCTCGAATTGTAATCGACATTATTGATTTTTGTTGTTTTCAGAATTTCGTTAAAGCCAGGGATGCGGCTTGTCTTTTCGGTGTAAGTCCCGAGCAAAGTTCCGGTAAAAGTATCACCGGTTTTGAGGTTTTTATCAAAGATTTCAAAGTATTTATCGTCTGATTTTGAAGGCTTAAACAGCATCAGTCCGCGGTTCGACTTGTCTACAATAAATATATAGCCAGCCCCTGCGTTCCCTTTTTCGATGTCCGGGTCGTTGTTGGTGAACACACCAACTACAGTGGCAGGGTTGTCATTTCCGAACACCAAGGCACACTTTTCAATCTTCGGCTTCTTATCACCTGAAGCTGTTGCCTGTGCAGCGTCTTGCACTTCGGCAATGTTATTGTAAATCATGGTGGTAGAGGTTACGCTGCTGTTGGTAACCTTTACACTTATGGTGCAGCTTGCCGCCTCGTACTTGTCACTACCCTCGAAGTCCACGGTAATGGTGGTATTGCCTGCCATCACAGCGGTTACGGTTCCGTCATTAGCAACGGTGGCTACCGACGGGCTGTTTGAAGTGTACTTGTAGGAAAGACCCGATACCGTGCTTTTGTTGGCATCGGTGGCAGTAATTGAAAGAGCGCCCGTCTTGGTAGTAGAAGATGTGCCACAGTCGAGCGAAAGAGCTGTTCCGCTGAGGGTTACGACATCAGCAGCCCATAAATTACCCCCCCCTATCAGGGTCAGGAATAAGAGCGCAAGTATGCGCACAGAAATCAGTTGTTTCATTTTGTTTTTAAATTTTAGGATAGTATTGTTCGTTCAAAAAACTTTTTATATGCTTGCCCTGCTTTAGTATTCCTATATACTTGGCTTGCTTTAGTCTTTCATGCTTGCCCTGCTTTAGTATTCCTATATACGGGCTTGCTTTGGTCTTTTATACTTGACCTGCTTTAGTTTTGCTTACTTCAAATCTGCGCAAATTTACGAATTAAACAAATAGGTGCAAACAATATGTCATATTTTTCTTGCAAAATCAACGTAATCGTTTGCGGACTGACGGACAATTGCCCAATTCTTCAAAGGAGATACAATCCCAGTCACGGGCATGAAAGAAACCGACCTCTTATCGTACGATGTGAGGTCGTGCATCGTACGATAAGAGGTCGTATATCGTACGGTGTGAAATCGTGCATCGTACGATGTAAGGTCGGGGAACGTGCCGTCCGCTCCCGGCAAACGTGCCTTATTTCTTTGCCTTTGCAGTGCTTTTCGTGCCGTTTGCCGCCGGCTTCTTGGGGAAGGCGGCATTGTTGCGGAACACGTTGAGGGCGGCTTCCACCACCTTGTCGTCCTGGTTGATATACTGCGTCCAGGCGTTGTCGTCGAGGATGTTGTATATGATGCGGCTGTTTATCGAACGCTCCAGCAGGTGGTGCGACTTCTTTATCATCAGGTTGCGCCGCTGCAGGCCGTTCTGGCTGGCGAACGTGGCGAACAGCCCCACGGTGTTCTGCTTCTTCAGATAGTCGGCAAGCTCCATCATGTCCTTGTATGTATTCAGCTTCAGGCGGTTATCGTCGGTATAGGCGAAGGCAAACTGCAGGATGAGGCCGCTCATGCTCGCCTCCTTGAAATAGGATGTCATGCCGATGGTGTCTTCGGGCACAAAGATGTCTGGTGTGATGCCGCCGCCGCCGTACACCGTCCTGCCGATGCCCGTGTGGTAGGCAGGGCCGGTGTGCTTGATGCTGTCCTGCGAGAAGAACTCGCCGTGCTGGTATCTCGCCAACAGGTCATCCTCGTAGTCGGCATTGTCGCCGGCCGTGTACGGTTTCTGTATGCACCGCCCGGAGGGAGTGTAGTATCTCGCCACGGTGAGGCGGATTAGGCTGCCGTCGGGGAATTCCATCTGCTTCTGCACGAGACCCTTGCCGAACGAACGTCTGCCGATGATCGTGCCGCGGTCGTTGTCCTGTATCGCTCCGGCAAAAATCTCGGATGCCGATGCCGACGCCTCGTTGATGAGCACCACGAGGGGTATGTTCTGGTAGCTGCCCCGTCCGTCGCTCTTGAAGTCCTGCCGGGGGGCCTTGCGCCCCTGGGTGTAGACAATCAGCTTGTTCTTGGGCAGGAACTCGTTTATCATCTGCACCGCCGACTCGAGGTATCCGCCGGTGTTGTCCCTGAGGTCTATCACGAGATTGCTGAAACCCTCCTGCGAGAGTTCCGCCAGTGCCACAAGGAGTTCGGCGTAGGTGTTTTCGCCGAAGTTCTTTATCTTGATGTAGCCTGTGTTCTCGTCGAGCATGTAGTTGGCGGTGATGCTCCTCTGCGGGATGTCGGCGCGCGTGATGGTGAAATACTTCACTGCCTTGGAGCCGTAGCGCATCACGCCCACCTTCACCTTTGTCTTCTTGGGGCCCTTCAGCCGGCGCATCGCCTCCTCGTTGGTTACGGTCTTCCCCACAAACGGCTTGCCGTCCACGCTCACTATCTTGTCGCCGGCGAGGATGCCGGCCTGCTGTGCCGGCCCGTTCTTTATCACGTTCTGCACGTGTATGGTGTCCTGCCTGATGACGAATTCCACGCCGATGCCCGAGAACGACCCCTTCAGGTCGTCGTTGGTCTTCTGCACGTCGGCCGCGCTGATATATACCGAGTGCGGGTCGAGGTCGGAGAGAATCTGCGGTATCGCCATGTCCACGAGCGAGTCGATGTTCACCGCGTCCACATACTGGTCGTCGATGATATGCAGCAGGTTGTTGAGCCTGTTGCTTCCGGAGTTGATGATGTTGAGCCTGTTGCCCGAAAAGTGGTTGGTGTAGAAAGTGCCTATCACCACTCCTATCACCACGCATATCGCCATGAGCAGCGGTGTGAGGCGACTGGGTCTATTTTGTTTCATTTTCGTCGGGGTTGATATGTATTACTTCTATGTTGGCTCTGCGCAGCAAGTCGATTCCGTCGGTCAGCCTGTATTCCTTGGCATACACCACGCGCTTTATTCCGGCCTGTATGATGAGCTTGGAGCATTCTATGCACGGGGCGTCGGTCACGTAGAGCGTTGCGCCGTCGCTGTTGTTCGAGCTTCTCGCCAGTTTGGTGATGGCGTTGGCTTCGGCATGGAGCACGTAGGGCTTGGTCACGTTGTTCCCGTCCTCGCACACGTTCTCGAAACCGCTCGGCGTGCCGTTGTAGCCGTCGCTGATAATCATCTTCTCCTTCACCACGAGGCATCCCACCTGCCGCCTTTGGCAGTAGCTGTTTTCCGCCCAGATGCGCGCCATGCGCAGATAGCGCAGGTCGAGTTTGAATTGCTTGATGTCCATAAGCCTTTGAGTGTTTACGGTGGAAACCTTTTCCCGGGTCCGCCTATGCCTTTTTCCTGCTGATGCCGTTACGCTCCAGGAGCGCGTCGATGGTAGGTTCCGACCCGCGGAAGTTCTTGTAGAGGGTCATGGGGTGTTCCGTTCCGCCTTTCGACAGTATCTCCCTGCGGAATCTCTCCGCCGTGGCCTTGTCGAAGATGCCGTTCTTCCTGAACACGCTGAAGGCGTCGGCGTCGAGCACCTCCGCCCATTTGTAGCTGTAGTAGCCGGCGGCGTAGCCCCCTGCCATGATATGGCTGAACTGCACCGTCATGCAGGTGTCGGGTAGTTGCTTTATCACCATCGCCTTGGCCCACGCCTGTTTCTCGAATTTCACGAGGTCTTCGTCGAACGGTGTTTTCAGCGTATAGTATGCCATGTCGAGAAGTCCGAAGCTCACCTGGCGCATACATCCGTAGGCGGCCATGAAATTGCGGCTTTTCACTATGCGGTCAATAAGTTCGTCGGGTATCGGTTCGCCTGTCTCGTAGTGGAAGGCGAAGGTGCGCAGGAATTCCTTTTCCACGGCGTAGTTCTCCATGAACTGCGACGGCAGCTCCACGAAGTCCCACCATACGTTCGTCCCCGAGAGGCTCTCGAAGCGCGTGTTGGCGAACATGCCGTGGAGGGAGTGCCCGAATTCGTGGAGAAACGTTTCCACTTCGCCCAGCGTGAGCAGTGCGGGCTTCTCTTCCGTGGGCTTTGTCAGGTTCATCACCACGCTCACGTGCGGCCGAACGTTTTCCCCCTTGCGGTCTATCCACTGTCCCTGGTATTCCGTCATCCATGCTCCGCCTTGCTTCCCTTTTCTTGGGTGGAAGTCAGCGTAGAACACGGCGAGGTATTTGCCGTCGGCGTCGAACACCTCGTATGCCTTCACGTCGGGATGATATACAGGAATATCGCTGTTCTCCTTGAAGGTGATGCCGTAGAGCCTGTTGGCAAGTCCGAAGACTCCCTTTATCACCTTGCTAAGTTCGAAATACGGGCGGAGCATTTCCGAGTCGAGGTTGAAACGCTCCAGCTGCAGTTTGTGTGAATAGAAGCTGAAATCCCATGGTTCAAGGCAGAAGTCGTCGCCTTCCATTTCCCTTGCCTTCTTCTCTATGTCCGCCACTTCCTCCCTTGCCGTCGGCATATAGGCGTCGATGAGGTCGTCGAGGAGTTTGTACACATGGAAGGTGTCGGTGGCCATACGCTTCTTCAACACGTAGTCGGCGTATGTGTCGTAGCCCATAAGCCGGGCTATCTCCCTTCTCAGGTTTATTATCCTTTTGCAGATGTTGATGTTGTTTTCCGTGTTGTCATGCGTACACACGGTGTTGCGCTGCATATACATTTCCTTCCGCAGTTCGCGGCGTGTGGAGTATGTCATGAACGGACTGTAGCTCGGCATGTCGAGGGTGAAAACCCATCCGTCCTTGTCGTGCTCCTTGGCAGCAGCGGCAGCGGCTTCCCTTGCCGTGTCGGGCAGTCCGTCGAGGTCTGCCTCGTCGGTGATGTGCAGTGTGAATGCCTTGTTCTCTTTCAGCAGGTTCTGCGAGAACTGTAGCGACAGCATGCTTGCTTCCTCGGTGAGTTTGCAGAGCTTCTCCTTCCCCTCGTCGTCGAGCAGTGCTCCGCTTCTCACGAAGCCCTCGTAGCAGTTGTCGAGCAGAGTCTGTTCCTCGGGTGTCAGTTCGCGGTGGTTGTCGTGGACGGCCTTTATCCTTTCAAAAAGCCTTTTGTTGAGCCTCACCTCGTTGGCGTGCTTTGTCAGTATGGGCTGTATCTTTTGCGCCAGCGCATCCATCTCGTCGTTTGTTTCCGCGCTCAGCAGGTTGAAGAACACGGTGGAAACCCTTGACAGCAGGTCGTAGTACCCGTCCTTGTCGTCGTCCACGTTGATTATGGTGTTGTCGAAGGTGGGGGCGTCGGGATTGCTTATGGTTTTCTCGATTTGCTCGTTGTCCCTGCGGATGCCTTCCATGAAGGCTTCCTCGTAGTCTTCAATCCTTATTTTGTCGAACGGCGCCGTCTCGTGCGGCGTGGCATAGGGTTCAAAGAACGGGTTCTTGCGGTTGTTGCCAATGATTTCTTTCTCTTCCATACTAACTTTGTTGTAACTCCCTGCAAAGTTAGTGCTTTTCTCGGACAATAGTCCAATGTCGATTTATATTTAACTAATTTAAGGATAGACCACGTCAATAATCTTACTCATCATCTTTTACAAATCCAGACACAATAGGTATGGCTAATTTAATTTGTGGATATTCAGAATAATCTATCGTTCCGCAGCTGTATCTTGTCTTATAGACTTCATCGCTTCTCGACGGGTAATATATGAAGCCATAAAACTTTGCATATTCTATATGCAGAACGGAAGAGTCTTTCAGTTTTATGTCCTTTTTTTCTTGACCCCGTCGAATGAGGACTCCTCTCGATTGTTGTACTTATATATTTCTTTTATAAACTCCGCATCGCACTTTCCAGATGTATGTTTTAGCAAGGTGTTATATGGAAGCATTTCTTGCGGCACAATTATACAACTGTCTGCTATATACTTTATGCAACTGTCAACGTCGTTGAACCTGTCCAATTTTTGTAAAATGCCAGTTGAGTCATTCAAAAAGGTTATAGTTGTCGGCCATTCACCTTTCTTGTAAAAGAAAAGGTCTGAAACATATCCGTCAAAGAGTTTCAGTTTCAAATCCGTCTGTCCGAAGCACAAGACGGGGATTAGTGCAATTGTAAAAAAGATATTCTCATATTGTACATTTATTCTTAAACGTTAAATGACGTACGCACTTTTTCCCGTGTATGAAACGTTTGCCACGTGCAAAGTGCCGCTTTGCTTATCGTATGCCTCTTGCCATGAGGTCGTATGGCAAGGGGCGTACGGTTGTATGGCAAGGGACATACGACCTTATGCCAATTGGTGTAAGGCCGGCAAAGCGGTGCTTTGCAAGACGCTTTCCATACGTTATCCCAAAAGTTCCTTGATGCTTTCTTTCAGCAGCGTCATGTTCACGGGCTTGGTGAGATACTTGTTCATGCCGCATTCAATTCCCCTTTCCTCGTCCGTGGCGTAGGCATAGGCCGTGAGGCCGATGATGGGCACTGTGGCTGATATTTTTCTTATCTCCATTGTTGCCTCGATGCCGTTCATCACCGGCATTCCCACGTCCATCAGTATGATGTCGGGGCTTTCCGCATTGAACATATCGACGGCCTCCTTGCCGTTGATGGCGTGAATTATCTCGTATTCTCTTGACAATACGAAATTGATGAGCTTGAAATTACTCATGTTGTCTTCTGCTATAAGCAGTTTCTTCTTTCCTTCCATGACGTCTCGGTGTATTTTTCTGGTTTTTTTTGTTGCTTTTCTCGGGGTTACATTTTTCGCGCCGTTTCGCTTGATGCCTTTTCCGTTCCGGTGGAGTAGGGGTGGGTGAACTTGAAGCAGGCTCCTCCCGTGTATTCTGTGTCCAGCCAAATCTTTCCTCCCAGACAGTGTACTATGATTTTGCAGAGCGACAGCCCCAGTCCCGTGCCTTGAACATACTGGTTGAGCTTGGCGAATCTTTCGAAGATGTATTTCGCCTTGTCCTTAGGTATGCCGATACCCGTGTCCCTGACCTCAAACAGCAGTTGCTTCGCTTTCTCGTCCACGTGCAGGGCGAGGGTGATGTGTCCTTGCTTGGTGAATTTGCCGGCGTTAGACAGCAGGTTGGTTATCACCTGCATCAGCCGGGTCGGGTCGGTGGCGATGATGATTTCCCTTTCCGGCAGCTCTTCACGGAACTCCACGTTCTTCAGTTTGCTTGCCTGCTTTACGGATTCCAATGCGCCGTGGCAAAGCTGCGTCACATCACATTCCTCGCGGGCTATGGTGATATGGCCCGACTCGATTCTTGATATGTCGAGGATTTCGTTGATGAGGTTGAGAAGCAGTTGCGAGTTCTCGTTTATTATGGCGTTGAACTGCTTCTTGTCCTCCTTGTCGTAGTCGTCCTGTATTATCAGGTCGGTGAACCCCACTATCGCGTTGAGCGGCGTGCGTATCTCGTGGCTCATGTTGGCGATGAACGACGTCTTGATGCTGTTCGCCTTCTCCGCCTCCTCCTTGGCGGCGAGCAGCTCCTTGCTTTTCTGCAGCAGGCGGTCCTTGTAGCGGCGAGTGCGCACCGCGTCGTAGATGGCGAACAGCAGGCTCAGCACGAGCACGGCAAGCACAATGGCTATCCACAATACCAGTTCCTTGTGCTGCGAGAAGAAATCCGCCTTCGTGTTGATGAGCAGTGCGTCGGCAGGCTCGTCGATGTGGTCCAGCTTGAAGGCATACAGCTGTTTCTCGTCGAGAGTGTACTTGTTTGGCATCGTCACAAAGAGATTCGTGTCCTTGTCCTTGCCGTTGATATACGAATAGGCCATTCTCGCGAGCCGCTCCCCCTGCAGGGTGTACTGCGGACAGTAGCCGCCTATCGCCCAGTTGCCCATGCCTACGGAGGAGAGGGCGAAAGCCGGCAGTGCGGTGTTGGCGGAGTGCAGCGCGTCCACGGTGTTGCCGAGCACGTAGTTCTCGCTGCTGTCTATCCTCCATGTGCCGATCCACAGCACGTTGTCTTTCTTCATCCTGTGCAGCTTGTAGCACATCTCGTACAGGGTGTTGTGCCGCCCGTCGAGGAGCGTCAGCCCGATGTCCTTGTGTCTCCTCATGTGGGCTATGACATTTGCCTGCATCGTCACGCCGCCGAAGGTGAAGTCGGTGATGAGTGCTATGTTCTTCGTCTTGGGGTAATACCTTCTTACAAGGTCAAGGCTTTTTTCAATATCGTATTTGTAGAATATTCCGCCCACGATGTTGAAATCCTTTATGTCGGTGTATTCCAGACTTTGCGGGTGCCATGTCCTCAGGTTTACGGTGTCCTTGGGCAGCAACACGGTGTTGGTGCTCACGAGCGCCGCCATGCAAGGTGTTTCCTTGGCGAAATCCGTTGTCTGCGACAGGTATGCTGTCCACGCTTCAGGTCCGAGGAGGATGATGAGCGACGGCGGCATTTTGGTGTAGTGCCCGAGTATTTCCGTCATGCGTCCCCTCCATTCGTAAGCTTCGGAGAGGTTGCTGCAGTTCATAGATTCGATGGTCACTTTGATGCTGTCTTTGTCCAGCGAGTTCAGCTTGTCGTTGAAGTCGGACAGCGTGGCGTACATTTTCTGCGTGTCGGGGTTGTAGGACGTTATGACGAGCACGTTGTGAACGTTCGCCGCGCCGACTCCCAACGCACCAAGCAGCGCTATCGCCGCCATTGCCGTTGTCCTTATGAGGTGCAGTATGCCGTTGCCCATGGTTGCTTCTTTCCGTTACTTGAGCTTCTTGGCGTGGATTTCTATGGTGTTGAGCAGGCGGTCCGGCACGATGGGTTTCGCCACGTAGTCGTTGATACCCATGTTGTAGCACTCCGTGATGTTGTCGTGGTCGGTAATCGCCGATGTCACGATGATGGCCATTTCGTCTTTGGAATACTTTTCGCGCACGTGCTTTATGATGTCCCATCCGTCTACGCCGGGCATCATGAGGTCGAGCAGAATGATGTCCGGCCTGTAGGTGTCGATTTTGTTGATTGCATCTTCACCCGTTTCGGCAATCTCATAGTTCGTTGTTGCTTTCTTGATGATTGCGGCAATCAGCGCCACGTTTGTCGGAATGTCATCGACGATAAGAATCTTGTAGTTCTCCATACCCTGAATTATTTAGTTGTAAAGTCTTGTGTCTTACTCCCTGTACACGCCTTCCACATCGCATACGAACCCGTTGTCGGCAAGGATGGACCGTTTGTCTATCCTGTCGAATATCTTGTGGCGCGTGCCTATCACCACGGCGTTGTATTTTTCGTCCAGCGCAGCCTTGTCGGCGGTGACGGTGATGCCGTATTCCTTTTCCACCTTGTCGGCGTTCACGAGGGGGTCGTATATCTTTATGGTGTACCCCATCGACTTCAGTTCGGTGTATAGGTTGGCCACCTTGGTGTTCCTTATGTCGTCGCTGTCGGGCTTGAACGAGAAGCCGAGGATGAGCAGCTTTGTGTCCTCCGGCTTTAGCTTGCGCCTTTCTGCGCTCGTCCTCACCTTCTCCACAAGCCATTCCGACATTGTTTCGTTCACCTCCCTCGCCGTGGCGAGAAGCGAAGGCATAATGCCCTCTTCCTTGGCCTTGGCTATCATGTAGTAAGGGTCCACGGCGATGCAGTGGCCGCCCACCAGTCCCGGCGACGCCGGCATGAAATTCCATTTCGTCGCCGCCGCCTTCGTCACTTCGCTGAGCCTTATCCCCATCTTCTCGAAGATGCGCTCGAATTCGTTGAAGAAGGCGATGGTCACGTCGCGCTGGCAGTTTTCCATTATCTTGCTCGCCTCGGCAGTCCTTATGTCCGGCGCCTTGTATGTGCCGTTTGTCAGCACCGAGTTGTAGAGCGAGTCTATTATCTCCGCCGCCTCGGGAGTGGAGCCGCTCGTCACCTTGGTGATGTTTTCTATCGTGTGGATCTTGTCGCCCGGGTTGATGCGCTCCGGCGAGAAGCCCACGAAGAAGTCGCGGTTGTATTCCAGTCCCGAGACTTTCTGCAGCATCGGTGCGCACACCTCTTCGGTGAGACCGGGATAGACGGTGGACTCGTAGATTACGATGTCGTCCTTCTTCAGCAGTTTTCCCACAGCCTTCGTGGCGTTGTCGATACAAGACGTGTCGGGCACGTTGCTTTCGTTCACCGGTGTGGGCACGGCGATGATATACACGTTGCAGTCCTTTATGCCGTTTATGTCGCTCGTCACGGCAAGACCGTTGGCGAAAGCCCTCGCGAGCGTGTTTTTCTCCGGCGTCTCCAGTCCTTTCAGCTCTTCGATTTTCTGAGGCTTTATGTCATACCCGATGGTTTTGTATTTCTTTGAGAACAGGCAGGCCAACGGCAGGCCGACATAGCCCAGACCGATTACTCCCACTTTGAATTCAAAATGTCTTGTGCTCATTATATCGTTACGTTATTTTTTTATTCGTTTGTCCTTTGGCGGCAGTTCCGCTGTTGCCGACTTACATCCTTTCCAGCTGTGCGTAGCGCGATGTCTTCTTCGGGTTCCACGCATCCTTGTACGACTTCATGAAGAACAGCTCCTGTATCTGCGCCGTCGTCCTGGCTATGCGCAGGAAATATCCCGTGTAGGGCGACATGAGCGGCGTGAAGCGGTAGAGGAACGACTCCTCCTTTTTCCTCTCCGTCACCAGCATCACCAGCAGGAATGCCAACTGCGAGAAGCAGAGTCTTATGAAATAGCTCAGCACCACCACTTCTATGATGTGCGTGTTGAAGGTTATTATCAGCTTTATCACGTAGAACACCCAGAGGAAATTCAACACGCAGTCGTACATGATGCTCTCCATGTTGGAGAGCCAGTTGAGTATGGTCCAGTTGCGGTTGGGCAGCAAAATGTCGCGGTGCTTCCTTATCCTGAACCTCACCAGCGACCTCGACCACCTTATTCTTTGGCGGTAGAGCTTGAACCACTTTGTCGGCACGTTTGTCATGCACACCGCGTCCTCGGCGAATTTCACCTTGTACCCGGCCTTGCGCACCTTCTGCGTTATGTCGCCGTCAAGCCCGGGACCTATGTCCCAGTAGCCCACTTGCCTTATCGTTTCCCTGTCGAACGCTCCGAACGCCCCCGATATTATATGGTAGATGCCGAGTTCGCTCGTCACTATCCGTCCCACCTGTATCCTCTTCAGGTATTCCATCGCCTGCAGCGACGTGCAGATGGTCTCCTTGTAGTTCCTCACCTTCACGCAGCCGCCCACGGCCTTCACCTTGCTGTCCATGTAGAACGGCACGAGGATGTTTTCTATCGCGTCCCTGTCGAGCGAGGAGTCCGCGTCGAGGCATATAATGTATTTCCCCTTTGCCAGATTCGCCCCGTAGTTGCTTGCCGCCGCCTTGCCGCCGCGCGTCTCAAGCCGGAAATAGTGCTCAAGATAGCCTGCCTTGACAAGGTCCTGGCATATCAGCGGCGTGTCGTCGTCGGAGCCGTCGTCCACTATTATCAGTTCAAAGTTCCGGTAAGTCTGCTCCCTGAGCGACATCACCAGATTGTATATATGCTTGCCCTCGTTCTTTCCAGGCACGAGGATGCTCACCAGCGGGTTCTCGCGCTTCAGGTAGAAGCGGGCGATGTCTTTCTCCTTCGTCCTGCTCCTGTGTGTGAAGAGGCGGTAGCCTATCACCAGATATTCCAGGATATAGTAGCGCGGCATCTCTATGAAGAACAGGAACCAGTATGTATTTATTATGCTGCTGAGCGAGAGTGAACTTATCCAGTCGAGGAATTCGTTTATCCCGTCTGCCATTGTCTCGAGCATGTCGGTAGCCTCCTCTTCGTTAGTGGAACATGGCTAGCGTCACGAGGGCTGCTGCGAACACCACTCCGGCTATTACCACCAGCAGGTATATTATCCTGTTGTAAAGCCTTGTCCTTCTCTCGTCCTTGTCTATCCTCAGGTCTGCCGTGGTGAATTTCTCCAAGTCGGGCCTCTCCGTGTTTTCCTCCGGGTTCTCCGAATACTGGCAGAAATCGTCGGGCAGCGCCGCCACGAGTTTAAGGTCGTCGAAGAACTCCCCGTAGTTCTCCCCGTCCTTCTTCTCGCACTGTGTGCAGGTGTAGCACACGATCTCGTCCTGCTCTATCTTGTTGGAAATCTTCCTTATTCCGGCGGAGACATTCTCGCGGAATGTACGTTCCACCTCCTGTGTGTCATATTCCTTGTCGTAGAGCGAGTGCGCCACGTAGAAGATGTTGTTGTTGTACGACACCTTGTTGTTGAAGAATATCTGGCAGAGGTTCGACTGTATGCTGTCCTTGATCTTCTGCGTGCTTCTGTCCTTGTTGAGAATCCATATCTTGGCGATGAGGACTTTGTAGGTGTCGGTCACGCGGTTCTCCTGCAGCAGGCGCCTCATTCTGTTCTCGAAAATGGAATATTCCAGGTAGTTGTCGTTGTAGTTCACGAAATTAGAGAATATTACGCTTCCATGCGTCAGCGCCCTTATTCCCTCTTCGGTTATCTCGAGGTCCACCACGTCGTGGGGAATTAGCTTTATCACGTCCACCGTGTTCTCGCAGAACGTGCAGGTGGCTTTCGTCAGCGGTGTCGTGAACGAGTTGCTGCACACGTTGCAGGTGTATATCACCGCCGGACGGTCGTAGTCCACGCCGATATGCCGCAGCATCTTTCCGCATTTAGGGCATACGAGCACTCCGCCCACGTTGTAGCTAGACTCCGGCGCAACGTTGGCGCAGCTGAAATGGTGTATCACGTTCTCTATCCGCAAGTCGCTCTTGCCGCACTTGGGACAACACTCGGAGTAGAGCAGGTGGCTGTGGTTGCAGTGCGGGCACAGGTGCTGCTTCATGTGGAATTTCCGTATTCTGAATATCCCGTTCTCTATCATGGTGTCCTTGAACATGAACAACTCGCTCAGGTGGAACATTCCCATGCTGTGGTAATGCTCGATGATGGGGTTGATGTATCCGCTCGACGACAGCTCCACCAGGCGGTGTGCTATCACCGTGGTGTCTCTCGACAGCAGGTAGCGGCAGATGTTAGAGAACAGCTGGTTGGGCGATTTCGGCCTTTCAATCTCCCTCTTGATGTGGTATTTTCTTGTCGCCCTCTTTATCTTGTCGATAATCTCATACACCTTGTCAGTGTCGTAGTTGTTGGTGTAGAGGTCGATGAGGCTGTCGATGGCGCGGTCCTTGTCGTCGATGACGGTGGCGAAAACGGGTTTGTAGCTGCACTTGTATGAGAGGATGGGACTCGCGCCGTTGAGGATGTTGGCAAGGCTGCGCTCGTTCTTCGCCTTTATCATTATGCAGTCGAAAAAGCTGTCTTGGATGTCGACCATGCTGTCCACATCCGTGTAGGTGTCGATGACGAGGAACTTGTCTCCGCGCTTTGTCCTTTTCAGTCCTATCATATTTTTGTTCTCCGTTTATCTGTTGTTACGTATGTCCTTCACACTCGCCTTGGGCTTCGTTCTCCCCTCCTTGTCGGGGATGGTGTATTGCGGCAGGGGATGCGGGTCGGTCATGGCCTTTATCTTGTTTATCCTTATCCTCACCGGCAGGTTGCTTGTCATTGCCCAGTCGGGCACCTCCTGGTAGGGGTCGAACTTGAAATACGCCACGATGGCGTTGGCATCGTGGGAGAAATTGCTCTGCAGGTGCTTGGGTATCTGCTCCACCCTCAGTCCCACCTTCATCAGCTCCGCCTTCAGCGTTATGTCGCTGTTGATGATGATGTCGGCGTGCGCCGGACTTTCAAGGTATTTCACCTTGTCGCTCGGCACGTAGGCTATCACTCCAAGGTGGCACGACGTGTAGTCGGTGTGCTGCAGCGATATTATGGGTTCCTGTTTGAACACCACGGCGCGCTCCGTCACGTTGATGTCTGTCACGAAGGCGTCTTTCGGCGACTTGCAGTAGTGTACTACCCCCACGTTGTCAAACTGGTTCAGTGCCTGTGCCGGCATCTGCGGCATGTGCGCCGCCCTGTTGTTCGCCATGTATTTCCACGACCTCTCCTTCATCCCGGCGTATATCGCCACCTTGTTCATCTGCTTGCGCAGGGTCTCCTCGGTTTCGGCAATCTCCGCATCGAGCTGGTTGCGCTTGGTGTTGTCGGTAAGTCCGTAGTATATGTCGGAGCTTTCGAGGCTCTTCCTCCTCTTCAGCTGTGCGAGCTTCGTCTGCAGCACCGGTATCTCCTGCCGCGCGAGCTTCGCCTGCAGCTCCATGTCGTGGCTCTCCTGTACTACCGACGGGATAGAACTGAAATCGTACTGCTCCAGTATATTCTTCAGCAGTATATAGGAGTAGAGTGTGTCGCCCTCTTTCACGTGGCTGCCCACCTCCTTGTTTATCTTCAGTATCAGGAGGTCGTCCACCGCCCTCATCTTGTTGTCGTCGAGGGTGATGTATCCGTCGTAGGTGGCGTAGATGGTTCTCGTCACCACATAGTAGGAGAGCAACGCGACGATGGCGAAGAATATCGCCGCAAATACAAACTGCTGCTTTGCGAGCCGCTTGTTCTGCGACTTCAATATGTCCGCCGCTACCTGTTCCTGCGGCTTGCTGTTATATTGAAATTCTTTCATAGTTGCCTCTCTGTGAATATGTTCGTTGGGCTGCCGTCCATTCCGGCCGCCTTTTGTATGCCAATCATTGCCAGTGCCCTGTTCTGCATCAGTTTGTAGAGCCTCTCCATGCTTTCCAGATAGCCGGTATATTCTTCCATGCGCGTCAGGTAGTTGTAGCCGTTCTTCTGGTTGGCGTATGCCGTCTGCCTTATGCCCACGTATTTCTCCATCTGCTTGATGTGGAAAATCTCGGTGGCTATCGCACGGTTGATGTTCTCAATCTTCTTCACGAGGTTCTCGCACTGCGCCTTCACGGCATGCGTCTCGGTGGAGTGGAAGGCTCGTATTATCTCCTTCTGCGTTTCCAGGGCTTTCTTCTTCCTTCCGCTCTCGTTGTAGAGCGGGAAGGTGAACCTCACGCCCAAATCTATGTTGTTGCTCAGTGTGTTCTTGCTCGTGATATACGACGACACGCGGGCGAACGGAGTGAGCCTGGTCGTGGCGAGGTAGTTCGTGAGTCGGCTCTCGTTGTCGGCCTGCGCCTCCTTTATGCCGCGTATGCGCGCCTCGATGTTTCCTTCCTTTATATAGTTGTAGAGTGCCGTGGTATCCACGTCGATGCGTGTGGGCACAATCCGGTAGACTGGCATGCCGTCGGCTTCCTTCGACGAGCAGAGAATCGACAGGTCGTATTCTGCTTCCATCTTGTCGTTCATCACCTTCAGCATTTTGTCGTTGCTTATCCTGTCCTTTTCGAGCATGAACTGGTAAGCCTCGTTCATTATGTCGAGGTTGGCGAGCCGGTGGGCTATCGCGGAGGCGATGTATCTGTTGTATTCTTCGGTTATCGACTGCGCCAGCTTGTCGTACACGTCGGTTGATGTGCGCCTCTGCTGCTGCAGTCTTGCCAGTTCGTTGGCGAGGAATATCTTCCTTTCCTTCTCCTTGCCTTGGTAGAAGCGGCTGTTTATGATGTTCCACCCCAGCTCCGCCTGGAATTTTGCCTTGTATATGGAAATGTTGTCTTCTTCGTCTTCGTTTTTCATGGCCTGATCGGGGCGCGCGTATGTCTGTCCCGTTATCTCCAAGCCGTTATGCCGTTTCAGTGCGAGGGCCTCGTGGGCAGTCTTCGCCCTGAACAGCGAGTCGGTGTAAGCCGACGGTTCAAAGTTTATGAAACTTAGTCTTCGGGTGGGCGACGTCACCGTCACCTGTCTTGTGAGCAGGGTGTCGAGCTGGGCGAACCTCTGCCGGAAATGTCTCAGCACGTCCTCGTTCTTCAGATTTTCGTAGACGAGGAGTTTCGGACTGAAGGCGTTGCTTTCGTCTTGCGCATAGCAAAGGCTTGTTCCTATGAATAACAGGAACAGTGACATGACAAGAAAACCGGTGCCTTTATGCTTTTTCATCAGATTTGTAAAGACAAGGGAAAGTAGCCCGTTTCGCTCCGTGGCTACTCTTCCTTGTCGTTGTTGTTCAGCCTTTCGGCCGCGTGTCTTTTACTGCTTGTCTATAAGTTTGAACACTCTCAGACGGCTCTGTCCGTAGGCCACATAGATGTAGCCGTTGTCGAGAGTCACGTAGTTGGCCGAATTCTTCGTGGCACAAGTCTTGTGTGCCACAACTTTCGGTGCGCCGTCCTCCATCTCGTTCTTGTCGAGCACCACGAGACCGTAGCCGCCGCAAGCCACATAGATGTATTTGTCGTCGAATGTCACGCCGTTGCAGTAGCCCTTCACCTTCTTGGTGTTCTGTGTCAGCGGGGCCTTCCAGTTCCACACCTCAGTTCCGTTCTCGAAGCATGACAGTCCCTCAGCCGAACGGCAGACGTAGGTCTTCGTGCCGTCGATGGCAATTGTGTTCTTGCCGTTGTTGGGCGAGATGTCGCCCACGGTGTAGGTCTTGCTTGGGCTTGCGATGCTGCCGCCTGCGCTGAACTCGCGGATTTCTCCCGTTACCGTTGCCTCCTCGCTCTCGGGGCGGGTGGTGTAGTTGAGGGTGATAATCCTGTCGCCGCTGATGGCAATGTGCTTGGCCTTGCCGGCAAGCTCCACGTCCTCGATTTTGGCGAGGTCAGACGGAGCGTAGGTCACGAGCCCCTTTGTGGTGGTCACGAACAGACGCTCGCCGTCGCGGATGATGCAGTTCTCATCATTCTTGTCATACTTCTGTGCGTTCTTGTCGTAGGGCAGGATTTCGAGCGGCATAACCTTCGTCGTGCCTTCTTCCGTCTGCTCCGTGCGCTCGTCGGCGTTGAGCAGTCCGGTGCCGAGGATGTCGATGCGTCCCAGCATCGCACCCTTCTTGCTGGAGTTGCCCACCACATAGAGCTTCTTGTCCGTCGGGTCTACCATCAGGTGGTTGTAGTCGTAGTTGTGGTCGGTGTCCTCGATAAACTGCAGGAGCTTCGTCTGGTCGTTTGTCGTCTGGAACACCTCGATGCAGCCGCCCTGCAGACCGCCGCGCGTGTGGTAAGACATATACATCTTGCCGTTGTACGGCTGGATGCAGGTAGCCGAGATGTCGTGGTCGTGGTCGTAGGTGATGTTTGAAATCTCGTCAAGCTCCTTGCCCTTGTTGTCGGGAGTAGGAATAACATCGTCCGGCTTGATGATATATCCGCAAGCCACGTTGGTATTGTCGAGCACGAGGTTGGAAGGCAGGCTGCCCTTCTCTGCGCCTGAGCCTACGAGTTCCACCTGTGTCGTGGCGTCGAGGTCAGTCAGGCTACCGTCGTTGCCGATATACTGGTACTTGTCGGCATTGACATAAATCTTGCTTCCGGTGCCGGTAGCGTTGAAGGCAAATACATGGTAGATGTCACTGCCGCCCCTGCCGCCTTCGTTGAACTGCAGTGTGCCGGCCTTGAAATAAGCCTTGGCTGCGTCGCCCTCGAGCACAAAGGCAGCACCCTGTCCGTTGTATGTGTTCTCGTAGGTGTTGCACTCTATCACGCTGTTGTCAACGAGATAGATTTTACTGCCTGCATGATGGTTTATCTTGTTTGCCTTGATATAGCTGATGTGCGACTCCTGTCCGTTGCCGTTGAGTGTCAGTGTGTTTACGGTAGCGGAGCAAAGCCATAGCTTTCCGTTGTTGTCGAAATTTATTTCATCAACCTTGAGATTGCCGTCGATGTTTACGATGCCGTTAATCTTAATCTTCTTGTTTTCAAGGCCGTCGAATCCGCCTTGGATATTTACCAACGCACCGTTTTCATTTTCGAAATTGGCTGCGGTCATTTTGCCGCCTACATAGAGCTTGCCCTGAACCTTCAGCGTCTTCTCGCCGATGTTCAAGTCGCAGTCGGTATAGAAGGCATCATTTGCCGCAACATAGAATGTGTTGGCACTGTTGTTAACGGTTACGCTTCCGCCATAATTGTAGAACGCCAGTCCTGCGGAATTGAAAACGCTGCCGTCGCCGTTGCTGTAGTTGAGGTTCACCGTACCGCCGAGGTTGTAAATCTTGCTTCCGCTGCTCTGCCACAAACCTGTCGCGTTCAGTGTCGCACCTTTTTCTATATACAGTGTGGCACCGCTGAGACTGACAGCACTTGTTATTGTCGTGCCGCTTTTGATGACGTATGGCAGGGTCGTGTCTTCGCCCCAATTCAACTGCGCTGTTGAAGTAAGCTCCTTTGCATTGCTTGGCACAGCAGGCTTGCCCGGCATACTATACACGTCGCCGAGTGTAGTATTGTCTGCTCCTGCCGCTTTCATCGCACTTGACTTTACAGCCTTGAAATTAAGCACGCTTTTTGCGAGAGTCTCTGCATCGGTTACGGAATTGACGGTCACTCCCACAGTGCTTGGGTTGAGGCCGCCGTCGCCGCCGTCGCCGGCATTGTCGCTACACGCTGCGAAAAGGGCGGAAGCGAGTCCCAGAACGATAAGTTTGGAATTCATGGTCTTCATAATGAAATGTCTGAATTGTTGATTAGAGAAAATATAACTTGTATTGTGGTCAGCTTTACAAGACAGGTCTTCCTCCCGTCAGTGTTTGGGGAGAAAGACCTTTCCTTGTTATGCCTGTTTCAGCATCCGCGAATTATTTTGTGTAGTTAAGCTTGAACATCTGCACACGGTTCTTGCCGTTGGCAACGTAGATGTATCCGTTGTTCACTACCACGTAGTTGGCAGAAGCTCCAACCGAGCGGTGGCAAAGCTCCTTGCCGGTAGCCTTGTCGAGGATTACCAGGCCGTAGCCGCCGCAAGCCACGTAAACATAGTTGTCGTCAGCCGTCACGCCGTTTGCATAACCCTTCACGTTGCCGCTCTTGTTTGTAGGCACTGTCCATGTCCATCCGGGAGTACCTTCTGCGAGAACCTGCTGCAAGCCGTACTGACCCTTGCAAACGTAAACGTTGCCCGCAGCGTCTGCGCTGATGGTGTTCTTGCCGTTGGTCGGGGCAATCTTGCCCACGTTGAGAGTGTTTGCCCCGTCGAGAGTAGCGTTGCTTGTCCAGTTCAGCGTTCCGTCCACCGGAGTGGTGTCGTCGCTTGTGGCAGCTGCGAAGTTGAGGCCGCAGAGCTTGTTGTTTACCACGATAACGCTCTTCGCCTTGCCTGTGGTTGCAGTTGCGTTGCGGCTCCATACGGTTTCGCCGTCAGAGTTTGTAGTCTCTGCGAAATAGCTGTAGCCCGCTGTCGTTGCGAGAACGATGCTGCTGCCGTATTTCACTGCGCTGTTGGCGTCCACGTCAGTCTTCTGCGTCAGCTTGTCGATTACCGACACGAACTGCAGCGGCTCGCGTGTCTTGCCGTTGATGGTGGTGGCAGTGGTGTTGAGCTTGCCGTCGCTGTCGAGGGCGATATATCCGAAGCCGCCGCCGGCGTTCACGTGGCTGCCCGAGAGATACAGGCGGTTGTCTGCCACCATACAGTGGTTGAAGTCAAGTGCGTTGGCGTTGTCTTTCAACGACTGTGTGAGCGACACCTGGTTGCCGTTTACCTTGAACACCTCGATGTTTGCGCCGTGCTGGTTGCCGCGCGTGTGGTAAGACACGTAGAGGTTGTTGTTGAACGGAGCGATGCAAGTGGCCGACATATAGTCCGGGTTGGCATTCTCCACAGTGGCGATGAGGTCGAGCTTGGGCAGGGCGTTGTAGTCCGTCTTGTTCATCTTGTAGCCTTCCTCCTTGTCCCATTCAGCCTCCTTGATGCCGTCATAGGCCTGGGCCTTGGCGTAATCGTAGTAAGAAGCGTCAATGACAGCGTCCTCGAAGGCAACCTCAGTTCCGTTGAGGGTCATCTTCGTCAGCTCGAGCAGGAAAGTGGAGTTGTTCGAAGCCGTCTGGAAGAGCTGCACGTTCTCCTTGTCATAATAGAAGTCCCTTGCCTTGAACACTGCCACGCTGCCTTCTCCGTTTACGGAAACCTTGCTGTTCTCCTTTGCCTCGAACTTGTCGAAGGTGAGATAGCCTGTCTCGTTAACCACGATGGAGCTGCTGCCCGACATCTTGGCGGTTCTTCCGTCCACCACGTTGCCCTCGGCATCCTTCTTTGCAGAAGCGTCGATAGAGTTGGCCTGCAGCTTTGCAGAACCGTCCATCGTCAGACTGCTTGACAGGAATACCCACTTGCCTACTGTTGTCACGCTGGCCTTGCCCAGAGTGGCATCCTTCACGTTGAGGTGTCCGGCGAGTGTAAGCACACCGTTGTTCACGAGAGCGTAGTCCTCAAGATAAGCGTCGGTAGCCTCCACTGTAGCGCCTTCCTCAACGGTGAGGTTTGCAGCGCGCAGCGACTTTGCGCAATACAGCGTAGCCCCGTTGTCCACCTTGACGGCGCAGTTGGTCTTTGCCACGCTGAGGTTGTCGTTGATATAGAATTTGCCGCCGATTTCGAGGGTTGTGCCATTCTCCTGTGTGAACAAGCCGTAGCAATATACTGTGGCGTTGATAGCCTTGCTGCCGGTGTGGTTGAGAGTACCGTTGTGGTTCACCACGATGGTGTTCTGCGCGGTAGCGTTGTCGAGGTCAGAGAATGTGAGAGTGCCTTTCTGCACGTAGATTGTACATCCCTGGAATGTAACGCCGGCCGGTACAGTGTAGTCGCCGGTAACGACAACGCTCTTTCCTACAACAGTTCCCGACAGAGACTTGATGTCTTCTGCGTCAGCGGGAGCCGTAGTCTCTTTCGGCATAGACAAAGCGGCGTATCTGCGCGGAGCCTTGGCCGTTCCGTTTGTCTTGTAGTTGGTTACGGTAGAGCCGCCAGTAGTGGAAAGTCCGATACCGGTAACTTCAGGACTCAGATTGTCACCACCATTGTCGCTTGCACTATCGCTACAAGCCGCAAATAATACTGCCGCGAGTCCAAGGGCAGAAAACTTTGTAATTACATTCATTTTTTTCTATTAGAATTGATGATTTTCCTTAATTTTGCTATATGCTGAATTTCTCAGTTGCGTGGTAATTAGCGATTTATTTATGAACTTTGTAGACACGTTGCTTTTTCAAAGTGCAAATGTAGACATTATTTTCACAATGTCAAAAATATTTGTCAAAAAAACAACGACTCCCCATGACTTTTTTGCTTAAAAAAAACAGTGCAACACTTGTTGTATGTCCTTTGTGCAATGTTTGAAAAGTG
>CAVGJZ010000008.1:0-71117 GCA_963629785.1 Oscillibacter sp. MSJ-31 | reverse complement strand
AAAGGTACTTCTTTTTGGGGAATTTATTTTCTCAAACCTCTTACTTTTGACTATAAATGTAGAATTACTACTAATTCCTCATTCCATTACAGGTTCTTCATTGTTTTTCTTTCTAGCACATTATGGATTAGGGTCAAACACATACCCCAATCAATATTTTGCGATATTTGATGTAATCAAAGGTTAAACACGTTAATTTTTAGCCTTTTTGTATCTACATAGAATCAATACCGTCATTTTTCTATCGTTTAGAGTGTAGAATACTGATAATCAACTAATAATAGATACTAATTATCAGAGTATTATTCAAACTAAGCGGGCGATTGATATAGCTTATGTAACTGTCCATGACAATCACGAAAGACTGTGGAAATAGTTGTCTAAATCTTTTGATAGAAATGTTCCAGATGTCGTAATTTGCGTGGCGTAAATATCGGGAGTTTGAGATGGTTTGAAAGTGTGTTTTGTGATTCTTGTAAGGTATTGATAATCAATATAGTGTAGATATACTTTAAAAGGAGGTGTCGTTTTCTCCTAGCAAAGCACTGCTTTTCGGGGAGGAAACGATAGCTTTGCGAGGAGGAAACGATAGTTTTGCTCCCCGAAAAGCAGTGCTCTGCTAAATGCAAGGAAATCAGAAGTGTTCCAAATGTCGTTTTTCGACATTCTTCCGAAAATAATATAACCCCTGAATTAAGTGACGATAAAAAACAACTTGGTACGATTTGAGAACTATGAATACATACCAACTTATTTTTTTACCGTCATTAAATCGAGCAACCGTTTTCCTGTTTCCGTCCTGAAAACCTTTTCCTCAAAGTGTGCGATGGCATCGGCAGAAAGCTTGTCCTCAAAGGAATTGACAAGGAAATCCGCTTCGAGAAGAATCTGCCAGTCGATGCCGTCCACTCCCGTGTAGGTGTGGTGGCGTGAGATGAGGAAGCAGACGCGGTCCATCTGCTCTGCGGTGTACCCTCCCACGTCCTGCATCAACCTTAGAGCCTCGGCGGGCCCCAGCTCCTCTTGGTGCTTGCCGTTGCAGTCGCCGTAGAGGCTTTCGCTCTTGTGTATGCCGATGTCGTGGAGGATGGCGGCAGTCTCGAGGATGAACATCGTGTCCTTGTCCACCCCTTCCAAATTGCCTATAGTGGCTGCGAAATCATGAACTTTGACGAAATGCTGGATTCTCGCGGCATCGCCACGGTCATATTCCACCATGGCTGCCATAAGTCTTGCGTGTTGTTTCTTCATAAGCTTTGAGATATGTTTTGTTTCTTGTTTTCCACCTTATTATATATATAGTATGTGTTTCGGTGCTTGGGCATTCCCTCTGCGAAGGTATGGCGAATAAGTGTAATCCACAAATGTGTCAGCGTGTTTTTTCGTTGCGTAGCACGGCTCAGGCGACATTTCACCCTTCTCAAACTGTGCCACGTTATTTTTTTTATAGGTATAGGCGTTTAGAATACGCTTGCAAAATGTTTTACAAATAAGACATTTGGAACACTTTGTTTTTTGTCTGATTTTAAGGAGCAGTGCTTTTCGGGGAGGAAACGATAGCTTTGCCCGGAGGAAACGATAGCTTTGCTCCCCGAAAAGCTATCGTTTTCGCCGAGGTTTTGGGGTGTCGGTTTTTAGGATATGTATATTATGTTGATTGTCAATATTTTGCGTTTATCCTAAAAGAGCGGCAAAATTCGGTTGAGATTTCCGCAAGTCCTGCATCGGCAAAATGCGACATTTGGAACACTTTTCAAACAACACACAAGGGGTATATAGCAACGCCTTAAACAGAGCATTTTGTAAGTGCGTCCTAAACGTCTATACCTAATTTTTTAATCGTCACTTAACTCCATACGGAAAAAATACATTAACTTTGCCGCCGTAAAAAACTTGACTACGCACAGTGAGCAACAGGCTTTTCCATATAGACTATGAGGTGAACCGCACCACGGGATTCCTTCTCGGACTTATCGTTGCCCTCACGCTGCTTTTCTCTGCACTCGAATACAGGAGCGGCGGAGCGGCTGCGGACGAGTGGGAGAGCGACGATGATGATGTGGAGGTGGATTTGGAACTTCTGCCCAAGCGGAACGACAAGGACATGATAGCCTATATAAAACCGGGAAAGGCACCCAAGGTGGTGACTGACAAGATAAAAAAGGTGGAACAGACACCACAGACCGAGATACCCGTCAAGATGGAGCAGTCTGCCGGCGATGCCGACGACGGGCATGGCGCAGGCGAGAACGGAGCGGCAGCCGACGACGACAATGCACAGACGGAGGAGCAGACACCTGCCGCTACCGACATGAACGACAATCCGCTTAACTTCCGCGTGGTGGAGAAGCTTCCCGAGTTTCCCGGCGGTATGGTGGAGTTCATGAAATGGATAACCAAGAACCTCCGTTATCCCAAGGCGGCGCAGCAGCAGAAGATACAGGGCAAGGTACACGTGGCTTTCGTTATAGGCAAGGACGGTACGGTGTCGGAGATAAAGGTGACGAAAAAGGTGCATCCGCTGCTTGATGCCGAGGCGGTGAGAGTGGTGAAGATGATGCCGAAATGGAAGCCCGGTCAGGACAAGGGCAAGCCCTGCCTCACGTATTTCTGCATACCCGTGAACTTTGTGCTTTAGTACGTGCGAATGATGATGTGGCTGAGCTGGATTGCTATGTGTGCGATGCCTTTTCCAAACGGAACATGTTGAAATTAATAACTAAGGAAAATATATGCGAATATTGTTAAGCAGACTTGTTTATACCGCAGTAGCACTGTTCGTTTTTGCCGGCGTGGCATTGGCGCAGGCGAAAGACACTGCGGCGGTTGTGGTCGACACCGCTGCGGCTACCCAGGATGCCGCAGACGATGCCGCCGCGGATTTTCAGGCTGATTTGTCGGCTATGGACGATGAAGAGCCGACAAGCTTTCATCAGGTGATAAAGACAAAATTCATCGAAGGGTCGGCAGGTTTCATGTCGCTCGTTGCGCTGGCCCTCGTCTTGGGACTCGCTTTCTGCATTGAGCGTATCATATACCTTTCGCTCAGCGAAATCAATGCCAAGAAGATGATGGCAGACATTGACGAGAAACTTGTTCAGGGCGACGTGACTGGCGCCAAGGCACTCTGTGGCGATGCCCGCGGTCCCGTGGCGGCGATATGCGGACAGGCTCTTGCGCGCATCGACGACAGTATCGACAATATCGAGAGAAGCATATCGAGCTACGGTTCCGTGCAGGCGGCAAACCTCGAAAAAGGCTGCTCGTGGATAACGCTGTTCATCGCCATTGCCCCGTCGCTAGGCTTTCTCGGCACGGTGATAGGAATGGTCATGGCGTTCGAGCAGATACAGATGGCGGGAGACATCAGTCCCACGATTGTGGCGTCGGGAATGAAAGTGGCGCTCATCACCACTATATTCGGTATCATCGCCGCACTCATCCTGCAGGTGTTCTACAACTACATCATATCCAAGATAGAGCATATCACGAGCCAGATGGAAGAGTCTGCCATCTCCGTTCTGGACTCCATCGTGAAATACAAGATGGCGGAAAAAAAAACAGTAGTCACATGACTGGCAGACTGAAGAAACAGAAAACCGAAAAAATTTCCACGCGCATCCTATATGGCCTCGTGGGGTTGGCAGTAGTGGTCTTCGCGCTGTTCTATATCGTAGGCTACAACCTGCCCTACGTCTACGACCCGTCGTATAACGCCCCCCTCTTCACCGACGTGGTGTTGTGGCTCCTTTACGCCATGACGCTGGTTGCCGTTTGCGTGGCGGCGTGCGCCGTGTGGCACGGCTACCGCACACGGTCGGCAGAGAAAACAGTGAACGGGATACCGGCGGCGCGCATTGCATGGATTACGGCAATATTGCTCGTCGGGTCGCTCGCCGTGGGTTTCGTTTGCGGTTCCTCCGTCCCGGTGCGGGTGAACGGGAAAGCCTTTGACAACACGTTCTGGCTGAAAACCACCGATATGTTCATCTTCGCGATAACGGCTCTCATAGTTGTGGCAGTTGCGGCGGTGGTGTTCTCCATGTCGGGACTGAACAGAAAAACGAGATTACGCAGCAGATGATTCGCAGACGCAGAAAACTTGCCGTTCCCGGGCTTAACGCCACATCGACGGCGGACATATCGTTTATCCTTCTCGTGTTTTTCCTTGTCATCTCCTCAATGGATTCCAACAAGGGATTGCAGAGGCAGCTCGCTCCGCAGCAGAAGGAACGGGAGGAGCAGGTTACTGAGCTGGATGCGCGCAACGTTCTGGATATCGCCATCGGCGAAGACGGCAGCATCACGGTAGACAAGCGCATTACGGATATAAAGCAGCTTGCTGCAAAGATTTCTCACTTTGTGGAGAACTGCCCGCGCCGCAGTGCCCACATGATCAACGTGACGATGCTTCCCCGTTCAAGGTATGACGACTATTTCCATGTGCAGGATGCCATTTCTTCGGCATATCTTGGCCTTCGGCAGAAATATGCGGCGAAGCGTTTCCGCAAGCCATACGCCGAATGCAACGCCGACGAGCGGAAAGCCGTGGACAAGGAGTTTCCGCAGCGCGTGACGGAAAGTGTAGAGGAAAAGGAGGACAAGGGAAATGATTAGATTCAGAAAACGCAGCCATGAAGTGCCGGCGCTCAACACCGCGTCGCTGCCCGACTTGATATTCTCGGTGCTCTTCTTCTTCATCATTGTCACCCACATGAGGCAGGACGAGGTGAAGGTGAAATACCGCGTGCCGCAGGGAAAGCATCTTTCTGACGTGGTGCGCAAATCCTCAGTGGTGCGCATCTATATAGGAAAACCCGTCAAAGGGGGAGAGGGCTACTGCATACAGATGGATGGCAAGGTAGTGAATATAGACGAGCTGGCGGACAGACTTGCCCGGCGACGCAGCGAGATGTCGCCCGAGGACGGCGAACAGATTACCGTGTCCGTCAGTGCCGACAAGGACACCGACATGGAGACCGTGATGCAGGTGAAGAATGCCTTGCGCGCGGCCAATGCGCTGAAGGTGGTGTTTGTGGGAACACGTGCCAAGTGACGGCGGAAGAAAAGCACTTGCGCTGCCGCCGGCTTGGCTGCGAAAGCTTATCTTTTCTTCGCTGATTTTATTCGTTCTCGCAAATTATGCCTATCTTTGCAAGCAATATCACAAGGCGTGTTCTGAAATTCCGCGCACTGCTGTTTTTCTTAGGATAAGCCATAACGCATAAACAAGTTTTTTATACGATGAGAACGATAGACGCAAGAGAATTGACCGACAATTTCTTCGAGACCATAGGCAAGGAGTGGATGCTCGTTACTGCCGGAAACAAGGACAAGTTCAATACGATGACCGCTTCGTGGGGATGTATCGGCTGGCTGTGGAACAAGCCGGTGGCGGTGGTGTTCATACGCCCGGAGAGGTACACCCACGGCTTTATAGAGCAGGGCAGCACATTGACGCTCTCTTTCCTCGGTCATGGCGAGGAGGCGCGCAAGGCGTATGCCGTGTGCGGAAGCAAGTCGGGGCGCGACTGCGACAAGGTTGCCGAAGCCGGGCTTCACCCTGTGGAAACCGAAGGCGGGGACATTACGTTTGAGGAGGCGCGGCTTACCATGGTTTGCCGCAAGCTCTACAAGGACACGATGGCGGAAAGCAATTTCATTGACAAGAGCCTTGTGCAGTGGTACGGAGAGAAAGGCGGATACCACGACGTGTATGTTCTGGAGATAGAAAACTGTATTGTGAAGGAGTAGTCTGCGGCGATGGTAGTTTGCATAGCGGAGAAACCGAGCGTTGCCAAGGATATCGCCAAGATTATAGGGGCGAACAGCCAGCGCGACGGCTATATGGAGGGCAACGGGTATCAGGTGACATGGACTTTCGGCCATCTGTGTACCCTAAAGGAGCCTGACGACTACACGCCGTTGTGGAAACGCTGGAGTCTGGCGTCGCTGCCGATGATACCCGAGCGTTTCGGCATCAAGCTCATAGACGACAAGGGTATCAGGAAACAGTTTTCCGTGATAGAGAAACTCATGCAGAATGCCGACGGCATCATCAACTGCGGCGATGCCGGACAGGAGGGAGAGCTCATCCAGCGCTGGGTGATGCAGAAGGCGCAGGCGAAATGCCCCGTGAAACGCCTGTGGATATCCTCCATGACCGACGAGGCTATACGCGAGGGCTTCGCCGACCTCAAGCCGCAGGAAAACTACCAGCCGTTGTATATGGCGGGACTTAGCCGGGCTATAGGCGACTGGATACTGGGCATGAACGCCACAAGGCTCTATACGCTGAAATACGGGCAGAACCGACAGGTGCTCTCCATCGGCAGGGTGCAGACCCCCACGCTGGCGCTTATAGTGAACAGGCAGAAGGAGATTGACAATTTCCAGCCCGAGCCATACTGGGTGCTCGCCACTGTCTACCGCGACACCACGTTTACTGCCACCAAGGGGAAATTCTCCACCAAGGAGGAAGGTGAGCAGGCTTTCCAGACGATAGCCGGAAAGCCGTTTGCCGTGACCGACGTACAGAAGAAGAAAGGGACGGAAGCTCCGCCGCGCCTCTACGACCTAACGTCGTTGCAGGTGGACTGCAACCGCAAGTTCTCAATGAGCGCCGACATGACGCTGAAAATCATACAGACGCTTTACGAACGCAAGCTGACCACATACCCGCGTGTCGATACGCAATACCTTAGCGATGATATCTATCCCAAGTGCGCGGGAATACTCAATGGGATCAAGGGATACGAAAACCTCACGCAGGCATTGAGGGGCAGGCCGCTGAAGAAATCGAACAAAGTGTTCGACACGTCGAAAGTGACAGACCACCACGCCATTATCCCTACAGGAGTGCCGGCGCAGGGGCTCAGTGATATGGAGCACTACGTGTACGACCTCATAGCAAGGCGTTTCATCAGCGTGTTCTACCCCGACTGCAAGTTTGCCACGACGACAGTGCTCGGCGACGTGGACGGCATTGAATTCAAGGCGACAGGAAAACTCATCCTCGAACAGGGGTGGCGCGACGTGTACGCCAAGGACAATGCGGCTAACCAGCCGGACAGCGAAGACAACAAGCTGCAGGACGAGGAGCGCACCCTCCCCGAATTTCAAAAGGGAGAGAGCGGCGACCATACGCCCACGCTGACCGAGAAATGGACCACGCCGCCCAAGTATTATACGGAAGCGACACTGCTGCGGGCTATGGAGACGGCGGGAAAATTCGTGGATAACGAAGAACTGCGCGCCGCACTCAAGGAGAACGGCATCGGACGGCCCTCGTCGAGAGCCGGCATCATAGAAACGCTCTTCAAGCGGCGCTATATACGCAGGGAGAGGAAAAACCTTGTGGCGACAGCCACGGGGATAGAACTCATCGACCTCATAAAGGAGGAGCTGCTCAAAAGTTGCGAACTGACCGGTATATGGGAAAAGAAACTCCGCGACATAGAGCACAAGACCTACGACCCGGCACAGTTCATCAGCGAACTCAAGGAACAGATAAACCAGATTGTGCATGACGTGTTGATTGACAACAGCAACAGGCACGTGACGGTGCTGACGGACGAGGACTTGAAGAAAAAGTCACGCAAGCCGCGCTCTTCACGCACTGCGACGGGCGACAAGACCACAGCAGCTCAGGCTAAATCCGCCGCTGCGCCTGCTCCTGCCGCCGCCGGGATAACGGAAGGGACCGTGTGCCCGCTTTGCGGAAAAGGCACTGTGATAAAGGGCAAGGCTGCCTACGGGTGCAGCAGATGGAAGGAAGGATGCTCTTTCAGAAAGCCATTCGCACAATAAATCGGCAAAGTTTGAGTTTACGCTATATACAACAAAGTTGAATAGAAAATGGACGGCACGTTAGAGACAGCAGTAAACAGGAGATTTGGCCTTTCGCGGCTTTCGCGGAAAGCTTGTTGGGCATTGTGTGTTTGCCTCATGACGCTCCTCGTGTCCTGCGGGGCCGAACGCAATTTCAAGAAGGGCGAGAAATACCTTGCCCTCGGCGAATACTACGACGCGGCGGCGCAGTATAAAAAGGCGTACAGCAACACAAAGCCGAAGGACAAGGCGCAGCGTGGCAAGTATGCCGCAAAGATGGCATACTGCTACGACAGGATAAATTTCAACCAGAAGGCTATCGCCGCCTACCGCAACGCGATACGCTATCACGCCGATTCCGCCGACACGCACCTCGCATTTGCAAGGGCTTTGCTCAAGGACGGCAACTATCGCGAGGCGGAGCAGGAGTTCCGTTCGCTTCTCGATTCCATGCCGGGCAACGAACTGGCGGCAAACGGACTGCAGTCTGCCCTCACCGCCCGTAAGGTAAAGGAGGAGGGCTCGCAGTACACGGTGAAGAAAATGGATATCTTCAATTCGCGCCGTGCCGACTTTTCCCCGATGTTTTGCGGAGACCAGTTTGAACAGCTTTATTTCACCTCCACCCGGAACGAGGCGGAAGGTGACGAGCTGAGCGGCATAACGGGAACAAAGAACGGCGACATCTTTTTCTCGCAGAAAGACGAGAAGGGCAAATGGGGCAAGCCGCAGACAATATCCTCAGGACTGAACACCGAATATGACGAAGGGGCGTGCTGCTTTTCGCCCGACCAGAGGGTGATGTATCTCACGCAGTGTGTCTCCGATGCGTCGTATCCGCGCTACGCCACTATAGTGACCTCAAACCGCTCGGATGCAGCATGGGGAAAAGCCGCCAAGCTCGAAATAACGCGCGACACGCTTTCCAGCTACGCCCATCCCGCAGTGTCGCCGGACGGCGAATGGCTCTATTTCGCGTCGGATATGCCCGGCGGCAAGGGCGGTTTTGACATTTGGAGGGTGCGTATCACTGCGGCAGGACTTGGCGGGGTGGAAAATCTGGGAGAGCCTGTCAATACGGCGGGCGACGAGCTTTTCCCTACGTTCAGGCCCAACGGCGACCTCTATTTCTCGAGCAACGGCCATCCGGGACTTGGCGGACTGGATATCTTTATCGCCAAATACGACAGGAATACCAGGAAAATAGTTCTTGAGCATCCGGGCTATCCGTTGAATTCGCAGGCGGATGACTTCGGAATGACATTCGAGGGCGCCCACAACAGGGGATTCTTCTCGTCAAACCGTGGCGACGGACGTGGTTGGGACCATATCTACAGTTTCGAGAAGCCGGAGATAGTGCAGACCATAACGGGATGGGTCTACGAAATGGAGGGCTACGAACTGCCTGCCGCACAGGTGTATATCGTGGGCAATGACGGGACTAACAAGACGCTCAGCGTGAAGGGCGACGGGTCGTTCACGGAGGTGGTGAACCCGGGAGTGGACTATGTCCTGCTTGCTACCTGTAAGGGATTCCTGAACCATAAGGAGGAGATAAGCATCAAACCCGCGCTGCAGTCGGAAGACCATGTCCTGCAGTTCCCGCTTGCGTCGATAAGGGTGCCTGTGCTGATTGACAATATCTTCTATGATTTCGACAAATACACGTTGCGCCCCGAGTCGGCGACGGCTCTTGACGAACTCGTGAAACTGCTTGAGGAAAACCCCAACGTGACGATAGAGCTGAGTGCGCATTGCGACTACAAGGGTAGCGAGGCTTACAACAAGACATTGTCGCAGAGGAGAGCCGAAACGGTGGTGAAATACCTTATCGGCAAGGGAATAAAGGCGGACCGCCTCACCCCGGTAGGATACGGGAAGGCCAAGCCCAAGACGATACGCAAGAAACTCACCGAGAAATACACGTGGCTAAAGGAGGGCGACGTGCTGACGGAGGACTTCATCAAGAAGCTCGACAAGGACAAGCAGGAGATCTGCAACCAGCTCAACCGCCGCACTGAGTTCGTTGTGCTGCGTACCACGTACGGAATGTTCGACGAGAAGGGCAACCTGAAAAATCCGCCCAAGCCCAAGGCCGATGATGCCGGCAAGGAGGCCGAAAGCGATGACATATTCCTTGTGGAGTAGGGAACTGGGGCATTTATGCACCGGGCATGAATCATTAATGACTTTGAATTTATTTAGAAAGAAAGAAGAAAATAACGGAAAATGAATAACCAGGCGACATTGGAATTAGGGACAAAACCCGTGGGTAAACTGCTCTTGCAGTATTCCCTGCCAGCCATAATAGCGATGACTGCATCCTCCTTGTATAATATGGTGGACAGCATCTTTATCGGACAGGGCGTGGGGGCGATGGCAATCAGCGGACTCGCCATCACGTTCCCCTTCATGAATCTTGCGTCGGCATTCGGTGCCGGCGTGGGTATAGGAGCTTCCACCTGCATATCGGTGAAGCTCGGGCAGCGCGACCACAAGACGGCGCAGATGATATTGGGAAATACCGTTGTGCTCAACCTTATCATAGGTATCGCATTCAGCGTGATTTCCCTCCTCTTCCTCGACCCCATACTCTATTTCTTCGGGGCAAGCGAGCAGACGATACCTTACGCCCGCGACTATATGGTGATAGTGTTGCTCGGAAACGTGTTCTCCCACATGTATTTCGGAATGAACGCCGTGTTGAGGGCAGCGGGAAAGCCCCGTCAGGCGATGTGTGCCACGATTTTCACCGTTGTGCTCAACACCGTCCTTGACCCTATTTTCATCTATCCCATGCACATGGGAATAAAGGGTGCCGCCTATGCCACTATACTTTCGCAGATAGTGGCATTGGTATGGCAGATGAAGATTTTCGCCGACAAGAACGAACTGCTGCATCTGCAGAGGGGTATCTACAAACTCCGCAAGTCGATAGTGAAGAATATCATCGCCATAGGGCTTTCGCCCTTCTCCATGAACGTGTGCGCCTGCATTGTAGTGATATTCATCAACAAGGGACTGTTGCAATATAGCGGCGACCTCGCAGTGGGGGCTTACGGTATAGCCAACAAGATATGCTTTATCTTCGTGATGGTGAATATCGGTCTCAACCAGGGCATGCAGCCGATAGCCGGATACAACTACGGGGCAATGAAACTCGACAGGCTGATGCGCGTGCTGAAGCTTGCGGTGCTTGTCGGCACATGTATCACGTCCACGGGATTTGTCATTGCCGAATTCTTCCCCGAACCGTGCGTCAGGCTGTTTACCACCGACCGGCAGCTGATAGAGTTGTCGGTGAACGGGTTGCGTGTCATGATGGCGGCATTTATTTTTGTCGGCTCGCAGATGGTCATCGCCAATTTCTTCCAGAGTATCGGCAAGGCGAAGGTGAGCATGTTCCTCTCGCTGTCGAGGCAGATGATATTTCTCCTGCCCCTGCTCATCATTCTCCCGATGTTTATGGGAGTGGACGGCGTATGGTGGGCGATGCCCATTTCCGACACTGTGGCTGTGGTGGTGGCTATAGCGCTGATGGCGGCTTACATGAAAAAATTCAAAGAACAACATAAAAAGATTATGTCAGATGGAGAGCAGTAAGAAGAAGATAACAATTAACGTGGGTCGCCAGATAGGCAGCGGCGGCATGATTGTCGCCAAGATGCTCGCCGATGATTTCGGTTGCGGTTTCTACGACCGCGAGTTGCTCACTATAACCGCCAAGGAAAGCGGCTTCTGCGAGAAATTCTTTGAGCAGAACGATGAGCAGAAGGGCTTTTTCCATTCCCTGTTCCACATGCACACTCCGTTGATTGGCGACAGTAGCTTCTACGACAACGATTTCTCGCAGGAGGGATTGTTCAAGTTCCAGAGCGACACCATACGCAAGCTCGCCACGGAGGGCTCTTGCGTCTTTGTGGGAAGGTGCGCCGACTATGTGCTCAGGGATTTCGACAACGTGGTGGACGTGTTTATCACCGCCAACATTGAAGACCGTGTATCCGAGGTGCAGAAACGCAAGGAATGTTCGGAGGAGGAAGCTCTCAAGTTTATTCAAAACGGCGAGAAGGCGCGCTCCACATACTACAACTACTACACTGGAAAGAAATGGGGCGACAGTTCCTCATACGACCTTTGTGTGAATACCTCGCTCTTGGGACTTGAGGCTACCGAAGTATATATAAAGGAGTTCGTCCAGAGGGTATTGAAAATAGACTGAACCGCTCGTCGGCACAATAACAAAGAGGCAAAGTGAAGAAAATCGGAATTATCAGCGACACTCATTCGTGGTGGGACGACCGTTACCTGAAGTATTTTGAGCCTTGCGACGAGATATGGCACGCAGGTGATATCGGTTCCGTGGAAGTGGCGGAAAAGCTTGCGGCTTTCAAGCCCCTGCGTGCTGTCTACGGCAACTGTGACGGCGGCGACCTGCGCCTCATGTTCACGGAGAAACTGCGTTTCAAGTGTGAGGGCGTGGATGTGCTGATGAAGCATATCGGCGGTTATCCCGGTAATTACGACGCAAGCGTGAGGTCGCAGATTTTCGCCATGCCGCCAAAGCTGTTCATCAGCGGACACAGCCATATCCTCAAGGTGAAATACGACAAGACGCTGGGACTGCTCCATATAAACCCCGGCGCCGCCGGCATACAGGGGTGGCACAAGGACAGGACACTCGTGAGGCTTACCATCGACGGGGACAAGTTTCCCGACTGTGAGGTGATAACACTCGCTGACTGAAATAAAACATCAAGGGTGGGTTGGAAATCCCACCCCCCCCCAAAAAAAAAGAATTTAGAACCTACATAAATATAGAGTTATGAAAACTTATTTAGTGACTGGCGCAGCCGGATTTATCGGAGCTAACTACATCAAGTATCTGCTTCACCGCAAGTACAAGGACGAGGACATAAAGGTTATCGTTCTTGACCTTCTTACCTACGCAGGAAACCTCGGCACCATAAAGGAGGACATCGACAACGAGCGTTGCTTCTTTGTGCGTGGCGACATCCGCGACCGCAAACTCGTCGACACTCTCTTCGCCGTGAACGACATCGACTACGTGGTGAACTTCGCCGCCGAGAGTCATGTGGACCGCTCCATCGAAAATCCGCAGCTCTTCCTTGAAACGAATATCCTCGGAACGCAAAACCTGCTCGACGGAGCACGCAGGGCATGGGTGACGGGAAAGGACGAGAACGGTTATCCCACATGGAAGCCGGGCAAACGCTATCACCAGGTAAGCACCGACGAGGTGTACGGGTCGCTCGGAGCCGAGGGATTCTTCACGGAGAACACCCCGCTCTGTCCGCACAGCCCTTACAGTTCTTCAAAGACAAGTGCCGACATGATTGTGAAGGCTTATCACGACACCTATCACATGCCGGTGTCAATCACACGCTGTTCCAACAACTACGGCCCTTACCATTTCCCCGAAAAACTCATTCCGCTCATTATCAACAATATCCTTGAAGGCAAGAAACTCCCTGTTTACGGCAAGGGCGAGAATGTGCGCGACTGGCTGTATGTGGAAGACCACTGCAAGGCAATCGACCTCGTTGTGCGCGAGGGACGCGAGGGCGAGGCTTACAACGTTGGCGGCCACAACGAGATGACCAATATCAATATTGTGAAGCTTACCATAAAGACGATTCACGACATGATGGCTGAGGACAAGGAACTGCGCCGCGTGCTGAAGAAGCAGGTGAAAGACGCAAACGGTGACATCGACATCAGCTGGATCAACGAAGACCTGATAACCTTCGTGGCAGACCGCCTCGGCCACGACCAGCGCTACGCCATCGACCCCACCAAGATTAAGGACGAACTTGGATGGTATCCCGAGACGAAGTTCGCCGACGGCATCGTGAAGACCATCAAATGGAATCTTGAGCATCAGGACTGGATTGCCGAGGTGACGAGTGGCGATTACCAAAAATATTACGAACAGATGTACGGAAACAGATAAGGAACACTGTCTGTATCTTATAGATTAATCATGCGTGGAATTTTAGAACACGCTTCATAACTACTACGTATATGAAAAAAATACTGCTTCTGGGCTCCGGCGAACTGGGCAAGGAATTCGTTATCGCTGCCAAGCGTGCGGGCCAGTATGTTATCGCTTGCGACCGTTACCCCCATGCGCCTGCCATGCAGGTGGCTGATGAATGTGAGGTGTTTAATATGCTCGACGGCGAGGCCCTCGACCGTGTCGTTGAGAAACATTTCCCGGATATTATCGTGCCCGAGATAGAGGCGATTCGCACAGAGCGTCTTTTCGGTTATGAGAAAGAGGGAATACAGGTGGTGCCAAGTGCGCGTGCAGTGAACTTCACCATGAACCGCAAGGCCATCCGCGACCTTGCGGCAAAGGAGTTGGGATTGCGCACGGCAAAGTATTTCTATGCCAAGACGCTCGAAGAACTAAAGGAACATTCTCGTGAGATTGGTTTCCCGTGTGTCGTGAAACCGCTTATGTCGTCATCCGGCCACGGACAGAGCGTGGTGAAGAGTGCAGATGAATTGGAGACCGCTTTCAATGCTGCGATGGAAGGAAGCCGCGGCGACGTGAAGGAAATCATCATCGAGGAGTTTATTCATTTCGACAGTGAGTTCACTCTGCTCACGGTGACACAGAAAAACGGTCCCACTCTCTTTTGTCCGCCGATTGGACACGTTCAGAAAGACGGCGACTACCGCGAGAGCTGGCAGCCGTTCTGCATCCCTGAGGATGAACTGAGAAAGGCCGAGGACATGGCGGACAAGGTGACTGCCGCATTGACCGGCGCAGGAATATGGGGCGTGGAATTCTTCCTTACGAAAGAGGGGGAGGTTATATTCTCCGAACTCTCGCCGCGCCCGCATGACACGGGAATGGTGACTCTCGGCCATACGCTCAACCTGAATGAATTTGAACTGCATTTCCGTGCCGTCATGGGACTGCCCATACCTGCCGTGCATCTGGAACACGCAGGGGCGAGTGCCGTTGTCCTTGCCAAGGATGATGCCGAGACGGACCCTGAATATGACATGGAGAACGCTTTGACTGAGGACTACACCCGTCTGCGCATCTTCGGAAAGCATGAACATCATGTAGGACGGCGTATGGGTGTCGTGCTATGCTACGGCGACAAAGACGCTGACACCGGCGAACTCCGCGACAAGGCAAAGCGCATCGCCGGAAAAGTGATAAGATAGCACCCGGAGAGAATGATAAAGAACCTTCAGTCGCTGCGCTTTGTTTTCTGCATGCTCATCTTCGTGTTTCATTACACGGGGATGACGCATGCCAGTTATGTATTCACCTATGGTGGTGATGCGGGAGTGGCGTTCTTCTTCATGTTGAGCGGTTTTGCGCTTAGCGTGGGGCATGGCAGGAAAAAGGGCGGTGCGGAGGAGGCACTCGCACCATTTCTGCTGAGAAGGTTCCGCAAGTTGTATCCGCTTCACCTTGCTGCGCTGATAGCGGCGGTGGCATGGGCGGCATATATCGGAAAACCCTTTGAACCGGGATATTTCATTGCGCAGGCAGCGATGCTTCAGACGTGGCTGCTCACAACCGACTGTAACCTTTACGGCAATGCCGTGTCGTGGTTCCTGTGTCCGCTCTTCTTGTGCTATGCCCTGTTTCAGTGGCTTTACCGCAATATTATGCGCAGGACATGGACTGCCGGTTTTCGTTGTATCTTCGTAGCCTACCTCGTGGCCTATACATCGGTAGGGCTTTTCAGCGATGCCGATATTGACGGATTTGTCTATGCCTTTCCGCCGGTGAGGGTGATAGACTTTGTCATTGGCATTCTTGCGTACCGCCTTTACAGTTCGCCGTCGGGTGACAGAATTCGCCGCAGAGTGTCGGCAATGAATACCGTGCAGGCCACCATTGCAGAATTTTGCATCGTGCTGGTGTGCGTTGCCACATGGTGCACTTATCCGTCAGTGTGCATGCCTGTACGCTTCTCGGCGATGTTCTGGCTTCCGTTCTCTGCCACTGTCCTTTGGTTCGCATTTGCCGAAGGCGGCAGAGGAATGTTGTCGCGCCTTTTCCGTCAGTGGGCGATGATTTGGCTTGGAGGTATAAGCTTTGAGATATACATGATTCACTTGATAAGCATCTCTTTATGCAGCGCCGTTTACGGCAAGTTATTCGGTTACTACAATCAGAACTTGTATTTGCTCTTCGTGTGGTGCCTTGTCGTTACCGTATTCGCCGCATATACAGTGAATAGGGTGGAGGAGAGGTTGTTCAGGAAACCTGTCATGAAGGGTGGGATATAAAATGCACCGGCTAAGACATTACATATAAATGAAAGTTTCAGAAACAAAGATAACCAAGCTCCCCAAGATTGGCGACCAGCGCGGAAACCTGTCTGTGGCAGAGGGATTCAACGAAGTGCCTTTCGATATAAAGCGCGCTTTCTGGATGTATGGAGTTCCTGCCGGCAAGGGACGGGGTGGACACGCCCATAAGGAACTCAAGCAATTTGTAATACCAGTCAGCGGCAGCTTCCGCGTGACACTCGATGACGGCAGCGACAAAAGGGAATTCCTGCTTGACAGTCCTGACAAGGGACTGCTCATCGACACTGTAACATGGGCTGACCTCGCCGATTTCTCTGAGGACGCCGTGTGTCTTGTCCTTGCGTCCGACGTGTTCAGGGAGGACGATTACCTCGGCACATACGAGGAGTTTACAGAGTACCTGTCGCAAATTTCCAAGAAGTAGTGCTTATGACGACAAGTGAGATTACCGCTTCTGAATACGCAGGTCTCTTCCCCCCGGCACATGTCTACAACGGTTCGTCCTTCGCTCTTCTCAACGAGGCGAAAGCCCCGGGCGGTGTGCAGTTCCTTGCGCTTTGCGACCACAAGACCCGCTTCGGCATCACGCTTGGCTGTCGCGACGGAAAGTTTCTGTCGCCGTTTTCTGCGCCCTTCGGTGGCTTCGACGTAAAAGGCGTGCAGACATTGCAGAACATGGCGGAGGCGGTAAGGCTTGTGGCTGACTATGCCGGCAGTCACGGTAAGAGGCTTGTCGTAACGCTCCCGCCGTTGATTTACGGCGAGACGCAGATTTCAAAATGGGTGAACGCTTTTATTTCTGCAGGCTTTAAGCCCACGGTAGACCTGAACTATTATTTCCCCCTGTTGCATTTCGACAACTACACTGGCAATATAGACCGCAGCGCACGCAAGAACCTGCACAGGGCAGAGAAAGAAGATTTCACCTTCGTCAAGGTGGACTCCTCGGACAAGGATGCCGTGCTGCGTGCATATAATGTGATACGCGCGAACCGCGAGGAGCATGGCTATCCGTTGCGCATGAGTTTCGAGCAGGTGTGGGCGACAGTGACGAACGTCGTTGAGGCTGACTTCTTTATCCTTCGCCACGAAAACGATGATGTGGCTGCGGCGCAGGTTTATCACGTGGCTGACGGCATGGCCCAGGTGATATATTGGGGCGACAGAAGGCAGTATTCGGCAATGCGCCCCATGAATATGCTTGCATACTGCGTATTCCGTCATTACCGCGATGCCGGCTTCAGAATACTCGATATCGGACCGTCCACGGAAGACGGAGTCCCCAGTTTCGGACTCTGTGAATTCAAGGAAAACATCGGTTGCTCGGCAACGCTAAAATACAGGTTTGAGATATGATTAAATATTCGGAACTGAAAAAGGTTACGTCTCTTCACGAAGACGAGATTCTCCACGCTGTGGAACGGGCGGCAAGAAGCGGCTGGTATCTGCAGGGGGAGTTCACCGCTGCCTTTGAGCGACACTATGCTGAATATATCGGAACTAACTATTGCGTGGGCTGCGGCAACGGTCTCGATGCGCTGACACTCATCATCCGTGCATATATGGAGATGGGGGTGATGCAGCCCGGCGACGAGGTGATAGTACCGGCAAACACATACATTGCCTCAATCCTCGCCATAACGGAGAACGGATTGCGTGCGGTGCTCGTGGAACCTTCTGCCCTTACGCTGCAGATTGACGACACCTTGATAGAGCGTGCCGTTACACCGCGAACACGCGCCGTGATGATAGTTCACCTCTACGGCAAATGCGCATATACAGGCAGTATTGGCGACATCTGCCGCAAATACAACCTTAAACTCATCGAGGACAACGCCCAGGCGCACGGCTGTGTGTGTCGGGAGGGCGACTTTCCCAATGGACGGCGTACAGGTGCTCTCGGCGATGCAGCCGGACACAGCTTCTACCCGGGCAAGAACCTCGGTGCGCTTGGTGACGCCGGGGCTGTGACGACCGACGACGAAGAACTTGCCGCCACGGTTCGGGCTTTGGGCAACTACGGGTCTTCACGCAAGTATGTATTCGATTGGCAGGGGCGAAACTCCCGTATCGACGAGATACAGGCTGCCGTGCTCGATGTGAAACTCAAGTATCTCGATGCCGACAACGCCCGGCGGCGTCAAGTGGCGGAACGCCTCATGGCGGGTATCAGCAATCCCGTGGTGAAGATTGCCGAGGGGATTAAGGGGGCGGACAACGTTTTCCACATCTTCCCGTTGCTGGCTGCCTCGCGCGATGCACTGCAACGGCATCTTGCTGATTGCGGCATACAGACGCTTGTGCATTATCCCATTCCGCCCCATCAGCAGGAATGTTACAGGAAAACTCTGGCGGACGGTATGCTGGTGATACCTGATACAGGACTGCCCGTGACGGAAATGATACACCGCCAGGAACTCAGCATACCGTGCAACCAGACGATGACCGACGACGAGGCGGACGAGGTGGCAAGGGCGGTAAACAGTTTCAAGTGAGTTCTATAAAAACCTTTTAATATAACCACCTTCAGAGGAAAAAGAATAATATATGAAGACATCAAAGGAAATCCTTGGCATCGTTAGCCGCTACATCGACTCGTTGCCTTACGACCGCCAGCCGCAGTCGCTCTACGACCCCGTGAAGTATGTCCTCTCTGCCGGAGGAAAGCGCATACGTCCGTCGTTTGTTCTCATGGCATACAATATTTTCAAGGACGACGTTGAAACCGCCCTCCCGGCTGCCGCAGCCCTCGAGACTTACCATAACTACACGCTGCTGCATGACGACCTTATGGACAACGCCGATATGCGCCGTGGCCGTCCTACGGTACACAAGAAATGGGATGCCAATACTGCAATCCTTTCCGGCGACACGATGCTCTCCCTTGCGTATCTGCATCTTGCAAAAGTAGATTCCAAGTATTTGAAGCCTGCTCTCGACCTCTTCACCGAGACGGCACTCGAAGTGAGCGAGGGGCAGCAGTTTGATATGGAGTTTGAGACCCGCCATGATGTTACTGAGGATGAATATATTGAGATGATACGTCTCAAGACAAGCGTGCTCCTTGCCTGTGCGTTAAAGATGGGCGCATTGCTTGGCGGTGCCTCCGAAGAAGACGCAGACCTGCTCTACCGTTTCGGCGAGAAGGTGGGACTTGCCTTTCAGCTTCAGGATGACTACCTCGATGTCTACGGCGACCCGGAGGTGTTCGGCAAGGCGATAGGCGGCGACATCGTGTCCAACAAGAAAACCTATATGCTCATCAACGCCTGGAACCGTGCCGACGAGGCTGAGCGTGCGGAACTTCTGCGCTGGATTGAAGCGGGAGATTTCGTGCGCAAGGAAAAGGTGGAAGCCGTCACCGCTATTTACAACCGTCTTGGCATAGACCGTCTTGCAGAGAAGAAAATATCGGAATATTTCGACGAGAGCCGCCAGTATCTCAGTCGGGTGGGCGCGGACGAGAGCCGCAAGGCGGTGTTGCTCGACTATGCCATGGCGATGATGAACCGCAGAAAATGACAGCCGCCACGTGCTGCATTACCATAATGTGGACTTTTTAATCCCCACCATATTTAATATAAAGCAATGCCCTACAGAAGACTTCCGAAAACCGACAGATCTCGTCTTGCAGCATTGGAAAAGCTGCTTGACAACAATGATATCTACACTGCGCGCGACCGCTTCATAGACTGGAAAGACATCAATGAGGCACGCACGCTTCACGACCGTCTGCTCACGCTTGTGAAACAGTATGATATGGACAAGAGGGCGCAGAGCCGCGGGCGTACCCGTGTCGAACCCCTTCAGCGCAATGCCACCATTTACCTGAGCCATTTCATGCAGGTGCTCAAAATGTGTGTGGAACGTGGAGAGATAAAACGGACTGCCATGACACTCTATGGCCTGCCCGAAGACCTTGGCGTGCTTCCGCAGGTGCAGCAGATTAACCAGTTGCTGGAATGGGGCGACAAGATAGTTCTGGGCGAGAAGGAACGCATCAAACAGGGTGGACGCCCCATCTATAATCCCACGGTGGGTATGGTGTGTACGCATCTCGATATCTTCGCCGAGGCTTACGAAAAACACCGCCAGCTTCAGGAACGTACACGGGAAATGGAAAGGCAGCTGAAGGATGTGCGGCCGTCGGTGGACCGGCTCATCGAGAGGATATGGAATCAGGTGGAGCAACATTTCATGGGCGACAGGGTAATAGACCGTGTGGAGGAGTGTGAGAAATTTGGAGTGAAATATTATTACCGCAGAAAAGAGAAAAAGGAAGGACTGGGATTATGATAGACACACATACACATATCGACGGCGAGGAGTTTGACGAAGACCGCGACCTTGCCGTGCAGCGCGCCAAGGATGCCGGGGTGGAGAAAATCCTCGTGCCTGCAATAGACTTGAAATCGTTGGCCGGTGTGCTCGCCGTTTGCCGGGCTTATCCGGGCTACGCCTATCCCATGATAGGACTTCATCCCGAGGAGGTGAAGGCGGGCTGGCGGGAGACACTCGACAAGATGAAACCCATGCTTGATGCGCCGGGGCATCCCTTTGTCGCCGTCGGCGAGGTGGGGCTCGACTTCTACTGGAGCCGGGAGTTTGAGAACGAACAGCTGCAGGCTTTCGAGGCGCAGGTGGAATGGGCTGCGGAATACGACCTTCCGCTGATGATACACTGCCGCAAGGCGCAGAACGAAATGGTACACATCCTCAAGCGTCACGAGAAAGACCTCCGCCGTGGCGGTGTGTTTCACTGCTTTACGGGCAATGAACGCGAAGCCGCCCAACTGCTGGAGTTTGACAAGTTCGTGCTCGGTATTGGCGGTGTACTGACGTTCAAAAAATCACACCTGCCCGAAGTGCTTCCCTCCATACCTGCAGACCGCGTAGTGCTTGAGACCGACTCGCCGTACATGGCACCCGTGCCCATGCGCGGCAAGAGGAACGAGAGCGCATTCGTGGCACTGGTGCTCAAGAAAATGGCAGAGGTCTACGGGATAGACGAGAGTGAGCTGAATCGCATCACGACGGAGAACGCCTGTCGCATATTCAATCTGTGATTGGCGGTAGAGAGTTGGGCGAAGTTTTAATCTATTACAAAAAATACAATTAAGACTAACAAACTATTGTGTATTACGTCGAAAAGCCATAACTTTGCATCAAATAAATATATCAATAAAAGTAATGGCACATCATAGTTTGGATTCATTAGACAAGAAAATCTTGAGGTTGATAGCCGAAGACGCGCGCATTCCCTTTCTTGAGGTGGCGAGAGCCTGCAACGTGAGCGGAGCGGCAATACACCAGCGCATTCAGAAACTCACCAACCTTGGAGTAATCAAGGGGTCAAAGTTTATCATCGACCCCGAAAAGATAGGCTACGAAACCTGCGCCTACGTTGGGCTTAACCTGAAGCATCCCGAGAATTTCGACGAGGCGGTGGAAGAGCTGAGGCGCATACCCGAAGTGGTGGAGTGTCATTATACCACGGGAGACTACGACATGTTCATCAAGATTTACGCTCAGAACAATCATCATCTGCTCAATATTATTCACGACCGTCTGCAGCCCCTCGGCTTGTCGCGCAGCGAGACGATTATATCCTTCAATTCGGCGTTCAACCGTCAGCTGCCCATCTGCGATGAGCCTGCCGGGGATGACGAGAGTGATGCGGAAAACGATGAAGACTGATTCCTTCACGGTGAAAACGAAAATAAACAAAGTGTTGCCATGCAAAATATTGCTCGGCAACATTTTTTATAGGTATAGGCATTTAGGGCGCACTCACAAAATGCTCTGTTTAAGGTGTTGTTATATGCCCTTTGTGTGTTATTTGAAAAGTGTTCCAAATGTCGCATTTTGCCGATGTGGGACTTACCTGAATTTTAACAGGATTGTACTGTTCTTTTAGGGTAAATGCAAAATATTGATAATCAGCATAATATATACATCCTAAAAAACGATACCCCAAAATCTCGGCGAAAACGATAGCTTTTCGGGGAGCAAAGCTATCGTTTCCTCCCCGAAAAGCACTGCTCCTTAAAATCAGACCCCAAAACAAAGTGTTCCAAATGTCTTATTTGTAAAACATTTTGTATATATGCCCTAAATGCCTATACCTATATTTGCCGTTGGTTTTGTATGCTATAATCCCAAGGCGAAGCGTATATCTTATGCGTCCGCCATCGGCGAAGCACCGCTTTGCTTGCCTTATGCCTCTTGCCGTACGATTGTTTGGCAAGAGGCATACAATCGTACGGCAAGGGGCATACGGTCGTACGGCAAGGGGCATACGGTCGTATGGCAAGTGGTGTAAGACAGACAAAGCAATGCTTTACGACAGGGAAATAGGCAGGAAATATCGGCGAAACGCCGATTTGCGCTGAAAAATTTTGCCATGTCGGCATAATGCGCTACCTTTGCAAGCGGTTGGCAAAATGCCAACTAAGGGGTGCTGCCGCTTTTGCGGGTGCTGAGATTAGACCCAATATGCCTGATCCGGGTAATGCCGGCGTAGGTAACGACATTAGGATTTTCCCCTTATTTAGTAAAAGGTAGCCGCGGCGTACACACGTACGGGGCATGGTGCATGGCGCTCGAAGCGTGGTGCAATGTGTGTGCGTTTGGGTGTCGTCGCGGAAGAAAAACAGGTAACAACCGAAATGAAACAAATCAATGGCGTGGCAATGGCCGTTGTCTGCACCCTTTGTGCGCAACAGGCACTTGCCGAGCAGAAAGTTGACACGGTGAACGTTCAGCAACTGAACGAAGTTGTCGTAAAGGCCGTGAGGGCGCAGAAAAACGCGCCGTTTGCCGTAACTAACATCAAAAAGTCTGAGTTGCAGGATTTTTCCGCAACGGGCAAGGAACTGCCGTTCCTCTTCTCCCGTACACCCGGCGTGCTGGCGTGGAGCGAGAGCGGAACAGGGTCGGGAACGGCTTATATGCGTATGCGCGGTGCTGCCGGCAGCCGTATCAACGTGACGCTCGACGGAGTGTCGCTCAATTCCCCCGAAGACCAGACTGTATTCTGGGCCAACATGAACAGCTATGCCTCGCTGATGAGCAGCGTGCAGATACAGCGCGGTGTGGGAACGTCGACAAACGGCGACGGAGCGTTCGGCGGAACGGTATCACTCCAGACTGCCGCCCCTTCGCTCAAGCCTACGGCAGAGCTGACGGGGTCGTTCGGGTCGTTCAACACCTATAACGTGGGGGCGTCGTTCTCAACGGGACTGCTCTTCAAGCACCTCATCTTCGACGGCGCATACCATGAGACGGCAACAGACGGGTTCGTTCATGCCACCGACGGACGCTCCGGGTCTTACTACGGCGGACTGACATGGTTGGGCGACAATTTCCAGATACGCTACAAGAACATCGGAAACTTCGAGAAGACTGGACAGGCCTGGAACGGAGTGCTCGGTTCCGATTATGACAACAGCGACAGCTACCGGGGCGACTGGGGGTATAATACCATGTCGTATAAAGAACTGTGGGAAGCCGGTCTGGGCAAGGTGAACACCCTCGTGGAGAACCTTGACGGCAACCGCGACGACTGGGCGAAAGGTATCTACAACATCGTGCCCTATACCATGCGCGACGGGTCGAAATGGGACAAGACCACGGACAATTTCTACCAGAACCACAATATCCTCTCTGCCGTGTGGCAGCCTTCAGACCACTGGTCGCACAACATCGCATTGCACTACACATACGGCTACGGGTATTACAACGAGTTCAAGCCACAGGCGAAACTCTGCTCAAAGTTCGGCCTCAACGAGTTTGACGCCGACGGCGGAAAGATAACTTGCGACGTGGTGCGCAAGAAGGGACTCACACAGCATGCCTATGGTCTCGTGTACAACGTGAACTTCAAGAACGACAGCTGGGATGTCATTGCCGGCACCAACCTGCAGCAGTTCCGCGGCAGTCACTGGGGATACATCACATATATCGAGGACGAGGCGATAGAGAGAAAATATTTCGGCAACAACAAGGACTACAAATATTACGACTCCGACGCCAGGAAGAACGACTACAGCGCGTTCGTGAAGGCCACATACACCTTCCTCGACAACTGGAACGTCTTTGCCGACCTGCAGTACCGTCGTGTGGACTACAAGACTGACGGTTCCAACGACCGCTTCTACAAGACAACGGAGAAGGACGCCAACGGCAACAAGCTCTACGCCCATCACATGCTTGACGTGAAGGAGCATTTCAATTTCTTCAATCCCAAGGCTGGAGTGAGCTACACCAATGGCGGTCACAAGGCGTATGCGTCGGTGGCATACAGCAACCGCGAGCCGGAGCGCAACAACTACACGAACAACGGCCACTACGGATACCCCAAGGCGGAGAAACTGCTCGATGTGGAGGCCGGCTACCAGTTCAATGGCAGCAACTGGCATGCGGGAGCCAATTTCTACTACATGGACTACAAGGACCAGCTCGTGCAGACAGGTGAAACGTCGGACATCGGCGAGGCTCTCACTACCAACGTGAAGAAGTCATACCGCATGGGTGTGGAGCTGACTGCCGGATGGGCACCCCTCTCATGGTTGAGCGTGGAGGGTAACGCCGCGCTGAGCAGGAACAAGATAAAGGATTTCGACGAGTACGTTGATGCCTACGACGAAAACTGGAACGATCTCGCCCCGAGGGTGAACCACTACGACAACTCCACGCTCGCATATTCGCCGAGCGCAATCCTCAACGGATTCGTGGACTTCCACCACAAGGGCTTCAGCGCAACATGGCACACCAATTTCGTGAGCAAGCAGTATGTGGACAACTCCCAGAGCGACGACCGCTCGCTGCCATGCTTCTCGCAGAGCGACTTGGCTCTCAGCTACTCTGCCGACGTGACGAAGGCTATGGGCATCAAGAACGTGAAGCTGGGCTTCGACTTCAACAATATCTTCAACCGCCACTACGCCCAGAGCGGTTTCGTGTGGTACGGATGGTATCTCGGCGAGAAACGCTGCTCGGCAATGTCGTATATCCCTACGGCAGGCTTCAACGTGATGGCGCATGTCACACTGAAATTCTAATTGACTTGATAAAATGTGCGGAATGTCGGGGTCTCTCTTCGGGACTCCGGCATTTTTTGGAATCTACCTAAAAACAATACCGAAATGCAACAATACCTTGCCGAGCACTGGCTCGACATTTTTACCACACTCTTGGGACTCATATATATATGGTTGGAATACCGCGCGCATATAGCCCTGTGGCTCGTCAGCGTGATAATGCCGGCGATGGACATAGTGCTGTATTGGGAGCACGGCCTCTATGGCGATGCCGGTATGGCGGCATACTACACCGTAGCCGGTGTCTACGGCTTTGTGATGTGGCGTTACGGAGCGTCGATCAAAACGCTTTTCGGAAAGGAGGGCGGCGGAAAGGCGGTTGCCGAAATCCCCATCACCCATATGCCCGGGAGGAAATACATGCCCGTGGCAGTGGCGTTCTTTGCGGCATGGGCGATGACGTACTGGGTGCTCGTGAGCTTCACCAACAGCACGGTGCCGCTGCTCGACTCGTTTACCAATGCCTTGAGCTTCGTGGGGTTGTGGGCACTCGCCAAGAAATACATCGAGCAGTGGATATTCTGGATTGCAGTGGATGCAGTCTGCTTTTATCTGTATATCGGCAAGGGGATACCTTTCAAGGCAGGGCTTTACGGACTTTACACCGTAATAGCCGTGGCAGGATATTTCAAGTGGGATAAAATGAGGGAAAAATCATGAAAGCAGTAATACTCGCCAACGGCGATTTCCCGGTTCATCCTGTGCCGCTCCGCATTTTGGAGCAGGCCGATTTCCTGTGCTGCTGCGACGGCGCTGCCGTTGAGGCCGTTGCCCGCGGCTTTAGTCCGCAAGCCGTTATCGGTGACGGCGACTCCCTTCCGGAGGAATTCAGGGAGCAGTACGAAAGCATTTTTCATCGCGTGACGGAACAGGAAGACAACGACCTCACCAAGGCTACCCGTTTCTGCCTGGCCAGGGGCTGTACCGACATAACATACGTCGGAGCTACGGGCAAACGCGAGGACCACACCCTTGGCAACATATTCCTTTTGCCGCGCTATCTCGTTGAACTTGGCGTCAATGCCGTGATGCTCACCGACAACGGTTCGTTCCTTCCCGCTCGGGGAACGGCAACATTCAAGTCCTTTCCCCGTCAGCAGGTGAGCATCTTCAACGTGTCGTGCTCCGAAATCCGCAGCGAAGGGCTGGTGTGGGATTCCTACGCCTACCGACACCTTTGGCAGGGAACGCTCAATGAGGCGCGCGGCGACGAATTTACTCTCCGGGGCGACGGTGTGTACATCGTGTTCCAGACATACGATGCGAAATTCCCTGCCTCTTCTCCCTGTTGATGAGCGGGCTTTGCAGCCGGCAAAGGATAAGGAGTGGATTGCTGAATTTGAGGAAAACAACGCAGAAGACTGACATTAGATTTTTTTCACCGTCACTAAATATTGTCCGCAAGAAATAATTAGTAACTTTGTAACCGTAATTGTGATAATACCAAAAATTATGTCATACGAACAAATGGCTCGCTTGGAAGTGCTTAACGCAATATCGGGTATCAAATCCAAGGAAGAACTTGATGATTTCAAAGATATGCTTGCCCGTTATTTTGCGGAGAAAGCTCAAAAGGAGATAGATGCCTTGTGGGACAACGGCAGTATTGATGAGAAGACGATAGAGGCATGGGGTAATGAACACATGAGAACACCGTATGCAGCTAATCGTTCTTGACACAAACTGCTTGTTGCAGATATTGCCGTCTGGTAGCAAGTACCATATTTTGTGGGAGAAAATTCTAGACGGCAAGGTGGGTTTATGTGTAAACACGGAAATCCTTGAGGAATATGAGGAAATTGTCGGTTTGAAGACAACATCACGGATTGCTCATAATGTTGTTGAGGCTATTGCCAGATTGTCAACGACGTCTTTTCAGACATCCTATGTGCATTTCCGACTGATAGAAAAAGACCCCGACGACAATAAATTTGTTGATTGTGCGATAGCAGCCGGGGCGGACTTTATAGTGTCTAACGACTCGCATTTCTCGGTGTTGAAGACAATCGAATGGCCTAAAGTCACGGTTCTGAAACTGGAAGATTATTTCTTGATTGAAAAATGAATACAACAAAAAAGTAATAAAACAAAAAACATTATGGCACAGACGGAATTCAAGTATGCTCCCATGTTCCAGTTGGGAAAGGACAATACTGAATATTATCTGCTTACGAAAGACGGCGTGTCGGTAAGCGAGTTCGAGGGAAAGAAAATCCTGAAAGTCTCAAAGGAAGCTCTTACCACAATGGCGCAGCAGGCTTTCCACGACGTGGAGTTCATGTTGCGCCGCGAGCATAACCTGCAGGTGGCGAAGATACTGTCAGACCCCGAGGCCTCGGAGAACGACAAGTATGTTGCGCTGCAGTTCCTGCGCAATGCTGAAACGGCTGCAAAAGGTGTGCTGCCATTCTGCCAGGACACCGGAACGGCTATCATCCACGGTGAGAAGGGACAGCGCGTGTGGACAGACTTTGAGGACGAGGAAGCACTCTCGCTCGGCGTTTTCAACACCTACACGCAGGACAATCTGAGATACTCGCAGAATGCTCCCCTCAACATGTATGACGAGGTGAACACACGCTGCAACCTTCCGGCGCAAATCGACATCGAGGCTACCGAAGGCGACGAGTACCGCTTCGTGTGCGTGGCCAAGGGCGGAGGCTCTGCCAACAAGACTTACTTCTACCCGATGACGAAAGCCACGATACAGAACGAGGGCACTCTTCTGCCCTTCCTCGTGGAGAAGATGAAAACCCTTGGCACGGCAGCCTGCCCTCCGTATCATATCGCATTTGTCATTGGAGGCACTTCTGCCGAGAAGAACCTGCTCACCGTGAAGCTTGCGTCGATAAAATACTACGATGCCCTGCCTACCACAGGCGACGAGACAGGTCGCGCCTTCCGCGACATTGACCTTGAAAACAAACTCCTTGACGAGGCTCACAAGATTGGTCTCGGAGCGCAGTTCGGCGGAAAATACCTTGCCCACGACATTCGCGTGGTGCGCCTGCCGCGCCACGGCGCAAGCTGTCCTATCGGCATGGGCGTGAGCTGCTCTGCCGACCGCAATATCAAGTGCAAGATAAACGCCGACGGTATCTGGATTGAAAAGATGGACTCCAACCCCTCGGAACTCATTCCCGAGGAGCTGCGCAAGCCGGGCGAGGGGGCTAAGGGCATCGAGATAGACCTCGACAAGGGTATCGACGCAGTGCGCGCCGAACTCACGAAATATCCTGTCAGCACCCGCGTGAACCTCAAAGGCACCATCATCGTGGCGCGCGACATCGCCCATGCCAAGCTCAAGGCACGTCTTGATGCAGGCGAGGGAATGCCGCAGTATTTCAAGGACCACCCCATCCTCTACGCCGGACCGGCAAAGACCCCGGAGGGCTATCCCTGCGGTTCGATGGGCCCCACGACGGCAAACCGTATGGACCCGTATGTGGACGAGTTCCAGGACAACGGTGCATCTCTCGTTATGATAGCCAAGGGCAACCGCGGACAGGTCGTTACCGACGCCTGCAAGAAGCACGGCGGTTTCTATCTCGGCACTATCGGCGGCGTGGCTGCCGTCCTCTCGCAGAGTTCAATCAAGAGCATCGAGTGTGTGGAATATCCCGAACTCGGAATGGAGGCTATCTGGAAAATCACCGTGGAGGACTTCCCGGCATTCATCCTCGTTGACGACAAGGGCAATGACTTCTTCAAGCAACTCAAGCCCTGGTGCCCCAACTGCAAGTAATGATTTCGTAAAACGCTTATGAGACAATATGTTTTGTCTGCGGCTACATTCCTCTGCCTGTTCTCTTCTCCTGTGGCTGCACAGGAGAGCGGACAGGCAGGGAAAACTGTTGTAAATGCCGACAATTCCATAACGTTCCGCTACACGGACGGCGAAGCCAAAAAGGTGGAGGTGGAATATTCCGGCGGCGACTCCGAAAAAATGGAGAAGGTTGGCGAGACGTGGAGCTACCATACCTCCGCTCTGTCCTCCGAGATGTACACCTACCGCTTTGTGGTGGACGGTAATGAAATCCCCGATGCGCTGAACCCCAATACTGCCCGCGACATCGACGATACGTTGAGCTATGTGATAGTGCCGGGAAATCCCGGCACGTATTATATGGACTGCGACGTGCCGCACGGAACGGTGAAGCAGCTTTGGTATCCGTCATCGTTTGATGCCGACATGAAGCAGCGCCGCCTTTCGGTGTATCTGCCCGCAGGCTACTCGGACAAGGCCGCCGCCGCTTATCCGGTGCTCTACCTCCTTCACGGTACTGGGGGCGACGAGACTTCGTGGCTCGACATGGGAAGGCTTGCGCAGATTATGGACAATATGATTGCCGAGGGCAAGTCGAAACCGATGCTCGTGGTGATGCCCAACGGCATTGCCGACCAGGACGCAGCCCCGGGGGAAAGTGTCTACAAGGACAGTAAGGCGAGCCACTCCAACATTACCTCGTGGGTGGGACGCACCGAGAACGCCTTTCCCAAGGAGGTGGTGCCTTTTATAGAAGACAGTTTCCGCGTGGCGAAAGACAAGGCACACCGTGCCATTGCCGGACTTTCCATGGGCGGTCTTCATGCAATGGCCATTTCAGCCAACAATCCGGACTTGTTCGACTACGTGGGACTTTTCTCCCCTCAGACGATGAATGCCCTCAACGACAGGAATATCGGTCGCATCAACCGTTTCAACAAACGTGTCGAAAAGATTAAGGACAAGATGCCTTCGTGGCTGAAGAACAAGTTCGAGGAGGGTAAGGAAAGGGTTTCCGACATTACCGTGTACGAGAACCTCGACAACAAGCTGAAGGCGCAGTTCGATGCCCGTCCGGCTCTTTATTACATAGCGATAGGCAAGAAGGACATGCTGAAGCCTTTTGTGGATATGTTCCGCAAGCGTGTAGCCAAACTTGGATGCACCTATATGTATAACGAGACCGACGGCGACCATAGCTGGGAGAACTGGCGCAAATATCTTCTTGACTTCCTGCCGAGGATTTTCTGACAGAAAGACTGACAAACAAAAAAAGCTGGTTCCGGCGAAATCCCCTTCATGCTGTCGAAGCGGTATTTCTTGCCGGAACCAGCTTTTTTGTATTCACTTAGTATCCGAATATCTCCTCTGTAGTGAGATGCCTTACCGGCGCTATCTTCTCAAGCGACTTGACGTCTATTTCTTTCTCGTCGCCGAGGATGAGGTAGCGGAACGGCTTGTGGGCAATGTTCTCGTTGGTGAACTTCACGAGGTCCTGCAGCGTTATCTGTGGCAGGGTCTCGTAAACCAGCTTGTCGGTGTCGAAGTCTATGCCGAGTTTCTTCGCTGCCAGGTATTTCGAGATGATGGCGAACTTGGTGGTACGCGCAGCCTCCATCCTTTTTGTGACAGCCTGTTTTGCTATGTCAAAAGCCTTCTCCGACTGCGGAATGGTGTCCATGATGTTGTTGAACGTGCGTATGCAGTCCATCATCTTGTCGTTCTGCGATATGATGTTCGTGCAGAAGTATTCCGGGTCATTCTTCTTGTTCGGCGTGTAGTAGCCAGCCCATGCGCTGTAGGCAAGTCCGCGCGCCTCGCGCAGCTCCTGGAACACCACGGTGTTCATGCCGCCTCCGAAGTATTCGTCGAACATTGTGACGAGCGGCAGGTTCTTGGTGTCAAACTGCTTGCCCTCGTTGTGGTATTGCATCATGTAGATGTTCTTTGCCTTGTAGGGCGCAATCCATATTTCGTCCTTTGGTGTCTGCTGCAACGTGTAGTGCTTTCCTTGCGGCACGTCGGCAAGGTTCTTGGCGGTCTTGTGGCACTTGTTGAATGCCGAGATGGCGTCTTTGAGCGACAACGGACCGTAGTAGAGAATCTGGTGCTTGTATCCGCTGATGCCCTTCACTATGTCGATGAGCTTCTGCGGGTCGCAGTTCACGAGTTCCGTACTGTCGGGCACGTTGCGGTAGGGGTTGTACTCGCCGTAGAAGCCATAGCTGGTGAGGGCGCGGAAATTTGACCGCTGGTTCATCTTGTTGTCGCGGCGGCTCTTGAGCTCCGACTCTGTCCAGAGCTTGTAAGCCTTGCTGTCAGCCTTGGCGTTCTGCAGGAAGTTTTCGGTCAGCTCCACGGCCTTCTGCATGTTGTCGGCAAGTCCCCACACGTTCACGCTCAGATTGTCGTGTCCCACGCTGATATTGTAGTCGCAGGCGAGTTTGTAGTATTCCTGCTTGAGCTGCTCGGCGGAAAGCTTGTCGGTGCCGAGGTAGTCGAAATAGTCCTTGGCAAAGGGCAGCCATTTGTTTGCCTCCTCGCCGAACCTGTAGTTGAAGCAGAGCACGAAAGTCTTGTTCGTGTTGTTCTGCACGTAGTACACGGGCAGGCCCTTCTTTGTCTTTCCCGTTGACATGTCTTTGCTGAAGTCCAGGAATTTCGGCTGTATGGGGTCAATCTTCGCATTGAGGATTTCGCCCACGAATTTGCTCTGCAGGTCGCGGTTCGACGGTATGGCGGTAATCTGCGGCTTGTCGATTTTCTTTTGCGTGGAGTCCACGCCCTCCTCCTTATACACCACGGCATAGTTGTCGTTGAAGTGCTTGCGGGCGAAGTCCATTATCTGTTGCTTCGTTATCTTGGAAATGCGGTCGAGGTATCCCACCTTGTCTTTCCATTTCTCGCCGTTGATGAAGGCGTCCACAAATTCGTTGGCGCGCCACTGGTTGCTCTCCAGGGCGTTGTTGTAGTTGAGCTTCAGGTTGTTGATGACGGATGGCAGGAGGTCGTCGCTGAACTCACCCCTTTTGAGCTTTTCCATTTCGGCGAGCATCAGGTCGCGCACGTCCTTGAGCGACTGTCCCTGCTTCGGCCTGCCGAAGAGTATGAACTGCGAGTATTCGTTCATGCCGTCTACCATAGACTGTGCGTACTGGCATTTCATCTGCTGGTTGAGGTTGAGGTCGAAGATGCCGGCCTTGCCGTTGGAGAGCATTTCGTTGATGACGTTGAGCGTGTCGGTCTGTGCCGCTGCCGCACCGGGGAAGTTCCATCCCATCATGAGGAACGCCGCTTCCTGTCCCACCACCGTGGTGTCGCGCGGCGCGGTTAGTTCCTTTACCGGGGCATACTGCGGGAACGACAGGCTGCCGCTCTTCTTCCACGAGCCGAAATACTTGTCGATTTGAGCTATCACCTTGTCGGGGTCGAAGTCTCCCGCCATACATATCGCCACGTTGTTAGGCACGTAGTAGCGGTTGAAATAGTTCTTTATGTTTGTTATCGACGGGTTCTTCAGGTGTTCCTGCGTTCCTATGGTGCTCTGTGTGCCGTAGGGGTGGGTGGGGTAGAGGAGCTTGTAGAGCGACTCCCACACCTTGCGGTTGTCCTGTGCCAGACCGATGTTGTATTCTTCGTAAACGGCTTCCAGCTCGGTGTGGAAACCGCGTATCACCATGTTGCTGAACCTGTCGCCTTCCACGCGGAGCCAGTTCTCCACTTCGTTTGAGGGAATATTCTCCACGTAGCACGTCACGTCGTTGCTTGTGTAGGCGTTGGTGCCCGTGGCACCTATCGACGACATCAGCTTGTCGTATTCGTTGGGGATGAAATACTTTGCCGCAAGCTGCGACACGCTGTCGATCTCGTGGTATGCCTGCTTGCGCTGTGCCGGGTCGGTGAGCTTGCGGTAAGCCTCGTAGCGGCGTTCGATGTCGTCGAGCAGCGGCTTCTCCTTCTGCATGTCGGTGGTGCCGAACTGTGCCGTGCCCTTGAACATGAGGTGCTCCAGATAGTGTGCCAGACCGGTTGTCTCGGCCGGGTCGTTGCGGCTGCCGGTGCGCACTGCGATGTAAGTCTGGATGCGTGGTTTCTCGCTGTTCACCGAGAGATAGACCTTCAGTCCGTTGTCGAGGGTGTAGATGCGAGCGTGCATCGGGTCGCCCTCCACTGTCTGATACTTGTAGTCTTTTGCCTGTGCGCCCGCTGTGGCGAGTGCGCTGAGGCAAACGATAAGCATTGATTTTAGTTTCATATCCTGTGTTTTTATGAAAATGTTTTCTTTGAGTTCAGCTTGTCGAGGAAGGCGTCGAGTGTCTCCCTGTCCACGTCGCCTAGCCCGTATTCCTTTTTCGCGTCTTCGGCTATGGCGTCGGTCCACTCCTGCCGCGCCTGCCGGCAGTAATTTATGAAGTCAGCCCTGTCTTCGGCGTCGAGGCTTTGCCAGCCGTAGATGTCGTCGGCAATTTTCATGGCGAGCGCCTTGTCGGTATATTCCTTGTAGCCCACCGTGCGGTTTATGGCTTCGGCGAGGCATTCCGTATTGTCGATGTCGCCGCTGAGCAGCCCCTCCACAATCTCGAGCACGGTGTCCTGGTTTATGATCAGTCCGCTGATGTCGGAGAGCTTAAGCTCCGGCAGTTCGCGCAGGGATTCGTCGGCGATGTCTTCCTCGGTGATGTTTCCGGCGATGAACATCCGTATGACGGTGCTGTAGAGCGTGATGCCCTTGCGCAGCGACGAACCCTTTATGAGAGACCCGTCGTCGAGGGTGTACTCGTCTTTCTTTCCTTCGTGGTCGAGAATCCTTTCCAGCAGGTTCTTTGCCTCCACGGCCTTCATCACCGTGTATGCGTTGAGCCATGAGAAGTCAATCATGCTGTGCCTGCCGCATTCGGGGCGAGCGTCGCGCTTGGGCCATTTCGTTATGTCTCGGTAAGTGCCCACGGTGGCGAAGTTGCGTCCCGGCACGACGTACGTGTCGTCGCCGTCGCCGATGACGTATGAGAAGGGCAGTGCCGACGTGTCGGGATGTGTGGCTATTTTGCCCATGCACATGGAGAACGCGCCGATGTGTGCCGGCCACAGGATGTGCGCTCCGCTCGCCGTCTTCGACCCGTGTTCCAGGATGCCGCTGTGTATGGGGCCCATCTTGTAGGCGTGGTTGCTGAAGTTGGTGTTCGATCCGGCGTTGTAGAACGAGTACATGCCGCCTATGAGCAGCGTGGACTTGTGGTGGCTCACGGAAAACGGGCCGCAGAAGGCTGCGCAGGCTTCGCCGTTGGCCATGAACGAGTTTGCGAAGAACAGGCTGCTGGAGGCGGAGAAGCCGTCGGTCAGCGTGGAACATTCCCCCACGAAGCAGTTTGTGGCGATGGCGTTGTTGGAGATGGTGGAGCCGCTTGTCACCACGCATCCGTCGCATATCACTCCCGCTCCTATGAACACCCCGTTGTCGGGTTCTCCCGTGAGGGTACACTCGCTTATGCGCCTTGCTCCGCGGATTTCTGAGCCTTCGCCGATCCATGAGTTCGTTATCTCCGTCGTGTCGGTTATCTTCGTTCCGCGGCCTATGCGCGTGCGTTTCGGCACAGTGCGCTTCACTTCTTCCATCACCATCCTCCTGATGGCTTCCTTTGCCTGTTTGCGCTTCGATGCCGTGGCGCCGGAGTCCTCGTCCTGTCCTCCCAGATATGGCGGCAGAACGGTGAGGGCTGCTATTTGGCTGGTGAGTTCGCTGAAGAGCACCACGTTGCCTTCGCCGCCTTCGTTCATCACGCTGATGGTGTTTCCCTGGCCGAATGTAGTGCCTTCGGTGGTCTGTATGAAGCTCACGTTGCATACCACGCAGTCGTCCTCGATGTCGGTGTCACAGATGAAGCCGCTGACGTTTTCAATCAGGCAGTTGTCGCCGATGTCCGAATTGACGATGCGTGCGTTGTGTATGCCGGCAGGCAGTGCGATGCCGTTGTCGGTCGTCACTGTGCCGTTGTTGTTTCCCACGCTGCACGGGCCGTGGAACTCCACGCCGTAGAGGTTGTCGGCGGAGAAGTTCTCGCCGACGCTGACCAGTTGCCAGTCCTGCGCCTTGCAGCGGTTTTCTTCGAGACGTTGTATCTCCTGTTGTGATAGTTTGCGCATAGCTGTGGCTTTATTCGGTTTGGGAGTCGGTGTATTCCTCGTAGTCCTGGTAGAGGAAGTCGTTGTAGGGATATTTCTGTACGTGGAGTTCCCTCACGCGCTTGTATATCACGTCCCTCATCTCCGTTATGTTAATCTTTTCCCTTGCAGAGATGAACAGGCAGTCGTCGCCCATCTTTGCCATCCATGTCTTTTTCAGTTCGTCGAGCGTCACGTTTTCCTTTGTCTTGGGCGTGAGGTCGTCGGCATCCTTCTCCACCCACGAGTAGGCGTCGATTTTGTTGAAGATTATCATCGACGGCTTGTCGGCGCATCCAAGGTCGGCGAGCGTCTTGTCCACCACCTTTATCTGTTCCTCGAAATCCGGGTGGCTGATGTCCACGACGTGCAGCAGCAGGTCGGCTTCGCGCACCTCGTCGAGGGTGCTCTTGAAGGAGTCCACGAGGTCGGTGGGCAACTTGCGTATGAACCCCACGGTGTCGGCGAGCAGGAACGGCAGGTTCTCCACCACCACCTTTCTCACCGTTGTGTCGAGAGTGGCGAAGAGCTTGTTCTCGGCGAACACCTCGCTTTTCGACATGAGGTTCATCAGTGTAGATTTCCCCACGTTGGTGTATCCCACGAGAGCTACCCGGATGAGTCTTCCGCGGTTTTTGCGCTGTGTGGTCTTCTGCTTGTCTATTTCTGCCAGCCTCTGCTTGAGCAGCGACATGCGCTGCAGGATAATCCTTCGGTCCATCTCGAGCTGTGTCTCTCCCGGTCCGCGCAGTCCCACGCTTCCCTTGCCGCCTCCCGAGCCGGAGCCTCCTCCCTGTCGCTCAAGGTGTGTCCATAGTCTCTGCAGTCGCGGCAGCATGTATCTGTACTGTGCCAGCTCCACCTGTGTCTTGGCGTTGGCGGTTTGTGCGCGCATGGCGAATATGTCGAGGATGAGCGACGTGCGGTCGAGGATTTTTACTTTCAGTTCGTTTTCTATGTTGCGTATCTGCTTGGCGGAGAGTTCGTCGTCGAATATCACCATTCCTATTTCGCGCTCGGCGTCCTCCTCGTCGATGATAAACTGCTTTATTTCCTCCAACTTTCCCTTTCCCACGTATGTCGTCTGGCTGGGGCCCGCCACTTTCTGCGTGAACCTCTTCACCGTCACCGCTCCTGCCGTGTCGGCAAGGAACTCCAGTTCGTCGAGATATTCCTTTGTCTTGGCCTCGTCCTGGTCTTTGGTAATCAGGCCCACGAGGATGGCGGTTTCGGCTTTCACCTCCGATATTACAAATTCTTTCATTTATGTTGTATATATAATAATGTCGGCAAAGTTATATAAAATAATCGTAACACGCCCTTTCCGCCTTCCAAAAACAGTGTTCCGGGCACGGCTCTTGCTTCAAAAGCCGTTTCCCCGGCTTCAAAGCGTAGCTTCTCCGACTGTACATCGTACGATGCACGACCTCTTATCGTACGATGCACGGTCTCTTATCGTACGATGTGCAATCTCTTATCGTACGATGCACGGTCGGCAAAGCGTCCCTTGGGCTTTGACGGTTAGCTGGAACACAGGTGAAATGATACTAAATATGTTCACTAAATTTGTGAACGTAAGATTTATGTTTTACCTTTGCATTTATAAGGCGGAATATATGGAAGTAAAATTTAACGAGGATTACCTGCAAGATCTTTACTGTCACGGAAAGTCTGATAAGAAGCATCGCTTTCAGCCCCAAATAGTAAGGAAATATATCCGCATCATAGATCTTATGATAGCCGAGGATAATGTACAAGGGTTGTGGAAATATAACTCTCTGAATTATGAACGTTTGGAAGGTGGCAAATCGGGTTTGTCTTCAATAAGGGTAAACGACCAATATCGGATAGAATTTGAGGAGGAATTCGAAAATGGTCAAACCATAGCCACGATATGTAATATTACAGATTTGTCAAATCATTATAAATAATCAAATATGGACAAGAAAACAACAGCAAACGATATGGCTTCGGCTTTCCCAACTCACCCGGGTTTAATTTTGAAAGATGAAATAGAATACAGAGGGATTTCTCAGCGTAAGCTGGCTGGGGATATGGGAATCGCCTATTCTGCATTGAATGAAATTTTGAATGCGCGTCGCCCTGTTACAGAGAAAACGGCTCTTCTGTTTGAAGCTGCTTTGGGAGTTAATGCAGAACCATTGCTCAGGATGCAAATGCGCTACAATATCCAGACAACAAAGAAGGATGTTTCGTTTATGGAGCGTCTGGCGCAAGTAAGGAGAGTGGCTGCCGCCCTTTGACAAGGGGGCAGCCCCACAGAGGAAGGATAAGAATTGAAAAAGCAGTTGCGGACTTACTATTTATGGCAAGGGCCAATAGGCGTTCGGAATACCAAATCAACGAGAGTTCAAGTCTCGGCATGGCGGCATAGCCCGGCACGAAGCTGTAAAAGCGGAACTGTTTGGCGGCGGTGTTGCCTATATGAAATTAAAACCGTAATTTTGCCTTCCCATAGAAAAGAGAATATGACACTACCCGAAGAATTCGTTTCATATACCAGCAGGCTCTTCGGCGAGAGCCTTTGGCGGAAATTCCTGGCAGGCATGGAGGAGGAACCGCCGGTGAGTGTGCGCCTCAACCCCTTCAAGTTCCGCGGCGATGTGATGACACTCCCTGCCGCAGAGGACACGGAGGTGGAATGGTGCGCCGACGGACGGTATCTCAAGAGCCGTCCGCAGTTCACCCTCGACCCGCTGCTCCATGCCGGAGCATACTACGTGCAGGAAGCAGCCTCGATGTATGTGGCAGAAATGCTGCGCCGCTATGCCGACCTGTCGTCGCCGCTGCGCACACTCGACCTCTGTGCCGCACCGGGCGGAAAGACCACGGCGGTGAGGGGCATGCTGCCCGAAGGCAGTGTGCTGATGGCCAACGAACCGGTGCGACAGCGCGCAAACATCCTTGTGGAGAACATCCTCAAGTTTGGGCATCCCGACGTGCTGGTGACCAACAACTATGCAATCGACTACCAGCGGAGCGGCATCACCTTCGACGTGATAGTGGCCGACGTGCCTTGTTCCGGAGAGGGGATGTTCCGCAAGGACGAAGGGGCAGTGAAGGAATGGTCCGCGGCAAACGTGAGGAAATGTGCGGCACTGCAGCGCGGGATTATAGCCGACATACTGCCCTGTCTGCGTCCCGGCGGACTGCTCGTCTATTCCACCTGCACCTTCAATGCCCTTGAGGATGAGGAGAACGTGGAATATATCGTGGAGGAACACGACATGGAACTCCTTCACCAGCGGCATTTCATCCCCGGCGACACGCGGTCGGAAGGCCTCTACATGGCTGCGCTGCGCAAACCCGGCGACGGCGCAAACATCATGGCAAGGGGAGCGGAAAAGAAAAAGGACCGCAAGGCAAAGAAGGGCAGGGCAGGCAACCGGCAGACTGTGGAGGGGGCTGCGCAGGTGAGCCGCTGGATTGCCGGCGACGGCGACTTCGACATCTGCAGACTCGGCGGACATATAGTGGCGGTGAAAAAGGCGTGGCGCGACGTGTTCGACACGGCGGAGCAGAAGCTCAGACTGATGCACGCTGGAGTGGAACTCGGCGAACCCAAGGGGAAGGATATTGTTCCGGCAGAAGGGCTCGCCCTCTCAATCTGCATGAACAGGAACGCATTTCCCTTGGTGGAACTCGACCTGCCCACGGCATTGGACTATCTTCGCTGCGAACCATTGGCGATGCCGCCCGGCACGCCGCGCGGATATGTGGCGGTGGCGTACAAGACACTGCCGCTTGGTTTCGTGAAAAATCTTGGCAGCCGCGCCAACAACCTCTTTCCGCAGGAATGGAGAATACGCGCGGCGAAATAATATCGGGAGAATAAAAAAAAGGGTGCGTTTTTTTTATAGACACACCCTGAAAAGATAAATACACAGAATATCGAAAATGAAACAATACTTAGACCTGCTTCAACGCATCCTCGACGAGGGGACAGTGAAGCACGACCGCACGGGAACAGGCACGGTGAGCATATTCGGAAACCAGATGCGCTTCGACATGAGTCAGGGGTTCCCGCTGCTCACCACAAAGAAACTGCACCTGAAATCCATTATCTACGAACTGTTGTGGTTTCTCCGCGGCGACACCAACGTGAAATACCTTCAGGAACACGGAGTGAGGATATGGAACGAATGGGCTGACGAAGACGGCGAACTGGGTCCCGTCTACGGTCATCAGTGGCGCTCCTGGCCCGCTCCCGGCGGAGGGCACATCGACCAGATTAAAAGCGTGATAGACCAGATAAGGCATACGCCCGACTCGCGGCGCATGATTGTCAGCGCATGGAACGTGGCTGACATACCGCAGATGCACCTCCCACCGTGCCACTGCCTGTTCCAGTTTTATGTGGCTGACGGCAAACTCTCGCTGCAGCTGTACCAGCGCAGTGCCGACACGTTCCTCGGAGTGCCGTTCAACATCGCGTCGTATGCCCTGCTCCTGCAGATGGCGGCGCAGGTGTGCGGACTGCAGCCGGGCGAGTTTATCCACACCACCGGCGACACGCATATCTACCTGAACCACCTGGACCAGGTGAAGCTGCAGCTCACGCGGGAGCCGCGGAGGTTGCCCGTGATGAGGCTCAACCCCGACGTGAAGGACATCTTCGATTTCAAGTACGAGGACTTCCAACTCGAAGGTTATGACCCGTGGCCGCACATACCGGGAAAGGTGAGCGTGTGAAAAGTTGACAATAAGAATACAGGAAACAAGAAAGATACGATGACAATAAACATAATCGCTGCCGTGGCACGCAACGGGGCTATCGGCAAGGACAACAAACTCGTGTACTGGTTGCCAAACGATCTGAAACGCTTCAAGGCACTTACCACCGGACATACCATCCTCATGGGCAGGCGAACCTACGACTCGCTGCCCAAGGGGGCATTGCCCAACAGGCGCAACGTGGTGGTGAGCCGCACGGTGAAAGAAATCCCCGGATGCGACTGCTATGCCTCGGTGGAGGAAGCCCTCGGCAGTTGTGGGGCAGACGAAGACGTGTATGTAATAGGCGGAGAGAGCATCTACCGCCAGTTGCTGCCGCTTGCGCAGCGGCTCTGCCTCACCGAGATCGACGACACTCCCGAAGGGGCGGACGCTTTCTTCCCTGAGTTCAGCGGATGGAGGGAGGTGGCGCGCGACGACCGCCAGGCCGACGAGAAACATAGTTGCCGCTATTCTTTTGTTGACTACGAGAGAGAATGAAAACAACCCTTGGAAAAGTCATCCCGGCCGTCATGCTCGCTGTCGCACTGCATCTTGCCGCCGTGTGTTGGGGCGGCGTGGAAGAGTCAGTGCCGATGATAAAGGTAAAGGGCGAGAAGACATACATGTACCGCGTGTATCTCGCCGACAAGAACGGTTGCGGATACAGTGTGGACAGTCTTGCGCAATTCCTGTCGCCCAAGGCAATACAACGCCGTCTGCGGCAGCACATAACCGCTGACTCCACTGACCTGCCCGTGAGCCGTAGCTACGAGAAGCAGATTGAGGGCGCGGGCTGCGAGGTGGTGAGCCGTTCAAAATGGAACAACACCGTCGTGGCGCGCACTACAGACAGTTGTTTCGTAGGAAATGTGGCAGCATTGCCGTTTGTCAGAACGGTGCGCCTTGTGTGGACATCGCCCGATTCTGTCAAGGCGGCGCGGCCTCGCCCCAAATACCACGAGACGCTCGAGCTTCACGACACTGCGGGCGTGACGCGCTACGGCGCAGCCGAGGAGCAACTGCGTATGGTCGGGGCGCAGACGCTCCACTCTCAGGGGTATTACGGCAGGGGTATGACGATAGCCGTGCTCGACGCGGGTTTCCTCAACGCCGACATGATACCGGCACTGCGGGATATAAACCTCGTGGGGTTCGATGATTTCGTCGTGCCTCGGTCGAAAAGCATTTTCAAGGAGATGGAACACGGCGAACAGGTGCTCTCGGTGATGGCGGTGAAAGTGCCGGGCGTGTATGTGGGGGCTGCGCCGGATGCTTCCTACCTGCTCTTGCGCTGCGAGGACGAGCAGACGGAACAGCCCGTGGAAGAGGACTGGTGGGCAGCTGCCGCGGAGTATGCCGACAGCGTGGGGGTGGATATCATAAACAGTTCGCTGGGATTTCACGACTACGACGAACCGACCGACAGCTACCGCTATTGGCAGCAGGACGGCAAAACCGCCCTTATCTCGCGCACGGCGTCAATGCTGGCGTCAAAGGGCATCGTGCTGGTAAACAGTTGCGGCAACGACGGGATGGGGACGTGGAAGAAGATAAACTTCCCTGCCGACGCTACCGATATCCTCGCCGTCGGGGCGATAACCAAAGAGAGGCGGAACGCTGCGTTCAGCAGTCTCGGACCGACCGCCGACGGCAGGGTAAAGCCCGACGTGGTGGCGCCGGGAAGTCCTGTGGCGGTGGTGACGGAACGCGGCACGGTGAGCTCTTCCGTAGGCACGTCGTTCGCCGCACCGCTGATAGCCGGCATGGTGGCGTGTGCCTGGCAGAAATATCCCGAGAAGACGGCTCTCGAAATGGTAAACGCCGTAAGGCAGTCCGGCAACAACGCCATGCACCCCGACAATGTTTACGGGTATGGCGTGCCTGACTTTGACAATCTCTTCCCCGAGGACAGCGTACACAATAATAGAACGGAATAATATGACGGACAACGGCTACATGGAAGGACACGAACAGCATCTGTCGCTGCGCGAGCTCAACTCCTTGGTGCGCGGCGTTATCTCCGCTGCCATGCCCGGCTTCTACTGGGTGGAGGCGGAATTGTCGGAAGCTCGTGAGGGGTATGGCGGCCACTGCTACATGGAACTGATCGAGAAAGAACCGCAGTCGAACACTCCTGTCGCCAAGGCCCATGCCTCGTGCTGGCGGAACAGGTGGATGTATATAAAGCCGCGCTTTGAACGCGTTACGGGGCAGGCACTGCATGCCGGCATGAAGGTGTTGCTCAAGGTGCGGGCGCAGTTTCACGAAAACTACGGGTTCTCGTGGATTGTCGATGACATCGACCCCAACTACACCATGGGCGACATGATGCGCAAGCGTATGGAGATAGTGCGTGCGCTGAAGGAACAGGGGGTGTTCGACCTGCAGAAAGAACTCGTGCTCCCGATGTTCTGCCAGCGCATAGCTGTGGTGTCAAGCGCATCGGCTGCTGGCTATGGCGACTTCTGCAACCAGCTTGCCGACAACTCCTGTGGACTGGTGTTCCGTACCGGTCTGTTTCCTGCCACGATGCAGGGTGAGGGGGTGGAGCGGAGCGTCATTGATGCCCTCGACAGCATCTACGCCGATTGCGATAACTGGGACTGCGTGGTGATAATACGCGGCGGCGGCGCCACGAGCGACTTGTCGGGTTTCGACACCTTGGCACTGGCGGAGAACGTGGCGAACTTTCCCTTGCCCGTGATAACAGGAATAGGGCACGACAGGGATGAGAGCGTGCTCGATATGGTGTCGCATCTGCGTGTGAAGACTCCCACTGCCGCTGCGGCATTTCTCGTGCAACACCTCTCTGCCGTGTTCGACAGGATAACGGAAGCGCAGGACACCATAATAAATAATGTGAAGCGTCGCCTGCAGCTGGAGCGGATGAAGATTGACCGCCTGTCGTCTGCCGTGCCTGCGCAGTGTTCTCTTGTCACCGCCAAGCAGAGGGTAAGGACGGAGCGTCTTGCGGCATCTCTCGTGACAGCCGTCAGGACAACAATCCTGTCGGCGGACGCAAGACTCGACCGTCTTGCGCAAACCCTTCGCCCGTCGGCGGAACGCAAAATACTGACAGAGAACCATCGCCTGCAGATGATGGCGCAGCGGCTCACGGCGCAAGATCCCGAACTCCTCCTTAAACGTGGTTACAGCATCACACTGAAAGACGGCAAGAGCATACGACGTGCTTCCGACCTCAAGAAAGGCGATGTGATTGAAACGCGCTTCGCCGACGGTACGACAATGTCAAGGGTGGAGTGACAAATGGCTCTTTAATTTCAAAATCTGTCATCCGAAGATGGATGCCGACGTTCTCAAATCGGACCAATTAATTTTTTGGTATAGGCGTTTGGAGTATGTTTGCAAAATGTTTTACAAATAAGACATTTGGAACACTTTATTCTTTTGTCTGATTTTAATGAGCAGTGCTTTTCGTGGAGCAAAGCTATCGTTTCCTCCGGGCAAAGCTATCGTTTCCTCCCCGAAAAGCTATCGTTTTCTCCGAGGTTTTGGGGTATCGGTTTTTGAGATATATCTATTGTGTTGATTATCAACATTTTGTATTTATCATAAAAGAACGGCGAAATTCGGTTAAAATCTCAGCAAGTTCCACATCTGTAAAATGCGACATTTGGAACACTTTTCAAATGTTGCACAAAGGGTATATAGCAAGTGCTGTGGTGTTTTTTTTTGTCGTCACTTGCTTTATTGCCAGAACGGGTCTGAAATCAATTCGTAGTGTCTCTCCTTTATTATATCAGGAGTTCTGTCTGCCGAAGGAAACTCTTCCGCTATTTCGCTCGCAAGGCAATAAAGAAGCTTTTCCCCCAATTGGTCGGAGTAACTTCCCCGAAGGGCTTTCTCGTACCAGTCGACTAAATCATTTTCAGTGACAATGCCCTGGATGTGGCTTCTCAAACCGATTTGGGTTAGAAGAGACACTATCACGTCTTTTTCTGCATCTTTGCAAACAATTACAATACGGTCACTCGAAATGCTGTTTACAATGTTTTCTGCAAGAGAAAAGTCCAGGCTCAAGTGTTTAATCTGGATAGCAGGTCCCCAATTTGAATACATGTCCAGACCTCTGTCAGCAGCATTTGTTACACCAACCCGATAGACCTTCGCTTCTTGTATGTGTCGCGGAGATGAACAGTCTAAACACATCACTTTTTGTGTAAAGTCTTCAAACTCCTTTAGCAAAGGATAAGCGTCTTCTTTTACAGTGACTTCAACTTCAAGATTCATGGTGTCAACCAATGTTGAAAATAAGGCGTACACAATGATTTCATAGATCTTATCAAGACTTCTCTTCAATCCCGGCTCATTCCAGAAAGAGTCTATAAAGTTCTTCACCATAAATGTCTTGGTGTCTCCATCCAGACAATAAGACAATGCGTTTGACAGCTGCTCATGTTTGGTGTCAAACTTACTGTAGATGTATGCCTCTACTGCACCTTTAGTCCGGCGATTTTCTTTTCCCAAAACTTCAAGAATGGCAGGAGGAGTTGCGTTGTCGTTAAACAGGTCGTCTTGGAATCGGGTGCTGCTCGTGCAGACCCTTCCAAGTAACCCGATGGACACCTCGTCTCTCCATTTCTTGCTCTTCGTTCTATAGTCTTCCAATGAGCGGAGCTTTATGTCTTTGTGAACCCTGTCTCTATACAGGATTTCCGCCACTTGTATTGGCTTATACCAGTGTGCTCTGGATTTCTTGATGACTGTGTCTAAAGCTGCTTTTGCTTGTTCTCTTGTTATCATTGTTCTTGCTTGATTCAAAAGTTTTCAATGCGTCAATCATTTGTTTTGCGACAGCTTTGATGACAGGGACAGCTACGGAATTGCCGGTTTGATGCTTCACTTGACTATATGGAACTACTATCTTGAAATCATCAGGAAACCCTTGTATTCTTAGCATCTCCCGTTCCGTCGGGCGCCGCTCGTCGTTTATCAGTATGTAGTTGGCGGAAGCGCCTGCTCTCAGACAAGAGGAGTAGGGGTGCGGCGTAATGCTGCCGGCCATATTCTCATGCGAAATATATGGCTTGGGATAATTGGGGTCTTTTAGGCGCATGAGCCTTGACTCTCTGATTTTATCCCTGACATAGTATTTCTCGTCCACGTCGTCCTCTAAAATGTCCTTGAGAGTTTTCCGTTTGTAAACAGGCACAGGGTCAGGAAATGAAAAGAATATGTTGTCCTTGAAGCCAACGATAATAATCCTCTCTCTCTTTTGTGGAACACCATAGTCCAGCGCATTCAAAACCTTGGCATAGACGGTGTACCCCAAAGCTTCCAGATGGGTTCGTATCACCTTGAAGGTGTTCCCCTTGTCGTGGGCCGTCAGATTTCTTACATTTTCAAGCATAAAAGCCTTGGGCATTTTTGCTTTTAGGATTCTCTCTATCTCAAAAAACAAGGTTCCGCAAGTTTCATTTTCAAATCCTTCTTTTTTCCCTATGATGGAAAATGCTTGGCATGGAAAGCCGCCAAGGAGAATATCGAAGTCCGGAATATCATTTGCGTCGATTTTTGTTATGTCGCCAGAGGGATGCTCGTCGAAGTTTGCTTCATAAGTCTTGCAGGCATTTTCGTCAAATTCAGAAGAAAACACACAATGCCCTCCGGCTGCTTCAAAACCCAGTCTGATGCCGCCGATACCGGCAAATAAGTCAATAAAGCTAAAATTGTTCCAATCCATTTATAATGGGTGCAATTAATCCCTCTGAGAGGGTGTTGATAAATCTCTTTTTTCCATTATGATACTTCCCATTGCTAGGCAGGGCTGATAATTATCTGGCGTTTCGGGAAAGCTTGCGGCATGTGCCGTCACGCCAGTGTCTCGATGTCCGCAAAGTTACGGCAATTATATGAGACGTACAAAACTCACTTGCATTTTGTGCAGCTTCACATAGTATGTGGCTGGAAGAATTGGGCATCCTGCCATGTGGGCCAAAATGGCGCACGTTCAGGGAAATGCTCGTAAGTTCAACATAGAACCGTTTGGCGATGTCCGGAAAAAGATGTAGTTTTGCATCATCAACTTTTAAGGTGGAATTTTTTAAGTCTCACCAAGTGTAGGTTGTAGGTATAATCCCAAATGACGACAATGGCGAAAAAAGTAATTAAATACGAAGAGGCGGTGAGCGAGCTTGAGACGATAGTAAGCAGGATGGAGAGGGACGAACTCGACATCGACCAGCTCACGGAACAGTTGAAACGGGCAAAGGAACTGGTAAAGCTCTGTAAGGACAAACTCACCAAGACGGACGAGGAAATCAAAAAGCTTCTCGACGAAAACGACTAATCGGCCACCCGGCATTGTTGCAACGCAGGCCTTGGCGTCTGACTTTAGACAAAAAACTGCGGTGAAAGTTGCAGGGGAGTAGAATATTTCGTACTATTGCAGTCGAAAATAAAGAACACTTTAAAAAACAAGAAAAATGAAAGACTTGGACTGGTCTAACCTGTCATTCGGCTACCGCCGTACTGACTATAATGTGCGTTGCTACTACCGCGATGGCAAATGGGGCGAAATAGAAGTTTGCTCCGACGAGTATCTCAACCTTCACATGGCTGCCACATGTCTCCACTATGGACAGGAAGCATTTGAGGGACTAAAGGCATTCCGTTGTCCCGATGGCAAGGTGAGAGTGTTCCGCATGGACGAGAATGCAGCGCGCCTGCAGTCTACCTGCCGCGGCGTGATGATGCCCGAGGTGTCTACGGAGTTGTTTGAGGAAATGGTGACCAAGGTGGTGCGCCTCAACCAGGAATACATCCCGACATACGAGAGCGGGGCTTCGCTCTATATCCGTCCGCTGCTCATCGGAACGAGCGCACAGGTGGGAGTACACCCGGCATCGGAATACTGCTTCCTTATCTTCGTCACACCTGTGGGACCGTATTTCAAAGGCGGTTTCTCTACCAACCCCTACGTGATAATCCGCGAGTACGACCGCTCCGCGCCTCTCGGCACAGGCAAATACAAGGTGGGCGGAAACTATGCCGCCTCGATGCTGGCCAACCACATAGCACATGAGAAGGGGTATGCCTGCGAGTTCTATCTCGACGCGAAGGAGAAGAAATACATGGACGAATGCGGAGCCGCCAACTTCTTCGGTATAAAGAACAATACCTACGTTACTCCCAAGTCCACATCCATCCTGCCCAGCATTACGAACAAGAGCCTTATGCAGCTTGCCGAGGACTACGGCATGAAGGTGGAACGCCGCCAGATACCGGAAGAGGAACTCGATACCTTCGAGGAGGCCGGAGCCTGCGGCACGGCAGCGGTGATAAGTCCGATATCCTACATCGACGACCTCGATACCGGCAAACGCTACACCTTCAGCAAGGACGGCAAACCGGGACCGGTGTCGGAGAAACTGTACACACACCTTCGCAACATCCAGTACGGCATTGAGCCTGACGTTCACGGATGGACAAAGGTCGTTATAGATTAGTGGAGAACTTTTACCCCATGCACTTATAAAAATACATGAGTAAAGGAAAACTGCAGAAATTTGCGGAGATGGAGACATTTGAGAATGTCTTCCAGTATCCGTTTTCGGTGATTGACAACGTGCCGTTCGAAATGAAGGGCAAATGGCGCGAGGAATATTTCCACAACGACAACCCCATAGTGCTGGAGCTGGGCTGCGGCAAGGGCGAATACACGGTGGGGTTGGCGCGGATGTTCCCCGACATCAATTTCATAGGGGTTGATATAAAGGGGGCGCGTATGCACACCGGGGCGAAACAGGCTCTGGAGGAAAATCTCGCCAACGCGGCGTTCCTGAGAACCAACATCGAGATTATCGACCGGTTCTTCGCTTCCGGCGAGGTGCAGGAAATATGGCTCACGTTCAGCGACCCGCAGATGAAGAATCCGCGCAAACGCCTCACAAGCACGTATTTTATGGAGCGTTACCGCCGTTTCCTCGTGGACGGTGGACTCGTGCATCTGAAGACCGACTCCAATTTCCTCTTCACCTATACCAAATATATGGTGGAGAAGAACGGTCTGCCGGTATTGACGATGACGGAGGACTTATATCACGACGATACTCTCGACGACGATACCCGCTCCATACTGTCAATCCACACGTATTATGAAAACCAGTGGATAGAGCGCGGTCTCAACATCAAATATATGAAGTTCCGTTTGCCGGCGGAGGGCGCGCTCGAAGAATCTGATGTAGAGATACCTCTGGATGAATACCGCAGCTACAAGCGCACTAAGCGTAGCGGAAAAGAAACGGCTAAATGAACGGCTGAATGAAAAGAATAAGCGTAATATTAAGTGTCATTGTTTTGTCCGCGCTCGTCGTGATGGCGGGTTCGGGCATTACGCTTATTCGATGTAGCCACACCGGGGAACTGAGCGTGGCGCAACTTGCCGCAGCCGGCAATGCCGTTGTGCAGCAGTCTTGCAGCAATGATGACGGCATGGAGGAATGTTGCGGCATGGACGAGGAAGACCACTGTTGCCACGACTGCAACGCCTCTGTGGGAGAAATTCCATGCATGGACTATAAGCTGATAAAGCCGCAGCCTATAGACTCTTCAAACGGCTTTTGTTTTGATTTCCATCCGCTCTTTACTGTCGTGCCGGAGTTTCTCGGCAATGACATCAAGGAACATCCTGCGGTGACGGCGGAGTTCCGGCGGATACCCTCCGGGGGCAGGCACGGACCACCGCGCGGTTATCTGCGCCTCATCACAGTACTGCAGATTTGATTTTGTCATTTCGGCGCTTGCGCCGATAGCGTGAGAAACTGTTTTTCTGCCGCAGCCTTTCACATTGCAACCGGGTTGCAGTGTGGATAGCCGTATCTTTGCGGCGGGAAAATAATAATGTTATCATTTTTGAGAGGGGACTATAATTCCCGTCTTTTGCAAAATCAAATCAACAGGAAAGATGAACAAAATCATTATGCCTTCGCTTCTTGCCCTTGCATCAGTAACAGCATCGGCGCAGGGCACAGACAATACAAACGATTCAATCCACGCGGAGCACAAGCTGCAGGGCGTGACAGTCAAGTCCAGTGCCTCGCGGCGTTTGGGCGGAGCTATAAACGGTATGGTAATGGGGCGGCAGGAACTCTTCAAGGCTGCCTGCTGCAACCTTGGCGAGAGTTTCCAGAACAATGCCTCGGTGGACGTGAACTACAGCGATGCCACCACCGGGGCGAAACAGATAAAGCTCCTCGGGCTTGCCGGGACTTACGTGCAGATGCTCACTGAGAACCTGCCCAACTATCGCGGCGCCGCCACGCCGTATTCGCTAGGCTATGTGCCGGGACCTTGGATGAACTCCATCCAAGTGTCAAAGGGATGCGCTTCGGTGAAATACGGCTACGAGTCGATTACAGGACAAATCAACGTGAATTTCCTCAAGCCCGAAGACGACCCGAAGACGGAGATAAACCTTTTCGGCGATACCGACACGAGGGTTGAGGCCAATGTAACGTCGAATTTCCATCTCAACAAGAAACTCTCCACCGAGGTGCTCGCCCACTACGAGGACCAGTTCACCAAGCATGATGAAAACGGCGACGGCTTTATCGACAAGCCTGCCGTAAGACAGGGACACCTGCAGAACCGCTGGGTGTACGTCGGCGACAGGTATATATTCCATGGCGGCATAGCAGCTCTCCTTGAGAAACGCGAGAGCGGACAAGCGCATGACCATACAGCCAGTGCTGCGGCATCGGCATCGGTAGACGACGACCAGTACGGGGCGTATCCTTCCCGATACAAGATAAGCATGGACACGAAACGCTTCGAGGGCTACATGAAGCACGCGTATATAATAAATAAGGAGAACGGGACAAACGTGGCTCTCATGACCTCCGCCTCAATGCACGACCTAGATGCCGTGTATGGGCTTAAGACCTACGACGTGAACGAGAAGAATCTCTATGCCTCGCTCGTGTTCGAGACGAATTTCACAAAGATGCACAACCTGTCGGCTGGTCTGAGTCTTAACCACGACTACCTGAAGCAGCATTATTTCCTGAACGAGGACAACTCGCGGCATCACGACCTTAACGAGAAGGAGACGGTGCCCGGGGCTTATGCGCAGTACACCTTCGACTGGAACCACAAGATAACTGCAATGGCAGGTCTGCGGGTAGACCACAGCTCCCTCTACGGCACGTTCTATACGCCGCGCTTCAATGTGAAATTCACTCCGGCAGACTTCGTGAGTCTGCGCCTCTCGGCAGGCAAGGCATACAGGTCTGTCCACGCTCTTGCCGAGAACAATTACCTGCTCGCCAGCGGCAGAACGTTCATCATTGACAATCTCGACCAGGAAAGGGCGTGGAACTACGGGGCTTCTACGGCATGGAACTTCAATCTCTTCGGCAGGCTGATGAAACTCAACGTGGAGTATTTCTACACGCGGTTCAGCAACCAGGCCGTGGTGGACTACGACAGCAACCCCTTCGAGATACGTATATCCAACCTCAATGGCAAGTCTTATTCACACACCTTGCAGGCTGACGCCACTTACGAACCGGTGGAACGCCTCAGCGTGACGCTTGCCTACCGTTACAACGACGTGAAGTCCACATACGGCGGACAGCTGCTTGAGAAACCGCTTCAGAGCAGGTACAAGGCACTGCTCGCCATCTCTTACAAGACACCGCTCGAACTATGGCAGTTCGACGCCACCCTACAGCTAAACGGCGGAGGACGTATGCCCGAGCCATACCGGCTTGCCGACGGCACGATGTCGTGGGACAGCCGTTTCAGCGCCTACGAGCAATTGTCGGTTCAGGTGACCAGATGGTTCAGGAGGTTCTCAGTGTATGTGGGAGGAGAGAACCTCACGGATTTCAAGCAGAAGAAGCTTATAATAAATGCCGACAATCCGTGGGCTAAGGAATTTGACCCTACAATGGTGTGGGGACCCGTGCAGGGCAGAATGTTCTATGCAGGCATCAGACTGACAATATAAAGGCGTTAGACTGACAACAAATAGGTATTATGAAACAGACGATAGCTATAATGGGAATGGCGTGCTCGGTGTGTGCCGCCAACGTGGAGCGCAAGCTCTCGTCGCTTGGTGGGGTGAACAGCGCGTCGGTGTCGCTTGCCGGCAGGACGGCACTCGTCGATTACGACCCTTCCGTCATATCCTTGCAGCAGATGAAAGACGAAATCAGTGCCATAGGCTACGACATGGTGATAGAGCCGGACCGCAATGTAGAGGAATTGCAGCGGCATGAATATTCTGTTCTCGTGCGCAAGACTCTCGTGTCGTGGATTTTCGCAGTCCTCACGATGGCGGTATCTATGGGATGGATAAACATTTCAGGCAGTGACGGCTGTGGAACGAACAACAGCTTCGCCAACCAGACATGTCTCATCCTCGCACTGCTGAATATGGTGTATTGCGGCAGACAGTTCTATGTGTCCGCCTACAGACAAATCCTGCATAAAACGGCGAACATGGATTCGCTCATAGCCCTGAGCACCCTTGTCGCGTTCCTCTTCAGTGCCTTCAACACCTTCTGGGGCGACAGCGTATGGGGAGCGCGAGGCATGGAGTGGCACACATATTTCGATGCCTCCGTGATGATTATAGCCTTTGTGCTCGCCGGACGGTGCATAGAGGAAAAGGCGAAAGACGGTACGGCATCGAGCATACGTCAGTTGCTCGGTATGCAGCCCAAGACGGCGCGCGTGGTGAACGGCGATGAATTGGACGAGGTGCCCGTGTCTGCCATAACATACGGCGATATAATCGAGGTTAGGGCAGGGGAGAAGATACCTGTCGATGGCATCGTTACTGCGGCGGAAAGCTTTATGGATGCCGCAGCGTCGTTTGTCGATGAGTCTATGATTAGCGGTGAGCCGTCGCCCGTGGCGAAACGCAGCGGCGACAAGGTCTTGGCCGGAACAATACCCAACCAGGGCAAACTGAGAATGAGGGCACAGCAGGTGGGGGAGAATACTGCTCTGGCACAGATAATTCGTCTCGTGCAGGAGGCGCAGGCTTCCAAAGCTCCCGTGCAACGCCTTGTTGATATGGCGGCACGTGTGTTCGTGCCGGTGGTGGCAGGCATTTCTCTTGTAACGTTTCTCCTGTGGTGGGCGATAGGCGGAACTGAAGCCTTGCCGCATGCCGTGATGTCGGCGGTGTCGGTGCTGGTGGTTGCCTGTCCCTGCGCCATGGGACTTGCCACTCCCACTGCCCTCATGGTGGGTATGGGGAAAGCGGCGGAGAACCACGCCCTGATAAAGGATGCCGCCGCACTGGAGAAGATGCGCGGCGTTGATGCTGTGGTGATAGACAAGACGGGTACGCTGACTATACCCAACCGCAACATCGACTTTACCAAAGCCGACGAACTCTCGCTTGAGGAGCGCGAAACACTGAAGCCCAATGCGCGCGAGGCTGTCGAGGCATTGCGGAAGGAAGGTATAGAGGTGTATATGATGAGCGGCGACAAGGTTGAGGCTGTGGCTTACTGGGCTGGCAAGGCCGGCATAAAGAACTACCGCAGTGGTGTGAAACCCGGCGACAAGCAGGCTCTCGTGGCACAACTGCAAAAGGAAGGAAAGCGGGTGGCGATGGTTGGCGACGGCATCAACGACACGCAGGCTCTCGCCACTGCCGATGTGGCTGTCGCCATAGGGCGCGGCACCGACGTGGCTATTGATGCGGCGCAGGTTACGCTCCTTGGCGACGACATGATGGCACTGCCGGAGGCTTTTGCCGTGGGGCGCGCCACGTGTCGCATGATATGGCAGAATCTTTTCTGGGCATTCGTATATAATATAGTATGTGTGCCGGTGGCAGCAGGGGTGTTGTATCTCTTCGGGATTGATTTCCAGATTTCGCCAATGTGGGCGAGTGCGCTCATGGCATTGTCGAGCCTGAGCGTGGTACTCAATTCTTTAAGATTGAAGGTGGGGTCTATAAATCTCCATCGTAAGCAATAATTTAAATGATGGGTTGAGCTATTCGCAGAACCTGTCCGAAACAAAAAACAGAGTAAAATGAAAAAGTTCTTATCATTATTTGTGATGTCGCTTATGGCAGTCAGTATTTATGCCAAAGACATCAAGACAGTTGTTCTCACCACCGATCCGCAGATGCACTGCGAGTCGTGCGAGAAGAAAATAAAGGGTAACATCCGCTTTGAACGCGGAGTGAAGAAAATCGTCACCAGCGTGCCCGACCAGACCGTCACCATAACCTACGACGCTGACAAGACCACCGTCGGAAACATCATCAAGGCTTTTGAGAAGATTGGTTATGACGCAAGGGAACTGAAAGAGGGAGAGAAGGTGGAGAAATCCCATGCGGAGGCGTGCGATATGTAGTGTCGCCTTGTCTTTGTGAATAAAAAATGCTAACTTTGCAATCCGACAGCAAAGTTGGCATTTTTCGTTCTGAACAATTAACAATAACTTGATATGACCCTATATCCAAAACTTATCACGGATGCGCTGCAGACGGTGACGTATCCGGGAACAAAGAAAAATCTCGTCGAGAGTGAGATGGTGGCGGACAACCTCCGCATCGACGGAAACAGTGTTTCCTTCTCGCTCATATTCCCAAGGGAGACAGACCCCTTCCTCAAGTCTACCGTGAAGGCCGCCGAGGCTGCCATACGCTATAACGTGGGTAAAGTGCTGGGCGATGAATGCAAGTCGCAGGTCGAGATAAATATCACCCTTGAGTATAAGTCAAAGCCTCGCCCCGAGGTGGGCAAGCTTCTCCCTGATGTGAAGAATGTCATTGCCGTAAGCTCCGGCAAAGGCGGAGTGGGCAAGAGCACCGTGTCTGCCAATCTCGCCATAGCCCTGGCAAGGCTCGGCTACAAGGTGGGACTGCTCGACACCGACATCTTCGGACCGTCAATGCCCAAGATGTTCAACTGCGAGGATGCGCGCCCTTATGCCGTGGAGGTGGACGGGCGCAAACTCATCGAACCGGTAGAACAGTATGGCGTGAAGCTGCTGAGCATCGGTTTCTTCGTGAACGCCGAGACTGCTACACTGTGGCGCGGCGGCATGGCATCCAATGCGCTAAAGCAACTCATCGCCGATGCCAACTGGGGCGACCTCGATTATTTTATCCTCGACACGCCGCCGGGCACAAGCGACATACATCTTACGCTCCTGCAGACACTCGCCATAACGGGTGCCGTGATAGTGAGCACTCCACAGAGCGTGGCTCTTGCCGATGCCCGTAAAGGCATTGACATGTATCAGAACGACAAGGTGAACGTGCCTATCCTTGGAATGGTGGAGAATATGGCATGGTTTACGCCGGCCGAACTGCCGGAGAACAAATACTACATCTTTGGCAAGGAGGGCTGCAAGAAGCTTGCCGCCGAACTGAATATCCCTCTCCTTGCGCAGATTCCCCTCGTGCAGAGCATCTGCGAGAACGGCGACAACGGTATGCCGGCGGCTTGCCATCCGGAAACCGTTACAGGCCAGTGTTTCCTCAACCTTGCGCAGGCTGTGGTGACAAAGGTGAACCGCCGCAACAAGGAGCAGCCTAAGACCAAGATTGTGGAGGTGAAAGACTGACGGTTAGTCGGTTGCTTCCACATTGTATTGACAGAACAAACCCTCACCGCAGCATTGCATTTGCCAGTTGCTTGGTTGCAATGTATCGGTGAGGGCTTTTTTTACATTGTCCAGTCTGCGTAATTCTTGCCCGTGGCGTGCATATATTCGGTAATGGCGAGACGGTAATTGATGCAGGCGTCTATGTAGTTGTTGCGCGCCTTTTCATACAAGGCATCAGCGTGGAGTCTGTCGGTCATCGTCGAGGCACCGCTGCGGTAAGAACTCGCGTGCTGTTTTCTGTTCTGTTCCGCCTGTGCCAGATGCCTCTGTGCCACGTCAATCTGTTTGTATTTCTCGGTTAGGGTGTTCCATTTCTGCGACATCTCCACTTTCATCAGCTTCTGCTTGTCGTTGTAGTCCACCTCCGCTTGGCGTATGGCTATGCTGGACCGGCGCAGCTTGTGCTTGCCTCCCCACCATTCGGATATGGGAATTGAAACATTTGCGCCCAACCACCATGCCGTGGGGCTGGTGTCCAGATACCGGTGGAAAACGCCGGCGTCGTTTTTTGCCGACAAGTAGTGGTAGCTGAAGGAGAACATTGCCCCGACGGTGGGCAACAGCGAACCGCGCGTGAATTTCTTTTGCAGCACCGCTGCATCCTTCTTCATTTGCAGCAGCTTTGTTTCATGGCGGTTCGTGATAGCCGTCTCGGGGTCGGTAAGATATGCCGCAGGTTCCTTTACGGAGTATATGTCGCTCCATGCCACACTGTCCAAATCGTCCACTCCCGTGAGATAGGCCAGATACTCCCTGCACAGCTTCTTGCCGTTGTCGAGCTGCAGATGGCTGCTCTCCAAATCCGAGGCATAGAGGTCTACCTCCATCTTGTCGTTGGTGGTCACCAGACCCGCCTTGAGGGCAAGAGACGCGTCCTGGCGTGCCCTGTCCACAAGCGAATCCATTGTCTTCAGCATCCGTTCCGCTTCGTAGAGCTGCACCAGCTGCCAGAAATATTTCGCCACCTCTTGTGTGAGCTCGTTTTCCTTTATCGCTTCCAGTTCGCTGTTGGCCTTCACTCCCAGCTCCGCCAGTTTGTTGGCACTCGTCAGTCTGCCGCCCGTATAAATCGGGAGCACGGCCTTTACATTGCCGAAAACGCCGTATTTGAGAATCTCCGGGCCGATGTTCTCCACGTCGTCACCCTTTAATGCGGCAAACAGGCTGAACGCAGTGTTGAGCACGTCAGACCCCTCGGCAAATCCCTTGCTGCGCCAGTAGCCTGTGGCTGAGGCCGACACTTCGGGGAAATACTTCGTGAAGAGTTCCTTTTTCAGTTCCTTCATCGACTCCGTGTCCAAACGTTTCTTCTGGAGGTCTGCGTTGTTGCGGCAGGCGGATTCCACCGCCTCCTGAAGGGTTATCACCCTCTGGGCACTTGTCGTTGCTGTTGCCGCGAGAACGGTCAGCAGCAACAAATACAGTTTTAGATATTTCATTTGCGGGTTTTCTTTTCCATGAGTTTCCAGTAAGCGCACGGCATTACGATAACCACGAGAACCGTGGCTGTCACGGTGCCGAAGCATATTATCCAGCCCATCGAAGGCCACAGTGTGCTCTTCGAGAGAATAAGCGGTATCACGCCGAAGGCCGTGGTGGCAGAGGTCAGCACGATAGGTATCATGCGCCGCTTTCCTGCCTCCATGGCGGCTTCGTATGCACTCATGCCTTTCTTGCGCAGTGTTTCGGCATAGTCGAACATGATGACGGCGTTGCGCATTACGATACCGAGGAGCGAGAATGCACCGAGCATCGACATGATGTTGAAGTCCACACCAGACAGTATCATTCCTATCGCCGCTCCGGGTATTGCGAGCAGTGTGCCTGTCATGGCGAGACCTGCAAGGCGGAAACGCTTGAAGTTAACCACCATTACGAGTAATATCACGAACAGGCTTACCACCATGCCCTTGCTCAGGGCGTCGGAAATGTCCTTGTTTATAAGTGCCGACCCCCAAGGTCTTGTCCTTACGTCGTCAGGCATTTGCGGGAGCAGCGTCTTGTATATGTAGTTTTGCACTTCCTTCGTTATGGAGGCTTGGCTGTAGCCGGGCTTTATGTCCGCCTGTATGTTTACATACGGTCTGCCCTGCACGCGCTTTCTGCATCCGTCGCGCCATTCTGGCGTCACCTTTGCAAACTGCCGCAGCGGGGTACTCTTGCCAAGTGCCGAGCCTATATATTCGTCGCCAATACTGCTGGCATCCTTCTGTGTGTTGCGGTCTGCGGTATAGAGCATCACCGGCATCTCATAGTCTTTGTCCCAGATACTTCCGGCCTTGAAGCCACCGTATCTCATGGCGAGGTTTGTCTCTACCGTAAGTCGTGTTATGCCAAGTTGCGCCGCGCTGATAGGGTCAAGGTCAATGCGTGCCACAGGAGTTTTTTCTCCGAAGGAGTCGTGGATCCACAGAAGACCGTCTATGGAGCGCATAAACTGTTTTATGGAGTCGGCAGCCTGATGCAGGTGCTCGTCGGTGTCGGCCTCTATGAGCACACTCAGATTGGAAGCCATTGCATAAGACAGCTGGTACATTCTGACGTATGTGTCGGGCCACCTGTCCTCAAAATACCCGGTGTAGTCGCGCAGCAAGTCAAGGGTCTGCTCCTTGCCGGTGCTCCTCACGATGATTTGCGAGAATGACTTTCCACCCATCGACATCGGCGCGGAAACCATGAAGCGCGGCATCAGCTGGCCGACGAACGTTGTCACGTCCTTCACGCGCTTGTCCTTTTTCAGTTCCATGGCAACGGTGTCGGTAACATTGGCCGTATGCTTGATGCTTGTTCCGTTGGGGTTGTATATTTCCACGACGAACTGGTCTCTGTCTGCCTTGGGTATCATCTGCACGGGGATCTTGGTAAAGAGTACCGCACCGCCGATGACTATCAGCAGGCATACGCCAATGCAGACCCACGGATGAACGAAACTTTTCGCCAGCACCTTCTCGTAGGCTTTCTGTACGGGAGCCAGCAGTCGGGACTCTTTCTCGTTGATTTTATTGGCGGAGCTTTTGCCCAGGAACTTGAAGTTGAGCATCGGGGCAAGTGTCATGGCAACGAAGAGGGACACCATCAGGGATATGCTGAGGGTATGGATGAAAACCTCTATGAACGCACAGTAGAACTTGGGCATGAACAGTGTCGCCGGCAGCAGCACAAAGCAGATGCTCAATGTGGCGACGCAGATTGAAGGGAAGAACTTGTGGGCGCTCATCACCGAAGCGTACCAGCGAGAGTGCCCTTGCCTCAGCATCTTCTGGTGGGCGTCAATGACGATTATGGTGTCGTCCACCACCATTCCCAATGCCACCGTGAGCGATGCCAGCGTGAGCGTGCTCAGAGGTATGCCGCACAGGTTCAGCACGCCGATGCTTATCGCCATCGTTACTGGGATGGATATTCCCGCCACGAATGCCGACTTTATGGGGAACAGCAGCATCATCACAACCAGCACGATAATGATGGCCTCTATGAAGTCGCCGAAGAAACCCACTATGGCATCCTTTACCACTTTGGGCTGGTTGGCAATGTGGGTGACGTTTATTCCGGGCGGCAGCGTCTTCTGGAATTCCTCCACCTTCTTGTCCACGTCCTTGCCGAAGTCGAGAATGTCGCCGCCGCTTTTCATCTCCATGCACAGCAGCACGGCACGGTTGCCGTTGTTGTTGATGTAGCTCTTCACCTCCGGATATTCGCGCACCACGCGCGCCACGTCCTTCAGTCTTACTATCCTGCCCCTGGGGTCGTTGAGTATTATCTGGTCGGCAAGCTCGCGCTCCGTCAGATAATTCGACGTGACGTAGATGGGCATGTCCGCCTTGTCAGTGTCGATATGTGCGCCTCCCGTTGTGAGTCCCTGCATGGCGAGTACGGCATTTATCATTGTGCTGCTTACCCCGAAGCGCACCATTCTCTCCCTGTCGAGATAGATGCTTATCTGCTCGTGCAGCACACCTTGCTTCCTGAGGTTGGTTATGTTTTTCACCTCCTGCAGGCTTGTCTTCAGCTTCGAGGCATACTCGTCGAGTTCCCTGTAGCTCTTGTCCTTGCTGTCGAGGGCTATCAGTTCCGCCGCCGCGTCGCCGAAATTGTCGAGGATAGCCACCCCGAGCAGGCCTCTGGGCAGAACGGTCTTCTGCAGCAACGGCAGTCCGTCGCGTATTCTTCCCCATACGGCATTGGGATTTTTCGTCCCTTCATCGTTGAGCTTTATCTTTATTACGCACATTCCGTCGCTCGACGTTGTCTCCAGTTCGCGGGATTCCACTTCGGGGAATGTGACGAGGTATTCCTCCAGACGCTCGGACACTTGCTTCTCCACCTCATCGGCAGTCGCTCCAGGGTAGACGGCAACAAGCATTCCCATTGCCATTTTGAATTCCGGGAATTCCTGTTTGGGTATAACCATTACCGAAGCCAGTCCGCCGCTTATGAGTAGCATAATGAAGAACACGACGAGCCTGTAGTTGTGCATCGTGAACTTTGTGAAATTTGGCATGCCCATCCTATTTAGCCTCCTTTATCGTTTGACCGTCGCATATCTTGCTCTGTCCCTCGGTGATGACGTGGTCCCCGTCGTTGATGCCGCCGTAGACTATCACTCCGTCCTTGGAGTACATGCCCACGTCCACCGGCTGGCGGTATGCCTTGCCGTTTTTCGACACCCACACATAGTAGCTGTCGCCGGTATTGAGCTTCACGGCGGTGATGGGCAGTATGAAGCCCTTGCGGCCCTGTGTGGACTTGGGCCACAGCTGCACGTTGCACACCATGCCCTGCATAAGCTTGTGGCCGGGGGTCTTTATGTTCAGGCGCGCCTCGTAGCTGTGGGTGAGAGGGTCGCTCGACACGCCGATGGCATCAACGCGGGCGTTGAAATATGTGGAGTCACCAAGCGCGAGCACGTAAACCTTTGCCTCGTCGCCTTTCTTGATGTTTGGAATCTCGCGTTCGGGGACAGGTATCTTTACCACCACATTGTCAATGTCGAGGATGGTGAAGGCAGAGAGCACCATGCCGTAGCTTTCGCCCACTTCAATTCCTCTCTTTCCTATCACTCCCGACACTGGGGCGTACAGCTTTGTGTCGTTGAGCCTCTTCTTCGCCGCAGAGTACATGCTCCGTGCCTGTTCCAGCTTTGTCTGCACCTCCACGTATTTGATGTCCGACACACTCTGCTCTTCGTGCATTATGTTCACGCGGCGCATGGCGTCCTCCGCCTGGTTGAGTGTGGCGCGCGCCATGTTGTAGCTGTTTTCCATGTCCTGTGGGTCTAGTTCTGCCAGCAGTTGTCCCTTTGTAACCCGGTCGCCCTCGTTCACGTATATTTTCGTTACCGTGCCCGGCACCTTGAAACCCACTCCCGTGGATGTCTTGGCATTCACCTCACCCACATAATACCACTTGTTCTCGAGCGAGCATTGCTTGGCTATCATCACCTTGCAGGGTTGTATAAAGTCTCTTGCCTTTTTCTCTTTTGCGCATGCCGCTATCAGCAGCGCAGCGAAAAGAATCGCCATACCTTTGGCTATTTTCCTTGTGTTCATCGTATAACGGAATTTTCTTCTTTATATGTTTGCCTTGCAAATTTAGTAATTTAATGTTAATTGACAACGCCGACAGCTTGTTAAAATCATATTTGCAAGTTTTTATTGTCGCTGAACACCTTATTTCGTATGTTTGTCTTTTCCGCCGCGCCTCTCTTTTGCCATGTCCTTCTCACAAAAAAAATCCCCTGTCCGACGCGTTTGTCAGGCAGGGGATTCTCTCCTATCTAAAAAACTAAACTAACTTTTGTCTTTCATTTTTTTCAGACAAACATTCTTCTACTTGTTCATCTTCACAGTCTTCACGGAACCGTCGGTCATGGTCATGACCTTGATAACGGTGCCCTTGTATGAAGAGTTTACGCGTGTGCCGTCGAGGTTGTAGTATGCTGCCTTTGCAACACCTTCACTCATATCCACGTCCTTTATTGCTGTTTCGGTGCCGGCCTCAGTGGCTTCGCCAAGACCGCCCATCTCGTTGGCTGCGCGCACGCTCCACTTGGATGTGCTGTCGGCGTTGTCGTAGTGGTTCTCGGTGGTGAAATCAACCACCTCGCCGTCCTTGCATACGGCCCACAGCAACACGTACTGGCTGTCGTCCCAAGTAATCTTGCCGTTGCTGATGAACACGTTCTGCGGAGCAGAAGCCTGCTCTGTGAGAGCCGTCGGGTCCCAGTCGTCGGTACCGCCCATCACTGTCTGTAGAGTATAGATGTCGGCCTCCTCTTTGGTAAGCACAGGATTGTTGTCATGGTTGTCTCCAAAGGTCTTCTTCCTGTTGCTCAGGTCGATAACTGTTCCTTCAGCCGTCGTGGAGTTGTACTCGGCGAAACGTGCCGGCCATCCGCCGCTCATTTCGTTCCATCCTATTGCCGAAGGCTGCACCTCCATCTTGGTGTCGATGTAGAGGGCGACAGGAGTGCCCGAACCCCATGGGCGACCCAGAGTGAAGTTGCCGTCGAGACCGCTGCTTTCACCCTTTATCGTGCAGTCCTTGAAGATGTATCCGTATTTCGTGGGTACTGACGGCACTGCGATGTAGCCGCCCTTTTCGCAAATCTGCAGAACAACGTTGTTGTAGAACACGTCACCCTTTCCGCAGAGGAAGTCGGTGCGTCCGCGCAGTACGCCGCCCTCGAAATAGAAGCGCGACTTGTTGCTGTTCGATACGTAGGTATCCTGATAGCCCCACAGACACATGTCCTTCATCACCGTCTTGTTTGACTGGTCGTTGAGTTCGATGTCGCGTCCCTTGGCATCGCCCATCGCGCTCTTGATGGTGAAGTTCTGCATGTAGGTGTTGGTAGCTCCGCTCTTGAGCGAGAGCACGTCGCCCTGTCCGATACCCTCGGCGATGTTTCCACCGTCCGGCTTGAACTGGTTGGGCAGTTTGTTCGTCACCACCGTCCCGGTCATGTCTTCACCGATGATAGACACGTTGGGAGTGTTCAGGTAAGTCGTCGGGTCGGTGAATGTGGCGTAAGCCTTGTTGTCCACCGTGCAGGTCTTGGTGTTTGAAGTGTTGTTGCCCTCCAGCACATAGTTGCCCTTCTTGATGAAGATGCGGTAGCGCTGCGTGTTGTCGGTGCGCTTGGCGGCAGCTGCGAAGGCATCCACGAGAGTACCGTCTGTCGGCACCACGAAGTCATACATCTGCTTTGCCACCACCGGACGAGCCTTTGTCCTGAATGTGATGCTGATGACCTCGGCTAGCTTGTTGTCGGTGAGGTCGCTTATGCTGTTGGCAGGCAGGGTGAAGGTGTAATTCGTGTCGTATTCAAGTGACTTGTATGCGAAAGCCACCGTCTTGCCGGATACAGCCGGCGTGAGTTCCATGCCGCCGAGAGTAGCTTTCACGTCGTCGCCTGCGAGTTTCACCTTCTCGTCGAATGTCAGCACGATGTTGCCGTTGGCAGAAACGTTCTCAGCCTCGTTGGCAGGTACGGACTCCACGAATTCGGGAGCCTTGCCGTCGTCGATAATCTTCGCCGTACCGGTGATGAAGATTTCAGATATTCCGATACCGTCGTTGTTCGACTGCGTTCCGCTGATGTCGGATGTCTTGTCGGCAATCCAGCGAATGTAGACTTCAGCCTTGTTGTCGGTCTCTGCCGGGAGCTGGAATTCTTCAGTCTTCCAGTTCTTTGCACCTTCGAGGGCTATTGTTCCAGCCTGTTTCCATTCCGTTCCGTCTAGAGAATACTCCACGTTGTACTTGGTATAGGCGTTGTAGTTGTAAACCATTGCCGAAGACACTGTCACGTTGGTGAAAGCAGCAGCGTTCACCTTCGTCTGCCAGTAGTATTTGCCTAGACCTTCGGTGTTCCAGTTCACGGCAGCCCATTTCCCTTCGTAGCCGCCGGAGTTCTGGCTCTTGTCGAGCCAACTGATAGATTTGCCGTCGGCGTCGCGCAGCACGAGGGCATCGGCATCGTTGTCGGCTGCGTAGAAGTCAGCCTTGCGGCCGTTGTTGCCGGCCTGTACGAAATCCCATCCTGCGATGAAGTCCACTGCCGAGTATTTTGCCGTGAGTGCCACGTTCTCGGTCATGTTCACCTGCAGCTCGGCACTTGTCTCGCCGTTGCTCCATGAGTTGAACGTCACGATTTTGTTAGAAGAAGCGGTGAGGGTCACTGTAGTGCCTTCCTCATACATGCTCTTGCCGTCCACCACGGTGGCTGCCGGGGATGCTGTCACCATGTAGCTCTTGCCCGGCTCTTCCACTGTCAAGTCGAGCGCAAATGTGTTGAGCTTCTTGAAGTTTGCCTTCAGGTCGAGGTTCTTGTCGAGAGTCACGTTGATGACGTTCTCCGTGCCCACGACGTTGTTCTCTGCGTCGGTCCAGTTCACGAAGTCGTAGCCGAAGTTCTTCTTTACGGTGAGTTTCAGTTCAGTACCCTCGTCAAACTCGTTGCCGGCGGGGTAAACTGTCACTGTTCCTGCCTCTTCGGGATTTGCCGTGGCGGTAATGGTGTAGCGGTTCACTTGTTGTTTCTCGCCGCTCACCGTTCCGGAGATTACCACGTTGTTAAGTCCGTATTGCTTGCCGGCATTGTCATAGATGTTCACAAGCAGTGAGAAACCCTTTTCTGTGGCAAAGCCAGCCGGCACTTCATATTCGAAAGATGCCACGTCGGTGTTGTCTGACGTGTTTCTCTTCGGCTTGATGCCCGTAGCGAGAGTCTTAGCCTCGCCCTCTTCGTTCTTCACCCTTACGGCCATCTGGCCGCCGTTCGTGCCGAAGCGCATGATGTTTGCGCTGACTTTTGTCGGGGTGAATTTCACGCCTTTCGATGGCACTACCTTGAATTCCACGGCGTTCTCGTCGTTCTCTGCGCCGCCCTTGTCTGATGGCTGGAAACGTGTGTACGTGATGCCGTCGAATGCCTGTGCCTTAACGTTGCTCAGATTGCTGCCGAACGAAGTGGCTGTCGTGGTGAACGCTCCCTCGGGAGTTGTGACTACTGTCTCGTCCAGCGTTCCGTTGAACGGGAATGTCACGCTTGCCTCGGTGTTGTTGAACCCGTCGTTCTTCTTCTCCACCACGGGCAGTGTCATCTGTATATAGCGGTAGTATGAACCGTCGTTGCCGATTACGATGTCCACCGTTTCGCTTTCCGACGCTACGGTATAGGTTATTGTCTTGGCAGACGTGTAGTCGCTCTGGCCGTCGATTGTGGTCGCCGTCTTGCCGTCTGCCCCGAATTCGCTGTAAGCTTCGAGCTTTGCCTCAGCTCCCTTGCACGAAGGCACTGTGAATTTGGTGCCGATGTTCCACTGGCACCAGTCTGTCCAGTTGCCGTTGTTTATCTTTCCGCTTGTGACATCCATGTCCATCTTCACGTCGATTGTTTCGCCGCCGACGGTAGCCTGTGTCACGTAGATGCCCGTCTTGCCCTCTATGCTGAGTGCAGGAGCTCCGTTCTTCTTCTGGAAGTCCCAAAGCAGAGTAGTCGGCTCGGTGCGGTCGGCGAGAGCCTTTGTGTTGTCGGTGAATACCGGAGTGAGTGTCATGTCGGCGCTTACTGTCACCTCGTCGCCGGCTTTGTATGTCGCCGTGCCGTCGGTCCATCCCGTCAGTGTCTTGCCGCTAATATACAAGGTGCGGTTTGCCGGCACTGTGAATGTATTGCCGCTCTCCACCTTCTGTGCGTCGGGTGCTGTGCCCTCTGCCGCGGTGCCGCTGATGTCGAAGGTTGCTGTGTACTCTTCGGCCAGTTCCGAAGCGTCCACCTTCTCCACAGCGATGTATGGAGTGTAGGCTCCGCCGCTAATCGTCAGCGTTGTGGCGTCGGTGCCTTTGTAGTAGTCACTTGCCACGGTAGGGTTGCTTGTGGAGTAGCATCCTGCGCCGGTATTGGTGTTGAATGTCGCCACGGTCTCTCCGGCTGCGTTCTTCACTGTCACGTTTCCTCCCCAGGCGCATGTTCCCATGCTTATCTTCACGGGGCCTTCCACTGCTGCCTTGCAGGAGAAATTGCCCCATCCGTGCTGGTCGGAATGGTATTTGCCGCTGAGCACGATGTTTGCGGTGGCATCGTCGGCGGTGACTCTGGTCAGTGTACCGTCATCACCGATGACAACGCCAAATTCAACACTCTGTTTGGAGGATACTTCCTCCGAGGTGAGCAGATTGCCGTTGGTCAGGTCAATCTTGATGTCCTTGAACGCCGCCAGTGCCGGGAGTGCTCCCAGCAGACAAACGAACAAGAGGACGTTCCTCATGATTTGTCGTTTCATAAATTAATTATTGGTTAATAAGATAGATAAAAAGTTGCTTCGACCGTTATGTTTTAGATGTCGCAAAGTTAATAAAAAAAGGAGCATACACCGCTTGCGTATGCTCCTATATTTTAATGGTTTGGAAAATTCTCCCCGTATTTCTGAAAATTATTCCACCACTTGCGCCTGTTCCGTGCAGCCTGCCTTGCGGTGCTCCGTCAGCTTTTCTCTGATGAACTTGCGTGCCCTGCCTATCTGGAAGCGGTACGCCTCGTGGGCGAGGATGAAATACACCACCGCCTGTATCCACAGCGCGCGGTATTCCGTTGCCACGTCGGCGAGCGTCGCCCCCATTGAGTTCATCCTCACGAAACCGCGTATGCCGAAGGTGGAGGGGAATATCCACGACACTCCCTGCCAGAACGCCGGTATGTTGTTCTGCGGCCACGATACTCCCGACATGAAGAGCAGCGGCACTGACGAGAACACCACGAGCAGCATCACGTTCTCCCTGTGGTGTACAAGCGTCGATATTGTCATGCTGAAGAAGATACATGCCAGCAGGTAGGGCAGGCACAGCGCGGCCAGTTCTCCTAGGCTCACCATGCTTACGAATCTGAATATGTGCGGGATGGCGCACAGCAGGTATGCCGCCATCACTGTGTATATCATGAAATATGCCAGTGTCTTGCCCCATACGATGCGCATCACTCCGCGGTGGTGTATGGTGACGGGCACGAGGAAACCGTAGTTGTTCTTCTCCCTTGCCGTTCCTGCCGCCATGCCCACGCCCAGCAGCAGTGTCTGCTGTATGATGAGTATAAGCACTCCGGGGATGATGAAATTGCCGTATCCGGCGGTGTTGTTGAATATCGGCACCTCCTCAAAGTCCAGCGGCTTTGTGGTTATCTCGTTTTCGCGGTTGGTGTAGTTGCCTGCCAGCTGTATCTGTATCTTGGAGTTCATGTTGCCCTGTATCGCCGTGCAGGTCTGGAATATCGCCTTGTATGCCAGCATTATGCTCATGTCGCAGTACACTCCCACGTGGGTCTGCTCCATGCGGCTGAGCCTGGTCTGGAAGTCTTCGGGGAAATACACCGCCCCGAACACCTCGCCTTTTCCTATCAGGGCTTTCGCCTCCTCCAGATTTTTGCATCTCACCGCCACGCGCGTGTCGGGCGAGGCATCAAGCTTGCGGGTGAACTCACGGCTCATCCGGCTGTGCGACAGGTCTACCACCGCCACGGGCACCTCGCGTGTCACTTCGTTGTTGTATATCCATGAATAGAGCAGCGGATAGGCGAGGGGCACGATGATGAGAAACATCAGCACGCCCTGGTCCTTCAACACGTTCTTCAGCTCTTGCAGGCAGATATGACACGTGTCCTGTAGTATCTTGTATAATGTCTTCATTTTCTCCCTCCGTTTCTATTCCATGTACTTGTATTCCCTCATCGTCTTCCTGATGTTGCCTGCCACAAGCACGGGCAGCATGGTGAAGGCAACCAGTGCCGTCACGTTTACCCACACGTCGGCGAGGGGGAAATCGTTGAACACACTCGTCTGGTATATGCGGAAGTAATGTCTCAGGGGGAACAGTTGTGCCATGCCCTCAAGCGCGGGGTCCATGGCGAACACCGGGAACGCTGTGCCGGCGAGCGAGAAACTCAGCACCGCCCACAGCGAGCAGATGCTCATCGACATTCGCAGCGAGGGCATGATTCCGAACATGAATGCCCCGAAGCCCTGCGACGCCGTCACGGCGAGTAAGCCCAGAAGCAGTATCCGCCACACTCCTCCCTCGTGGGGAAAGCCCAGCCAGCCGTACACGTAGAACGAATACAGGTAGAATATTATGAGGAATACCGCGGTGTGCGGCAGCAGCTTGCCCAGCAGTATTGCCCATTTGTTGCCTCCCGACACGGCTAGCAGCTTCTTCGCCCTGTTGAATTTCAGTTCTGTGCCCAGTGAGTAGGGGGTGACGAGGAAGATGAACAGCATGATACATCCGGGCACGAGCATTGTGCTGAGGTACATGTTGTAGTTTATCCATGGATTCGTTGCCGTGTGCATGTCGATGGCTATCGGCTGGAGGAATGCCATAATCTGCTGTTGTCTCAGCCCTTTCGCCGACAGCGTGGCTGAACCCACCGCCGCCGATCCAAGCGAGGCTATCGTCTTGAGGTCTTTGTAGAGCAGCGCGCCCGACGTGAGCGAGGTGTAGCTGTAATAGAGCGATATCTTGGGCTGGCGCGAGGCGAGCAGGTCGTCCGTCGTGCCTTTGGGGAAATACAGGAACGCGTAAATCTTGTTCTGCTGTATCGCCTGCCTTGCCTCGTCCACGCTGTTGTAGAATGCCGTCACATTGGTGTTCTGGAAAGCGTTGAGCCGCCGCGTCAGCTTGCGTGTCGTCGGGGTGTTGTCGAGGTCCACTATGCCCACAGGCATCTTGTGCGGCTGTCCCTCGTCCATCAGAGTGGTGAAGAACAGCATCACGAAAATCGGCAGCACCACCATACATATTATATATACGGGTGTGGTGAATATGATGCCGACTTCTCGTTTCGCGGTATTCAGTATTTCTCTTATCATTTTTATTTTTTCACCAGTGTCATTCCAGGTCTCAGTCCTTCGAGCTTGCTCACCGGACGCGCCTTTACCTCAAATGTCTTCAGGTCGTACTGCCCGTTGCTCTTCGTTGCCTTCCACACGGCGTAGCTGCCCTGGTCCTTGATGTAGTAGACCTTCATCTTTATGTCTTTCTTGAAAGCCGGGGAGAACGCGGTGAACTCCGAACCCACTTTCAGTCCGTCGAGCTGGTCTTCGCGCACGTTGAACGTGCCCCATAGGTCGCTCATTATCGAGATGCTCATGATTGGGGAACCCGTGCCTACAAGCTCGCCCACCTTGGGATAGATGTCGCTCACTTCGCCTTCTACCTGTGCCACCTGCACAGTCTCGTGGAGATACGAACTTACCTCCTGCACTGCGCCCTTGGCTCTGTTCACCTGTGCTGCGGCTGCCTTGCGCTCCTCTTTGCGGGCGCCCTCCTTGGCCATGTCATACTGGCTCTTGGCTGCCTTCTCCTGGGCCTCGTACGCCTTATACTGGGCGAGTGCCTCGTCGCGCTTCTGCGCACTCATCACTCCCTCGTTGAACAGACGCTGCACCCTGTCGTAGGTCTTCTTTGCTATTTCCAGACCGGCCTTGGCCTGCTGCCACACCTCGAAAGCTCCCTGTATCTGCTGTTGACGTGCTCCGTTGTCTGCCATTTCCTTCATGGCGGCGGCTGCGCTCTCCGCGCTTTCGGCCTGGGTCTTCTTGGCCATCACCTCGGGGGCGTCGAGTATTGCCAGCGTGTCGCCCACGTGTACGTAGTCGCCTTCCTTCACGCGCAGTTCGAGAATACGTCCCGGCACCTTGCTCGACACTCTGTATTCCGACACCTCTATCTCTCCCTGTATCACGTCGTCGCTTTTCCCAAGCGTAAGGTAACCTATGAGACCGGCTGCGATGACAACTGCGGCAAATCCGACAACGGCCAGTAATATGCTGTTTTTCTGTGATTTATTTTCCATTTTCTTTCTTTGATTTTGTTCTTCTGTTCACTCTTCCCTATAATAGTGTAATTACTTTTTGCCGTTACAGCTGTCCCAATGCCTTTTTCAGGTTCACCTGCGACATCTTCACGTCCACCTCTGCGTCTATCTTCTGCGACTGGGCCTGCATCCATGCCGTCTGGGCCTCCATCACTTCTGTGGTCTGCAGCACGCCTTCCTTGAAACCTACGTTGGCGCAGCGCAGGTTTTCCTCCGCCTTTTCCACGTTTTTCCTCGCCATGTTCAGTTTCTTGTAAGCCTCTTTCAGCTTGAAGTTGCTCTGGCTTATCTGCAGTCCTATCTTTTCCTTTGTCTCGTCCATCTCCAAGGTGGCTATCGTCGTGGCGGCTTTCGAGGCACGCACCTTGTACGCACCTTCCATCCAGTTCCACACCGGTATCCTCACCATCACGCCCACATTCCACACGCCGGCGAATTTTCTCGAGAAACTGTCATACACGTTAGGGTTGGACATCATGTATCCTCCCGCCAGCAACACCTGCGGCAGGAATGCCGACCTCACGAGCTTTGTCGCCTGTTTGCTCATGTCCACCGCGTTCTGCAGCATCCCCACCTCGGGGCGGCCGTCGATGGCGCGTGCCGTGTCGCCGAGAGCCACGGCGTCGCCGGTGGTGATGTTCTCCGTATCTTCGTCGGTGAGGGTTATCTGCGACTCTATCGGCATACCGCAAAGCTGGCAGAGCAGCATCTTGGCAAGCGAAACGCCGTCTTCCACCTGTGTCACCTGCATCTCCGCCTCGTTGAGCTTCACGTTCACCTTCAGTCCGTCGGCGCGTGTGGCAACTCCTTCCTTTATCATCTTTGCCACATCGTCGTCAAGCTTTTTCACGAGCTCGAGGTAGCTGTTGGCGAGTTTCTGCTTGTGGCGCAGCGACACCACTGTCCAGTATGTGTTGTCGATGTTCTGCAGCACCGTCTGGCGGCTTGCCTCTTCCTTGTTGGCTGCCATCGTCTCGCCTATCTTGGCCATGCGGTTGGCGGCGGTGATGGCCCCGCCCATATACACGGGCTGTGTCACCAGTGCCGACACCACATACATCTGCCGGGTGTCCGTACGGAACGCGTCGGTCACTTTCTGTCCCACCTGGTTCAGGGCTCCCGTCACTCTTGCGTCGGTGATGCCGAACATCCCCCCTACGGTGGTGCCGATATTGTTCAAACTGTTCTTCTGGTCGTCGCTCAGGATAGATATCTCCCTGCTTGTGAAAAACGCCCCTCCCAGCACGTCGAGGTGCGGCAGGTATTTGGTGCGGGCGGCCTTTCTTGTCTGCTCCGCCATGGTGCGCTGCACCTTGGCGGCTGTCAGTGTCTTGTTGTTGCCGAGTGCCATCTGCCGGCAGCTGTCGAGCGACAGCGTCTGTTGGGCGGCCGACGAGGCGGCTACGGCGGCAAGTGTCAAAACTGTCAATATTCTATTCATCTTTTCTGCTGTTTGTCTTTTTCTTTTTTTTGCGGGAAGTAGGTAATTTCAGCCCCCGCTTTAGTTGAACGAGAAGTTCCTTGACCCTATCATGTTGCCGTCGCAGAACACGCTCACGTTATACGTTCCGGGGTTCAGCGTTTCCGTCACGTTCCAGTAGAGCGTCACCGGTGTCTCGTTGCCCGTATATTCTATCGCCTTGCTCATCGAATACTGCAGCGTGCGGTTCTCGTAGCTGAACGACCCGCTTGCGCCCATCACGCTCCCCGACGGTGTCGTCACTCTCACGTAGATTGTCTTCTTGCCGTTCTGGGCGGTCACGTTCTTGGCTATGTTGAAGTTCACGGTGATGAGCTTTGCGTCCTTTATCTTCTTCACGTCCTTTCTTGCCGTCGGCTTCTTCTTCGCTGTCATGCTGATTGCAGTGGCGTCGAGCTGTGCGGCGATGGCTACCTTCTCGGATAGTGTCGCCTTGTCGGAATTGAGGCCTTCTATCTGTCTTGTCGCCTCGGCATACTGTCCCTTTACCCTCGTGTTCTCTTCCGTGAGGTTCTGGTTCAGGCGGTTCAGCGAGTCTATCTCCAGCACATAGCTGCGTATCACGGCGCGGCATGTGGCGAGTTCCTTCTTCAGTCTCGCAATCTCCCTCGCGTCAGTGCTCTTCACGTTCTTCAGTTCCTTAAGCAGTTCCTGTGTCCTCAACTGCTCCTGTGTGAGCTGCGCCACGAGTGAGTCGTTGTTTATCTGGGCTTTCATTTCAGTGTACTGGTCGGAAAACTGCTGGTATTCGTTTTCCATCTCCTTCTTGTCTATCTCAGCAAGCTCCTGCATCTCCTTGTTCGTTTGTCTCTCGCTGTGCAGGCTCATCGACAGGTACACTATACCGCCTATGAGCAGCAGACCCACGATGGCCAACGGAATAAATATTTTCTTGTTCATTTCCTTAATTGTTACTCATGTTCGTTTTATAATAACGTGCAAATGTACTTTCTTTTTGTTAAATGACAAAAATATGTGTGTTATCAAATCTTTACAGTTGCTAATTCAATGCGTTTTGTGGAAAAAACGAACAAATCATAATTTATGCGTGACTTAAACTGGAAATGCCCATTTGTTGTTTGCATATTACCCGTTCTCCTCCCTCAAACCGTCCGTTTACCAACCGTATGCCCCTTGCCATACGACCTTATGCCAAGGGGCATACGGCCTTATGGCAAGAGGCATAAGCTTGGCAAAGCACGCGTTCTCGTTCCTTAAACTGCCCGTCCTTCTCGCATAAGCCGTCCGTTTCCCTCC
>CAVGJZ010000007.1:0-71501 GCA_963629785.1 Oscillibacter sp. MSJ-31 | reverse complement strand
GGCAAAGCTATCGTTTCCTCCCCGAAAAGCACTGCTCCTTAAAATCAGGAGTAAAAACAAAGTGTTCCAAATGTCTTATTTGTAAAACATTTTACAAGCGTACTCTAAACGCCTATACCTATTGTCTCTATTGTCGTAAAAAAAACGACCTGCATCCAGACAAGTCGTCATAGCTTGTCTGGATGCAGGCGTTTTTTTTGTTTCAAGTGGAATTTACAGGCTCCACCTTTGTAGTCTACAACACTACTTTCGCGACGGTGCGCAGGCGCGGGTCTTTACCGTACCGTCGGCGTATTTCATTCGCGTCAGATATATGCCGGCAGAGGGGGCTGCGGCCAGGCGGATGCCGTCGAGAGAGAAATATTCCACCGCAGCAGGCGCACCGCAGTTCCGGATACCGTCCACCGACAGCGGGATGTCATTCTTCAGGTCATACCTGCCGGCGTTGAACACGGTGCAGTCGGTGCAGTCGTCGGGATTGTAGTTGCCCACGAAGGCAACAACCTCCACATCGCGCGCCACAAGCTCCACATTCTTGTCGTACGCCTCCTCATAGAACAGTTCCGACGCTATCGCTTCGGGCAGAGTGTAGGAATATTTCGCCTGCGCCTTGTTGTCGTTCCACTCCAGCAAATCGCCAAAGAGCGGCGTCACGCTGGCGCGGTAGACATGACGGTGCCTGAAAGTGGAAGAGGAATAGCCGGCCTGATGATGATGCAGGATACTGTCCTGAAGTATCACCACCGTAAGGCGCGGCGCAGCGCACTGTGCGTCGAACACCTCGTCTTTCTCCACATCCACCGTGATGTCAAGACGGCGCGACTCCGCATCGTAGCTGCAAACGGGTGTCACGCTGACGAAGGCCGGGCGGGAGGTGGCGTATTTGAGCCCCAGCTGATACGTGTTGGCGTAGCCCACCGACATGACGGGCGTTCCCTCCTTGCCGCCGAGAACCGTCTTCAGCGGACTGTCGTCGAGGCGGTCGAGCATGGCGGCGGGAGCATACACACCCTTGCCGCCATAGAACCATTCCATTGTCGCGTCGTCGGCAGTGGAGAGAAAGTCAAAATTGTAGCCCGAATGGTGGGTCACCTGTATCACATTCTTGTCGTAGCCCATCTCCATACACTGCTCTATGGCGTTGATGGCGCGCGGACAGTTGCCGCACTGCTCGGTGCTGAATTCCTCGAGCAGCACGTTGTGGTGGTATTGAGTGTTGCTGCCGTCGTAGGTGGACAGATACACGGTGGCGGTATTGTTGGGCGCATAGCCGTCGCCGTCGGCCGCCACCGTTATCTCCACGGGTATCTTCACGCCCTTCGCCACGATATCAGACTGGATGGAGAAACTTAGCGTGTCGCGCCCGAAGGGAGCGAGAGCCTTGTTCACCGCCGTTTCGGGCAACACAATATCGCCCAGCCTATACGAGTAGCTGTATCCGCTGACGGGATTGTTGGAGATATTCTGCACACAGACAGTCACATTGAACGGATTGCCGTATTCGGTTACGATGTCGTATTTCGCCGACGTGATGCCGAGGTCATTTTCCGGCACGTTGTCGCCCTCGATTATCAGTTCGATGCCGAGCGAACCCACATTGTCGCCGCTCTTGTCCATCCACTCGCCGTTCTTAGCCACCCAGTAGCCGTTGGCGGAAACGGGGCCTGCCACCGACATACACTTTGCCGTGACCTCCTGCTCGAAGCTGTAGCCCACGACGATATCCTCGTCGCCGCCCACAGTGCCGCCGTCAGCAAACAGGATTTCGTTCCAGCCCGTCTGCGGCGCAGCAACGACGGTAGAGTCCGCATTGGCATCCGAGAGCGAATGCCGCAGCCAGGCACGCAGTCCCGAGAAACCGTCGGTCGTCACGAGGGATATTCTCACGCCCTTCACGTGCGCCCCGGCGTATCTCGCCAACTGTTCCTTTGTTATCACCACTGCGGCGGATATGGTGCCGTTGCCCGGCTTGCCGTAGCCTTTCTCACTCACCTGCCCCTCGCAGGGGCCGAAATGAAAAGCGGCAGCATCCGCCGCCGTGCAGGCCGCAGCCCACAGCATGACGCATGCCGCCACTTTTGTTATGCTCTTAATGAACTTTGTCATAAGCTTTCAGATTACACCGGGTTTATTTCAGAACCTTGAAGGTCTTGCCGCCCTGCTTCACGATATACACGCCAGACTTGGCGGTGTTGTCCACGCGCACTCCGTCGAGCGTGGTGTAGACAGCCTCAGTGCCGGCCCCAGCCTTCACGCCGCCGATTGCCGTTGACTTGGGCGAATACACTGTTATTGTGTTAGAGTCTGCGCTCTTCGTGTCGCCGAAGCTGCCCGACACGGTGTATTCAAACTTGTCCTCGCCGGTGAACGGCACTTCCATTGTGTATGAAGTGGCGTCGTACGGCAAAGTGGCGAAGCTGTAAGGCAATGTGTAGCGGTCGCCCTTGTTGAGTGTGGCTGTCGCCTTGATGTTGGTAAACAACACCACGTCGCCACCCTCCGCAGCGTCGATAATCTGGAATACGAGCCTTGAGTCCGCACTGCCGCCGCTCACCTCCACATCGAAGGCACTGCCCGACGCGGAAACGTCGAACACCTGTGCGCCGTCGTTGAACGTGATGGTATTCATCAAGCCGATCTTGGCAAAGCCCACCTTCACCTGAGCGTCGTCCACGCTCGTCAGGGCAACACCCGTAACGTGTGCCTTACCGCCGCCGACGGTGAAGTCGGACTTCGGGCCGAACAGGGCGCCGGGGACACCGTAGCCCTCATACACGTTTGTTATACCAAAGGCGCCAGTCATTCCAATACCGAGCAATGTGCTCCAGCCCGGGGTATTGAACATGTCGTCGAGGCTCACCGGCGTCTTGAAATCTTGTGTCATTACAGTACCGTGGGGATCGTTGGCACTGTAGGGTATCTGGCTGAAATCGTCGTCGATATACGTCAGTTCCTCGCCATCTGCCTCCGCCGTATGGGTTCTGACAAACGAAACCTTGTAGTTGGCGGCATACTGCGACTTTTCCCAGTTGGCGGTAAATCCGGATGTCGTGACGTTGGTGGCATCGAGAGCCACCGGAGCTTCAACCTTGGAAACCGTCATGTTTGCATATCCATGACCCGGATAAGATGTCTTTTCGCCGTTTTCAGCCACAACAAACACAGCATACTTGTGCGTGGGGTCAAGCGAAGCCTCGAGAACGGCCGAAGTCTCATCAACGGTTTTCTCCGCCACCACTTTATAGTCGTCGTCAGCGTCTGCCAACTGCACATTATACTTCGCTGCCCCTTCCACTGCATCCCACGTGGCGGAAATCTCTCCTCCGCCGGTCACGGTGGGCACCACATTCTTAGGCTGGCTGAGCGGATAGGTCACTTTCTCCACCTTCACGTTGTCGACAAGCACCTTACCCTGCCATCCGAAGAACATCACCGAGGTGTATTTCAGACCGCCGTCAACAAACAGCTCCTGTGTTGTCCACTCCGTCGTCATCGGCAGACTCGCCGCCGCCTCGATATTCTTGTGGTCAGGGTCGTCGTCCATGATGAAATACTGCAAGACCTGATCCGTGGCATTGGGGTTCACGTTCTTCACGCGGAACGACACCTTGAACACGCCGTCACCCTCGGAAAGGTCAACCGCCGGTGTCATGAGAAAACCGGGGCCGTCGTCGCCCACCTCGTCGAAGCCGAGGTAAGCCTTGCCGCCAGCCTGGTAAGTGAGGAAAGCGCCCCACCCTTTTTCCTTTGTGTAATCGTCGATAAGCCCGTTGACGTCTGTCGCGTCGGGAGCATCCTCGCTGCCGGCTGTCATAAGGGAGAAATCCTCGTCAATCTTCGCTTCGTAGACCACCCCGTCTGACGCAGCTTTCGCCACGGGGTTCTTCCTGCCGTAAACCGACATCACCTGTTCTGCCGTAAAATTGCGGCCCACCGGCGTGGCAAGGAATGCCCTTACCTCTTCCGGCATCTGCTTTTCGCTGTTGCCCTGCACCAATGCAGGCTTGTCGAGTTTCTGCGCCGCCACTTCCTTTTCCGCCATAGCGGCAGCACTGGCAAGCCCTGCATTTCCTGAAGCGAGAGCCAATGCAAACAATGTGTAAAAATAAGTCTTTCTCATACGCCTTACATTTATTGTTATACGTTGAACTTTGTAAATATCCATTAATTGCAGCGGACAAATATCATCCATCCACCGTTTCAGCTGCAAAATTACGCCATTGACAGGAAAACGATGAAAATCACTACCCTTTGTTATTTCGATTTTTGAAAAAAGAAACAAAATTGCTACTTTTGCAATGGAAAAACCGAATATTTATGAATTTCAGATACATTGCAGTTGCAATTTCATTCCTTTTCATGTCATTCGCCTGCATCGCCAAGACCAACGACGAGGCGAAGGCGAAGCTTGAAAAAGGCAAAGCCCTGTACGAAAACGAACAGTATTCAGAGGCCACGTCGCTATACCTCGACGCAATGAAAGCGGCGAGGGAGGCGAAAGACGAGCACACATACACCGAGGGGCTATACGACCTCGGGATGGTTTACGTGAGGATGGACGACATGGAGCGCGCGCTGTACTATTTCAACAAATGCCTGGAAAAGGCGCGCGAGACTGGCGACGAGACCATGCAGGGCAAATGCGTGTCGTATATCACGTGCTGCTACGGTTTCGTGAACGACCTCAAGAACGCAAAACGCTACTACGCCCTGCAGCAGTCGCTGCCCAACGAAAGCGAGAACATAAAGCAGTATTATGCGCTCTACAACGGGGCACTGATAAACTGCATGGAGAAGAAATACGGCAAGGCACTGCAACTGCTGCACCTCGCCAACGACTGCGTGTTGCGCCACAGGCTCGACAGGAAATACATGAAGTCGGTCTACGGCCTCATGGTCTACATCCAGCTCTACCGGAACAACATCAGCGAGGCTCTGAGATACTGCGAGGAATACAAGCGATACTCCAGTGACGACAAGCGCAAGCTATGGAAAGAGGCGTATTACGAAATGCTCTGCGACATCTACCGCACCAGCGGCGACACGGCGAAATCGAAGGAATACCGCCGGCTTGCCGACTCCACATTCAACGCGAGAATCGCCAAGCAACAGATAAAGGCAATAGACAACCGCATCGTGAAATTCGAGGGCAAGACAAACAAGGACGACATCACGGCACTCAACACCACCGTGGACCGGCAATGGCTGTTCATCATCGTGTGCATAGCGTTTGTCGCGGTACTCTCCGCCCTCGTGGCGATTATCATAACAAAGAACCGCCGGCTGAAACACGCCTACCAGCTCGTGATAAGCAAGAACAGGGAACTGACGATTGCCGGGCGCATGGCACAGAAACTGCGCGAGAAAAGCTCCGCACAGACGGCTGACACCACAGCGCAGGAGGAAAACGGCGGCGCTGACGACGCAAAAGCCGACAACGACATATTCCTCACGCAGGAACAGATTGACGATATTCTCTCGAAAGTGACGCAGGTGATGGAAAACGTGGACATTATATCGCGGTCCGACTTCACGCTGACGTCGCTGGCGCAAGAGATAGGGTCCAACACGCGCTACGTGTCGTGGGTCATCAACAACACGTACAAGAAGAATTTCAAGACGCTGCTCAACGAATACCGCATACGTGAGGTGTGCCGCAGGATGGAGGACACTGAGAATTTCGGCAATTTCACCATCCAGGCCCTTTCCAATTCGCTCGGCTACAGCTCTGCGAGCAATTTCCTGCGCGCCTTCAAGAACGTGAACGGCATGACACCTTCCACCTACCAAAAGCTCGTCGCCGAAAGAAATGCCCCGCAACGGTGAGAGCTTTCGGCGACTTGTGTTTTCGCTCTGTCAGCTTCTGCCGTTGCGGGGCATCATGAATGAACGGTGTCTTGCAGCTATTCCACAACCACCTTCTTACCTTTTATAATATATACTCCGGAAGAAAGGCCGTTGAGACTTGTAACACCCTTGGCAACAACCTGTCCGGTTACCGAATACACGTCGAACTGCCGCGAAGTCGCATTTGCGTTCACCTCAGCGATGCCGGTGGCTTCGGTCACAGTGAGTTTTCCGCTCACATAATCCAGGTCGTAGTTGTCTGCGTCACCGCCCTCCACCGTTATGTCATACACACCGGCGGGGGATTTGCTGTCAGCCACGCACGAAGCGACCGGTTTCTCGTTGAGCACGCTCTCCGTCTCGCCGTTCTTGAAGCCCTCGTAGCGCAGGGTGAACTCCGGGTTCTCCATTCCCGCGGCGCGGGTCTTGTCTTCGGCGACAACCGTCAGCGGAGCCTCCTTGACGACGAGGTATCCGTTCTCAAACTCCACGTCGTCGCCCACTATGGTGCCGCGGCTGATTGTCACCTTGTAGCGGCCCACTCCCGATGACTTTGTGGCCTCGCAAGTCATAACGGGCGTTCCCTCCACCTTGTCGCCGCTGACGGTGAACGAGAACTCGGGGTTCTCCTCGCCATATTCGCGCGAAGCGTTGCGCACCTTCACGGAAGTGCCGAATTCCACGATATTTGAAAAATCCTTCCACTGCGCCAACGACGCATAGCGTGTCTTCATGCCGGCACGCACCGCCAGTCTGCACGATTCGGTGCTCGCACCGGAGAACACGTCAGACCCCGTAAGCTGCGGAATGTCCTTTGACCGCACCTTCAGCTGTTCCAGCGACCAGCAGTAGCCGAAGGCTTCCTTGCCGATACTCTTCACGTCGTCGCCAAGCGAGATATTGCGCGTCATGCAGCATCCGGCAAAGGCGTAGTCGCCGACAGTCGTCACGCCCTGCGGCACGCTGATGTCGTCGCGGTAGAGAGGAGTGGCGGCTATCAGCTTGCTCTTGTCCTTGGAATACACCAGCGGACCGTCCACCACAAAGTCGGCGTCACTGCCCGGGGAGAGCTTCACGGTGGCAAGCTTGTTGCAATAAGCCCATACGCCCGAGCCAACGCTCTTTATTCCCGTTTCCGGGAAATCTATCTCGGCAAGCCTGCTGCCATAGAACAGTTTGTCGGGCAGAGTATTGCCGGCGGCAATGGTGAGCTTTTTGTTCTTGTCAATAAGATAGTAGTCGTCACCCGCCACGATGCCGGACCTGCTCAGGTCGAGCACCGCGAGCTGTCCGTGCGTGCGGTTTCCGTTCTCGTCCACTCCAGCCATCTCCCTTATGGCACGCAGGTCGGCGGCATTCACCTCGCCCTCCACCTTGAGCGACTTGTAATTGAAGAAATTGTCGGCATCAACGAGCGAACGCAGTGTGCCCGGCTGCTCCACCTTCACTTCTCCGTCGATAAGACTGACGGCAGACTCGGGATTGATATTGACAATCATTTCCTGCAGCTCGCTGAACACGTAGCCGGCAGGCGGGTCGAGTATCGCCACGTCGTAGTAACCGTTGTGCGACCCGTCCCATCCCCAGTTCACGTGTACGAGTCCGTTCTTGTCGTAGCCGTCGAAAACGAAGGAGTGCCCTGACTTGCTCTTGGTATATCCTCCGTAAACGATGGGCATGTCGTTCGTCAGCTGGCCGTAGATGATGTTCATCCAGTCCTGCTCGGTGTAGTCCTTGCGGTTAAGGTATTCCACGTCGGTAAGACCGTAATAGCGCTGCAGCCCCAAGGCGAGAGTCTCGTGCAGCGTGCCGCTGCCGCCCTGCGCGTCCGACCCGTATTCCATGTCGGCAGCCACGCCGATGTCTCTCATCAGCATCGCCACGGCATCGCCTTCGGCAGTGGAATAGCTTCCGCTGTAGGAGTCAATCATGTTGCTCCAGTCGTAGACATCCTTTTCGAAATCCACGCTGATTGCAATGCCCGTTGTCTGGCCGTAGGGATAATAGATGGTGCGCGAGCCCATGCCGTTCTTCGGTCCCTTGTGATAATAGAACACCTGTGCCGTGGATGTGGCGGCGCAGCCCGTGAGACACCTGCCCGTGCCGTCGGTGGCTATCGGACAGAGGTTGTTGTAGGGTGCTTCCTGTCCCCACGTGGTGGTGAGGAGCGGCGACACCGCCTCCGGATACTTGCCTGTATCGGGCAGTGTAGTCCTCGCCACCTGCTTGCCCGCCTTCACCTTGGCTTTCACCGCTTCGTCCACGGCATCCAGCCACCACTTGAAATTGGCGTTCGCCATACTGTTGTCGTAGCTCCTGTCGGAATAGCCGAGCACGGCAGGTATCAAGTCATCGTTGGCAATGACGGCGAAGCCTCCCGCGGCAGTGCCATATACGGTATAGCTGTCGGCAGCCGCTATCCTCTTCACGGTGTTGCCCTTCACTTTAGCCTGTGCGCTGAGGTTGCCTTCACCGCAGAGAGCCAGCCGGGCAGCCTGCAGCATCTGCTGCTGGCTGCGGAGCTTGGCGCTCAGCGTGGCAGGCAGGAATACTGCCAGACACGCCGCCGCCAATGCTGTACTGTTTCTGAAACTTGTAATGTTCATCGTTTCGGTTTGCTTGTCAAAAAAGTGAAACCAGTTTCTTTACTTCACCACCACTTTCTGTCCGTTCACCACATAAACGCCCTTCCTGAGCGACTGGAGGTCTTTCACGCCCCTTGCCACGCAGAAGCCCTCGGTGGTGTAGACATCGTAGGCCTTAGCGTCAGACTCCACGCTGTCGATGCCCGAAGGAATGACATGCGAGGCGAGCGTAGCCTCCGACTCTTCCGTAGAGTACACGGCAGTTACGCCGTAGGTGTACTCATTGGTGTCGCCGGCCTTTATCCCGGTATCGGTAAAGGTTGATGTGGCTGCATCCACGGTGCCCAGCAGTTTGCCGTCACGGTAGATATTGTAGCCCGTCACCTTTCCGGCACCCTTGGTGTAGGTGATGTCGTCTATCATGAAGAAGAACGGGTTGTCCCATGTGTAGGTATTATGGTTGATGGCGAAATACTTGGTGCCTGCGGGCAGTGCAACCTTCACCTCAAGCCATTTGCCGTCGGACAGTGCGTAGCTGTCGCCTATCTTCTGGAACGAAGCCTTGTTGTTGTCGGTAGTGGAATAGAGCACGTCGAACGTCTCCTTGTACGTAGTTTCCGAGTCCTTGTAGTTCTTGGCGAAGAAGCTCACCTCCTGCTCGTCGCCGGAGAGTTCCGGACTGAAGAGCCAGTTGTCCTGGCTCACGTCATAGCCGTCGTCGTCGACGCGGTAGAGCGATGCCAGATACTTGTCGCCGGAATGAGCCTTGAAGTCGGGCACCTGGTTGAGCTGTGCCTCGGTGAGCCATCCGTTGGCGGGGTCGAAGAGCATGAAAGCGTAGTTGGAACCCTGGTTCGGGAACGAGTAGCTGTCAAACACGCCTCCCGTTGTCCCGGAATTTACCGCCGTGGAGGTGAAGCCGCAGAAACTGTCCTGGCTCCACGACGTACCGTCCTCGAAGCTTTCCGTCACCGTCTCGTTGTTGGCAGCCACGGGTGTCCACGAGAGCACCACGCCTTCTGCGGAAACGCCAACATACAGCTGGTCGGGCTGGGGCTTGCTGCTGGTGGTGTACTTGACGGTTGTCGACACCGTGTTGTCGTCTTCGTTGAGGTCGTAGGCATAGTCGACTACCGCCTTGAGTTCCACCGACTCGTTCTGGTCGAGCACGTTGCTCTGGAAGTCGAACACCACGTCGGTGAATGCGTATGCCGCAAGCGGCGAGGTGATTTTCTTGCTGTCCACGAGACTGCCGTTGGCATAGAGGTTCACGGTGAATTTCTTCGCCTCGTTCTCGCCGAAGTTGTTCACCCTCACCTTCACCTGTGCCGCGCCGCCCTTCTTCAGGCTTTCCGGAGCGGAGATTTCTGCGTTGAGGTCATCGGCATGAGTGTCGCGCACGAAGAGGCGGTCGATGAATATATCCGAATACGTGTTGCCCTGCACTGCGAAGTCGAAGGTGATGAAGCGTTCGTTTGCCCACTGGCTCAGGTCGATGCCGGCAGCCTGCCATTCGCCCCCGGTGCCCTTGCTGCAGTCTATGGCGCCTGCCACATGGCTCTTGCCGTCGGGTGTCTCCACCTCCACGTTAATCTTGGCATTGCTTCCTGCGCTTGCCTTGTAGTGGAACATCAGCTTTGGCGCTACAGCACCGCCGAGAGCAATCTTTCCCGAACCGAGACATGATATATCGTCGCTGCTGACAGGACTTACATGGAAGCAGCCGCCGTCGTTGTCCACCGATTCGGTGGAGAGGTCGAAGTCCGACTTGCCTGTGCCCCACGCCGACCAAAGGACGTGGTAGAACTTTTGGTCCTTGACGCTGGCAGAGAACGGAATCCCGTAAGGTTTGCCCAAGATGAACGACGGCAGCGGTATGTAGGAACTTTCGCCGTAGCTGTTGGCAGCGTTCACATAGAGCGTTTTCACATCCTGCGTGTATCCGGCCTCGGAAACCACCTCGGCGTTGGTGTCCACGGCATAGTCGAAACTGGTCTGTCCTGTCACCTTTCCCACTTCATCGTAGGTGGAATAATAGGCGTCACCTTCTCTTGTCGCCAGGGTATAGGTCATATTGGCGGGATTGAGGTAGCCCTCGTGAGCCCCTACGGCAGGAGCCGTCCAGTTCAGGCGCACGCTGTTGTCGTATGTCTCCGTGTTGCTCTTTACAGGAACGGAGGGCGTGTCCTCGCCAACGTACACCGCCACGGGGTCGCAGAAGAAGCTTGCGCCCTTGCTGTTTACGGCAGCCACGCTGTACACGTTGTAACCGTTCGTCGCCGTTTCGTCGGTGAACGACACTGTAGCACCCGGTACGGCGGCAGGTATCTCCGCCACCACCTGTCCCGTGCGGCGCAGCTGGAAGCCGGTTATGTCGCCCAGCGTGCCGCCGCTGAGTGTCTTGGTGGGGGCCTTGAAGGTTATCTTCGTCCTGAGTGCGCCAGTGGCGTCGGCCTCTGCGGTGAGGTCCGTCACTGTCTGCGGCGCATCCTGATGCACACCTGCCGTGACATACACGTCGTCCACAAAGATACCCATGGCCTCGCTCTTTTCGGTGAGGGCGTGGAAACCGAGGTAGATAACCTCATCCTTGGTGGCGTTGATCTCAAACGACTTAACGGCGTAGTCTGACGACTTGAGCGTTGTCTCTGCCATGAGTGTCTCTGTCATGCCGGCCGCAGTGGGCTGGTTGCCGTATTTCACCTCCACCTTCTCGGCATAGTATTTATACAGTCCCTTTATCCTGAACGAAATGTGGTACTGGTGGTTGGCCTTTAGCTGAAGGGCGGGACTTACCAACCAGTCGTCGAACGCCACCTTGTCTTCGCCGCGCGTTATGGCAGCCGCACCGTCGTAGCCATTGTATAAGCGCGGTTTGTCGAAGCTCCATGTCACGCCGTCGTCATTTCCGTCGATAACGGTGAAATACGCCATCTCGCCCTCATCGTCGAAACCGCCGAGGAAGGGAGGTGTGAGAGCCGTTCCGTAAGCCACGTAGTTGCTCACCAGCTCCGTGCCCTTCATGCCGTGGTTGTCGGGCGTTATGCCGTAGGCGTAGGTCTTGTATTCCCCGTCAGGCAGTGTTTCTTCGAATGTGGTGCTGGCGTAGTTCTCCTTCACTACGTCACCGCCGGGATAGCGTTTGATTGTATATGTCACATCACCAACGTATCCGCCGTTCACGCCCTTGTCGGGTGCCTGCCACGTCACTGTCACCTTGCCCGTGGCGGCGTCAAGTTCTGTCTTCACGTCGCCCGTGGACACCGGCACGTCATAGCCGGCATAGTAGCTGCCTGCGAGTTTCGGGCTGTTGCCCTCTTTGTTTGCCAGCACCACGGTGATTTTGTTGTAGCCATTGGCGAGTGTCACGCTCCGCCTTACCGTTTCGCCCGGCATTGCCGTGCCGCCGTCTATTTCTTTATCGTCGAGAAATATGGTGTAGGTGAGTTTCTCTTGTGCCAGCGGACTGCCGCCGAAGGTATTGACGGGCACCTTGAAGCAGATGTCGCCCGTGAGCGAACCGCCGGCGAAGTCGCAGGTGAGGTCGGTGGCTGCGGCAGGCGCCCCGTCGGCAGCAGCGGCCTTTGGTATGGTGAGAAGCGCCACCATCTCGTTGTTGGCAAAGTCGCCGATTGCGGTGAGCGCGCCGGTAGCGAGGTCTACGGTGTACAGCGTGGATTTCTGGTCTGCATCCACGCAGTCCCAGTAGAAGGTATTGGTGGTTTGGTCTATCTCACCGCTCTGGTAGTAGTAGTTGCCGTCGCTCATGGCAAGTTGCTTGCCCGTGGACCCCACGAGGGTCTCTTCAGCGGTGGCGGTGTCTATGCGGTAGAGGCTGCCGTCGCTTGCCACTCCGTAGAGGATGTTGTCGCTTGTGATACCCATAGCGACATAGGCATGTCTGAGCGGACCTATCGTGGAACGTGTCTTGTTGGCATAGTCCGCCACGCCCAGCTCGAAATTCACGCCGTCGGCGTCGAGGAAGCAGCCATACACGGTGCCGTCGGCGGCGATGGCCGTCTCGTTCGCCACGAGGGAGAAATCGTCGAGGCGTTTTTCTTCAAGCATCGTCCATGTGTCGGTATCGTATTTGTAGAGATATATCATATCGACGCCATAGATACTCATATACATCACGAAATACAGCTCGTTCCCTACCCACGCTCCGGCTCCCGTGGCGCGGCAGAAGTCGTCGCCGAAGAGTTTGCTGGTGGTGACGGGGGCTTTGGTGTCGAACGAATACATGCCGTATTCCACATAGTCACCCCATGTTTTGTCGAAGAGCACGTTGCCCCACAGGGTCTTCGTCTCATCGTTGTTGGCTCTGAGTATGAAACTGTTCTTGCCTGCCTGTTTCATCTTTACACCGCTCTCGATGTTGCGGTTCAGGCGCACGATGCTGTCGCGCTTCACCTTTGTGGGCAGCACCCGCTGATGGAGTAGCGGATGCTTGGCCTTCGACTCCGCCACGCGGGCCTTTATCTCTTCGGGCGTTACCTTGTGGGGACTGGCAAACTGCGATGAAACCATCTGCTGCTTCTGTGCCCTCTGTGCCTGCGCCTTGAGAATGCCGAACGGCGTAAGCGTGAGAAATACAGATGTCCCGATGACGAACAATGGGTATTTTCTTGTCATAGAAATGGGATAATTATTAGTTAATATACATGATAATGTTACCGTTCGCAAATGTACGAACTAATTTCGTAAAACGAACAATAAAGTTTCACTTTTGTTTGCGTTTACATTAATTTTATGTCCAAATACCAAATAATGGGTATATCTTTGTGTCACATTGCGCAACGGGAAGGAGCATCGGCCACTTAGGTTGAAACAAGAAGAACCCGCCTTTTTAAATTTTCCCGTCAGAAATTTTGCAGTCTCGGGAATAATGCCTATTTTCGTGTCTGCAAAAGAACATATCTTATGAATTCTCTTCAGTATTACATATCGGCCATAGGAAACAACCGTTCCAAAATAACCCATGATTTTGGGATAAAGACACTGCGCATTTTTGGTTCTGTGTCAAGAAACGAACAAACGGCTCTTAGTGACTTGGATGTTTGTGTTGAGACAGAAACCCCGAATCCTTTTTTATTGGCCGACTTAAAAGAGTATTTGGAAAATCTTTTAGATTGTCACGTAGACGTAGTGAGAATCCATAAAAATATGAACCTTTTTTTTATGTCAAGAATAGAAAATGACGGAGTCTACGCAATACAATAAAGACATAACTTTGGAACGAATTCTAAATACAAACGCTTTATAGGATAATGAAGAATCAGACAAAAGCCATCGACACGCCGTTCGCAAGACATGACGCCTACGGCGCGCTGAGCATGCCCGTCTACCACACGGCGGCGTATGAGTTTGACACCGCCGCCGACATGGCGGACGCCTTCACGGGAAGGGTCACGGCACCCGACTACTCCAGAGTGATGAACCCCACGGTGATGTATCTCGAGGACAAGGTGAAATCCCTCACCGGAGCCGACAACGTGGTGGCTCTGTCGTCGGGCATGGCTGCCATAAGCAACACGCTGATGGCTCTCGCCGCCAACGGCAAGAACATTGTGACATCGCGCCACATGTTCGGCAACACCTTCTCGCTCATCACCGGGTCGTTCAGGCGATTCGGCATAGAGGCAAGGCCATGCGACCTGACAAGCCTCGACGAGGTGAAAAGCCGCATCGACGGCAACACCTGCTGCATCTTCCTGGAGATTATAACAAACCCCCAGATGGAAGTGGCAGACCTCAAGGCGATTGCCGCCATCGCACACGAACATAACGTGCCGCTCGTTGCCGACACCACGGTAATCCCCTTCACGCAGTTCCGGGCAAAGGAGCTGGGCGTGGACATCGAGGTGGTGTCGAGCACCAAGTACCTCTCCGGCGGCGCCACGTCGCTCGGAGGCCTCGTAATCGACTACGGCACGGCAGAGGGTTTCGGCAACAGGATGAAAAATGAGATGCTCTTCAATTTCGGTGCCTACATGACACCGCACGTGGCGTACATGCAGTCGCTCGGACTGGAAACGCTCGACGCCCGCTACCGCGTGCAGAGCCAAAACACACTGTATCTCGCCCAGAAGCTTCGCACGCTGCCCGCCATAAAGAGGGTGAACTACGTGGGGCTGGCCGACAACCCTTTCCACGACATAGCGCAGAGGCAGTTCGGCAACACCGCCGGAGCGATGATGACCATCGACATGGAGAGCAAGGAAGCATGCTTCAGGATGATAGACAGCCTCAGGCTGGTGCGTCGCGCCACGAACCTCTTCGACAACCGCACGCTCGCCATTCACCCGGCAAGCACCATCTTCGGCAATTTCTCCGCCGGGGAATGTGCCGCCATGGACGTACTCGACACCACGGTGAGAATATCCGTGGGACTGGAGGACATGGACGACGTGTTTGAGGACATAAAACAGGCAGTGGAAAGTTAAATTCATCCGACAATGTACGATTTTGACAAAATTATAGACCGCTCCGGGAGCGGCGACCTGAAACACGAGGTGCTCGCGGAACGCTACGGCAGGGCTGACCTGCTGCCGCTGTGGGTGGCGGACATGGATTTTGAAACGCCGCAGTTCATCACCGACGCGCTGCGCCGCCGCCTCGACCACTCGCTCTTCGGCTACACCGTGGAGCCGGCCGACTACTGGCCGACAGTGCAGAAATGGATTCTCGACCACCACGGGTGGAACGTGAAACGGGAATGGCTCAGCTATATCCCCGGCATCGTGAAGGGCATCGGAATGGTAATCAACGTGTTTACCAAACCCGGCGACAAGGTTATCATCCAGCCGCCCGTGTACCACCCCTTCCGACTTACGCCGGAGGGCAACGGCAGGGAGGTGGTGTTTAATCCGCTCAAGGAGAACGCCGACGGTTCGTATTCAATGGATTTCGACAACCTCGCAGAGGTGGCGGACGACAAATGCAAGGTGCTCATCCTCTCCAATCCCCACAACCCGGCAGGCATTGTGTGGAGCAGGGACACGCTGGCAAGGCTTGCCGACTTCTGCCACGAACGGGGCATAATCGTCGTTTCCGACGAGATACACTGCGACATGGCGCTCTGGGACAACAGGCACGTGCCTTTCGCCACAGCGTCGGAGAAGGCGGCACAGTGCAGCATCACATTCGGAGCGCCGTCGAAGACTTTCAACATCGCCGGCATCGTAAGCTCCTACTCCATCGTGCCCGACGACGGGATAAGGGAGAAATTCTACTCCTGGCTTGCCGCCAACGAACTCAACGAGGCTCCCCTCTTCTCACCCATTGCCACTATTGCCGCCTTCAAGAACGGCGAGGCATGGCGCAAGGAAATGCTGAAATACGTGGAGGGGAACATTCTCTTCGTGGAGGACTTCTGCCGCGAGCATCTGCCCGGGATAAAGCCGCTGCGCCCCGAGGCGTCGTTCCTTGTGTGGCTCGACTGCCGCGGACTGCATCTGAGCCACGACGCACTTGTGGACCTGTTCGTGAACAAGGCGCGGCTCGCGCTCAACGACGGCGAGATGTTCGGCAAAGGCGGCGAGGGCTTCATGAGAATGAACGTAGGAACACCGAGGGCAATCCTCCGGCAGGCTCTCGAACAGCTAAAGGCTGCTCTCGAGGAATAAATCCCCACCGTTAATTCCCACAGTTAATATTAAAGGCGGTTTCCCGAACAAGGAAACCGCCTTTAATATTTTATTTCACCAACGGGTTAAAGCCCAATCACAGATTTCTCCACCCAGTACACGATGATACCGGCGAGATAGCCGGCAAAGGCCACCCATGTGATTTTCTTCATATACCAGCCGAAGGTTATCTTCTCCAGACCCATCACAACGACACCTGCCGCAGAACCGATGATGAGCATTGAACCGCCCACTCCGGCACAGTAGGCAAGGAGCTGCCAGAAGATGCCGTCTACCGACATGTCGCCGCCGACGGCGGGATCAACAGGATACATACCCATGCAGCCGGCCACAAGAGGCACATTGTCCACGATGCTCGAGAGCACGCCGATGATACCGGTGATGAGGAAATGGTTGCCGTCGAACACCTCGTTGAGACCGGTGCCGAGCTGTGTGAGCACGCCCATCGTCTCAAGACAGCCCACTGCCATGAGGATACCAAGGAAGAACAGGATGGTGGACATATCAATGCGCGAGAGCATGTTGCTCACGCGCTTCTGCATGGTGCTCTTTGCCGCCGACTTGGGCAGGTTGCTGTAGAACACCTCCGTTACCGTCCACAGCACGCCAAGCACGAGCAGGATGCCCACGAACGGAGGCAGGTGGGTAATCGACTTGAAGATAGGCACGAAGATAAGTCCGCCCACACCGAGGAAGAACACAGCCTTGCGCTGCGAAGCGGTAAAGTCCGACGATTCCGTTGCACTGTCGTCACCTTCAGGCACGACGAGCTCGCCCTTGAGGGAGAACGACAGCACGTATGCCGGTATCACCATGGACACGATGGAGGGCAGGGCGATTTCCGTCAGCACGCCGCCGGCGGTGATAACGCCCTTGTTCCAGAGCATGATGGTGGTAACGTCGCCGATCGGCGAGAACGCACCGCCGGAATTGGCGGCTATAACCACGAGCGAGGCGTAGATGATACGGTCTTTGTGGTCGCTCACGAGTTTGCGCAGAATCATGATCATCACGATTGCCGTGGTGAGGTTGTCGAGAATTGCCGAGAGCACGAACGTCATGAAGGCGATACGCCACAGCAGGGCTTTCTTGCTCTTTGTCTTCAGCGTGTCGCGCACGAAATTGAATCCGCCGTTCTGGTCAACCAGCTCCACGATTGTCATGGCTCCCATGAGGAAGAAGAGCGTGGTGGCGGTGCTGCCAAGGTGGTGTTCTATCGTCTCGCTGACGGCAGACGCCACGTTTTCGCCCACCGCCCCGGCGATGTACTGCCCGGGGTCGAGCATGAAGATTGTCCAGCAGGCAACGAACATGAGAAGAGCCACTGCCGCCTTGTTCACTTTTGTCACGCTTTCAATGGCTATAAAGAAATAGCCCACAATGAAAACCGCGACAATAAAGATTGTTAAGCTTGTCATTTGAGATTGTTGTTTTAATTAGTATTTGTTTTTATATTAGATTTTTTTAGTTGTGCTTCACGGTCATGTTTTCGGGGTGCAAATATAAGGATTTAATAAATATCCCGCAAATCTTTTACCTATTTAATATTATATATAGGGGAAAAGTTTTCGCATTACATTTCGCACAAGCGGCATCCCGCAGAAAACGGGAAAGCCGTCCACCGGCAGCAAAGCACGGTTTCCCCGACCATACACCGTACGATATACGACCTCACACCGTACGATAAACGATTGTGCATCGTACGACAAACGACCTCACATCGTACGATGCCCGATTGGGAAAAGCACTCTTTTCAACCGACGGAGCACCTGCCGGCGAAAGAAAACGGCACAATCCCCGTGTTCCCAAGATGTTAAATCTTGATTACACATTAAACATTTTTCAACTTCTCGTGTCTTGTATTTAAATATTATTAATACCTTTGTGCAAAATTTATTAATTCTTCTAAATCAATAAGTTCCATTTATGAAAAAACATTTAAAAAGCCTTGTTCTCGTGGCAGTGCTGACCATGGCCGGTGCGGCAACAGCCGCGGCGCAGTCCACACTCCGCGGAAAGGTGGTTGATGCCGAGACGGGCGAGCCCCTCATCGGCGCGACAGTCTCCGTGGACGGTATCAATGCGGCAACCGACATCGACGGCGCATTCACCGTGAAGGGCGTGAAGCCCGACTCAAAGGTGCAGATACAGTATGTCGGCTTCAAGACGAAGACCCTCAACGTGTCGCCGCGCAGCCACGGCAACCTGGGCACCGTAAGGATGCAAAGCGACGAGAACACGCTGAGCGACGTTATCGTGACGTCGCAGATTGCCGTGACGCGCAAGACCCCCGTGGCGGTGTCGTCCGTGCCGATGTCGTTCATCGACGAGAAGATAGGCACACAGGAGTTCCCCGAAGTGCTCAAGTCCACACCGGGCGTACACGCCAACAAGGAGGGCGGCGGCTACGGCGACTCGGAGATATACATGCGCGGCTTCGACAACACCAACATCGCCGTGATGGTGAACGGTGTGCCGATGAACGATATGGAGACATCCTCCGTGTACTGGTCCAACTGGGCAGGACTTGCCGACGTGACGCGCACTATGCAGACGCAGCGCGGACTGGGCGCATCCAAGCTCTCCTCGCCGTCGGTGGGAGGAACAATCAACATCATAACCAAGGGTCTTGAGGCCAAGAAGGGCGGTTCGATATACTACGGCATGGGCAACGACAACATGAGCAAGGTGATGTTCACCGCCTCTACGGGAATGTCGAAGAGCGGATGGTCAATGTCTATCCTGGGTTCCAGAACCGGCGGCGACGGATACGCGCAGGGCACCGAATACGACAGCTACACGTATTTCGTGAACATCGCCAAGCGCATCAACGAGAAGCACCAGCTCTCGTTCACGGCCTTCGGCAACTACCAGGAGCACTACCAGCGCAAGGGTGCGCTGAAGCTGGCCGACTGGAAGATGACCGAGGAAGTATGGGGAGTGGGCAGCTACAAGTACAACTCCTCATACGGTTTCGACAAGAACGGACAGCGCAAGACTTCGGAATACAACGTCTACCACAAGCCCCAGATCAGCCTGAACCACCAGTGGCAGATCAACGAGAAGTCGTCGCTGAACACCGTGCTCTATATGTCGATAGGACGCGGATACGGATACAGCGGACAGGGCAACAGCACTTACGGCTACTCATACACCGACTGGTACGGAGCAAACTACGGAACGCTCCAGACAAAATACCGCAACGCCGACGGCACGTTCAACTACGGCATGATACAGGACATCAACGAGAACAGCGAACACGGCTCAATGCTCGTGATGGGCAAGCTGCGCAACTACCACAACTGGTACGGACTCGTTTCGACATACAACTCCAAGTTCGGCAAGAACATCGACTTCTACGGCGGTATCGACATGCGCGTCTACAAGGGCATGCACGCCAACATCCTCACCGACCTATACAACGGCAGCTACTACATCGACTCTTCGCGCAAGAACGCAAAGGCAGAGAACAACGTGAACGCCTCCAACCCCGACTGGGTGAACAAGAAACTCGGCGTGGGCGACGCCATGTACCGCGACTACGACGGACACGTGGTTCAGGAAGGCGTCTTCTTCCAGGCCGAATATTCCAAGAACGCCCTCTCGGCATTCGTTGCCGGTTCGCTCAACAACAACTCCTACTGGCGCTACGACCACCTTTATTATGACGAGGCACACGCCGAGTCGAAGACAAAGAGCTACCTCGGCGGAACTATCAAGGGTGGCGTGAACTACAACTTCGACAACCACCACAACGCCTTCTTCAACATCGGCTACATCAGCCGCGCGCCCAAGTTCAACAACATCTTCCTCTCTTTCTCCACAAGCAACGTGACCAACCCCGACGCGCGCAACGAGAAGGTGTTCTCCTTCGAGCTTGGCTACGGCTACCGCCTGAACTGGCTTCAGGTTGCCGTAAACGCATACTGGACCAAATGGATGGACAAGAGTATGGCAAAGCAGCTCTCCGTGGGCACGCAGCAGACCGACGGATATATCAACATGAGCGGTCTTGACGCTCTCCACAAGGGTATCGAACTGGAGTTCAAGGCCAGTCCGCTGTACTGGCTCGACATCAACGGAATGCTCTCGCTCGGCGACTGGAAATGGGACAGCAACGCCAAGGGATATATCTACGACGCCAACGGCCAGCCGCTCGACAAGGACGGCAACGTGGCAAGCGCACCGATGGCAGAGGACCACTATTTCGCCGGCATCGACCTGAAGGGCATCCGCGTGGGCGGTTCGGCACAGACCACGGCGGCCCTGGGCGCCACAGTGAAAATAGGCAAGCAGATACGCATCGGCGCAGACTGGACCCTCTACGCCCGCAACTACGCCTACTACCAGATCAGCGCAAGCAACCTCACCGCAGGAAAGACCACTACCGTGGCCGACCCGTGGAGAGTGCCCACGGCAAGCCAGTTCGACCTCAACGCTTCGTACAAGTTCAAGATTGCCGGCCTCAACGCCACGATATCGGGCAACGTGAACAACCTCTTCGACTACCAGTACCTTGGCAAGGTGTGGAACCCAAGCTCGGGCACGGCGACACAGGACAACGTTTACGGTTACTACACCTTCGGACGCACATTCAGCACAAGGCTGAAGGTGAATTTCTAAAAACTCACACATTGTAGCATATACACAAGAATTACGAACATGAAAAAGATATATTTACTGTCGGCGGCGGCCCTCATGGGAATGGCTTCGTGCAGCGACTACGCCGACCAGTTCAACATCGGGAGCCAGATCGGCGACAAGAAGGACGTCGCCATTGAACTCGCCGACGCCGACTATGCCACCATCGCGAGCCTCTCGGCAAACAAGGAGCTTGCCGCACAGCTCGACCAGAGCGTGACCGACGGCAGCGCGCCCTACTCCACCGAACTCGCCAAGCTGAAGAACACGAAATACTTCGGGACAATGATTACCGCCGACCAGTTCCTGCCGGCTTTCCTCCAGGACAAATACCCGGAGGCCGACATCGACTCCAAGTTCAAGGTGACATACAACGAATACTGCGGCGTGTCGCAGTATCTCGCCGACTTCAGCGCCATGAGGGGCGAATACACCCTCACCGCCGACGACTACTCCACGGCATGGGACGGAAAGTCTACCGCCACATACCTCACCCCGTCCACAGTGGGCAAGATGTCTGCACTGCTGAAGTCTGCCTACGCCGACGCACAGCAGGGCGACATCGTGGTGGCAAACTACGCATACTCCGATTTCGAGCCGGCCGGCTCCAGCGAGGACAAGGGCGACGAATACACTAAAATCTCCGAGGTCACCGCAAACACCGCCGGCGGCGAATATACGGTGAAGGGTATCGTATGCGCCACATACAGCCGCGGCTTCCTGCTCACCGACAACACGGGCTACATCCTCGTGTACAAGACGAGCGAGGTAAGCATCGGCGACGAGGTGTCGGTAGCGGGCACCACAACGCAGTATGCCGGACTGATGCAGTATTCCACCTCTGCGGAGGTGACGGTGACGAAGGCCGGCAAGGAGCCGGACTACAAGCACCCGACACCGCAGGCTCTCGGCGGGTCTGACATCGACGCCTACGTGGATGCGCCTTACGTGAAATACGTGACTTACACCGGCAAGCTCACCATCAGCGGCAACTACTACAACGTGGCTGTGGACGGAGCTACCGTGCAGGGCAGCCTGGCGAATGTTCCGGAGGGAATGGTGGACGCGTCGCTCGACGGCAAGAACATCATCGTCTACGGCTACACCATCGGCGCCCCGTCGAACAAGAAATATCTCAACACGATGGTTACGTCGGTGAGCGAGGCCACATCATCGGCAAAGGCCAAGGCCATAGCACGCGCAGCCGCAGCGCAGGCCAACAAGTCCGCCGTTTACAAGTACAACGGTTCGGCATGGGAGGTTTACGCCACCGGCGACGCAAAGGTTATCGCCGCCCAGCCCTCATGGTACGACCTCATCGGGGCTACGGTAATCTCCAAGCCCGACAATTACCTCCCCACCCTCATCCAACGCGAATATCCGTTTGCCGAGGACGGCGAGAAGGTGGCGGTGGTCTACCGCCAGTCAAGCTCGGACATGGACGTTGCGGAATACACCTACTCCGCCACCGACGGATGGGCAAGGTCGAAGGAATACAAGAAAGAGACCACCACGTTCTCCAAGGGCGAAAGCGGCATCGAGGCACGCGTGAGCACATACCTCAACGAGACGCTGCTCGGCAATGCCGGCGGTTTCAACATCTACGACATGGAGCTTGGCACACTGTCCTACGTATGGCAGAACACCACGAACTACGGATGGAAGGCTTCCGCCTACGCCAACAGCACCAACAATGCTTCGGAGAGCTGGCTCATATCCTCTGCCCTCAACTTCAAGAAGGCAGTAAACCCGGAAATGGTATTCGACGAGGCAATGAAGTTCCTCGGAGAGAACAACATCGAGGATTTCCTGTCGGTCAAGGTATCAACGGACTTCGACGGAACGAGCGTCACCGGCGCGACATGGGAGACGCTGACCCTGACGGGCCGTTCCGACGGACAGTCGTTCACGTTCTACACCATCGACCCTGTTTCGCTCTCCAAGTACAACGGCAAGAACATCCACATCGCCTTCGTTTACAAGAGCACCTCCAGCGTAGCCCCTACCTACGAATTCAAAAACATCATCGTGAGGGAGAAGGAAGAGACCAACTGATTTTCTCCACGAACATAATTCATAAAAATGATGCGCTCCGCAATTGCGAGGCGCATCATTTTAATGTTTTCGCTTTATATAATTACCACTCCAAACTCCACGCCACTCACTCCTCACTCCAAATTCCTCACTCCTCACTCCTCTGCGTTTTAGGCCAGTTCACGAGGAACAGTTTCTCGGTAGCCCGCGTAAAGGCGGTGTAGAGCCAGTGGACATAGTCGGGAGTAAGCATATCGTCGGTCATGTATCCCTGGTCGAGATACACGTGCGCCCACTGTCCGCCCTGCGCCTTGTGACAGGTCACGGCATAGGCGAATTTCACCTGCAAAGCATTGTAGAATTTGTCAGACCGCACCCGTTTCATGCGGTCGGCCTTGAGCGGAATGTCGGCATAGTCGGCGAGCACCCCATTAAACAACGCCTCGCTCTGCTCCGCCGACAGCGAGGGCGACTCCGACTGCAAGGAGTCGAGCACCACGGTGGCGTCAAGTTCGCAATCGCCGTAGTCGGGAAATTCCAGCAGCAAGTCGGCAAAGCGGCACCCATACAGCTTCTGCACGTTGCGCACACGGCGCACACGGGCGCGGTCGCCATTGGCGATAAACGAGAAACGGGCGGTCTCCTCACTTTCCACATTGGCGGACGACACTTGCGACGGGGCATTGTCGCCCTGCGCTGTCCAGAAATAATTGTTTCTCACCACCATGAGCATATCGCCCGGCGTGAGTTCCTCCTCTCGCCCCAGCACCATATTCCTGATGCCGTTGTTGTATATGTTGGCGCGCTTGTTGCTTCGTGTCACCACTATCGTCTCGTCCATCCCCACGGCGGAATAGCTGCCGGCGAGGCTCTCTATAAGTTCGTCGCCCGGCACCATCACGATGTCGGCAAAGCCCTTGAAACGGATTTGGGGCAGCTGCGTCATCTCGTCGTGGGTTATCATCCGGCGTATCATGTCGGCGTTGTAAAGGATGCCCGAGCCTGCCGACTGGCGCAACACCTCGCTCATGTTCACCGCATACATATCGAGACCGTAAGCTCCTGCCAGCAGGTCGCCCATAAGCGCCGGCGACTCCTCCTCGCCCACGGGCGGCAGCTGCGCCCGGTCGCCCACGAGCATCAGACGGCAGTTGTCGCCGGCATAGACATACTCGACAAGGTCGTCGAGCAGGCAGCCACTGCCAAATTGTCCGGCAGACTGCATCCCACTGCCGTTGGACACCATCGACGCCTCGTCCACCACGAAGAGCGTGTCGCGGTGGCGGTTGAAATTGAGGTTGAACCCCGTCATCTCGCCGGTGAACGTCTTCTGCCGGTAAATCCACCGGTGGATGGTGAAAGCCGGAAGACCGGCGTTCGCCGACAGCACCTTGGCGGCGCGCCCCGTGGGGGCAAGCAGCACCACCTTCTGCCGGAGATAGGCCAGCGTCTGTATCATAACCGCGGAGAGCGATGTCTTGCCCGTTCCCGCCGAACCGCAAAGCAGCATCGCCGGACGCTCCGCGCGGCTCGCCATGAAATGGCAGAAAGTGCGCACGGCAAGTTCCTGCTCCCTCGTAGGCGTGAAACCGAACCTCGCCAATATCATGCCGTGAAACTCATCGACCGTCATTATTTAAGCCAAACTTTTTGATAGTACGAATAAAATGCCGTAAATTTGCAGCTAGTGACGACAGAAAACAACGCGGTATAATCCGAGCCTCACCGTCACTTCTCGGCAACTCTTGCCGCAAAAGTAAACAAAAGATTTCTGCAAGACAAGGGATATATGATAAAAATCAAGCTCAACCATATCCTCTCCGCCATCGTCGCCGCTCTGTGCGCCCTGTGCGTGGCAAGCGTCTACTCGCCCATACGCTTCGGGCAGGAAAGGCAAAAGCGCGAGACTGCGGTGAAGGAACGGCTGACGGCTATCAGAAAGGCAGAGGAACAGTTCCGGAACAGAAACGGCGTCTATGCCGGGAGCTTCGGGCAGCTGGCGGCGCAAGGCCTCCTCGCCGACTCCATGCAGTACGTGCCGTATGGCGGCGGCAGGACTTTCGAGCTGACGGCAACAGTGAGCCGCGGAGCAACGGGGACTATGACGCCGATGATGGAATGCGGGGCGACGTTCGACGCATATCTCAACGGACTCGACGCGAACCGCATAAAGGAACTTACAGAGAGTGCCAACGAAAAGGGGGAATACCCCGGACTGAAAATAGGAGACACGACAACACCTAACGACAATGCCGGAAATTGGGAATAAGACAACATACAGAGACGGGAGACTGACGGTAAGAGTGGGACAAAGCTCGCTGGGATTCGCCTTCGACAAAGAGGGCGACGGGAACTATACGTTCGTGCCGTACAAGACGAAGAACGGCATCTCCATGGCTGCGAACATGAGGGAAGCCCTCAGGGACGACACGCTGGGCCTGGGGAAATGGCGCAAGGTGCAGGTCATGATAGACTCGCCCGTGATAATGGTGCCCATCGACGAATACAGCGAACAGAACAAGGAACTGCTCTACAACTACACGGTGACGGGACAGGAGACAAAAGCCGTGCTCGCCACCATCCTGCCCGCCGTGAACGCCGTGGCACTCTATGCCATGAGCAAAGACCTGCGCCTCGTGCTCACCGACAATTTTCAGGACATAAAGATACACCCGCTCTGCGCCTCGCTGTGGCAACACCTGCAGCGGAGAAGTCTGGCAGGACAAAGCGAAAAGCTGTACTGCTATTTCCACGACGCGAAAATCGACGTGTGCAGCTTCCGCAAAAACCGTTTCAGATATGCCAACGCTTTCCAGGCCACACACCCGAACGACGTGGCATATTTCCTCCTCTCCGCATGGAAACAGCTCAACATGGATGCGGAGAACGACGAGATATACCTGCTCGGGCAATACAACGAATACGACAAGCTGACGGAATGTCTGAAGAAATATGCCTGCAACGTGTACCGCATCAAGGCGTCGGCAGACTTCAACCGCCACCCGCTGACAACGGCGGAGGGAGTGCAGTTTGACCTGATAACAACTTTATTGCAAAAATGAGAATAATCACCGGTAAATTCAAGGGACGGCGCTTCGACGTGCCACGCACCTTCAAGGCCCGCCCCACAACGGACTTCGCCAAAGAGAATATCTTCAACGTGCTCAACGGCTACATCGACTTCGGGGACGCCACGGCTCTCGACCTCTTCTCCGGCACGGGCAGCATATCGCTCGAACTCGTGTCGAGGGGATGCCGGCAGGTGATAAGCGTGGAAGCCGACCGCGACCACCATGCCTTCATCAAGCAGTGCGTGAAGAAGCTCGACATTGACAACTGCATCACGATACGCGGCGACGTGTTCCGCTTCGTGAAAGGATGCCGGCAGCAGTTTGACTTCATCTTCGCCGACCCGCCCTACGCCCTGCCGGAGCTGCACGGCATACCGGAAATGATATTCAGTGCCGGAATACTAAAGGAGAACGGGGTGTTCGTGTTTGAACACGGCAAGAAAGACGATTTCTCCGACAGTCCGCATTTCGTGGAACACCGCGAGTACGGAAGCGTGAACTTCACCATTTTCATGAACAAAGGAGGGGAGAAGGACGAGTGATTGACCACGCCACCATAGAAAGGATAAAGGATGCCGCGAACATCTTGGACGTGGTTTCGGAGTATGTCTCGCTGAAGAAAGTGGGGGCAAACTACAAGGGACTGTGCCCGTTCCACAACGAGAAAACCCCGTCGTTCTACGTATCCCCGGCACGCGGCATCTGCCACTGCTTCTCGTGCGGAAAATCGGCAAACCCCGTGAGCTTCCTCATGGAGCACGAGCAGATGACATATCCCGAGGCTCTGCGGTGGCTCGCCAACAAATACCACATCGAGATACACGAGCGCGAACTGAGCGACACCGAGAAACAGGAACAGAACGACCGCGAGAGCATGTTCATCGTGAACAAATGGGCGATGGACTATTTCCACGACATACTGATCAACGACGTGGACGGCAGGGCGGTGGGAATGCAGTATTTCCGCAGCCGCGGCTTCCGCGACGACATCATCGAGAAATTCCACCTCGGCTTCGCACCGACGGAAAGGGGCGCACTCGCACAGGCAGCAAAGGCGAAAGGCTTCAACGAGAAATACCTGCTCTCCACGGGACTTTGCTTCAGGCGCGACAACGGAGACCTTGTAGACAAATACTCCGGCAGGGTGATGTTCCCGTGGCTGGGGGTGAACGGCAACGTGCGCGCCTTCGGCGGACGGTTGCTCGACGCGCGCACAAAAGGCGTGCAGCAGAAATACATCAACTCCTCCGACTCGGAAATATACCACAAGGAGAAGGAGCTTTACGGCATATACCAGGCAAAGAAGTCCATCGCAAAGGAGGACTGCGTGTATATGGTGGAGGGATACACCGACGTCATTTCCATGCACCAGTGCGGAATAGAGAACGTGGTGGCAAACTCGGGAACGGCACTGAGCGTACACCAGATACGCCTGCTGCACCGTTTCACCAACAACATCGTGCTGCTCTACGACGGCGACGCCGCCGGAATACACGCCGCGATGCGCGGCATCGACATGCTGCTCGCCGAGGCGATGAAGGTGAAGGTGCTGCTGCTGCCCGACGGCGACGACCCCGACAGCTTCGCAAGGAAACACACCGCCGACGATTTCCGCCAGTATATCCTCGACCACCAGAAGGACGTGGTGGAATTCAAGACAGAATTCCTGCTGCGAGGCGTTACCGACCCCATAAAGCGTTCCGAGGCGATAAGCAGCATCGTGAAGAGCATTTCGGTGATAGAAGACCAAATCGTGCGCGCCGCGTATCTGCAGGACACCGCACACCGCACGGGAATGAACGAGGCGACGCTCATCGCCACCATGAACAAGTTCATACGCAGCGGACAGGACGCGCAGGCCAAGGAGCAGCAACGGCAGCAGGCCAATGCCGCACAGGGTGGCACGCCGCAACAGCCCCTGCGCCCCGACACACCGCAGCAGCAGGCGCACAAAGTGGAGCAGATGCTCATCCAGGCGGTGGTGAGGCACGGCGAACAGATAATCTACGACAATGTGGAAACCGAAGACGGGAGCACGACAACCGTCAATGTGGCGCAATACATCAGCTACGACCTGGGGGCGGACGGCCTGGAGTTTTCCCTTCCGGTCTACAACAAGATCCTGCAGGAGGCGGTGGAACACAGCACCGACCCGGATTTCAAGGCCGAACAGTATTTCACCCTGCACCCCGACATGGAGATAAGCAGAATCGCCACGGAGATGTCTACCGACAAATTCCAGCTACGCAAGGGGGCGAAACTGCGCACGGGCGAAGAGGCCCTGCGTGAACAGGTTATCCACATGGTGCTGGATTTCCGCATGGACTTCGTGAAGGGCAAGCTGAAGGAACTGCAGCAGGAGATTTCGAGATGCAAGGGCGACGACGAACGCCTCACGTCGCTGATAAGGGAATATCAGGAAACACAGGTTCTGCGCAACGCCATCGCCAAAGAGCTCGGCAGCGAGATAATAGTATAAGGCAAAGCGCAACCACAGCATAAAGAAAGGCGGGCAATATGGCATACCTCTATCTGATTATCTTCATCGTCTATTCGGCAACCGTCGCCGGCACGATAATTTCCGTGCTGATGGACAACCGCCAGCCCGTGAAAGCCATGGCATGGATTATGGCAGTGGCGTTCTTGCCCGTTGTGGGCATCATCCTGTATTTCTTCTTCGGCCAGAACACGAGAAAGGAAAAGCTCATCAGCCAGCAGAGCCTCGACCTGCTCACAAAAAGTTCGATGCTGGAGTTCGCCGTACAGAAAGACCTCGTCATTCCCGAGGACAACAGGATGCTCATAAAGCTCTTCGCCTCGCAGAACTGGGCCTTGCCGTTCAAGGACAACAGCATTGACATCTACACCGACGGCTACTCTTTCTTCGCGGAGCTAATCAGGACAATGGGCGCCGCGCGGAGCAGCATTCATCTCGACACGTACATAATGGAGGACGACGCCTTGGGCAACCTCATTGCCGACATACTGATAGACAAGGCGAAGGAGGGCGTGGAGGTGAGACTGATCTACGACGACGTGGGGTGCTGGTACGTCAAGGACTCTTTCTTCGCCAGGATGCGCAGCGCCGGAGTGAAGGTGCTGCCGTTCATGCCGGTGAGGTTTCCGGCTTTCACCAGCAAGGTGAACTACCGCAACCACCGCAAAATCTGCGTAATCGACGGAGAAACGGGGTTCATCGGCGGCATGAACATTGCCAAGCGATACATCACGGGCGACGGCAAGCGCAAATGGCGCGACACGCACATGAAATTCCGGGGCGGAGCGGTGTATGCCATACAGATGGCGTTCCTCGTAGACTGGTATTTCGTGTCGCAGGAACTCATCACCGACCGCCGCTACTACCCCGAACTCACCGGCAACATCAAGAACAACATCATCACGCAGATAGTGACGAGCAGTCCCATTAGCCCCTGGCCAGACATCATGCAGGGCTACGTGCGCATACTGCTCGAGGCAAAACACTACGTATATATCGAGACACCTTATTTCCTGCCCACCGAGACAGTGATGTCCGCCATGCGCATCGCAGCCCTCGCCGGCGTGGACATACGCATCATGATACCGCGCAACGGCGATGCCAGATTCGTGGAATGGGCAAGCCGCTCCTACGTTTTCGAGACGATACAAGCCGGCGTGAAGGTTTACCTCTACCGCAAGGGTTTCAACCATTCCAAAATCCTCATCTGCGACGACAGCATCTGCACATGCGGCTCGACCAACGTGGACTTCCGCAGTTTCGAGAACAATTTCGAGGCGAACGCCTTTATCTACGACAGGGAGACGGCACTGCGCTTCAAACAGATTTTCATGGACGACATAAAGGAGAGCACATACGTCACCGAGAGGATGATAAGCCGCAAGCGTCCCTTCGTGAACCGCCTGTGGGAATCTGTCGTCAGACTGCTCTCGCCACTGTTCTGACGCATATCATGAAATATTGCCGCCTACTAAAACATTCTGAGCGTGTAAAAATAGGGGACCTATAGGTCGAAATTTAATTGCTGAGCAAATCGCAATACATCAAGCGAGTTGCTAACGTACGCGGGTGTTTCATTCTTTCCATACGTTCATCCGCATTTTTAGGTGGCTTGATATAGAAATCTTCATCTGTTTCTTTAGCAAAAAGATACCTGAAACCATTTTTCTCATAAAATTTCAAGACATTAGGTTTGTTCTTTGCATCAACGATTGCAAGTCGGCAGCCTGTTTTGTTTTCTTCACTGAGAAACCACAGTTTTATGAAATCAAGTATTTCAGAGCCTATTCCTCTGCCTGCAAATTGTTCTGCCACGGCAAGACGTCCAATTAGGAATCCCGGGAAACGACTAAGCATCTTTTCTCGGTTTGTCAGTTCTTTCCACATGGCATTTTTCTTTGAACTTCCCAAATCCCAAATTCGGATGCTATCATTAGACAGAGTGAAACATGCCACTATGTTTCGATTATCTTCTTCAAGTCGAAAACAATACGACTTGCCTATTCTCTTATAGGCATAAGTAAGTGCATCCCTTTGAAAGAACTCATCCATATCGTCATCATCACCGCACGTGAAAGGATGGCATTCCGAAAGGACTTCATGTGTCAGCACCTCAAAAACACATTTGTCTGCTATGAATCCCATAACTCAAAAATGACTACTTGAACAGTTTCGCCTTAGTCAAAATCTTTTTCATCATCGCATAACGCGGGTCTTGTGTAAGGTCACGCTCCGGGCGAAGGCCATATTCTTTATCAACCTTCTCTATCTCATCGCGAAAACGTACAGCATCTTCGCCATAGAGTGTTGGTATTGCTTTTATCGCTATTGCCATATCATTCAAAATTAATGTATCAAACTCCTTGTTGGTGCTTAATTCCAAGCACCTTGCAAATGCAAAGTTACTTTTTTTGTCAAGAAAAACAAGTAAACAGAGCGACAAATTTGGCTTCGGGCATTAAAACAGGTTGTAGTACATTACATTTCCCCTGAAATTCGCAAAGAAACATCCTTGGCAAAATGTTCCAAATGTCGCATTTTGAAAGGACTTGGCTATCGGATATTGGGACTGATGCGGACACGCTTTTTATCAATCGTATAAAACACTGGCTATCAACAAGATAAAAACCCGTTAAAAATCGAGGTGTCGTTTCCTCCGGACAAAGCACTGCTTTTCGAGGAGGAAACGATAGCTTTCCGGGGAGGAAACGATAGCTTTGCTCCCCGGAAAGCACTGCTCTGCTAATTGCACAGAAATCAAAAATGTTCCAAATGTCGTTTTTTGGCATTTCTGAAAATGCGACACCGTTTGAATTTTTCAGCGCAAACTTAATTAGGTTTCACTTCAAAAAAATGCGGCAAAAAGATTTTGACACTTTCAGATTTTTCATATATTTGCAGCACAATACGGATATGGGGAAAAACAAAAGAATTCGACGGTGCGTGTTTTTTTCAGAACACGATCAGAATATAAATATAACAATGCGTGCAATTTACAGGACACGCCTAACGCTACAGCCATGAAAACAAGCAACATTGCGGCGGCAATCGCCGTATTGGTAACCATACCACTCATGTTCTCCTGCGGAAAGCACAAGCCGAAATACGTGATAGGCGTGTCGCAGTGCAGCGAAGACGTGTGGCGCGAGAAACTCAACGACGAGCTGCGCATCTCGGCATTCTCCCACGACAACGTGGAACTGAAAATCTCTTCAGCCTACGACGACGTCAGCCTGCAGACAAAACAGATAGACAAGTTTGTGGACACGGGCGTTGATCTGCTTGTCGTGGCCCCGGGCCAGGTGAAAGCCTCCGACGCCATCGAGCGGGCCTACGACAAGGGGATACCGGTGATAGTGTTCGACCGCCGCACACATTCCAACAAATACACGGCGTATATCGGGGCCGACAACGAGGAGATGGGACGCAACATGGCAAGCTACCTGTCCACCGCGATACACGGCGAGGGGAACATCGTCGAGATTTGCGGGCTTTCGTCATCGTCGCCGGCAATAGACCGGCGCAAGGGCTTCGACACGGAAGCGGGGAAACATCCCGGGATGAAAATCGTGAGCCGCATAGAATCCGACTGGACCGAACAGGAAGCGTTCCGACAGATGGACTCGCTGCTGTCAGCGCCCCACCCCACATTCAACTATGTCTTTGCCCACAACGACCGCATGGCGATGGGAGCGCGCAGGGCTGCGGCAAAACACCGTCTTGACCTCAAGAACATACATTTCATAGGAATGGACGCCATGCCGCAGGAAGGCGGCGGCATGCAAATGGTGAACGACGGCGAACTGATGGCGTCGTATATCTACCCAACGCGCGGCGACAAGGTGATGCAACTGTCGATGGACATCCTCGAAGGGAGGAAATACAACAGGGAGAACCTGCTGTCGTCGGCCCTCGTCACCGCCGACAACGCCAACGTGCTGCTCATGCAAGAGGAAGAGCTGGAACGGCAGTCGGACAACCTGCTGTCGCTCCACAAACGCATCGAGAAAGCCACCAACGCCTTCGACACCCAGCGCAGCTACCTCCTCATGCTGCTGCTGCTCGTGATACTCCTGCTCACGGCATGCGCCTTCGTAATAAAGGGCTATATAGCAAAGGCGAAGATAAACCTGCGACTGAAAGCGAGCATGAACAAGCAGCAGAAGATGACCGAGGACATGGAGAGGATGACACAAAACCAGCTGCGCTTCTTCACCAACATATCCCACGAACTGCGCACGCCGCTCACGCTCATCTCCGGCCCTGCCGACCAGCTCGCCGAAAGTCCGTCAATAGCAGGCGAGACACGGCGGCTCGTGGAAATGATACGCCGCAACGTGGGCATACTGACGCAGATGGTGGGCGAGATAATGGAGTTCCGCAAGATACAGAACGACAAGGCGAAACTCACCCTCAACCGCTTTTCGCTCGCCGGCGACCTGCGCACATGGGCGGAGGACTTCCTCACCGTGGCAGAGCGCAAGCACATCCGGCTGGTCACCGAAATCAACACCGGCGGCAACGACACCGTCATCGGCGACCGCGAGAAGATTTCCCACATATACTTCAACCTGATGACCAACGCCATAAAATACACCCCCGCCAAGGGCTGCATAACGACGACGCTGGAATATTCCGGCGGCAAGTTCACCGTATCGGTGAGCGACACCGGCAACGGCATATCCGAAGAGGACTGCAAGCATATCTTCGAACGGTTCTACCAGTCAAAGGACGCCGTGGGCGGAACGGGCATCGGACTTGCAATAGTGAAAGCGTACACCGAGCTGCACCGCGGCGAGGTGAGTGTGGAGAGCGAGCCGGGCAAGGGATGCCGTTTCCGTTTCACGCTGCCCGAGAGCCAGCCCGGCTACAATGCCGAGGCGGACAAGCCTGCCAGGCAGGAGAATACGCCGGTCTTTGCCGACGACTACACGGTGAAGGACGTGATGGCGGAGCAGAACCTCGCCGCCATAACAGGAACGGAGGACTACGACAGCAACCGGCCGCTGGTGCTCGTTATCGACGACAACGCCGGAATGCGCGCCTACCTGAAATCGGTGCTGCAAAAGGACTACAATGTGGTGGAGGCACAAAACGGCGAGGAAGGAATGAGGGTGGCGCGAAAAATCGTGCCGCAACTCGTGGTGAGCGACGTGATGATGCCCGTGATGGACGGCATCGAGTTCTGCCGCCGCCTCAAGGACGACATCTCCACATGCCACATCCCGGTGATACTGCTCACTGCAAAGACACTCGAGGAACAGCGCGTGGAGGGTTACAACACGGGGGCTGACTCCTATATAACGAAACCGTTCACCGCCGCCACGCTGACGGCGCGCATCGAAAACCTGCTGAAAACGAGGACACGCCTGAAACAGGTATTCTCGGAGTCCCTGCCCGAAAGCGGCGCCAACGGCGGTCTTGGCGAGAAGGACAAGACCTTCGTGACACAGCTCCGCAAGGCGATAAAGAGCCACATCCCGGATGCGGAATATTCGGTGGAAGACCTCGGGGCGGAGATGGGACTGAGCCGCGTGCAGCTCTACCGCAAGGTGAAGGCCCTGACCGGATATACCGTAGTGGACCTTCTGCGCAAGGCGCGGCTGGAGAGGGCGAAACGGATGCTCGAGACGACCGACAAGAACGTGTCGGAGATAGCATTCGAGGTGGGCTTCACCACGCCGTCGTATTTCGCCAAGAGATTCAAGGAGGAATACGGCATCAAGCCGGGCGAGGTGGAGTAACCCCTCGGACGGCAATGCCCACGGGCATCAGCGGCGCAACGCCTCCTTCAGGTATTTCCCGGTGATGCTTCTTTCACACTGCGCCACCTCTTCCGGGGTGCCGGCGCAGAGAAGTTCGCCGCCCTTGTCGCCGCCGTCGGGACCGAGGTCAATCACATGGTCGGCATATTTTATCACGTCCATGTTGTGTTCTATCACCAACACGCTGTGGCCCCGCCTGATCAGTGCGTCGAAGGCTTTAAGCAATTTGCTTATGTCGTGGAAATGCAAGCCCGTCGTCGGTTCGTCGAAAATAAAGAGAGTGGGGTCTGCTTTCTCCTGTCCTATATAATATGCCAGCTTCACGCGCTGGTTCTCTCCGCCCGAAAGGGTAGACGAATTCTGCCCGAGCTTTATATAGCCGAGCCCCACGCTCTCGAGCGGCTGCAGGCGCTTCACCACCTCCGCCTCATTGTTGGCGGCGAAAAACTCTATCGCCTCGCTGACCGTCATGTTGAGGATGTCGTCGATGTTCTTTCCGGCGAACCTCACTTCCAGGATGTCATGCTTGAAACGCTTGCCGTGGCACGCCTCGCACTCGAGTTCAAGGTCGGCCATGAACTGCATTTCCACCGTTATCACTCCCGTGCCCTTGCATTCCTCGCAGCGTCCGCCCTCGGTGTTGAAGGAGAAATGCTTCGCCGAAAAGTCCATCTGCTTCGAAAGCGGCTGTTCGGCGAATATCTGCCGTATGGCGTCGTAAGCCTTCACGTAGGTCACGGGGTTGGAGCGCGTGCTCTTTCCAATAGGGTTCTGGTCCACCATCTCCACATGGCGTATCATCTTGATGTCGCCGGAGATTGAGGAATATTCCCCCGGCTGTTCCGCCACTTCCCCCAGCTGCCTCTTCAGTGCGGGGTAGAGTATTCCCTTGACGAGCGACGACTTGCCGGAGCCGCTCACTCCCGTCACCACCGTCATCACGTTCAGCGGGAAACGCGCGTCCACGCCCTTCAGGTTATTCATCCTCGCCCCTGTCACCTCCACGCAGAGATTCCATTTCCTCCGCGTTTCGGGCACCTGTATCCGCTCCATGCCGAGCAGATACTTCACGGTGTGGCTCTCCGGGTATTTTTCCGCGTCCCCGGGAGTGATGCCGGCAGGCGCGCCTTCGTAGACCACGCGTCCGCCAAGCCGTCCGGCGTCAGGACCGATGTCCACGAGATGGTCGGCGGCGCGTATCACCTCCTCGTCGTGTTCCACCACTACCACGGTGTTTCCGAGCGACTGCAGTTCCTTGAGCACATGGACAAGGCGGTGCGTGTCGCGGCTGTGGAGTCCGATGCTCGGTTCGTCGAGGATATAGAGCGACCCCACGAGACTGCTCCCGAGCGATGTGGTGAGGTTTATGCGCTGGCTCTCACCGCCGCTCAGCGTGTTCGACTGGCGGTTCAGCGTGAGGTATCCCAGTCCCACCTCCACAAGGAAGTTTATCCTGCTCTTTATCTCCAGCAGCAGCCGTTTGCCCACGGCGGCGTCGTGGTCGTCGAGTTTCAGGTTGTCAAACCACGCCTTCAGGTTTTCCACCGGCATATCCACGAGGTCGGAAATGCTCATCCCGTTGATTTTCACGTATTCCGCCTCCTTGCGCAAGCGTTTGCCGTGGCACGACGGACACACCGTGCGCCCGCGGTACCGGCTGAGCATCACGCGGTACTGTATCTTGTACTGGTTCTCGCGGAGCATCCTGAAGAAGTTGTCGATGCTCACCTGGTCTATTGCGTCGCGGTGCTTGTCGGAGGGCAGGCCGTGCCACAGCCAGCCGCGGTGCTTCTGCGAGAGTTTGTAGTAAGGTTCGAACACCGGGAAGTTGTCTGCCGCCGCCCGTCTCACGAATTCCTTTCTCCATTCGCCCATCTTCTCGCCGTGCCAGCACTGCACGCACCCGTCGTAGACGCTGCGCGACGTGTCGGGAATCACCAGTTTCTCGTCGATGCCCATCACCATGCCGTAGCCCTCGCACTCGCGGCAGGCGCCGAGCGGCGAATGAAAGGAGAACATGGCATCGGTGGGTTCCTCGAATGTCATGCCGTCGGCCTCGAAGCGTGTGGAGAAATCATACACTATATTCGCCGGCAGCATTGATATGCGACAGGCGCCGTCGCCCTCGTAGAAGGCTGTTTCTATGGAATCGGTCAGGCGCGAGACCGTTTCGGCAGTGTTGTCCCACGCCATGCGGTCCACCACTATCCACACATCCTGCGGCGAGAGCCGCTGCAGAGTGTCGCCGTCCTCGAGCAAGTCCTCGATGCGCCGGAAATCACCGCCGCAGAACAGTCTGTTGTATCCTTGCTGGCGGAGCGTCGTGAGTTGCTGTTCCAGCGTCCGCCCCCGGTTTTCCACCATCGGCGCGAGCACCACAAAGCGCGTGCCTTCGGAGAACGTCTTCACCTTGTTTATTACATCCTCCACGGTGTGCCTTTTCACCTCTTCCCCGCTCACCGGGGATATGGTGCGCCCCACACGGGCGAAGAGAAGTCTGAGATATTCGTAGATCTCGGTGCTTGTGCCCACGGTAGACCTCGTGTTCCTCGAAATCACCTTCTGCTCTATGGCTATTGCCGGCGGCAGTCCCTTTATGTAGTCGCACTTGGGTTTGCTCATCCTGCCGAGAAACTGCCTCGCGTAGGCAGACAGGCTCTCCACATAGCGCCGGTGTCCTTCGGCATAAAGGGTGTCGAAGGCCAGCGACGACTTGCCGGAGCCGGACACGCCGGCCACGACGGTGAATTTGTTTCTCGGTATTTCAAGCGATACGCCCTTGAGGTTGTTCACCTGGGCGTTTTTTATGTATATGCTGTCGTTCATCACGTCTCAAATTATAGAGCCTTGCAAAAACAATCGGGTATTGTCATCCCTGCTTAATTATCCACTCCCCTATCGTGCGCTGCTGGCTGTCGTAGTTCACGCCAATCTTGAAGAGCCGCTTGCCGTCGGCGGAATAGGGGATGAGGTAGCCCTTGTCGTCAATCTGCCTGACGGCTTCCTCGGCAGAGCCGTCGTATTTCAGTTCGAACACGTACACGGCATCGGGCATGTGGACAACGGCATCTGCCCTGCCCACGGCACTGTCTTCCTCCACTCTCATGTATGCCCCCATCAGGTTGAAGATGAGATAGAAGACGGTTTGGAAATCGCGCTCGTTCTTGTTGGAGAGGCGGTTGGAGATGCCTGCCAAATAGGCTTTCAGGCGCACCATCGCTCCCTCGATGTCGCCGTCGTAGAGCTTCTCGAGGAAATTGCCCACCAGACTACTGTTGTCAAGGGAAACGGGCGACAGGTAGTTGGGAGCAAGGCTATTCAGCATGCCAGTCTTCACCTCCATATTGGGGTAGCCCAGTGAGTAGCGGCGCAATACGGGGTTGAATTTCTTGATGGTAAGGTAACCGCTCTGATAGAGCAACGGCAGGGCGGAGGTCATCTGCTCGGGTGAAACGTCGAAGTCATCCACGCCGCAACTGTTGTTCTCTATGTCCAGCACATTGACATGGTATTTCTGCAGGCTCTTGATGATATAACTCGGAGTGCCGGAGCCGAACCAGTAGGATGAAATATCCTGACTATTCAAAGCCTTTACCAGACTGAACGGGTTGAACACATCCTCCGAGTTTTTGCCGAAATGGTATCCGTCGTAATATCGGCGCAGTTCCTCGAGACATTCTTCGTATGTCATGCCAAGTGCCCTGCCCAGTCCCTCCACGTCGGGTTTCATCACGGTGGTCAGCTCCGTCTTGCTGATGCCGCAGATGGCGGAATACTGGTCGTACATACTGATATTGTCGAGGTTGTTCAGCTCGCTGAATATGCTGAGCTGCGAGAATTTGGTGATGCCCGTGATAAAGACGAACTCCAAGTGGGGGTCGAGCTTCTTCAGCGGACTGTAGAAATTCTGCATGATGAAACGCAGCGACTGGAGGTTCTCCTTCTCATGCACCACGTCGAGCAGCGGTGCGTCGTATTCGTCGATGATTACCACCGCCTTCTGTCCCGTCTGCTTGTGGGCGCGTTTCACGATGCCGTCCAAGCGTTCGTTGTGATAGAGTTCGTTTTCGTTCCTGCCGTAGAGTTCCTCATACGGAACGAACTGCAAGTCGAGATAGTGTTTCAGGCTTTCTGCATCCATGTGCTTTGCCCCGCTCATGTCGAAATGGAGCACGGGATGCTTCACCCAGTCCTTCTCATAGTCGGCGACAGCCAATCCCCCGAAGAGTTCTTTCCTGCCCTCAAAATATGCTTGCAGTGTGGAAGCGAAAAGCGACTTGCCGAACCGCCTCGGGCGACTCAGAAAGAGATATTTCATTCCTTTTTTTCGGAAATCAACGATATACTTCGTCTTGTCCACATAGAGGTAGTTGCCCTCTATGATGTTTTCAAAGGATTGTATTCCTACCGGGTATCTGTTTACTATTTCAGTCATAACGCTCCACGCTTTTGTTTCACGCCGCTAAGTTACGAATATTTTCCGTTCCTACCGAACAGGGGACAGACAAAATGCTTTCACCGCCGCAAAGTGCCCGCCTGCCGGTCGTGCATCGTACGATGTGAGACCGCGCATCGTACGATAAGAGACCGCACATCGTACGATACACGGTCTGAAAACATACCGCCCGTCTATCGCAAATTTCCAGTCTGCCCACAGCACATATCGGGCCTGTTTTTTTTGGCATTACATACATTATTGCTAAATTTGCAGTGCTTTACCTAAACTACCAAGAAAAAGGATGAACATCAGAAATGCAGAAAGAGAACAGTCGGGCGACATCGCGCGGCTGATAATGACCGCCATGACCGGCGAGTGCTGCCTGCACTTCGTCGGCCAAGGGCAGACACTCGACGACTTTTGCCGCGTCATGACACGGCTTGTGGAACGCGACAACACGCAGTACAGCTACCGCAATGCGCTCGTTGCCACAGACAGCCAAGGCACGGTGACGGGCATTTGCGTGTCGTATGACGGCGCGCTGCTGCGCCGGCTCCGCGCCCCGTTCATAGAAGCGGCAAAGACGGATTTCGGACGGGATTTCAGCATGATGGAAGACGAGACGCAAGCCGGCGAACTGTATATCGACAGCCTCGCCGTGAAACCCGAAAACCGCGGACAAGGCATAGCCTCGGCACTGCTCCGGGCCACGATAGACAAGGCACGGCAAATGGGACTGCCGGCAACGGGACTGCTCGTGGACTGCGGCAACCCCAACGCCGAACGGCTGTACCGCAGCCTCGGGTTTGAATACGCCAACGACGCCACATGGGGCGGACACCCCATGAAGCACATGCAGGTGAGGTTCTGAAAAAGCAGACCCGCAGGCAAAAAAAACAAGACTACGGCACTACTATAAACAGGGACAAAAAAAACACATCTACTATGCAAGAGAGTAAATACCTGGTCGCCAACGAGCGCGACGCCCTCTGGGGACTCACGGTGAGTACCGTGGGCCACGACGAACTGCTGCCCGGCGAAGCCTACCCCACGAGGGGACACGCCGGAGGATATTTCTTCGATGTGAACAAGGGGAGAACGCTCGACGAATACCAGATGCTCTATCTGACGGACGGAGAGGGGGAGTTCTCTTCGGAACACGTGAAGAAGCAGCGCATCAAGTCGGGCGACATCTTCCTGCTCTTCCCCGGCGAATGGCACACCTACCACCCCACCGCCAACTCACAGTGGAAAAGCTACTGGATAGGCTACAGGGGGAAGAACATGGACGACCGCGTGAAATACGGTTTCCTCTCGCCCGAAAAGCCCATATACCACGTGGGCTACTGCGCCGAAATAATACAGCTCTACGAGGCGGCAATGAAAGCGGCGCAGGAGGAGGCGGCATATTCGCAGCAGAGACTTGCCGGGATTGTCAACAACCTTGTGGGGGTGATGTATTCCAAGGAACGCAACATCATACTGGGGCACGACAGCGACAAGGTGGCGATAATCAACAATGCGCGCCTCATAATCCGCGAGAAGTTGGAAAGCCGCATCACCATACAGGAAATCGCCGGGCAGCTGGGCATGGGATACTCCAATTTCAGAAAGCTGTTCAAGGAATTCACGGGAGTGTCGCCGGCGCTCTACCAGCAGGAGCTCAGGCTCCAGAGGGCAAAGGAGCTGCTCTCCACCACCAATATAAGCATCAAGGAAATAGCCTACCAGCTCAATTTCGACTCGCCCGACTATTTCTCGAGCAAGTTCAAGATGAAGGTGGGCTGCAAGCCGAGCGAATACCGCGAGCAACTTGGGTAAGCGGCGTCTTGCGTCACGCCAGCTCCCTCTTCAGGTCGCGGAACACGCTCCATGCCACGGGCACGGAGAGGAGGAAGGAACAGAGGTCGGAAACGGCCTGGCTCATCTCCACTCCGGCAAGGCCGAAGAAACGGGGAAGTATTATCACGGCAGGCACAAGGAACAGTCCGCTGCGCGACGCCGCCGCGACATTGGCCCTCACCGGCTTCCGCGCCGTCTGCGACAGCATGTTGGTGAGGATGATGGTGGCAATGAGCGGATAGGTGGCGAGCTGCCAGCGGAATGCCGCCGTGCCCACGGCGATAACGGCAGGGTCGTCGCGGAACGCCTCTATTATGGGCGAGGCGAAAATGAGACCTACAGCCGTGAGCGCCATGAAAAACACAGTACCTATTTTAATACAATACATGAAGCCGTCGTAAATTCGGTCGTAGAGCCTTGCACCGTAGCAGAAGCCGCACAACGGCTGGAAGCCCTGCCCCAATCCCACGATGGCGGCATAGACGAAATTGGATATGCGCGTGACGATGGACATCCCGGCTATCGCGGCGTCGCCGTAGGCTCCGGCGCTGACATTAAGTGCCACCGTAGCCACGCTGGCAAGTCCCTGCCGCGAGAGCGAAGGCGTGCCGCCGGCAAAGATTTCCCTGACGAAACGCCACGAAGCCCTGAAATCGGAAAGCCGTATGCGGATGTTCCCCCTGTGGTGCGTCATGTTGAGCAGAACGAAGAAACTCACCGTCTGGCTCACCAGCGTAGCCACCGCAGCCCCCGTTATGCCGAGGCAGAAATAGAAGATGAGCACGGGCGCAAGCACCGTGTTGAGCGCCACGCCGGTGAGTATTCCGTACATGGCGTAGCGGGCGTTGCCCTGGAAGCGCATCTGGTTGTTGAGGGTGAAGGAGCCGGTCATGAACGGCGCGCCGAGCAGGATGATGCCCAGATAGCGTTCAGTGTAGGGCAGTATCGTTTCGGTGGAGCCGAGCATAATGCAGATGTCGGGCAGGAAGAGGAGCATGGCAACGGCGAGCAGTGCTCCCGACAGGCAGCTGTAGACCACTCCCGTGGCCGCCATATAGCGTGCGTTGTCGGTATCCCTTGCGCCGAGGCAACGGGAGATATAGTTGCCCGACCCGTGGCCGAAGAAGAAGCCTACGGCCTGTATCAGCGTCATCACCGAGAGGGACACTCCCACGGCCGCCGTGCTCTGCGTGTTTATCCTGCCCACATAGTAGGTGTCCACCATGCCGTAGACGCTCGTCACGAGCATGGATATTATCGTGGGCACCGCCATGCTCAATATCACCTTGTGTACCGGGGCGTGCGTAAGGAACGTAAAGTTGTCTGTCTTTTCCTTCATATAGCGTAATTCCTGTCCGTTCACCGGCACATTGCCTGGCACACCTTGTCCTGGAAATTCCTTCCCGACGAGGTGTGGCGTATGCCGGAGTTGATTATCGAGAAGCACAGCAGATGCCCGTTGGAGGCGGTGCAGTAGCCTGCCAGCGAACTTATCCCCGTCACCGTGCCCGTCTTTGCCCTCACGTTGCCATGGGCGGCGCCGCGGCGCATTCGGTCGGAGAGCGACCCGTCTACGCCTGCCACGGGGAGACATTCACTGAGGTTTCCGTAGATTTCCCCATGACGGTAGGCGTAGCGCAGGAACGCCACTTCAAGCTCTGCCGACACATAGTTGTAGAGCGACAGTCCGCTGCCGTCGGCGATATAATAGGCCGACGGCCTGAAGCCCATCTTTGACACGAGCCTGTTGATGGCCTGCCTTCCCTGTTTCGCCGTGGCGCGGCTCCGTGTCGCGCCGTCGGAGGCTATGTGGTAGAACACCGCCTCGGAATACAGGTTGTCGCTCCGCTTGAGCTGCCTCCGCATCACGCTGGTCAGCGGCGTCTCCTTCTTGTATATATAATGTACGCTGCCCGGCATCTCGTCCTCCCGGCAGTTGCCGGTAACGGTGATGCCGCGCTGCCGGAGCCGTTTCAGCAGCCGCTCGCCGAAGTCGTCCTTCCTTGCCGCGACGAGCGGCGAGAGGACGGGGTTGTCGTCGTCCCAGCACCATCCCTCGCCAAGGCGGTCGCGGTCTTTCATCGTCATGTCGAGACAGATGTCGCCCCTCAGCGTGTCGATGCCGAGGGCTGCTATGCTGTCGGCAATGTCGCTGATGTCGCCGTTGCCAAGAGTGGGGTCGAAACCGCCCTTGCAGTAGACATTGCCCACAAGTGTCAGACTGTCCACTTCGCCGCGGTAGCCCACCGCCGTCTTCAGCGTGTAGTCCGCGCCGAGCCTGTCGAGGGCCGCCACCGCGACTATCATCTTCAGCGTGCTCGCCGGGCGCAGCAACTGCCGGCTGTTCATTTCAAACAATGTGGAGTCGGCTGTAAGGTCGTATATCTTCATCCCCACCATTGAGGTATTGAAGATGGTTGTGCCTTCGAAAATCCTTTCGATGCGCGCCGTGAGGTTTTCGGGCCACGGCAGTGAGTCGGCGTCGATGACATCGGCACCGTCGCAACTGTCTGCCGGCACGGTGTCCGCCTCAATGACGGCGGTGTCCACATCCGCCGTATCGACGACCACGCCGCGGGATACGCCCACAACGGCACGGGCCGGCGACATGACTGCCGCCGCCACGGCAGCAAATATCAGGGGGATAATATGTTTTCTCTTCATCTGCAAAAGCGTGGCTGGAAGCCATGCACCAATATTTTCTCATTCATGGCGGCAATTCACATGAAGCCACCCTTTAAAAACGTCAGCAAAATTACTCATTTTATGCGGGTCGGGAAAATTATCCGTAGGGAAAGACATGTTTCAGTCGGGAATTTCAGAACCCATCCTTACACGGTTTCGGAAAATCTTATTACTTTTGCAGTCATAAACAAATATACGTCTTTATGGTATATAAATACGATTTCCTTATTATCGGCGCTGGCGTGGCAGGCATGAGCTACGCGCTGAAAATAGCCCGGGAACACAAGGGCAAAATCTGTCTTGTATGCAAGACAACACTCGACGACGCCAACACCTATTTCGCACAGGGCGGTGTGGCGTCGGTGACCAACCTGAAGGTTGACAATTTCGACAAACATATAGAGGACACCATGATTGCCGGCGACTTCATCAGCGACCGCAAGGCGGTGGAGCAGGTGGTGCGCGAGGCACCGGCACAAATCAAGGAACTCGTGGAATGGGGAGTGAACTTCGACCGCAAGGACGACGGGTCGTTCGACCTGCACCGCGAGGGCGGACACTCCGAATTCCGCATCCTCCACCATGCCGACGACACCGGGGCGGAGATACAGCGCGGACTGATGGAGGCGGTGAGGAACAATCCCTACATCGACATCAGGGAGAACCACTTTGCCGTGGAAATCATCACGCAGCACCATCTCGGAGTGGTGGTGACGCGGCGCACGCCCGACATCGAGTGTTACGGCGCCTACGTGCTGAACCCCGACACGCAGAAGGTGGACACCTACCTGAGCAAGGTGACGCTGATGTGTACTGGAGGCTGCGGCGCCGTCTACCAGACCACCACGAACCCCGTCATCGCCACCGGCGACGGCGAGGCGATGGTATACCGCGCAAAGGGAACGGTGCAGGACATGGAGTTCGTGCAGTTCCACCCCACGTCGCTCTACCACCCCGGCGAGACCCACCCGGCATACCTCATCACCGAGGCCATGAGGGGCTACGGCGGCATACTGCGGCTGCCCAACGGCGAGTCGTTCATGGAGAAATACGACAAGCGGCTGTCGCTCGCCCCGCGCGACATAGTGGCGCGCGCCATCGACAAGGAGATGAAGATCCACGGCATCGACCACGTGTGTCTCGACGTGACACACAAGGACCCGGAGGAGACAAAGCGACATTTCCCCAACATCTACAAAAAATGCCTCAGCATAGGCATCGACATAACGAAGGAGTACATCCCCGTGAGACCTGCCGCCCACTACATGTGCGGAGGCATCAAGGTAGACCTCAACGGCGAGTCGAGCATCAAGCGGCTCTACGCCATCGGCGAATGCTCATGCACCGGGCTCCACGGCGGCAACCGCCTGGCGAGCAACTCGCTCATCGAGGCCGTGGTCTATGCCGCGGCGGCAGCCAAGCACAGTCTGGCACACATCGGCGAGTACGATTTCAACACGCGCGTGCCGGAATGGGACGACGAGGGCACAATGACCAACGAGGAGAAGGTGCTCATAACGCAGAGCGTGAAGGAAGTGGGACAGATAATGAGCAACTACGTGGGCATCGTGAGGAGCGACCTGCGCCTGAAGAGGGCATGGGACAGGCTCGACCTGCTCTACGAGGAAACGGAGTCGCTCTTCAAGCGCGTGAAGGCGAGCAAGGACATCTGCGAGCTGCGCAACATGATAAACGTGGGCTATCTCATCACCCGCCAGGCGATAGAGCGCAAGGAGTGCCGCGGACTGCACTTCACCATCGACTATCCGCTGCACGCCTACGACAAGGACAAGGCGTAAGCATTTTTCTTTACGACAATAGAGACAATAGAGACAATCCCCCGAAATAGGGATTGTCTCTATTGTCGTTTTAGAAAACGCCCCTTTCCCTCACCAAGTTACGCCAACACGCGACAAAGAAAACGCCCCGCGGCGACAACGAATCGTTCAAACCATGCAACAAATGATGTAAGGAACGATTCATCGCCTTTTATGAACGATGCGTTCTTGCAGACACGCCAATCCACTCTATATCTTTGCGGCAGAAATCAAACGACTAAAACCTGAAGAGATTATGAAGACTTTACCGAAATCCATTGGCGGCATGCTGCTGATAATGGCAAGCGTCACCGCCGCGGCGCAAAACGAGAACAGCAAATCCAAGGAGGAAGGGAACCGCAACGTGATGCTCAACGCGGCAAGCGCCAACGGCCCCAGAGAGATACAGATAGGACTGCCCTCCGCCGACGTGAACGTGCTGGAAAACGGGCTTCCCGTGGTATATGCCACCAACCCGCACTCCGTGAACACCACATGGAGGGGCGACGCGAGCCTCAGCCACCAGGGACTGCTCAAAATCGCCGAAACCGCCATCACGACGGGAAACATAGGATACGCCGTGAACTCCACCACGCAGCTCGGCGAAGAGGGGTTCAACGGAACGCTCAACTACAAGAGCAACCACTACGGACTGCAGGAATTCTCCCTCAACCTCAACGGCGAATTGCCGAAGAACTGGTTCTACAGCGTGAACATGTACCAGGACTTCGACCCGGGAACGTTCAAGATAAAGTCCACGCCCTACCAGGACAGGACGCAGATATACAAGGCTCTCGTGACAAAGAGGTATAACAACAACGCAGGCGAATTCACCGTGGGATACAAATACAGCAACAGCCACAACGTTTACAACTACGCCACGCAGAGCGCGCCGTTCATCTATGTGGGCGACGGCAGCGTGAAGGAATACGGCGACTTCAAGCTCGGCACCACGTCGTATCTGCCCATCGACAACACCATCACCTACCGCGACATGCGCACCGGCGAGCTGAAGCAGACTTCGCTCTACGACGCCTGCCTCAACAAGTCGAGCGAGGTGACGCTCATGAACACCTACCGTTGGGACAACGGACTGCAGTGGAAGGCCGTGGCGCGATACGCCCACAGCCGCGGAGCAATGGTATACCAGACGCCTATGGCACTCGTCGATTTGAAGAGTCAGGATAACGCAAACAAGTACAGCTACGTGTACGCTACTCTTAACGGAGGGGTAAATTCCTATGACGGGCAATACGTGCAGACGCGTATGTCATGTCTGAATGCAGGAACAATCGACGAGTGCCTCTTCACGTCGGAACTCACCAAACAGTTCAATACATCAACTCTGCGCGTGGGCCTCAACGAGTGGTTCTACAACATCGACTACTGCTCCAACACCACGATGTACGACCAGAGCGTGCCCTCCGACGGCAGCTATGCCGTGAGGCTGTGGGACGCCAACAAGCGCAGCGGCTGTTTCTACGACTTCAACAAGAACGCGTCGGAATACTACAAGGGACACGAGAACAAACTCGCCCTCTACCTGACGCACGACTGGGACATCACCGACAAGCTGAACCTCTACTACGGGGCGCGCGTGGAATGGCAGCGCCTAAAGGGCGAGAATGCGGCGGTGAGAAACAGCAGCGGCGAGTTCGTGGGTCGCTTCGCCGACTACTACCTCGGCGCCACCGCCGCCGACGGCACAGTGATTGCCCCCGCAAGCCTGAGCTACAACTGGTTCAACTACGACCTCTCGGCGGCACTGACATACAAGGTGACAAGGAATTTCGGACTGACGGGCGACTTCACCTATATCGTGCAGCATCCCAAGTTCGAGGCCTTCGCCCCGGCCACGATGCCCAACACCGACAAGATTTCCGTTCCGCTCGGCAGGGTGGGCGTGTACTACAACAACAAATGGCTGAGCCTCACGTCGATGTTCTCGTATATCTCCAAGACGAACAACAACTCCACGCTCAACCTGCAGCACGGCAGCGAGATAAAGGCCGCGCCGCTGACATACGACATACAGACATGGGGATGGACCACCGACGCCGTGATGCACCCGTTCAAGGGCTTCGACTTCCATTTCCTCTTCACCTACCAGAAGCCGACGTACAAGAAATACGAAACGTCGATCACCTTCAACGACGGTTACGTGGGCAACATCAACGCCACGGGCAACGTCGTGGCGGAAATCCCCGAAGTGCTCATCGAGATTGACCCGAGCTACATGATAACGAAGGACATCAAGATATGGACGAGCTTCCGCTATTTCAGCAAGACATACGCCAACATCAACGAGGCTTACTATTTCAACGGCCACTGGGAGACCTTCGGCGGCGTGAACTGGCAGGCCACCAAGCGTCTCGCCCTCGGATGCACCGTGGTGAACTTCCTCAACCAGACCGGTGCCAAGGGCAGTATCGCCGGAGCGGAACTCATCACAAAGGACGAGGCAAAGGGCATCAAAAACCAGCTGATGACGGGCAGCTACCTGCGCCCCTTCACCGTGGAGTTCACGGCTTCGCTGAAATTCTGACAACAACGGAATGTTTATATAAAGGGTAAAGAGAGACGAAGGATAACAACCCGAAAGGGAGCCGGTCTTGCACATTTTCGCAGGGCCGGCTCCATGTTTTTGGTTTGGAAATGAACGGGATTTTCAAGTCTTTGGTTTGGAAATGAACAGAAAATCATTCATTTTTGGTTTGGAAATAAACAGAAATCCACCCGTTTTTGGTTTGGAAATGAACGAAAATTCACCCGTTTTTGGTTTGGAAATGAAAAATAAAGTCGTAACTTTGCCTGGATTTCAAACGATTCAGCTATGTTTACACGAACCGCTATCAATTATCTGCGCCAATGGGCGAACAAGGAAGACCGCAAGCCTCTGGTGCTGCGCGGCGCCCGTCAGGTGGGCAAAACGACTTTGGTAAGGCTTTTCGCAAATGAGTTCGACAACTATATCTACCTTAATTTGGAGGAAAGGGAGAATGCGGAGCTTTTTTCCGCCGACTACTCTTTCGACGACTTGCTGGCAGGCATTTTCTTCAAGGCAAACCTGTCGCAGGACGCAGGCAGGCGCACATTGATTTTCATCGACGAGATACAAAGCGAGCCGAAGGCGGTGCAGGCGTTGCGCTATTTCTACGAGAAGCGGCCTGACATATTCGTGATAGCCGCCGGCTCCCTGCTGGAGAGTCTGATGGGACGGCATATCTCTTTCCCCGTGGGCAGGGTGGAATACATGGCATTGCACCCCTGCACCTTTGTGGAGTTTCTCCGCGCCATCAGCCAGGAGGCGGTGGCGGAGAGCATAGAGAACCTGTCCTTGCCGGTTTCACTGCACCCTCATGTGATGGACCTGTTCAAAAAATACATGATAGTCGGGGGATTGCCGGAAGCCGTGGCTAACTATGCAAAGCACAGGGACATCGTGAGGCTGAACGAAGTGTTCAACTCCTTGCTTTCCGGCTACCGCGACGATGTGGAGAAATACGCCGCCAAGCCGAAGGAGCAGGATGCCGTCAGGTATATATTGAATTACGGCTGGGCTGCGGCAGGCCACCGCATCCAGTTCGCCAAGTTCACGGGGTCGTCGTTCAAGGCTGCCGAGGCGGGAAACGCTTTCCGGACCTTGGAGAAAACGCTGCTGCTGGAACTGGTATATCCCCAGACATCCGCGTCGTTCCCCGTATTGCCCGACCTGAAGAAGAGCCCCAAGCTGCTTTGGCTCGACACCGGTCTGGTGAACTATGTGGCAGGCATGCAGGAGGATTTGCTGTTCAGCAAGGATACCGACGAGCTTTGGAACGGCGACATTGCCGAGCATATCGTGGGACAGGAGATATTGGGCTCGTCTTTCGTCTTCGGGGAGAAAAGGCTCTTTTGGACGCGCGACGCCAAGAACTCGCAGGCGGAGGTGGATTTCCTGATACGCTACAAGTCGCACCTGCTTCCGATAGAAGTAAAGACGGGCGGCAACGCCAAGCTGCGGTCCCTGCATCTCTTCATGGACGAGTCGAAGGAAAAGACAGCCCTGCGCCTCTGGAACGGCCCCATGACATCCGACACCGTCACTACGCCAAGCGGCAAGAGTTTCACCTTATATAATATCCCCCTCTATTATGCGGGAAACCTGCGGAAGTTCCTTGACACCGTGTTCACGAATACTACAGGCATTGACTAACCAAACTTTGACCCCCACTAAAAAAAAACGGCAATAGAAACAATAGGTATAGGCGTTCAGGACACGCTTGTAAAATGTTTTACAAATAAGACATTTGGAACACTTTGTTTTGGGGTCTGATTTTAAGGAGCAGTGCTTTTCGGGGAGGAAACGATAGCTTTGCCCGGAGGAAACGATAGCTTTGCTCCCCGAAAAGCTATCGTTTCCTCCGAGGTTTTGGGGCATCGGTTTTTAGGATATATCTATCGTGTTGATTATCAACATTTTGCATTTACCCTAAAAGAACGGCAAAATTCGGTTAAGATTTCCGCAAGTCTTGCATCGGCAAAATGCGACATTTGGAACACTTTTCAAACATTGCACAAAGGACATACAACAAGTGTTTCACTGTTTGTTTTCGACAATAGAGACAATCTAAATTGTCCGGCCAATATCTATTGTCGTTTTTTTGTAGGGGTCAAAGTTGGGGGTATCACCGCTTCAGGAATCCATACTCATACACTTTGGGTTCTATCTTTTGTGCCAGAGCCTTGAGGGCTTGACGAAGATTTGCCATGAGCAGGTTATAGTGTTCGTCGGCGCTGCCAGTGTTCATCTTTCCCTTGTCGTTCGTCCCTTGGAAATGGAGACGAATGTCATAGAGGGCGGCATCGGCAATGGCGCCGGACTGCTCGTGGTAGTATTTCCACAAGGCCTTGCCGGCTTCCATCACGGCCTGCGCCTCGGGGCTGAATGCGACGGGAGTGTTTAGCTTCGTGTCCGGGGTTGAACCAAACATATCCTGCTCCACGGGAGACTGATTGCCCTGCTTGACCTTGCCGCGGATATAGTTGCTCATGAAGTGGCTCTTGAAGGCTTCCTTAGCATCCACCTCTTGCTCGGTGAAGGGAATCCAGTGGTTGACGCCCTGCGCAGCCTGTATGTTATTGTTGAACAGTGTGTAGGCAAGGCAGTCGCTCTGAAACTCCAAGTCGGTCTTCCACCCGTCATTGGGGTACAAGAACTGGTCACGGTCGTTGAGCCAAGTGGCTGGGATTACTTTGCGGACGGCAAGAAAAATGCACATTACGTTTATATTCGTAGGAGTTATCCACCAACCGCGAGGAGTCGGCATCTGCTCTTTTCTGTTGATTATATATACCAACTTTTGGTTTTGAAAGTCATTTCTGCCATTGCTCATAAATCCGATCTTCAATCCTTTTTCGTCTTTATGGGAAAGCACCCAACTTCCAATATTCCCCTTTTCGTTATCGTAGCTACAAATGTTCTTTGTACCACAATAACTTCCATCATTAGAATAAACATCCGCAAGGATATGATCAAACATCTGCTTTTTTGCAAGATTCCATATCGAGAAAGAAATTGGAAATTTTCCTTTCACGTTATCAAAAGTGGATGATTGCACAAGGAACATCCGCTCTGGCTTCGCCATGACGGCTCGCCGGAAATCGCGGAAATTCGGTGCTTGCAGATTTTTCAACTTTGAAAAATCTGCAAGCACCGAAGAAGGAATTTCGTTATAAATCCTAATGATAAACTGTGCAAACAGTTCACGCCCTGCGATTCCCATTTGGGGAAGGTATTGTTTATACACAGCAGTCTTCACTGCGACATTAGACTTATTCTTTCCAGTGCCGCTTAACTGCTTGCTGTCTCCAGCCTCCGCATACGGCGGATTGATATATATCACGAGTTTCTTCCGTTTCTCCTCGTCCTTCAGTATCTCGATGAGCGACTTAGGCAGCTTGCTCTTGTCGGGGTCGTCGAGGAGGAAGGGGTCGTTGAGAAAGTCGAACTGGAACACATGTTTGTCGAGCAAGTTGCTGCCGCCATGTTCGCCGCGCAACGCCTTGTTCATCGTGGCGATACGGGTGTGCATCACCTCCACATCGGCCTTGTCGAGCGTGGAAGCATATATGTTGTACTTGTTGGTGAGTCCGGCGAGCAGGTTGCCCGTGCCGGCGCAGCAGTCCCAGATGTAGTATTCCTCCTGCCAGTTCTCGCCCAGTTCCCTTGCGAGATATTCCTGCGAAAGCTCCACCCACTGCGGAGGGGTGAAGAATGACCCTTTGCGTTCCCTCACATCCTGCGGCACGAGCAGGTCGCGGCGCTCCACCATCCTGTCCCAGTAGGTGCGTCGCGGCGGACGCTTGTAGCGGTTCCAGAATTGCGTGTGCGCTTTCTGCCCGTCGTTGAAAACGGCTTTGGTGTAGTTCTCCAGTCCCGTGTCGTTCACGCGCCGGTCGAGTTCATAGTGGTCGGACCTGAGGAGCACGAAGAGTTTTTCCTTCAGCGTGGCGTTGTTGGCGGAGAGAAGGTCGGCGAGATAGAAATCGGCATCAATGATACCGGCCTCTTTCAGTTTGTCCCAGTCGCAGTTGATGGACGGCTTCACCTCCTCGCACCACTTGCGGTAGATATGGGTGAAGTTGTTGATGGTGACCTGTATCTGCTTCACGTCGTCCTGTCCCAAGCGGAAATTCTGTCTGATGAATTTCCGCAGTTCTTTCCCGTCGCCGGCGTAGCGGAAGAGCACCAGTTGCTTCTCCATCAGCGTTGAGAGCAGTTCCAAAAGCTGCCGGAACTCCTTCGACTGGTGGTCGGAAGGGGTAACGTTCCAGTTGAAGTCGTTCTGCGTGAACACATCCATCACCTCATGGTATGGCACGAAAGCGATTCTCCCGGCGTCGAATGCGCCGAGGAAGGCAGGCGGCAGCTTGGTCTCGTAGGTACGCGCCTTGCCGATGGTGAGTATGAGCTGGATGAAGGATTCGAGGATGTCGTGCGACGTGCCTTGCTTGGCTTCCGCCCAGAGCAGGTATTCGGTCTCGAAATGCTGCGAGCCCTGCACGGGTACAGCCACGGCGAAATCAATCTTGCCGATAATCTGCGTGGTGTCATAGGCAGAGAACCAGTCTGCCGCAACCTTGTTCTTCAGTTCCTCTTCCAATATATTGCCGTAGAATGATGCTTCCATAATGTATTTTTGCTTGTTTGTTTTTTTACTGTTGCGCAAGTTGCGAAATCATTTTCCCGTCGTTACGAGAACAATAACAAGTGACGGATTTCTCTGGGTTGTATCCCCTGCAAAGCTAACGAAAATATTCAAAATCTTCTCCCTATTGAATAAAAAAGTACTGATTTTATTCAATACGGCGTTCCAAATGAATAAAAACTGGCCGTGTGTCCTTTCTCCGGCAAGGACAAGAAGAGGAAAAGGAATCGTTCAAATGGTGCAAATGATGTTGCATGAACGATTCGTTGCAACGGATGAAACATGGGTGGCAGGGTAATCCCGTGTTTTGCGTAACTTTGCCGCACCAAAACTACATAACCGATAACTAAAAACACAGCAATCATGAACTCCTATCAAATTATTGCCAAGGCTGCCTGCCTCATGCTGACGGCAACAACCGCCACCCCGGCCTCCGCACAGAAAATGAACATCGAGCACAAGGGCGACACTACCGTGATAAAGGTGGAGAACCCCACGAAGTACCTGCTCCTGCCCGTGCAGGAGGAGAAAGACGAGGCACGGGTGATACTCGACACCGGGTCGGAAGAGGACACATGGATGGACGTGCGACTGGCGGTGAACGGAGCCGACTACTACGTGCCATTCAAGCTCGAGGCGGGCAAGAAGACATCCACGGTGAAGATTCTCGGCCTGAAGAAAGGCGCGCTCGCCATCAACCTGATGAAGCTCAGCGACACCTTCGACACGAAGAACACCGACTACTACCGTCCGCTATATCATTTCACGCCGCTCTACGGATGGATGAACGACCCCAACGGCATGGTGTACAAAGACGGGGAATACCACCTCTATTTCCAGTACAACCCCTACGGGTCCAAGTGGGGCAACATGCACTGGGGGCACGCCGTGAGCAAAGACCTGCTGCACTGGGAGCACCTCGACCCCGCCATCCCGCGCGACACCATGGGGCATATCTTCTCGGGCAGTTCCGTCATCGACAGGAACAACACCGCCGGCTACGGCAAGAACGCCATAATAGCCGTCTACACCAACAACAGCACCAACCACGACGAGGTGCAGTGCATGGCATACAGCACCGACAACGGCAGGACTTTTACGAAATACGAGGGAAACCCCGTGCTGCGGCCGTTCGACGGACTGAAGGATTTCCGCGACCCGAAGGTATTCTGGTATGAGAAGAACAAGAGCTGGTACATGATCGTTTCCGCCGACAAGGAGATACGCCTCTACAAGTCGAAGAACCTGAAGAAATGGGACTACGTGAGCGCCTTCGGCAAGGGTATCGGACAGCAGCCCTGCCAATACGAGTGTCCCGACTTCTTCCAGCTGCCTGTGAACGGCGACAGGAAGAACATGAAATGGGTGATGATAATGAACATCAACCCCGGCTGCATCTTCGGCGGAAGCGCCACGGAATATTTCGTGGGCGACTTCGACGGCAAGAACTTCACCTGCCCCGACGCCGACGAAGCCAAATGGCTCGACTACGGCAAGGACCACTACGCCACCGTGACCTTCTCCAACACCGGCGACAGGGTACTGGCAATGACATGGATGAGCAACTGGCAGTACGCCAACCTCACACCGTTCAGGCAGAACCGCGGAGCCAACGGACTGCCGCGCGAGCTGAAGCTCTACGAGAAGGACGGCAAATACTACGTTTCGGAGGATGCCGCCCCCGAGGTGACGGCACTGCGCCAGACCACATACGACCTGGGCGACGAGACAGTGGACGGCACGAAGGACATGAAGGGCATCGCCGCCAACACCGACGGCGCGTTTGAAATCGAAGCCGACATAACACCCGACGCCAACGGCATCGCCGGCATCGAAATATCCAACAACAAACGCGAGCGCACGCTGATATACTTCGACATGAAGAAGGGCAAGGTGGTAATGGACCGCACGGAGAGCGGACTGACCGACTTCGGCAAGAAGTCCGTGCCGCACGACATCGAGCTGGCGTGGGACAAGCAGCGCGAGGCTCAGGCCAAGCTCCCGGCACGCGAGGTGAACTCCATCAACTACAAGAACGACTTCGCCCTCGCCACATGGGCGCCGCTCGGCCTCTGCGACGGCAAGACCTACCACGTGGACGTCTTCGTGGACAAGTCGTCGGTGGAGCTCTTCGTGGACAACGGGCGCATAGCAATGACCAACCTCGTCTTCCCCGTGGAGGCATACGAGAACGTGAAGCTCTACACCAAGGGCGGCAAGGCTGAATACCGCAACATCAAGCTCCACAAGCTGTCGCTCTGACCCCGAGCAAAACAGGACACAACCCGTCAATCCCGACGGCGGGAAATTACAGTCCCCCTCTGAAATCAAAACTGTTTACAGAACCCTATTGAAATCAAAACTGATATGAACAACAACAAATTCGCCCTTATCCCCGTGATGCTGTGCTTCTTCGCGATGGGATTCGTGGACTTGGTAGGCATCGCCTCCAACTACGTGAAGGAAGACCTCGCGCTCAACGACGCCACGGCAAACATGTTCCCCTCGCTCGTATTCTTCTGGTTCCTTATCTTCAGCGTGCCCACGGGAATGCTGATGAACAGGATAGGACGCAAGAACACGGTGCTGCTGTCGCTCGTCGTCACCGCGGTGTCCCTTCTCATGCCGATTTTCGGCGAAACGTTCGGCATAATGCTCGTGTCGTTCTCGCTGCTCGGCATTGGCAACACGCTGATGCAGACATCCCTCAACCCAATGGTGTCGATGGTGATAAAGGGCAACCTCGCCTCAACGCTCACCTTCGGACAGTTCGTCAAGGCCATCGCCTCCTTCCTCGCACCCTATATCGCCATGTGGGGAGCAATGGCCGACATACCCAACTTCGGCCTCGGATGGAGGGTGCTCTTCCCCATCTACTTGGTTATCGGCATCGCCGCGGCTGCCTTCCTCGCCATAACGGCGATACCCGAAGAGCACGGCGACGGCGCGTCCACGGGATTCGCTGACAGCGTGAAGCTTCTCGGCAAACCCATCGTGCTGCTCTCGTTCCTCGGCATCATGTGCCACGTGGGAATTGACGTGGGCACCAACACCACCGCCCCGAAAATCCTGATGGAACGCCTGGGATGGACTCTCAACGAGGCTGCCTTCGCCACCTCCCTGTATTTCATCTTCCGCACGATAGGCTGCCTGACGGGGTCTTTCTTCCTCCGCGTGATGAAGGCCCGCACGTTCTTCATCATCAGCGTGGCGATGATGGCGCTCAGCATGGCGGGAATGTTCTTCGGCACCAGCGAGCTTGGAATCTGCACGGCGATAGCCCTCGTGGGCTACGGCAACTCCAACATCTTCTCCATCGTGTTCTCGCAGGCTCTCATCTCCGTGCCCGACCGCAAGAACGAGGTGAGCGGACTGATGATCATGGGACTGTTCGGCGGCACCGTGTTCCCGCTCTTCATGGGCTTCGCCAGCGACGCCGTGGGACAGGTGGGAGCCGTGGCCGTGATGGCGGCAGGAGTGGTTTACCTGATTACCTATATAAACAAGGTGAAACAATAACCCGCCCGTCCCAAAGTGACGGCCAAGGAACAAGTTGGCCGCCAGACATAATAAGACACCCTATTTACCCGTTAAACAGAATATCAGATATACACGACTATGAAAGATAAATATGTAGTAGGACTCGGCGAAACGCTCTGGGACGTTTTGCCCGACGGAAAGAAACTTGGCGGCGCGCCGGCGAACTTCGCCTACCATGCCGGGCAGTTCGGCCTCAACGCCATAGCGGTGAGCGCACTCGGCGAAGACAAGCTCGCCGACGAGACGGTAGACCAGCTGGAGGAAAAGCAACTGCACTACGTGATGCCGCGCGTGCCCTACCCCACCGGCACCGTGCAGGTGGAGCTGGACGATGAGGGAGTGCCCACATACAACATCAAGGAGAATGTGGCGTGGGACAACATACCGTTCACCGATGAGGTGAAGGCGGTGGCGGAGAACACCCTCGCCGTGTGCTGGGGCTCGCTGGCGCAGCGCAACATAGTGAGCCGACAGACGATATACCGGTTCCTCGACAACACGCCCGACAACTGCCTCAAGATCTTCGACATCAACCTGCGGCAGAACTTCTACACCAAGGAGATAATCTGCGAGTCGATGAAAAGATGCAACGTGCTGAAGATTAACGACGAGGAACTGATACAGTTGGGGCGTATGTTCGGCTACCCCGGTCTCGACATAGAGAACAAGTGCTGGCTCATCCTCGGCAAATACGACCTCGACATGCTCGTGCTCACCTGCGGCGTGAACGGCAGCTACGTATTCACGCCCGGCTGCGTGTCGTATCAGGAAACGCCGAAGGTGGAAGTGGCGGACACGGTGGGTGCAGGCGACTCGTTCACGGGGTCTTTCTGTTCGGCGATACTCAGCGGCAAGTCCGTGAAGGACGCCCACAAGCTCGCCGTGGAAGTGAGCGCATACGTATGCACGCAAAACGGGGCAATGCCCGACATCAGGGAGCATTTCGGCATCTGACGAGCCGTTTGCCAATCTCTTTTTTTTCAAACGACAATAGAGACAATTTTAGTGTCTGTGTTACCAATGACAAAGGAGTGGAGCGCAGCCTATATTGTCTCTATTGTCGTTAATCTCCGGCAGGCAGGCAAGCGGTGGCGCATTCTCAAAACTTTCAGATTATTTAGCAAATAATCAAGCCCCGGTTAGTAAAGAAATAAGTATCTTTGCATGGTAGTGCTGCAAACCAGCGTTTTATCGGCCTAAAAGCCTGTGTCAGCCTTTGCGGCATCACGGCAACCACACGAATTTAATACAAAAAACATAAATGGAAAATAGCAGGTATTTCTTTGCCGTGGACCTTGGAGCCACAAGCGGAAGAACCATAATAGGCACTCTTGCCGACGGCAAAATCAAGCTGGAGGAACTCACACGCTTCCCCAACAACCTAATAGAGACAGGAGGACATTTCTACTGGGACATCTTCGCCCTTTACAACGAGATAATAAAGGGACTGAAGCTCGTGGCAAAGAGGAATATCCCGGTGACGAGCATCGGTATCGACACATGGGGCGTGGATTTCGTTTGCGTGGGCGAGGACAACGCACTGCTGCGCAACCCCATAGCCTACCGCGACCCGTTCACCTTCGAGGCGATGGACGAATACTTCGAAAAATGCGTGGACAAGAAAACCGTTTACGAGAAGACCGGCATACAGTTCATGAACTTCAACTCGCTCTTCCAGCTCTACGCCATGAGGCGCGAGAACAACGCCGCACTCGCCAACGCCAGGAAAATTCTCTTCGTGCCCGACGCCCTCTCATGGATGCTCACCGGCAAGGAGGTATGCGAATACACCATAGCCTCGACAAGCCAGATGCTCGACCCGCGCACCAAAGACCTCGACGCTGACCTTATAGCCAGCGTGGGACTGACGCGCGGCAAGTTCGGCGAGATGGTGAACCCCGCCACCTGCATCGGCACACTCACCAAGGAGGTGCAGGAGATTACAGGGCTGGGCGCGCTGCCCGTGATTGCCGTTGCCGGACACGACACCGGCAGTGCCGTGGCTGCCGTGCCGGCGAAGGACGAGCGTTTCGCCTACCTCAGCAGCGGCACGTGGAGCCTCATGGGCATCGAGACGAAGGATGCCATCATCAACAGCCTCAGCTACGAGCGCAACTTCACCAACGAAGGGGGCATCGAGGGCACTACGCGTTTCCTGAAGAACATCTGCGGAATGTGGCTCCTGGAACGCTGCCGCAAGGAATGGGGCGATGATGCCCCGGCGGACTACGGCACTCTGATCTCCGAAGCCATGGCGACGAAACCTTTCCAGAGCATCATCAACCCCGACGACAAGATGTTCGCCAACCCTGCCAACATGCAGGAGGCCATCAGGGAATACTGCCGCGAGACGGGACAGCACGTGCCCGACGGCTACGCCGAGACTTGCCGCTGCATCTTCGAGAGCCTCGCCCTGCGCTACCGTCAGGTGTTCGGTTATCTCAGGGAGATGGCGTCGTTCCCCATCGACACGCTGCACATCATCGGCGGAGGGTCGCTCAACAAATACCTCAACCAGTTCACCGCCAACGCCACGGGTGTGGAGGTACTCGCCGGTCCGCAGGAATGTACGGCTCTCGGCAACATCATGCTGCAGGCCAAGGCCGCGGGCTGCGTGGACGGCATCTTCGACATGCGCCGCATCATTGCCGACAGCGTGAGCGTGACGCGCTTCGAGCCGCAGGACAAGGCCCTGTGGGACGAGGCTTACGGCAGATACCTCGAGATAGTGAACGCCAAGGGATAACCCCGACAATGCCGCTGCGGGAAAGGACAACGGCACCAGCGGCACATACAAAAATGACGACAGAAACAATTTAACCTAAAAGATATGAAAACAGAACAGATCACAAAAGCTTATGAAATGGCGAAAGAGCGCTATGCCGCTCTGGGAGTAGATACAGACAAGGCGATAGAGATACTGGAGAAGACTCCTATCTCGCTGCACTGCTGGCAGGCCGACGACGTTGTGGGCTTCGAGCGCAACGTGGCTGCCTCTGGCGGCATCCAGACCACCGGCAACTACCCCGGCAAGGCCCGCAACATCGACGAGCTGCGTCAGGACGTGGAGAAGGTGAAGTCGCTGCTCGCCGGAACATACCGCTTCAACCTGCACGAGACATACGGCGAGTTCGGCGGACAGTTCGTGGACCGCGACCAGGTGGAGATAAAGCACTTCGAGGGATGGATGCAGTGGGCAAAGGAACACGGGCTGAAGCTGGACTTCAACTCCACGTCGTTCTCCCACCCGAAGAGCGGCAGTCTCTCGCTCTCCAACCCCAACAAGGAGATACGCGATTTCTGGATTGAGCACACAAAGCGTTGCCGACGCATCGCCGACGCTATGGGCAAGTATCAGGACGACCCGTGCATCATGAACATCTGGGTACACGACGGAAGCAAGGACCTCACCGTGGAGAAGCTGCGCTACCGCGAAATACTGAAGAACAGCCTCGACGAAATCCTCGCCGAGGAACTGCCGGGAATGAAGTCCTGCCTCGAGGCCAAGCTCTTCGGCATCGGACTCGAAGCCTACACCGTGGGTTCCAACTATTTCTACACGGGCTACTGCGCAAAGAACAACGTGATGTACACGCTCGACACCGGCCACTACGAGCCTACGGAAAACGTGTCCGACGCTATCTCGGCACTGCTGCTCTACGTGCCCGAGCTGATGCTCCACGTGTCGCGCCCGATGCACTGGGACTCTGACCACGTGACGCTCTACGACGACAACACGCGCAACCTGTTCTCCGAAATCGTGCGTGCCGACGCTCTCGACCGCGCCCACATCGGCCTCGACTATTTCGACGCGTCAATCAACCGCATCGGCGCCTATATCATCGGAGTGCGCGCCGCACAGAAGTCTCTGCTCCAGGCTCTGCTCGAACCGACGAAGATGCTGCGCAAGTATGAGGACGAGGACAAGCTCTTCCAGCGTCTCGCCCTGCTCGAAGAGGCCAAGACGATGCCTATCGGGGCTGTCTACGACTACTTCAACATGAAGAACAACGTGCCCGTGGGCGAGGAGTATTTCGCCGACGTGGAGAAATACGAAGCTGAGGTTCTCTCCAAGAGATAAACTATAGCGGGTTTCCCCTCCGACACCGCAAGGCCGGACTTCCAAGGCGCATTTTGCCGCCGCGGCTTTCCCGGCTTGCCGTAGCGGAGGGGATTTTTCTATCCGGAGCGCGTCAAGCGGCGTTTCCCTTGTGTGCCGCCGGGTTTTAACCTACAAACTTTTATACTATGGAAATTATAATCGGACTTCTCATAATAGCCGTGGGCGCATTCTGCCAGTCGAGCTGCTATGTGCCAATCAACAAGATAAAGAACTGGAGCTGGGAGTCTTACTGGCTCGTGCAGGGAGTTTTCGCATGGATAGTATTCCCACTGCTCGGCGCAATGCTCGCCGTGCCGGAGGGTCATTCGCTCATGGAACTGCTCGCGGGCAGCAACGCCTTCAATATATGGATGACCGTGGTCTTCGGCGCACTGTGGGGCGTGGGCGGTCTCACCTTCGGCCTCTCCATGCGCTATCTGGGAGTGGCACTCGGACAGAGCATCGCCCTCGGCACCTGCGCCGGACTGGGCACGATAATGGGTCCAGTGCTGCTCAACATCTTCTTCCCCGAAGAGGACGCGCTCAGCCGCCTCACCTTCGCCGTGATACTCGGAGTTGTCGTCACGCTGGCCGGCATAGCCATCATCGGGGCGGCAGGGTCTATGAAGTCGGCCTCGCTCTCCGAAGAGGAGAAGAAGGAGGCGGTGAAAGACTTCAACTTCCCCAAGGGCATTGTCATCGCCCTGCTCGCCGGCTTCATGAGCGGATGCTTCAACGTGGGACTGGAATTCGGCAAGGGCATCAATTTCGGCGACCTCACGCCGGATATGTATAAGACTCTGCCTGCCACACTGCTCGTCACGCTCGGCGGCTTCGTCACCAACGCCGCCTACTGTTTCTACCAGAACGGCAGGAACAAGACGTGGGGCGACTACCGCAACGGCAGCGTGTGGCTCAACAACCTGCTGTTCTGCGCGCTCGCCGGCGGACTGTGGTACAGCCAGTTCTTCGGCCTGTCGCTCGGCAAGGGATTTCTCACAAGCTCCCCCACCCTCACCACACTGTCGTTCTGCATACTGATGTCGCTCAACGTGGTGTTCTCCAACGTGTGGGGCATCATCCTGAAGGAGTGGAAAGGGTGCTCGCCCAAAACCATCTGCGTGCTGGTGATCGGCATCATCGTACTTATAATATCGTCTTTCCTGCCTCAGCTGATATGATTTAGGCAAAAAAGCCGTAAATTTGCATCCGCCTTCAAGCGGAGGCACTCAACACCGGGGCGCGTTCCAGGGAGCGTGCCCCGCAATAAAAAGAACAATAACAACCAATAGAACACAATGAAGAAAATCAGAGCAGCCGTAGTGGGATACGGCAACATCGGACAGTACACGGTGCAGGCCCTCGAGGCGGCACCCGACTTTGAGATAGCCGGCATCGTGCGCCGCAACGGCGCGGAGAACAAACCGGCAGAACTCGGGAAATACGAGGTGGTGAAGGACATCACCGAACTGAAAGACGTGGACGTGGCGGTACTCGCCACCCCCACACGCAGTTGCGAGGAGTATGCCAAGAAGATTCTCGCCCTCGGCATCAACACCGTGGACAGCTTCGACATACACACAAGCATCCTCGACTACCGCGCAGCCCTCATGCCGGTATGCAAGGAGCACAACGCCGTGGCGGTGATTGCCGCCGGATGGGACCCGGGGTCTGACTCCATCGTGCGCACCCTGATGCAGAGCCTCGCGCCGAAGGGACTGTCGTACACCAATTTCGGACCGGGCATGTCGATGGGCCACAGCGTTTGCGTGCGCTCCAAGGAGGGAGTGAAGAACGCCCTCTCGATGACCATCCCCAAAGGCGAGGGCCTGCACCGCCGCATGGTGTATGTGGAACTGGAAGAGGGTGCCAAGCTTGAGGATGTGGAGAAGGCCATCAAGGCAGACCCGTATTTCGCAAGCGACGAGACACACGTGTTTGCCGTGGAGTCGGTAGACGACGTGCGCGACATGGGCCACGGAGTGAACCTCGTGCGCAAGGGTGTGAGCGGCAAGACGCAGAACCAGCGCATGGAGTTCAACATGAGCATCAACAACCCCGCCCTCACAGGCCAGGTGCTCGTGAACGTGGCGCGCGCATCCATGCGCCAGCAGCCTGGATGCTACACGATGGTGGAAATCCCCGTCATCGACATGCTCGCCGGAGACCGCGAAGACCTTATCGCACACTTGGTATAGGGCATCAAGTATAAGGCGCAGCGTTTCTTTAATACCTAATAATAATAGCGAAGCCCCGTTGTGAATCGTCACAACGGGGCTGCTTTTATATCTTGTCCAGCCTGAAAAGGCTGACGCTGTCAGTTTGCCGTTCTGGTATTACAGGGTGAACTTGTAGCCTACCATTATCTGGAACACGCTGTTCTTGCACTTGACGTCGCTGTCCTTAGCCACCTTTGTCAAACCGATGTTGTAGCGACCGTCAATCATGATGCCGTTGCGGAACTCGTATGACACACCTACAGGGATAGAGAAATCGAAGGTGTTGAACTCATCCTTCACGTCTTCCTCCGCTGTCTTATTAGCAGTACCCCAGTTGGTATATGTCACGTCATTCTTGAGTTTCGCAGAAGCAAGGAAACCAGGCTGGATACCTGCCTTGACAGCGAAGCCCTTGAACAGGTAGAAATTAGCAAGGATAGGCACATTGATATAGTGAAGATTCAGCTTTGAGTTATCTTCAACTTTATATTCAACGCCTCCCACAGTGCTTGAGAGGCTTCCACCCAGCTGATACCCCTGAAGAGAATACAGCAAACCGGCAGTTACTCCAAAACGTTCAGTAACCTGATAGCCTGCCTCTGCACCGATTGTAAAGCCAACCCTATAGTCATTCGTCACGTCCATTTTTGTGGTGCCTTGACTATAGTGACGTTCAGCAAAAGTTCCAGTAAGGTTGGTGACGTTCAAACCCAGCTTCGGAGTAATAGAGAACTTTCCGACGGGTGACTGTGCGAAAGCGCTTGCGCTAACTGTCATTGCGGCAGCCACGAGAGCTGCACTCTTAAAAAACTTATTCATAATAATAAAATTTACGCCGCATATATGTTCACGGCACATTATACTTTCCTTTGTTTGAGTGGTGCAAAGTTAAACTCTTCGCCGACAAGTTCCAAATAAAAACATTTTTTTATACATTTCGTCCATGGCAAATTACAACAAATACAACCATACGAACTATTTTTCAGAAAAATATACTACCTTCGCAATGTCTTATTTTGAAAAAAAACGAAACATTCAAGCGCCGATATGCCGAAATCCATTTCCATACTGATACCCACATATAATAAGGTATGCGTGCCGCTCGTCGCCTCACTGCACGAACAGGCGGAACGGTTGCCGCATTTCGCATGGGAAATAATCGTTGCCGACGACGGGTCCACCGACACAGCCACGGTGGAGCAGAACCGCGCGATAAACGGCATCGACGGATGCCGCTATATAGAAAGGAAGGAGAATGCTGGGCGCGCTGCGATACGCAATTTCCTCGCGAGGGAGGCGAAACACGACTGGCTGCTGTTTATCGACAGCAACATGACGGTGGAAAGCGGCGGCTATCTCGCCAACTATCTCCGTGCGGAGGAACATGACGTGGTATATGGCGGATACAAGGTGGACAAAGGGCGAGAAGACCTGAAAGGCAACCTGCGCTATATCTTTGAATGCCGGGCAAGGCAGAATTCCGACCACACCTTGCGCCGGGCCAATCCCTACGGGGATTTCCACACGTCCAATTTCATGATAAGGCGCAGCGTGATGCTGGCCTGCCCATTCGACGAGCGGTTCCGCGAGTACGGCTACGAGGACGTGCTTTTCGGCAAGACACTGAAAGAAAACAATATAAGGATAACCCACGTGGACAACGCCCTGGGCTACGACAATTTCGGGGGGAATATGGCTTTCGTAAGAAAGACGGAAGAGAGCCTGCGCACGCTGCACCGCTTCCGCCATGAGCTGCAGGGCTATTCCAAGATTATCTCATGGGCTTCGGCCATAGAGCGCGCCCACGCCGGAGGTATATGCCGCCGGATTTTCCCAATGGCAAGCCTGCCGCTGAAGGCGAGGCTTACGGGCAAAAGCCCGAGCCTCTTCCTTTTTAATATATACAAATTACTTTACTACCTCCACTTGGGGGCATGACGCGCCAAGCGGAGGCAGCCGTCACCGCCGGGTCATTCGCCCAGCATCTCCTTGGCCTCCTTTGTGAGGTAAGGCCTGATATCCTTCAGTGCAACCTTGAAGGACACGAGTCCGGCGGCGTAGGGGGCAATCTCGTATTGCTGGTACACGAAGTCAAGACTGTCGTTCTCCACCCACGGGTTGCAGGCCGGCAGCGGTATCAATCCGTTGTCAGGCAGTATGAGATAGTCGTTGAGGTTGGCCTTCGTCACGCCGGTCTCTCCGCACTCCCTGAAATACCACAGCACTCCCTTGCGCAGCAACGGCTGCAGTTCCTTCACGCGCGACGCATCCACTGTCTTGTCCACGGGCTTGAATGTGTGCTTGCTGATGTTCACGTAGTAGAAGCTGTACGACCCGTGCGCACCGCCCAGATAGCACTCGTTGCTCACGCCGTAGGTCACGTAGCCCGGCGTTTCCTTCCACTTGTTGATTTTCACTGTTTCGTAGAGCGGCGGCACGTCACCGCTGCAATAGCTCTCGGTTTCCTTCCGTTCCGCCATAAGATAGCGCATCGTCCCCTTGGCGTAGAAGTCCACCAGTTTCTTTCCGTTTGCCAGACTGCCCTTATACACGGGGTATTTGGCGAGAGCCGCCTTGTCGTCGGTCTGCCTGCCGATATAGGTGGAGGCCAGTTCGCGGGCAATGAAATCCCTCACGCCGAGGGCGAGACTGTCGTCGCCCACGGGGTAGTCCACATAGAACCTGCACTCCACGGTGGAGTCCTTCACCATGTGTGCGACGACGCTGTCTACGTTCAGCGTGGGCACGGGCGCAGCCTCGGTCTTGTCTTGCCGGGGACTTGCCACGGGCCTCACCGAACCGCCCATGTAGCGCGCGTTCTTATACCAGCTGTAGTTGGCGAAATAGAACGACAGACAGGCGGCGTTGCCCGATTGCTGACTGTCCACAGTACTTGTCCAGTACATTCCGTTGTCACCCCTCAGCACTATGTCCTTGGCATTGCGCGCCCCGGCGGCAGGCAGGAATATGGAGTTGCCGTTGCGGCGGCTCTTCACCTCGTATCCCGCCACGGTGTCATTCCGGGCCGTCACCTTCTTTGTCCATGTCCATGTGCAGTTCGTGGTGTCGGCAAGTTCCTTGAACTCCTCCTCGGTAGGCATCCTGCACTCTTCGCCCCAGCCGGCGGTGGCTGCGTCGTCGGCAGCGTCGAGCACTGTCTTTCCGTCGTCGGCATTGTATTTCTTCATCTTTTCGAACTCACTGCCGTAGCGGTAACTGCCCTGGGAGCAGTCGGCGCGCTCCAGAGTGTCGCCCCACGAATACAGTCCGCCGAAGTCTGTCACCTCGTCCGCGCCCACGTTTGTCTCAGCCCACAGCATTCCGCTCGGCAGCTGCAGGTCCACGAAGCGGTGGCCGTTGATTACCGTCACGCCGCTCTCGTCGCCGGCTGCCGGCTTTCCGCTGCACGAGGCCATCAGCGCAGTGACGGCCATCAGCGTCACGGCGCACAACACATTGATTGTTCTTTTCATAGTTTTACTCCTTTTACTGTTATTGGTATGAAGGCGTGTTCAAATCCCACGCTTAATTTTCTTTTGTCCTTCTTGCGAAAATGTTGGCGAGCAGTGCCCCCGACACGTTATGCCACACGCAGAACACCGCCCCGGGTATCGTGGCGAGCGGATACTGCGCGAAATGCACGGTGGCGAGCGACGTGGCGAGTCCCGAGTTCTGCATCCCCACCTCTATCGCCACGGCGCGGCACTTGCGCTCTTCCATGCGCGTCATCTTGCCTGCCGCGTAGCCGAGGGCGTAGCCGAGTCCGTTGTGGAGGATTACCACGACGAGCACGGTGAGTCCGCAGCCTAACAGTTTCTGCGCATTCACGCTCACCACCGCCATGAGTATCGCCACAATGGCGAGGGTGGAGACGAGGGGCAGCACATCCACCACTTTCCGGGTGAATGCGGGCAGGTAGCGGTTAGCCACGAAACCGAGCAGGATGGGCAGTATCACCACCTGTATTATCGACATGAACATCGGCACGACATGCACGTCCACCGTTTCGCCGGCGAGCAGACTGGTGAGCAGGGGTGTCATCAGCGGGGCCATGACGGTGGACAGCGACGTTATGCCCACCGAGAGCGCCACGTCTGCCTTGGCGAGGTATGACATCACGTTCGACGCCGTGCCGCCGGGACACGTGCCAACGAGTATCACGCCCACGGCGAGTTCCGTGGGCAGGCTGAAGCTCCACGACAGCACGAACGCCAGCAGGGGCATGATGGTGAACTGCGCCACGAAGCCTATCGCCACGTCGCGCGGACGGGCGAAGAGCACGCGGAAATCGTCGGGCTTGAGTGTGAGACCCATGCCGAACATCACTATGCCGAGCAGCGTGTTCACGTAGCTTGTCTTGATGAAGCCCACGGCTTCGGGAAAGAAGAGCGAGACTACCGCCGCGCTGATTACTATCACCGACATGTATTTGCCGAAGAGGGCAGAAAGTTTTTTCAGAAAGTCCATATTCTTGTTCTTATTTATACGTGTTACAATAACGGCAGCAGAGACATGCCAATCATTTCTCAGTTACATACCAGTTACATGGTAGTTATATGCTTTACACCCCATTATAAAGGGAATAGAGCCAAATTTAATGCTTATCGGGGTCTTCCAGTTACATGCCTGTTACATGGCAGTTACATGACTTATGCCCAATATGGAATGTAGTTATGCCTGTTGCTACCCTCAGCGTTCTCCTCCTTTATCAGCTTGGCTTCCAAAGCGTCTTTGATTATCCTGGATGCCATCGGGTAGTTTTTGTCCTCAATACCCAAACGGGCACGAAGGGACTGATTGTTCATCTTCTCATTTGAAACATATTTCAGACAGGCATGTTGGTAACAGGCTCTTACTCTCTCGGATTTATCCAAGCCGGCAAATTTACGATAAGAAAATACAGTCGCAGTGGTTCGGGTCTCCTGAAGCTGGAAGCGGACAGGCGGCAACTGGTATAGCTCCACATAGAAAATAGTTTTATCCATGCCACTGCCTTTCTCCTCACAAATACCCATTCTACGCATGATGTCTGCAAGCGAATCGTTCCTTGACTGATATTCGTCTATGAAACGCTCCACGCTGATAAGCGGTTGTCCGGGATTAGAGAACTCAATACGATCAGAATAGATTTCTATCATAGGAAAACCCTGCTCCGCAAAATCTTGATGGATAATCATGTTTGCGGCCAGCTCTCGAATGGCTATTTCCGGGTACATACGAGCATTTCTTCTTAGAGCCAACCCTATTTCCTCATTGGCAGGAAGCTGGCTGTTTATCCATGCAGCCATTTCTTCAAAGCCTATTGCGTAGCCCTTGTCGAAAGTCTGTTCGCGAATTGTTTCAATCTTGCTTTTGCCTTTATAGACAATCGCTCTGACCATTTTACGTTTCAGTCCCTCGAAATCTGAAAGATGCTTGGCAAACAGGATAGCCCCGAGTTCGGTGATGCCGTAACCCACCTCATCTTTTACAATAAGGTTTTCGGACAAGAATCTGTCCAAGATACCATTAGAATCTTGTGGAAACGGCAAATGCATCATGTCAAAGTAGGTTTCTGCACTAAGATACGAGAATATTTCCTGACCGGACAAACCTTTTTTCAAGACGATTTTTTCCAAAGGCTTCTGACCGCCCTTCCATATCTTAGCCTCTTTTGCGGGAAAGTCCTTTAACTTGCGGGTAACCGTACCAACTCTGATATATGCCTCATGTAAGAATCTCACAGGACGATTGGTTGTTGCAGGTATCTTAAATATACATACATGACCTTTCTCCTCATAATCGAATTCGTCAATAATCTCGAAGTCCACACGAGGATTCAAACGAGTTGACAACCATGATTCCAGTTCTTCATTCCCAACCATTTTCTGCTTGCCGTACAGGTCTGTGCCAATTATGCCATGGCTTTCATCATCAACACCAAAAACGATATAGCCGAATGGCATATTGCATAAATAGGCACTGTTAGACAAAGCCGAGATTCTTTCACCTATCTCCTCCTTTGAATGGAAATTATGCTTGAACTCCAGCCATTCCATCTCTTTAGGCTTGGCAGTTAAAGCATCTATCAATTTCTTGAAATCTATATATTCCATACGACTATTCTTTTTACAGGTTCAAGCAACATCACCAATTCTGCCTCGGCAACGTCACACTTTTCAAACAGGAAACGCAGGCTATGAAGCCTGTCGCCACGTCGTGCGGACGGGCGAAGAGCATGCGGAAATCGCCCGGCTTGAGTGAAAAGTCCATATTCTGTTCTTATTATACTTGTTACAATAACGGCAGCCGAGACATGCCGTTTTCATGTTTCTACATCATCATTGGCTTGTTCTGCGAACAACCGTCAAGCAAAGTTAGTGATTTTCCTGCGTTCCATTGCAAGCGGAACGCATTTTTCATGCCCATGCAAAGAAAAGTTGCATTTCCGCCCAAATCAAAAACACGACATTTGGTATGGTGCTTTTTTTACGACAATAGAGACAATTTAGACAATAGAGACAATATAGGCTGCGCTTCACTCCTTTGTCATGGATAACACAGGCACTAAAATTGTCTCTATTGTCTAAATTGTCTCTATTGTCGTTAAAGAGAGCCGGCAGCCGTATTCGGCTTCACCTGTCCACTCTCACCACGCGGAACCCTACATTGCTGTATCTGCCGGAAGCGTCGCGCGAATCGTCGCAATATTCGCTGCGGCAGGCGTCGCGCGAGGAGTCCCAACTTCCGCCCTTGACCAGCAAGTTGCCGTCGGCATCTTCCGTTGAAGTCCACTCCCAGCAGTTTCCCCAGAAGTCAATGCCCCCGCAATTCCCCGTAGAACCGGCATAGGCATCAACAGGCGTGAGACCGTCTTCCACAAAGTCCGCGTTCATATTCACGTCTTTCGGCATGTGGCCGGCAGCCAGAATCCACTCGTATTCGGAAGGAAGACGGTAGACGTGCGCATTGTCCTTTCCGCTCAGCCAACTGCAGTATTCCATCGCGTCATAATAGCTTACATTGACAACGGGATAGCGGTCGTGGCCTTCGGCATAGACAAAATCCGGATTGAACAACGCGTATTCGCCATTCGTCACGGGAGCATAGCCCACATAGGCATTCCCCTCCGTCGCCCCTTTCAGCACGAGCCATCCGTCGGTCGGGTCGTCGTCGGTACGGGAGTCCACAAGGCTCAGGAAACGCTGGAGGAGACGCTCCTCCCTGTTGTTCACCATCTCGTCCACGATACCCTGCATTTCGTCAATCAATGACTGATGATGAGCCTCCCTCTCCAACTCGCGCAGCTTCGCCTTCTTGCGCGCCACCACCTTGTCGTAGCGCACCCCCATCTGCTCGTAAAGGGCATTGTAGGTCTCGAGACAAGGATTCCGTTTATATTCCCTCAGCAGCTGGCTGGTCTTGTTGTCCAGCTCCGGGCGTTCCTCTTCCACGAGCGGAGCGTCGGGGTCGTCGAATTCCAGTTCGCTCTCGTCAAGGTCGAGGGGCGAGATAAAAGAACCCGCCTCTATCGTCTGGTGAACGCCGTAGAAATGCGCCACCAGGCCGTCCTTATAGACGGAAAGCCTGTATCCGCCGCTCACGTCACACGGGAACGTAGTGACCCAATAGTCCTTTCCCGAAACGAAAGTCCCGTTGTCGGGAGCATAGAAAGTAATGATGCTCCGGTTCTTGTCGCCGGCAAGCGGATAGCCGTCGACACTTTCAATTTCAAGATGGTCAATACCCTCCATGTTGAAACGAAGGCGTAACCCGCCGATTGCCGTTTCCAGCAACGGCTTGTTGGAAGGCGTTTCATAGCCGAGTGCGTCGGAGGCCACCTGGCTGTCCTGGATACGCACCGAGGCCGGACTACTGTCATACGACACCGTGACAACGCTCCTGTTAGCTTCATCCCCGTCCACCGACATGCTGCCGATGTCTGCAAGGGTGAACGTCTTGCCCATTACCGCAAGCGAGTTCCCCCCGCTGTAAACCATATCCCCTGTCTGCGATGCAGGGAACTGATAAGCCACCTCACCCACCTTGACATTCAGGGTCTGCGAAAAGGCTGTCGACGCAAGCATCAGCGACGCAAACAATATTGTTGTCTTTCTCATTTTGACACTGTTTTAAATATTCCACTTTTTGTTCTGACCACAAACACGCCTTTCGGGCTGCTGCCCTTTGCTATTTTGCGGCCTTGCAAGTCATACGCCTCACCCGTGTTCCCGTCCGCCACAAGAACATTTGCGGCATCGACGCCCGTTGTCTGGTCTGCCTCCGAAAAATACATTCTCTTGAGGTCTGCAAATGCGAATGAATAATCCGCGACCTTCAGTCTTGCATCGTCAAGCGTGATAGACACGGATGCCACAGGCACGGAAACCGCCCGTCCGTCCGTCGTCTCAAACGTAAGATAAGAATAGCCGCCGGCTTTTGCCGTAGCCATTGCCGCAATGGCAAGAATGGTAAACAGTGTTTTTTTCATACTCCCTTTGTTTGGTTGATTATGCACGAAAGTGCCGTATAATATACTAAGGTGTATCCTATAGATTTCCGCCTTTACTTTTCCGCCGGGTTCTCCCTCACATTGGCAAAGAGCCAGGCGAGGCGTTCGTCAGTGAAACTCTGCTGGCAGGTCTCCACGTGCGACCATCCCTCTTCGATGTCCAGCAACAGGGTTCCGCCGGCCGCCAGCACATCAGCCCTGAACTTCTCCACGGTGGGTATGCTCATCAGGTCGTCGTCCGTTCCCATCACCGTGCGCACGGGTGTCTTTGCCACATTCCCGGCATCCATTCCCGTGGGGTTGCCCGCCACGGGAATGGCGGCGGCATAGAAGCCGGGGAAATTGCCAAGCTGGCACCATGTGCCGGTACCTCCCATCGACCCGCCGAGAACATACACGCGGTCTGCATCGTGAACGCCGTCAGAGGCGAATGCCGCCATCAAAGCGTTCACGGCATTGCGGTTCTGGCTTGTCCAGCTGCCATCCGCCGGGCACTGCGGCACTATCATGGTGGCCGGGATATTGTGCTGCGAGAGATATTTGTATATGGCAAGGACTGCCGGCTCGTTCAGCTGCGCCGCATTGTCGCTGCCGCGCGATGTTCCGCCGTGCAGATACAGCACCAGTACCGGCTTTCCCGGCTTTTCCCTGCACACCTCGCCCTGCCTGTATGCCAGCGTGGTGCCTTCGCCGGAGAAAGTCTGCCGGGAGAACAAATCCTCCAATGATATTTCAGCGTTTGCATCTCCTCCCGTGTCAGCGGAAGCGGAATCATCACTGCATGACAGCATAAGGCTGCATGCGAATACGGATAAAATTAGAATTGATAATAAGCGTTTCATATATATGTATTTTTTGTCAGTCGTCTTTCCACGGATGCCGTTTGGAACGGTAGGTAAAATTTCTTTTCCATCCACGGTACATAGATATGACCTGTTTTTCCGCCGGAAGTTTAGTGACAACGGAAAAACAAATGGCCCTACCCGCCCAAATCAAAAATACGACATTTGGAACACTTTTGTCCTGGTCCTGTTTTTAAGGAGCAGTGCTTTTCGGGGAGGAAACGATAGCTTTGCCCGGAGGAAACG
>CAVGJZ010000006.1:0-72538 GCA_963629785.1 Oscillibacter sp. MSJ-31 | reverse complement strand
AGGAAACGATAGCTTTGCTCCCCGAAAAGCTATCGTTTCCTCCGAGGTTTTGGGGCATCGATTTTTAGGATATGTCTATTATACTGATTATCAATATTTTGTATTTATCCTAAAAGAACAGCGCAATCCTGTTAAAATCCAGGCAAGTCCCACATCGGCAAAATGCGACATTTGGAACACTTTTCAAACATTGCACAAAGGACATACAACAAGTGTTGCACTGTTTTTTTACGGCAATAGAGACAATGTAGACAATAGAGACAAATTCCATTTTATTTCTTTGCCCTGAGAGAGGCGATGCTTTCCTTGAGAGCTGCAATTTTCTCCTCACTGTCGCTCTGCTTCTTGCGCTCAAGGGCAACAACGGCCTCGGGAGCATTTGCCACGAAACGCTCGTTCGAAAGTTTCTTCATCACACCGGCGAGGAAGCCCTCAAGATGCTTTAGCTGGGCCTCCTGCTTCGCTATCTCCGCATCAACGTCTATGTTATCGCCCAACGGCACAGCATACTCGAACGTACCCACCATGAAAGCGACAGATGCACTATCCTTCTCTGCAACCACATCAACAGAACTGAGGTTGGCCATCTTCGTCACCACGCTGTCGTATGAGGCGAAAGCATTCTGCCCTACAGTCTGAAGAGCCAGTGCCTCCTTGTTGGCAATGTTCTTCTGGTTGCGCACGGTGCGCACGCCGGCAACAATCTGCTTCACATTCTCTATGTCGCCCACCAGACGAAGGTCATCAGCCGAAGGAGCAGGAATCTCGAGTTTCACGCGCATGATGGACTCGCCGTCGGCACGGTCGTAGATATGCTGCCACAACTCCTCGGTAATGAACGGCATGAAAGGATGCAGCATCTTGAGGAGATTCTCGAAGAAAGCAATCGTGGCATCGTAAGAGACACGGTCGATAGGCTGTCCGTAGGCAGGCTTCACCATCTCCAGATACCAGCTGGAGAACTCGTCCCAGAAAAGTTTATAGACAGCCATAAGAGCCTCGGAAATACGGTATTTGCCGAAGAGGTCGTCCACCTCGGCACTTGCCTGACGCAGTTTGGCCTCAAACCATGCCACCGCAATCCTGTTGGCCTCGGGCTGGTCGGTGTCAGCCACCTGCCATCCCTTGACGAGGCGGAAGGCATTCCAAATTTTGTTGTTGAAGTTGCGTCCCTGTTCACACAAGCTCTCGTCGAAGAGAATATCGTTGCCGGCAGGGGCAGAGAGCATCATACCCATACGCACGCCGTCAGCACCGTATTTGTCGATAAGGTCGAGCGGGTCCGGCGAATTGCCAAGACTCTTCGACATCTTCCTGCCCAGCTTGTCGCGCACGATACCAGTGAAGTAAACATGCTTGAAAGGCATCTTGCCGCGGTATTCGTAGCCCGCCATGATCATTCGCGCCACCCAGAAGAAGATGATGTCGGGACCGGTGACAAGGTCGCTTGTGGGATAATAGTATTTGACCTCCTCATTGTCGGGATCGAGAATACCGTTGAAGAGCGAGATAGGCCACAACCATGAAGAGAACCAAGTGTCGAGGCAATCGCTGTCCTGTTCCAAGTCTGCTGCCGTCAATGCCGGTTTTTTCTTCTGCGCCATGGCGAGAGCCTCCTCGGCAGTCTCAGCCACCACAAAATCCCGCTTGCCGTCGGTACTGGTGAAATAGTATGCCGGTATGCGGTGTCCCCACCAGAGCTGGCGGCTGATACACCAATCCTTGATGTTCTCAAGCCAATGGCGGTAAGTATTCTTGTATTTCGGCGGATAGAACTGGATGTCGTCGTCCATTACAGGCGGCAGGGCAATGTCGGCGAAATGCTGCATGGAGAGGAACCACTGGGTGGACAGTTTCGGTTCGATTGCCACATTTGTACGTTCCGAGAAGCCCACCTTGTTGGTATAGTCCTCTATTTTTTCCATCAGTCCGGCGGCATCGAGGTCGAGGGCAATCTGCTTGCGCACATCCATACGGTCCATGCCCACATACATACCTGCGGCATCGCTCACGGTACCATTGTCATTAAAGATGTCAATTGTCTCGAGATTGTGCTTGAGTCCGAGAGCATGGTCGTTGATGTCGTGAGCCGGAGTAACCTTTAGGCAACCCGTACCGAATTCAATGTCAACGTAGTCATCCTCTATGACAGGAATCTCCCTGCCCACGATAGGCACGACAACGTGTTTGCCCTTTAGCCACGTATTCTTCGGGTCGTTGGGGTTGATACACATTGCGGTATCACCCATAATCGTTTCGGGACGAGTGGTTGCAACTACTGCATAGTATCCCTTCTCATCCTTGTGCAGCACGTTGCCCTCGTCAACCTGAGCTATATCGTCCTCCACCACACGATATTTGAGGTAATAAAGCTTGGAGTGCTCCTCCTTGTAAATCACCTCCTCGTCGGAGAGGGCCGTCTGCGCCTTGGGGTCCCAGTTCACCATCCTCGCCCCGCGGTAAATAAGTCCCTTGTTATAGAGGTCGCAGAACACACGGATAACGCTCTTGGAGCGCGTCTCGTCCATAGTAAACGCAGTGCGGTCCCAGTCGCAACTTGCACCCAGCCGGCGAAGCTGCTTTAGGATGATGCCGCCGTGCTCCTCTGTCCACTCCCATGCGTGTTTGAGGAACTCCTCGCGCGAGAGGTCAGTCTTCTTTATGCCCTGCTGTGCGAGCTTGTTCACCACCTTGGCCTCGGTAGCGATAGAAGCATGGTCGGTGCCCGGCACCCAACAGGCGTTTTTACCCTCCATACGCGCACGGCGCACGAGGATATCCTGTATGGTGTTGTTGAGCATGTGTCCCATGTGCAGTACACCCGTCACGTTTGGCGGCGGAATAACTACGGTATAAGGTTCACGTCCGTCGGGCTTGCTGCTGAAGAGCTTGTTGTCAAGCCAATACTGATACCATTTCGACTCCACGGCCTGTGGGTCGTACTTGCTTGCTAATTCCATTGTATATCTTGTTTTTTTGTTCTGAATACAAAGCGGCATGTCCGTATGCCGCTTATGGGGTGTTCCAAAAACACACACTGTCTGCAAAGTTAATTATTTTCAGCGAATGACAAAAGCTGCGGTTTAATAAATCCGCCACCCGCAACTGAAAATAAAAAGAAAACCGCCCCTTTTCACAAAGAGACGGTTACAAACGTTATATTCAATCAAATCTTGGCAGTCACTACTGCCATTAGAATGAGCCTACTTTATAACACCCTGCTCCACAAAAATCTTTTTGAGAGCAACGACACCACGCTCAACCTGTTCCTCAGTGTGTGTAGCCATAAGGGCGAAACGCACGAGTGTATCCTGCGGCGCACAAGCCGGTGGAATGACGGGATTGATGAACACTCCGGCATCGAAGGCAAGCTTCGTAACGAGGAATGTCTTGTAAGGGTCACGCACATAGAGCGGTATGATAGGGCTCTCGGTGTCGCCAATCTCGAAACCCTCCTCACGGAAACGCTTCAAGGCATAGTTGGTCACCTTCCACAACTGCTCGATGCGCTCCGGCTCCTTGCGTATGATATGAAGGGCTTCCATGGCAGCAGCCGTTGCCGAAGGAGTGTTCGACGCACTGAAGATGTACGTGCGGCAAGTGTGGCGCAGATAGTTAATCGTGTCGGCATCACCAGCCACGAAACCGCCGATGCTTGCAAGACTCTTGGAGAATGTGCCCATGATGAGGTCCACATCGTCGGTAACGCCGAAATGGTCGCACACGCCCCTACCCTCTTTGCCGAAAACGCCCAGACCATGAGCCTCGTCAACCATGATTGAAGCGTTGTATTTCTTTTTCAGGCGAACGATTTCGGGAAGATTTGCGAGGTCGCCTTCCATCGAGAACACACCGTCCACGACGATGAGCTTGACGGACTCGGGACGGCATTTCTTGAGTTGCTTCTCAAGGTCTTCCATATCGTTGTGCTTGTACTTGAGACAAGTGGCGAACGAGAGACGGCGACCATCAACGATACTTGCGTGGTCACGCTCGTCGCAGATTATATAGTCCTCCCTGCCGCAAACCACGGCAAGGACTCCGGAATTAACGAAGAAACCGGTGGAGAAGCACAAGGCATCGTCCTTATGTTCAAATTCTGCCAGTTCCTTCTCCAGTTTGACATGCAAGTCAAGCGTTCCGTTGAGGAAACGGCTACCGGCACATCCCGTGCCGTATTGGTCGATGGCAGCCTTGGCAGCAGCCTCAACACGAGGGTCGCCGACAAGCCCGGTATAGGCATTGGAACCGAACATCAGGACATCGTGTCCATCCATCTGAACTTCTGTTCCCTGCTTTCCGATAATCTCGCGGAAATAAGGGTAAACGCCAGCCTTCTTGTATTTCTGCGGCTCACGATAATTCTTGTATTTTTCTTGTAAAAGTCCCATCTTAATTATAGGTGTAGTTAAACTACATTTATTGAATTGGCTGCAAAGATACTAATTTTACGCAAAAAGGAGAACAAATTACCGAGAAATGTTCCCTTTAGGCAAATTTTAGGAGGAAGAAAAACGGAATATACACAGGATTTTATTAATTTTGCATACTATGCGCAAGAAGAACATCGTTTTCATAATGAACCCCATTTCGGGCACCGTAAAGAAAGCCGGAATACCAAAACTTGTAGAGAACACGCTCGACAAGGACATTTACTCGTACACCATAGAATGGACACAATATGCCGGGCATGCGACGGAGATTGCCGCCAAGGCGAGGGACAACGGTGTAGACATCGTGGTTGCGGTGGGCGGCGACGGCACTATCAACGAGGTGGGGCGCGCACTGGTGCAGTCGGACACCGCCCTGGGCATCATCCCCTGCGGGTCGGGCAACGGCCTGGCGCGGCATCTCATGCTGCCGATGGACATCAAGAAAGCGATAGAGATACTCAACCTTGGCGACATACACGACTTGGACTACGGCATGATAGACAACCACCCGTTTTTCTGCACCTGCGGCATGGGCTTCGACGCTTATATAAGCATGAAATTTGCCGAGGCCGGAAAGCGCGGTCCCGTGACTTACTTGGAGAACGTCCTGAAAGAGGGAATGAAATACGTACCGGAAACTTACACCATCACCTCGGAGGAATATTCTGAAACGAAACGCGCATATCTCGTGTCGTGCGCCAACGCGTCGCAATACGGCAACAACGCCTACATCGCACCGCAGGCTTCGATGAGCGACGGCAAGCTCGACGTGATTATCATGGACCCGTTCGACCTGCTCGACGCTCCGCAGATAAGCATCGACATGTTCAACAAGACACTAAACAAGAACACTAAGATAAAGACGTTCACAACCAAACGCCTCGACGTCAAGCGCGAGAAGCCCGGATTTATCCACTACGACGGCGATGCAGCCATGGCACCAGCCGACATTAACATACATATAGTGGAGAAAGGCATAAAGATAGTGGTGAACCCCAACGCCAACAAGGCCAAGAGGCGACCGAACATCGTGCAGAACGTGTTTTGCGAGATTCTCAACGAGATAAGTGCCGTAAGAACCGACATCACCAAACAAAGCCACAACATTCTGAAAATAAACAAGAACATCCTGGGCAAGCTGAACAACTAAGTGCCGGAAAGTTTCCCGGCACGTCTATCTCACATAGAAGTCCTCCGTAAGGCGCGAATACCATTCCGACCTGTTGCCACAGGCATCGGCAAGACACTCTGTACTCTCTTCGTAGCCACAGTGCATATCTTTTGAGAACGCGACAAGGCAACGGCGCGGTTGTTTGCGAGGCACTGTCTTGACAAGGCATTTCCTCACGCAACGCAAACCTGCCATACGCGCCGCACCATCAAACTCACCGAAAGCATCGGCAGGTATCACGGCGGAAAAAACTCCCTTATCCGAAATCAACGAAGACACACAACGGAACAGTTCGCCAAAACTCAGCGAAGACGTGTGTCGGGCGAGAGTGCGCTGTCCGTCGGGGCAGACAAGGGAATTGACAAAATAGGGCGGGTTGCACACTATCGCATCATATTCCACGGAAGTGGCAACGGAACTGTTTTCATTTGCGAAAGCCTGAATGGAACTCTCCGCCAGACGCAACCGTCCGGAAAAGGGCGAAGCCCCGAAATTGGCGGCAGCCTGCAGACACGCCCCATGGTCTATCTCCACAGCGGTAACAGATGCCGACGGAAAACGCTGCGCCATCATCAGTGCCACGAGACCGGTACCCGTACCAATATCGAGTATATTACTGCCGCCGGCAGCCCAAGCACCGAGCAGAGTGCCGTCAGTGCCCACCTTCATGGCACACTGCCCTTGTTCCACCCGGAACTGCTTGAATTCAAAATAGCTGTTTGACATAATCACTTAACACGGGAGTTCATTGTGACAACCCCACTCATCTTTTGTATCAAAGGTTTTACACCGTAACGCAACCATCAGAAACGTGGAGGTCTGCCGCCGCCAAACCCACCACCCGGGGGCATACCACCCGGACGACCGCCCGGTCTGCCGCCACCGAAGTCACCGTCACCGCGGGGACGGTCGCCGCGTTTGTCTTTGAACGCCTCCTTACCGCCAAAAAGATTGAAGCGGTATATCACATGGAGCATAGCGTAACTGTTGATACTGTTATACTTGGTGTCGCTGCGCTGCATGGCATTAACGGTGCGGCTGAAGTTGCTCATGTTCTGAAGAATGTCATAGAACTGCACCGACACGCTGAGGGCGTTGCCCTTGAGGAAGCTCTGGCTCACCTGTGCATTCCATACCAGTTCGTTGGTATTCGCCCCACCGTCATAGCCGCGACGGCTGTTTTCGTGGAGGTCGGTGGTTATACTCATGTTCCACGGCAAGTAGACATTAAGGTTAGCTCCGTAGGAGAACTGCCATGTGTTGCTGTTGCCACTCGACTGCAGCAGATTGCGCGTGTTCATGTAGTTGAAAGACCCGTCAAGGCTGAAATCAAGCCAGTCCTTGCGATATCCGGCGCTGAGTTTCTCACCCACGTTTGTGGTGCGCGTGGTGTTCTTCTGCATCACGGTCTCCGCGTCCTGAGTGAGATAACCAACATAATTGTTGTGGCTGAAGGTGGTGAAAGTATTGACGTTCCAAACTCCGGCGGAATCAATAGATGTGTTGAGCATAACAGCTGCAGAAACGTCCCAGTTGCCGTTGATGTTTTCGGGGCGCGTAATGCGTCCGCCAGTGACAGCATCATAGGTCACGGCGTTGCTCACGCTATTGCGCACATTGTTATAGTTGATGAAAGTCATAACGGCAGTCTGGTGCGCCTCCATGTAGTTATTGTAGAAGAGGCGAAAGGTATTGGTAAACGACGGTTTCAGCCCGGGGTTACCCTTCTTCACGTTGAGCGGGTCGCTGTCGTCGGTGATGTCAAGGAGGTCTGACATATCGGGCTGCGACGTGGTGCCGCGATAGTTGATGCGCAGACTACTGCGCTTGGAGAACTTGTAGCGGAACTCAAAGGTAGGCGACACATTGGTGACATTGCGCACCGTATCGGTACTCACACCGCGGTATTCCTGTATGAACTTGGAAGTCTGAGGCTGTACCATAACGCCTACGTTCATATTATATTTCTTCTTTACCACCTTCAGTCCCACCTGCATCTCGTGGATGTAGTTGCGGTACTCCGAATAGCGGCTCTGGCTCTTGTCGTAATAGTCGGACAGGTTGCCGCTGAGCAGGCCGAGGTAACTGTTCCAGTTGCGATAGGCAGACATCACGTTGTCGAAGAGGTCGTCAGCGACGTTACTGAAGTCATACGTGGCACGGTCGCTCTTCTTATAGTTATAGGTGAACTTGTAGCTCAGCTGCAGGAAGATACCTTTCCAAAGAGGTTCGCTATAGGTAAGCTGCACGTCAGTCTTCCAGTTCTTTGTCGGCGTATAGTTGTATTTATTGTTCTGATAGGTGGAGTCGTTGCCGTAGATGTTCTTCACCTGATAGAGATGCACGTTAGACATCGACAGATTGTTGTTCTCAGTGTCGGAGTAGTTAATATTGCCGAGCAAGGTTATATTTCTCCCCGTGGAGCTAAGCTTGCGGTTGATTTGCAGTTTGGCGCCGGCGGTCTTGCTTTTTGAATAAGAGACACTATTGTTGGAACGTGTGTTCACCATAAGCCCCCGTTCTGCCATTTGGCCTATCGCACTATCAGAGAGGGGCGTATCGGAATAGCTGTACGGGTTGTCGTTGTAAGTGGCCGACTGCCCCACCGAGCGCGTATCGTTTTGCGAATAGGTAAACTGCGGACGGAACAGGATATTGGTCATCGAGTCGGGTTTCCACTCCAGTCTGAGACGAGCGTCGTAACTGTCACCGCGGGTATAAGTATGGTTTTCGCTGTTGGAGAAAGCACCGCTGCGGTTCACGTAGTTCTCGATGGACTGTTCCGAAAGGACATCTCCGTCAGAATGGTTCCAGCGCACACTACCGTCGAGCTTGAGTTTCGAGTTGTCGTCGTAGTTCACGTTCACGCCGACCATCTTCTTGGCGTTAAGTCCCTGCTGCGCCCCGCCGAAGCGTCCGCCGCCACCGCCCGGGAAACCGGCGTCATTCACGTTGTTGGCGTTGCCGAAAGCCATAACACGGAGCTTGTCGTAGAAGGCGGCGCCCATAAGTTTTTCGGAATAACGTTTGTGAGTGCCAACGGAGAGGTCTACGTTTCCGAAGATACCTTTGTTCATGCCCTTCTTAATGCCAAAGTCAAGTACCGTCTCCTCCTCACCGTCGTCGATGCCCGTCACTTTGGCGAGGTCGCTCTTCTCCTCATACGCTTTCACCTTTTCAATAATGGACGTGGGGATGTTCTTCATGGCAGTCTTGGTATCGCCGGGCATGAACTCCTTGCCGTCGAAGAGAATCTTCTTCACTTCCTTTCCGTTGATGGTTATCTTACCGTCGTCGTCAACTTGCGCACCGGGGAGTTTCTTTACAAGTTCCTCCACCACAGACCCTTCGGGAGTGCGGTACGCAGAGGCGTTATACACAAAGGTGTCCTCCTTCAGCGTAACCTTGGCCGCCTGTCCGAGCACGGTAGCTCCTTTAAGCATTATGGCATCGGCCCCGAAAGAAATCCTGCCGAGGTCAATGGCGGGTTTATCTGTCTTGACCGTGACATTGCGCGTCATATTCTTGTAACCCACACTGGAGAATTTCAGAATATACTTCCCCTCGGAAGGGATTTCGAGAGTAAACGATCCTCCCTCGTCGGTGAGAGTACCTTTTATATATGTGCTGTCCTGCTTTAACAACTGCACGGTAGCCATATACACGCTCTCTTTCGTGTCGCGGTCTACCAGCACACCGGTAACCCTCATTACTTGAGAAAATACGGGAACAACACAGAGAACTGACAGTATCAAAAAAACGGTTCTTTTCATGTAGTCATCATTGATTGTTAGAATGTTCAAGGCGCGTTCATTATAATCCGCCTTTACGCTTTGTTGTTTTAAAGACACACAAAGTAAGCTAAAATTTATCGAATAACGAAGCAAATTAGCCAAAAGGTTTTCTTTTATCTATATTTTTGGGTAATTTTGCAATTGTAAATATTTTAAAGCAGGTCCTGTAAACAGACTCCAAACCTGACACGGACGATTTACAGGACTCACATAAAGCAAATCATAGAAGCAAACTTTCATGGGGCAGGAAATCATATTCACAAACGATGTAAGAACCCGTATCGACGTGTGGTTCAACGACAAGGCTTATGACAAAATCTTTATCTTGACGGACGAAAACACGCGGAAGGCGTGTTCGGCGGCAATAGGCGGAACTGCCGTGAGCGACAAGGCGGAGTGGATTGTCATCAAAGCCTCCGACACGAACAAGACGATTGAAGCCACGGCAAAAGTGTGGGAAGCACTCAGCGACAAGGGGGCGACAAGACATTCCTGCATGATAAACCTGGGTGGAGGCATGGTGACCGACCTTGGAGGATTCGCAGCATCCACATTCAAGCGGGGCATAGATTTCGTTAACATCCCCACTACCCTACTGTCACAGGGCGACGCCTCGGTGGGCGGAAAGACCGGCGTGAATTTCAACGGACTGAAAAACGAGATTGGCGTGTTCAACGACGCTGAAGCGGTATTCATCGACACCTGTTTCCTGAAAACGCTAGACTACGAAAACGTGGCGTCCGGATACGCGGAAATGCTCAAACACAGTTTGATAAGCGACGAAAGGATGTGGGCGGAGCACGTTAGTTTTGACCTCGCCAATCCCGACAGCGACAAACTCCTAATGATGATTGAGCAGAGCGTAAAGGTGAAGGAGAGAATAGTGACTGAAGACCCCACAGAAAAAGGAATACGCAAGGCTCTAAACCTTGGGCATACAGCAGGGCACGCCTTCGAATCGTTCGCAATGGCCGGCGGCAGACCTGTACTCCACGGATATGCCGTGGCTTACGGACTGATTTGCGAGCTTTATCTCAGCACCGTTCTGGCAGGATTTCCGACGGACAAACTACGACAAACGGCACGGTTCATACACGACAACTACGGGAAAATGGACATTACCTGCGACGACTATGCCGCACTGCTGCAGATAATGAGACACGACAAAAAAAACACCGCCGGCAAAATCAATTTCACCTTGCTCGAGGACACCGGCAAGACAAAAATCAACCAAACCGCTACGGACGAAATGATAAAAGAAGCCTTGGACTTTTACAGGGAATCATAGGACAAAGCTACAAAACAGAAATCCCGTCTGCCACGAGGACACGGATTACTCCAACGCCACGGCGGAGCGTACGCGGCTCAGTGTCTCTGGAGTCATCTGCAAATAACTGGCGATATATACCAACGGCGCTTTCATTATCATCTTTGGATTCAACTTGCAAAGCTTGCGGTAGCGGTCTTTGGCACTCTCGAAACGCAGAAGGTCGGCGCGGCGCTGGGAGATAATGAGACTCTCTTCAAGTATCTTCCTGTAGAGAATCTGTATGTTCACATTGTGGAGCGCCACCTCTTCAAGACGCTTTTTCGGCAAAGCGTAGACTATGCTCGTTTCAAGTGCCTCGGCGATGACCTGCGAAGGCTCTTCCCTGAACAAACTCTCAATACACATGAAGATATTGCCGTCTACAGCAATGTATTCGGTCATCTCCTTGTCGTTCTTGAAATAGTAAATCCGCACCATGCCCCTATCAACATAGTAAATAGAATCGCACACGTCGTCTTTATCCACAATCTTCTCGCCGCGTGTAAACTTCATCGGAACAATGACGCTCTCGAGTATATCAAGTTCATCATGCGCCATGGTACTGTAGCGCCTTGCCAATTCCCTGGCAATGTCTCTCGTGGTCAATATCGGTTCTTTCATAGTATAACTTATTTAGTTGTTGTTTCTTAAGGTGTATTCTAAAAACTCCACGCATTGTCATTGGATTGCAGCATCCGCATCATAGTTCGTCGGCACGGGCATACAAGACGCCCTGCCAACGTAAAGAGAGGCACGTCAATCCAGTTTCAATACGGCAAGGAAGGCTTTCTGCGGCACCTCGACATTGCCAATCTGCTTCATGCGTTTCTTCCCTTTTTTCTGCTTCTCCAAGAGTTTACGCTTACGGCTTACATCTCCGCCGTAGCACTTGGCGGTAACGTCCTTGCGCACACACTTGATGGTTTCACGCGCCACGATCTTTGCTCCGATAGCAGCCTGAATGGCGATGTCAAACTGCTGGCGCGGTATCAGTTCCTTGAGCTTTTCGCAGATGCGCCTGCCGAAGGCGACGGCGTTGTCCTGATGCGTCAGCGTGGAAAGGGCATCAACGGGTTCACCGTTGAGCAGGATGTCCAGCTTGGCGAGTTTTGACAGGCGGAAACAATCTATGTGATAATCGAAAGACGCGTACCCCTTGGATATGCTCTTCAACTTGTCGTAGAAATCAATCACTATCTCTCCGAGCGGCAACATGAAGTGCAAGTCCACACGGTTGCCGCTGATATACTCCTGCTTTATCAGTTCGCCGCGCTTGTCGAGACACAGTTTCATGATAGGCCCGATATAATTGGTATCGGTGATTATCGAAGCTTTTATATACGGCTCCTCGATATGGTCGATCATCGTAACGTCGGGCAGACCTGAGGGGTTATGCACCTCTTTAGCGTTCCCGTGTTTGTCGTAGACCATATACGAAACGTTCGGCACGGTGGTAATAACGTCCATATTGAATTCCCTGTCGAGTCGTTCCTGCACAATCTCCATGTGCAGCAGTCCGAGGAAACCGCAGCGGAAGCCGAAGCCAAGGGCAACGGAAGACTCCGGCTGAAACGTGAGCGACGCATCGTTGAGCTGGAGCTTTTCCAGCGAAGTCCTCAGATTCTCGTATTCCGAGGGGTCGATGGGGTAAACTCCGGCGAATACCATCGGCTTGACTTCCTGAAAGCCGTCGATGGCCCGCTCACAGGGCTTCGACACATGAGTAATCGTATCGCCCACCTTCACCTCGGTAGGGTCTTTGATACCGCTGATGATATATCCCACCTCTCCGGTGGACAGTTGCTGGCGCGGTATCATATTCATCTTGAGCACCCCCACCTCATCGGCGACATACTCCATGCCGGTATTGTAGAACTTCACCTTGTCGCCTTTCCTTATAACGCCGTTTTCTATCTTGAAATAGGCTATGATTCCACGGAAAGGATTGAAGACGGAATCGAATATCAACGCCTGCAACGGTGCCTGGGTATCACCCACGGGACATGGTATTCTCTCTATAACAGCTTTCAGCACATCGGGAACTCCCTCTCCCGTCTTGCCCGAGGCACGGAGTATATCCTCGCGCTTGCAACCGATGAGGTCGATGATTTCATCCTCCACCTCATCGGGCATGGCAGACGGCATGTCGATTTTGTTGATTACGGGTATTATCTCCAGGTCGTGGTCTATCGCCATATACAGGTTGCTGATGGTCTGCGCCTGAACGCCTTGCGTGGCATCGACTACAAGCAGTGCGCCCTCACAGGCAGCGATGCTTCTCGACACCTCGTAGGAGAAGTCCACGTGTCCGGGAGTATCAATAAGATTGAGAATATATGTCTCGCCGTCATACTTGTACTCCATCTGTATTGCATGGCTCTTGATGGTGATACCGCGCTCTTTCTCGAGATCCATGTCGTCGAGCATCTGTCCCTCAACAATCTTTATAGTATTGGTGTATTCCAGAAGCCTGTCGGCAAGCGTAGACTTACCATGGTCGATATGCGCTATAATGCAAAAGTTTCTGATGTTCTTCATTAAAGAATTATATATGTATGTTACGATTCGCTACGGGCTCAGCACATTCTTCTGCCCAACCCCAACACGCGGGTTACGGCGAAACGCCCTTATTATATGCAAAATTACTATTTTTTTTAAATTTCGTCAAAACTATTCCCGCATAAATACGACTTGGGGACAAATAAGTTGGCAAGCATTATGTTGGTGAAGACAAAAAAAATAAGGCTGAACCGCTCTTACACAGTACAACCTTATTAATATGCTAGCTACATGGCGGATTCTGTAAATCACCGCCGTATTCCAACGATATTATTTCTCGATAGCCGCAACACCGGGAAGCTCCTTACCCTCGATTGCCTCAAGAAGGGCGCCACCACCGGTAGAGATATAGGAAACCTTATCGGCAAGACCGAACTTGTTGATACAAGCTACCGAATCACCTCCGCCAATCAGCGAGAAAGCTCCGTTTGCGGTAGCCTCAGCGATGGCGTCGGCGATTGCCTTGGAACCATCGGCGAATGTATCAAACTCGAACACTCCGGCAGGACCGTTCCAGAGAATCGTCTTTGCCGACTTGATAGCGTTGGCGAAATCAACACGGGCAGCCGGACCTGCGTCCATACCCTCCCATGTATCGGGGATATCCTTAACGTCGCAAACTTGCGTGTTTGCATCGTTGCTGAAATCATCGCCGGCCACACAGTCGGTGGCAAGAACGAGGTTCACGCCCTTCTCCTTGGCTTTCTTCATCACGTCGAGAGCAACATCAAGCTTGTCGTCCTCGCAGATTGACTTGCCAATCTTGCCGCCTGTTGCCTTTGAGAACGTGTATGTCATACCGCCGCAGAGGATGAGGTTGTCAACCTTGTCAAGAAGGTTCTCGATAATGCCGATCTTGCTTGACACCTTTGAACCGCCCATGATGGCTGTGAAAGGACGCTCAATATTGCCGAGAACCTTGTCTACGGCATTCACTTCCTTCTCCATCAGGTAGCCGAGCATCTTGTGGTCTTTGTCAAAGAACTCATCAATAACGGCTGTAGAAGCGTGCTTGCGGTGGGCTGTGCCGAAGGCGTCCATCACATAGCAGTCTGCATAGGAGGCAAGTTTCTTTGCAAACTCCTTCTGCTTCTTCTTCATATCTTCTTTTGCCTGAGCGTATGCAGGGTCTTCCTTGTCGATGCCTGTAGGCTTGCCTTCCTCTTCCGCGTAGAAACGGAGGTTCTCGAGCAACAAAGCCTCGCCAGACTTCAGCTCGGCCACTTCCTTGTCAGCAGCGGCACAGTCAGCAGCGAATTTCACATCAACGCCGAGAGCATCAGAAACGTTCTTCACGATTTGCGAGAGGGAGAGTTTGGGATTAACTTTGCCCTTTGGCTTGCCCATGTGGCTCATCATAATGAGCGCGCCGCCGTCCGAAAGGACTTTCTTCAAGGTGGGCAGGGCACCGCGGATACGGGTATCGTCTGTCACCTTTCCGTTCTCGTCCAACGGAACATTGAAATCAACGCGCACAATTGCCTTTTTACCGGCAAAGTTAAAATCTTCGATTTTCATAACTACTTGTTGTTTATGTTTTATTAATACTGCTCTTGTTTTAAAGCGAACAAAAGGAAACGACATCCCGTCCGTCACAAACAGCATTGCAAATTTACTAATTTTGTATTGTTTACAGACAACGGCCACACATTATTTTGCGATTTTTGACACGAAACCCACTATTATGCAACACCGATATTGCAAATACGAAGGTTGGATTTACTCCTTCCCCACATTCTTTTACTGACCTTCCTGAATCTTTGCAGCAACAAGATTCGTGAGTTCCACGAACTGCTCTATACTCAGCTGTTCTGGGCGTTTTGTCATAAGCTCGTGGGTAAAGAACTCATCGGTATTGGGCAATCCGCTCAATATTTGCCTTAGCGACACGCGGAGCATCTTCCTGCGCTGGTTGAAAACGCTCTTCACCACACGCTTAAACAGTGCCTCGTCACAACCGAGCCTTTCAACTTTGTTGCGCGTCATGCGGATTACGGCGCTTTTCACCTTTGGCGGCGGATTAAACACATCTTCATCAACGGTGAAGAGATACTCCACGTCATACCACGCCTGAATGAGTACGCTGAGTATGCCGTACTGTTTGTTTCCGGGCTGTGAAGCCATGCGCAAGGCCACCTCGCGCTGTATCATGCCCGTGCAACACGGTATAAGATTCCTGTTGTCGAGCATCTTGAAGAAAATCTGCGAGGAGATGTCGTATGGATAATTGCCTGTCAGCACAAAGGGTTTTCCGTCGAACACTGCGTTAAGGTCCATTCTCAGGAAATCCTCTCCCAGGATATTGTCGCGCAGCATCGGATACGCCTCATTGAGATAAGCCACCGACTCCCGGTCTATTTCCACTACTTTCACCGGGCGGTTCTTTTGGGTGAGGTACTGGGTAAGGACACCCATTCCCGGACCAACCTCGAGTATCGGGATTTCAGGACACGCATCCACCGTGTCGGCAATACCGCGCGCCACGGTCAAGTCGGTAAGGAAATGCTGCCCAAGGTTTTTCTTTGGACGTACGGATTTCATCAATAGTCTATTTGTAAAATGTATTTTCGTTGTTTGAAGGTGGGAGCTTATAAAAACTCGTCCGAATCAGTGTCGCGCAACAAAGTTTTGCGACAGGATGTCATTTCATGTCGAAGAAAGACAACGGCATCAGATTCCGTATGGAATCCATAACATAAACTCCTTTCCGGCCATAAAGCAGGATATGCAGAGGAGTGCCATATTTTTGTTCTATCTCCACCATAGCCTGACGGCATGTGCCGCACGGTGCAATCGGCTCGTTGGTAAAGCCCTGTTCGTTGCGGGCAGCAATGGCGATTGCCGTTATGGGCAGCTCGGGATGATTGGCCTGGGCTGCGAAAATCGCACTGCGCTCTGCACATATAGTAACGGAGAACGCGGCGTTTTCCTGATTGGCGCCCCTTATTATCGTGCCGTCGGACAAACGTACCGCCGCGCCCACCTTAAAATTGGAATAGGGCGAGTACGAATTGTTTGTCGATTCCTTTGCTGTATTCACAAGTTGCAGGTCTTCTTCGCTTAGCTCTCCGACGCTGCAAAACTTAATGTCGCTTTGAACATTCAATTTTTCCATATTATTTTTGTATTAAGGTTCCTTACTGCTCTTTGGTTTCCTCGGCATACTCATAACACCCCATGTCCGGTTCGTCATCACGCTTCTTTCCGTCCCTGTCAAGCGGCAGGGCATATTTCCTGTCTACGGAAGCCGCACCGATAGCCCTTGATTTGGAACTAAGATGGAAATCGAAATACTGCCTGTTGCGGTCAATGAGCCTAAAATTCCTTTCGCCTCCTGAAACGGTGTCAATCTGAAGGGAGTCGGCGTTTTCCCATATTATATTCTCTATGCTGTCGTTGCTTTGCAGAGAGTCCGTGCGGAGGATAGAGTTTACGAATTTGTATGTGTACGCCACAGCTGAATCCTGCACCACACCCATCACAACATCTTCGTCATATCCCGTAACTATGGAATTGACACACTCCATCTTGCGGAGCGGATAGTCATGGTTTACAGTGCCGTCGTGGAATCCGTTGGTAAAGCGCAGCGCAGCGCCGTAATTGGAGTCGAAGGGATAGAACTGGGCTATGGTGCAGCCCACGAGGCTCACCTTTCCGCCATAGACGGCGACACAATCGTTCAGGGCGTTTGTCAGCTGGCAGTTCTTCACGTCCACCGTGCTGTTTACTGTCTTCAGACCATAACCCTGGCAGTTGTGGACGGTACTGTTATACAGGCTGAGCTTCATTTTGTCTATATTGGAGGAATCGCAGACAATGCCGTCGAAAGTGCTGTGGGTGTCGGTATAAGACATCACATTGTTATAGGATGACCCGTGAAAATGTATTCCGTTCCACTGGCCGCTCACCATGTCGTAAGGGAGATAATCGAACATCCTGTCGGTGCGGTCGCCGCGGAAAACGATATTCTGGTCGGCAGTGCCGTTAGCCACCAGCGTGCCGTAGACATCGAGCTTCGCCCCGGCATGGAAATAGAGCGTAGTGCCCGGCACTATTGTCGTCGTGGCAGCGCTGTCGATGCGCATTTCGCCAAAAACCACGATAGGGCGTTCGGAACTGATGGTAGTGTCGTTTCCGATGCGCAGGTTTCTCACGATGTCTGCATCCCACGAATAGGCGTTCAGGTTCACCTTCTGCTCCACTCCGCTCCCCAACGCAAACACCAGATTGTCTTCCATAAACTGCGGCCCAATCTTGTTGTTCTGCAAAGAGGTAAGCTCTATGTTCACGAATATGCTGTCTTTGTTGCGCACCTCCACATCAGTTGCCTGATACGACGATTCGCTGCCGAGATATTCCCCGTCCACATTAACGCGGAATCCCGACCGGTTGCCATTGGCCAGCCTCACGCTGCTGCATCTGATGCCGGAGCCGGAATTGTTGTAGACCCACAGAGACCTCCTGCTTGAGGGCACTCTGGAGAATACCGTGTCCATGCGTATCGTATCTACGGAAAAGGTGAGCAGGTTGTCGCGCGACGTGGAGAACGAGTCGTCGTCGGAACAACTTGCCAAAAGGAAGACGGCTGCTGCAAGCCATATATACTTTCTAATATGTTTCATCAACACCTATAACGCAGATTTAGTGTTTATATTGTATTTGTCACAGGCTTATCTCGTCTATCTCCCTGAGCCAAATGGAACTGTCGGCGTCTGTCGGCATACGCCAGTCGCCGCGCGGACTGAGACTCACGCTACCTACTTTGGGTCCGTCCGGCAGACACGACCTTTTGAATTGCTGGTTAAAGAAACGCCGGGCAAACTCTCTCAGCCAATATTTTATAACTTGCGGCTCATATTTCTGGACAGATGTGTTACTGCCGTCGAAGGCCTTAACGGCAAGCATGAGAATCTTTGACGGGCGGAAGCCGAAGCGCAGGAAATTATAAAGGAAGAAATCGTGAAGTTCGTAGGGTCCCACAAGATTTTCCGTTTTCTGCGATATATTTCCGTCCTCGTCGGCAGGTATGAGTTCCGGGCTTATCGGTGTGTCGATAATGTCGAGAAGCGTATCGCGCGCAACACCGTCCACCTCGTTAAGGGCAACGTGGCGAACCATATATTTGATGAGCGTCTTGGGGATACCGCAGTTCACGCCATACATACTCATGTGGTCACCGTTGTAAGTGGCCCATCCAAGGGCGAGCTCTGAAAGGTCGCCGGTACCTATCACAAGTCCTCCGAGCTTGTTGCTCAAGTCCATGAGAATTTGCGTCCGCTCGCGGGCCTGCGAGTTTTCGTACGTCACGTCATGCACGTTGATGTCATGGCCGATATCCTTGAAATGTTGTGTCACCGCATCGGAAATGTTTATTTCCATCTGGCTTACTCCAAGACTCTCCATGAGCGACACAGCATTGCCGTGAGTGCGGTCGGTTGTGCCAAAACCGGGCATTGTGACACCCACAATCCCCTTCCTCGGCAGTCCGAGTTTATCGAAAGTCTTTACGCAAACGAGTAACGCCAGAGTGCTGTCAAGACCTCCGCTGATGCCTATCACCACTTTCTTGCAACCAGTATGGACGAGCCGTTTCGCTAGTCCCATCACCTGGATAGAGAATATTTCGCTGCAACTGTCATTCATGTCGGCACTCCGTGGAATAAACGGCAACGGGTTTATATCCCGTACAAGTTCAAAATCGCGCGGCGCAGCGGCAGGTATTGCATCTATAAACTCCGCCTCGTAACCACGCTGGGCATTGGCGTAAGTGCTGTTGGAACGCCTCTCGCTGCGCAGTTTTTCCACATCAATCTGAGTGACCACGGTCTGCGGCATCAGGGAAAACCTCTCTCCGCAGGCTATCATCTGTCCGTTTTCGCAAATGATGGCGTTACCGCCGTAAACCACGTCTTGCGTGCTCTCGCCAAAACCGCAGCTGCTGTAGACATAGCCGGTGATTGTACGCGCGCTCTGCTGTTTTACTAGTGTTTCGAGATAGGCGTGTTTCCCAATCAGTTCATCGCTCGCCGAGAGGTTCAGGATAATCTCCGCTCCAGCCATGGCAAGGTCGTTGCTGGGCGGAACGGGAGCCCACAGGTCTTCACAGATTTCCACGCCGAAACACACGCCGTCTCCTGTGCGGAACACTTTTGGCGCGGCATCCATCCTCACCTTGCTGCCGGCAAAGCGTATGTCGGTGGGCTTCAAGTCCTGCGAGGAAGCGAACCACCGTTTCTCATAGAACTCGCAATAGTTGGGGAGGAATGTCTTGGGGACAATGCCGAGGATATTGCCGCGCTGCACCACAATGGCGCAGTTGAGCAACAAGTCGCCCACTGCCACAGGAGCCCCCACAACACTTATTATATCGAGATTGCGCGTGAAATCGAGAAGCTTCAAAATCGACAGTTCCGCTTCGTCGAGAAGAATTCGCTGGCGGAACAAGTCCTGACAGGTATAACCGGTGACGGACAGCTCGGGGAAGACAAGAATCTCGATGCCTTTTCCCTCGGCAGTCGCGATTGTCGTCTCTATCTGCTGTAGGTTATACTGGCAGTTGGCAACCTTAACCGAAGGTATCGCCGACGCCACTTTTACAAATCCGTTCTGCATAAGCCGTGGTTTAGTGGATTGTTACCTGCGTCGCACCATATCCGTACTCCTGGAAAGAGGCATCCTGATATGAGCAGTTCTTGTATCTGTAGCGGAGTTCGTTAATGATGGCATTTCTCAACACGCCCTCGCCCTTGCCGTGAATAAAGACAATCTTCATTCCTTTGTTTTTCTTGAATTCCTCAAGAGTTTTTCTGAACACGTCAAGCTGATAGTTAAGAAAATCGGCGTGTGACATACCGGCGGTGGTGTCGAGAAGTTCCGTGGCGTGAAGATCTATCACCATCGGACCGTTGCCGCCCTGCGCCTTTTTCTCCTCCTTGCGGGCCGGAGCAGTTATCTCCACCCTCTGCTTTTCGAGCATCTTTGCCTTCAAGTCCTCATTGTCGATGGCGAGAACCTTTACGGGAACGCCGTTTTCCACGACAGGAATGACAAGAGCGTCCTCATCAAAGAAATCATTTTCCCTAAAGGTGTGGAGCTTGTAGAATTTAACCGGGTCGATGCGCAGGCGCACGTCGAGCGTGGGCTGCAGCTTATAGGGTTTGCCCACTTTATAGGCATTGAGTTGTATGGCGCCATTCTTGAAATCTGCCACAGACTCTATTTCAAGCTCCGACACAAGGAGCTTGGTGTTTGGTTCGAGTTCATTGTGCGACTGCAGTTTCCAGTCCTTCCCGTCGAACAGGGAATAGGTGTACGACAGGAAATAATTGCTGTCGTTTATTATATAAACGTGGAATCTGGTCTTACTGATATTCTTCTTGTCCTGCGGCACAAACCCGAGATACAGGCTCACCGCATCTGAACCTTTGCGCTCAACGACAGGCACTGCCACATGGTCGTTCACCTTGTCGAGGATATCGCTCCTGTGGCTTTCGTTTCTACGGTCGATTACAGATTTTGTGTCTTCCGCCTTGGGTGTAGGCATACCGGGTATTGTCTTGCTCTGGCGGTCATCATTAACCACCACGAGGTCGTTTGACATCGTAGGTATCTGGAAGCCGTCTTCGTCTTCCACCAGCACTACGTTTCCCTGCTGGAAGCCGACAACGGTGCCTCCCCCAGTGGTACTCAAGAATCTAACTTTGTCTCCTATCTTCATTTCTCAGTCTTTTTTCTAGGTTATAAATAATATGTTTGCGTCTCAATATCCGAATTCCCCGTGCGAACAAGCAAAGGGAAAGCGTTGGTTTGCTTGCCCGACGACGTATTGTTTCTGCCGGTCTCACCAAGGGGAAATTTTCTTTGGACTTTATGAATTTCCCTTTGAAACTTAGCAAATTCTCCTTGGGCTTTATCTTTGTAAAGTCCAAAGACATTTCAAGGTATCAACAGGGAGCTGTCGCCATAGCTCAGAAAGCGGAAGTCGTGCGACAGGGCGTAATCGTAGACCTTCTTCCAGTCGCCGTGAAGGAAAGCGCTCACGAGCAGCAGCAGAGTGCTCTGCGGCTGGTGGAAATTCGTGACAAGCGTATTCACGATTTTGTAGTCGTAACCCGGCGCAATGATTATCTGCGTGGAAAAATGCACTGACGTTATTTCCTTTCTGTCCATATAGTCGAGTATTTGCCGAAGCGCATCCCCAGGATTTACGTTCTTTACATTGTCGGCATACGGTTCCCACTGGTTCACATGAAGGTCTTCCTCCGGCAAGGAATTGTCGGCCATCAGTTTCAGCCCCACGTAGTAGAGGCTCTCGAGCGTTCTCACGCTTGTCGTCCCCACAGCGATGGCTTTGCCGCCGTGTTTCAGAAGTTTCTCTATTGTGGAGCGATGCACGCAGACAAATTCAGAGTGCATGTCATGCCCCCCGATTTCTTCACTTTTCACGGGTTTGAAAGTGCCGGCACCCACATGCAACGTTATCTCCTCGCGGTCAATACCGTGGGCATCAAGTGCAGAAAGAACATTTTCAGTAAAATGCAGTCCTGCGGTGGGGGCAGCCACGCTGCCCTTGATTTTGGAGTAAACGGTCTGGTATGTTGTTTTGTCGCTCTCCTGCGTCTCCCTGTTGAGATATGGCGGTATAGGAAGTTCGCCGGCAGCATCTATTATCTCGGCAAAAGACACGGCTGCGTTGTTCCATGAGAATTTTATCAAGTGCGACGTATGGTGTTCGCCTTCATAATCAACCTTCACGTTCACCGCATTTCCCTTCACGTTGATTTCACGCGACAGCCGTTGCCCTTTCCATTTCTTCAGGTTGCCAACGAGACAAAGCCACGAGCACTCAGAGGTGGTCTGGAACATCTGTTCATAGTCTGCCGGTGCGAACGGCTCGAGAAGGAATATCTCAATAAGGGCACCGGTATCTTTGCGGAAGTGCATACGCGCCTGGATAACCTTTGTGTTGTTGAACACCATCAGTGCGCCCTTGGGCAGATGCTCCGCCACGTTGAAGAACTTGTCTTCCTGTATCTCACCTTTTTTATATATAAGCAATTTGCTATGGTCACGCTCCTGCAGAGGGAACTTGGCTATCCTGTCGTCAGGGAGAGGGTAATTGTAGTCTTGTATTTTTATATGCCTAACTGTTTCCATTGTTCTTGATTTTCTCTTGTTATTCATTCTTTGCGTCACGCGATAGTCAGCGCACGCATTATCGCCACTATGTATGTGGCCGCCAAAACGGTTAACACTATGTCTATCGTCACTATGGTGTATCCCTTTGAGGTGTATTGCGTGGATATGAAATCACCGGTACTGCACACTTTTGCGTAAATCCTTGTATAGAACCAATACACCGCAGCGCCGGCAGCCGATCCCCAGAGCAGTCCCGCAAGTATGTCGGAAGGGAAATGCACGCCCAAATACAGCCGTGTATAGCAGTTGGTCAGCGACCAAAACAGCATGGCAACGAACAGATTCCTGTTTCTCACAAGCAAAGAGAAAAAGACGGTCAGACTCATGGTGTTCGCCGCATGAGAGGAGAAGAAACTGAAGCCCTTGGGGCGGTAATTGCACACAGGGAAAATGACATCGCTCAATGCGTAGTCGTTTATAGGGCGAAGCCTGCCTACTACAGGCTTTACGACCAAGTCGGAAAGACCGCCCGAGAGCATGACGCACATAAGTGCGCAACCCACGACAAGCAGTATCTGCGACATCGTCTCGCTGTTGTTTATAACCAAATACAACAACGCCACATACAGCCCTATCCACACATAGCCTGAGGTCAGCGTGAGCATCAGTGCGTCGAAGAACGAGGAGCCGCTACCGTTGAGCAGTTCAAGTAATGCGATGTCAAGATTTCCTGCCATACTATATTCCTAGTTATATAACCTCTATTTGCGATGCCGGAAGCCATCCTTCACGACCGTCACCAAGGCGCACCATTTTCCAGCCTTTCAGAGAGCCGTCGATTATTTCCACTTTAGTTCCCTCATGCACTACCGAGGCATTGCCACCCTTATGGTCGGGCACACTTTTCAACTGCACGGAAGGCACCACGACAATTGCCGCATCCCTTGTACCCAGCTGGGATGTCTGCCTGAAGGCGCAGACATTGGACAACACAAAAAGCACGACAAGAAACGCGCTCGCATAAAACCCTGTCTTGCGCACGGCTATCCTGCCGGAGAACAAATACAACAGGAACATAACCAGCGCAAGGAAAAGACTCGCAAGCGAAACTCCCGCCCAAGAGTCTATCGCCATGAAATTCGATACCGCGCGAGCCCACTTCACAAGGAACATCTGCGGTTCCGGGGTTATCTTGTCTATCGTCTTGGCCTGTGCAAGCTGCAGGTTCATCTGTATGTCGTCATCACCGGGAGAAAGCTTCAGCGCACGCTCGTAACTCAGGATGGCATACGTGATATTGTCCGTGCGATAGTAGGCATTTCCCAGATTGTAATACACGGCAGCGCTTTCTCCACTCTTGAGTATTTCGTTGTAGTCCTTTATTGCCTGCTGGTAATTGCCCTTTTTATATTCGTTGTCAGCATTCTCTTTTGTCACGGAAAATGCGGGAGCCGCAAGACAAACGAGGAAGAACATCAACAGGAATTTCTTGCCGGAGTTTTTCCCTGCCTGTTTCAGGGAATTTTCTATTGCGGTAATGGCATTCATGGAGTCCTCGAAAATAACGTTCATATTGTTTGCCGAAGCGGAAGGAGAATAGTGTTCCATCTCGCAGTCATCAATTATACGGATGAATTTTTCAGTCAAATTCGGGTCTACACCCTTATCCGCAAGAACAGTCTCCACAGACTCCCGGTTAAGTTCATTTGCCTGTAAGCTGAACCTTTCCTCCACATATCCCCAAAGTGCTTTCAGCACCTCTTCATAGAAAGCAGCCTTATCGCCTTTAAGCATAAGCTCGTCGGCGCGGCGCAGCCTCTTCAAGGCTATCCTATTGGCCCCCTTGGCCTTCCTTGCACCGCTACGGCCTGCGGCCACGTATTTTCGCAGGGCGACAACCACGCAGCAGGCTATTGCAAGCATTGCCACTACCGATGCCCAGTAGCCGAAGGAATTGAAGAATATGTTGTTCATATCCTGCACAGAGGACTTGCCTTCCTTGATGGGACGGATATCCTTGTCCTTGCCGCCATCGGCATAGTCGGCTACCGAAGATGACACACCGTTGCCCTTCCCCACGCTTATGGTGAAGGGTTTTGTCTTTACAGTCTTGTAAGTATGTGTATTCGTGTCGAAATAGACGAATTCGATTTCCGGTATTGTATATTCGCCCTGGTTGCGCGGCACAGCGATAAAGTCGTAAACCATGTTTCCCTCAAGACCGTTGGCAGTAATCTTCGTCTTGTCCGTAACCTTCGGGTCATACTTGTCGAAATCCTTGGGGAACTTCACAACCGGCCGCTTAAGCAGTTTCATGTTGCCGCATCCGCTCACCACCACCCTCAGTGTGAAAGGGTCGTTGGCGCGGATTTCCGTCTTGTTCAGCTGTGCGCTGATATTGAAAGTCCCGACACCGCCGGAAAAATTGGCAGGTTTGGCGGGAAGCGGCAGCACATTGAGCGTCAGTCCCGGCGCAACAATATCCTTCTTCACCTCAACGTATGCTGAACCGCCGTTGAAAAACGCCTCAACTGGGTCTATATCCCTGTTCTGCTGCACCACGGAACCCTTGAACACGATACTCGGTATCTTCAGCTCACCGTGCATCTGCGGATACATGATATACTGGCTCCATGTCACGCAGCGGTACGGTCTGCCGTTGTAATTCTCAACGTGAAATGTCTTCTGCTGAGGCAGGGGCACTTCAAGAGTGTGAAAACCCGTAAGGTCGGGCATATTGCCCTTCAGTTCATTCAGGTCAACAAGGGAATAAACCTTATAAGTGAGCACCACCGGTTCCTGCTCATACACTTTACCCTTGTTGGCACTTACCTTGATAAACAGGTCATTGCCACGGATGGCACTCCCTGCGGCGCGCGGCCTTGTCTGGTCGGCATCGCTGTCGTGCATCCTTGGCGCACCGTTGCCTGCCACGGCCTTGCCGGAGACCTTAATCTGCACAGCAGGCGAAGAATAGCGGCGGCCGTTCACCTGCACCGATGCGGCAGGTATCTTGTAAGTGCCGCTCTTCTGTGCGCAAAGTATGTATGTGAAGGTGGTGGAAGACGAGCTGCTGGCATGACCGTTTATCACCTGATAACTGGACTGCGAGGAACGGTACGGGCCTGTTATCAGTTCCAGTGCCTCCGGTATGTTCCCAAGATGTATATCTCCGACATCCTGCGTGGCAATCACATAGGAAACGCGGAAATTCTCTCCCGTCGCCACGTGCGAGGGGGCATTCACCTTTAGTCCCTGCGCCCAACATGACAACGCGACCAATATCAATACGCCGTTTAATAAAGCTCTCTTCATACTTAAACTATCGCTTTATAATTGTATTCATTTCATGATAACTTATGACAGGACTTTCCGCCTACCAGTTTTTGTCAAGATGCCTTGACTGTTGCTGCTGCCTGCTGCGGTTGAGCCGTTCCTGCGTCTGCTGTTCCTGCTGCATGGCGGCATTAAGCAGTTGCTCGGCGTTGTCCTTGCTCATCTGGGGCTGAGGCTGGGGTTGAGACTTCTGGTTCTGGTTCTGCTTGTCTTTGTCCTTGTCCTTTTGGTCTTTCTGTTCCTGCTGCTTGTCCTTCCCCTGTTGCTTGTTGTCTTTATTGTCCTTCTGCTTGTTGTTCTTGTCGTTATTCTTGTCATTCTTCTGCAGTTTCTTGCAAAGTGCAAGGTTATAACGGGTTTCATTATCCGACGGGTTGTTGCGCAAAGCCTCGCTGTAAGCCTTTATCGCCTCGCCGTACATTTTGCCGGCCTGACAGATGACACCGATGTTGTGGTAGATTTGAGCCTTCCTCGGCTTGCTTGTCTCCACCGCCGCGGCTTTCTGATAGAACTTCACTGCATCAGAAGCTTTGTTCTGCATCATAAGGGCACAGCCCAGATTATACAGTGCCTGCGGATTTTCGGCGTTTTTTGAAACGGCCTTGCGGTAATCCACCTCAGCGGCGGAATATTTCTTCTGCCTGAAAAGCTTGTTACCGCTCCTTACCAAGTCACGGTCGGACTGCGCAGCTGCCGGGAGCGGTGCAAGCAGCACCATGAACGCGGCGAAATATTTTATAATTCTTCCTGTCATTTTTCCTCTCTTTTAAACAGCCTTACATTCCTGAACCAAGGATTCTTCACATCCAGCATCACCATCTCCGCAATTATCAGCACGAGCGCCAACAGTGCGAAAGTCTGGAATTGTTCGTCATACTCGCTGTAGACGGCATCGAGCAATTCTCCCTGCTGCAAGTTGGAAAGCTCTCTTTCAAGGGCATCCTGCGCACTGTTCGTGTTGTCCACATGGATGTACGCGCCTCCGCCAGCCTTGGCAATCTGTCTGCACATATCCTCGTTGAGTACCGAGAGCACCTCGTTTCCGTGATTGTCCTTGATATACCCACCGTGCCCGTCGGGAACGAGACCGCCCTTTGGCAGTCCTATGCCCAAGACAAAGACCCTTATCCCCTTTTTCTTGGCTGCCTTGGCAGCTTCAACAGCTCCGCCCTCGTGGTCTTCACCGTCGGTTATCACGACAATCGCCCTACCCACGTTGTCCTTCTTCGTGAAACTGTTTACACACATATTGATAGCTCCGCCAATGTCTGTACCCTGTGTTGCGATGAGCGAAGGGGACAGGCTCTGAAGGAACATCTTGGCGGAAACGAAATCCGTCGTTATGGGCAACTGCACAAATGAGCTGCCGGCAAAGACCACAAGACCGACCTTGTCGTTTTTGAAGCCGTCCACCATATTCTCTATCAACATCTTGCTCTTGTCAAGACGCGACGGGGCCACATCCTCTGCAAGCATGGAATTACTTATGTCAAGTGCCACCATAGCCTCAATGCCGCTGCGCTTTTCGTTGCTTATCTTCGTACCTGCCTGAGGACGTGCCAGTGCAAGTACCAAAAGGGCAAACGCCGTGAGTGAGAGCAGGAATTTCACCGTAGGACGCCACTTTGAGCGGTTGGGCATCAGGCTCCCGTGCAGGTTCTTCCCGAACACGCTGTCGAGAAGTCTTTTGTTCCTTCTCAAATACAGCAGCCACATACCGATGAACAACGGTATCAAGAGAAGGAGGTACAAATATGTCGGTTCTGCAAATCTAAGCATCTCAATAAACTTTTTTACATTAAATCCGAAGAACGACTTTCATCATGGAAGTCGTCTGAACACGGTTATTCTCAGCAGCATGTCTAGGGCAAGAATTATCACCGCCGCCAGGGCAAACGGGAAATAGCACTCCGAACGCTTGCTGAAATTCTTCGTGCTGAGCCTTGTCTTCTCGAGCTTGTCTATATCCTTGTAAATTTTCTTCAACTCTGCGGTATTCGTGGCACGGTAGAAATTGCCGTCAGCCGTTTTCGCTATTTCCCGCAGCGTAGCAGTGTCGATGTCGGCACGAAGGTTTACATACCTTACCGTACCTGCCACCTGCACCGGATATGGGGCCAACGCCTTACTGCCGATGGCTATGGTGTACACCCTGATACCGTAGCTCTTGGCTATCTGCGCTGCCGTGAGCGGCGAGATGTCTCCCATATTGTTGCTTCCGTCGGTAAGCAGTATCACGACTTTGCTTTTTGTCTTGCTGTCTTTCAGTCGCGCCACGGCATTGGCGAGTCCCATGCCTATCGCCGTTCCGTCTTGCACAAGACCGCGTTCCGCCAAGTCGGTGCGGACATCCATCAGCATATTCAGCAGCGACTGGTGGTCTGTCGTCATCGGGCACTGCGTGAACGCCTCGCCGGCAAAGATTGTAAGGCCGATATTGTCGTTCTCCCTGTCGGAAATGAATTCCGCAGCCACATTCTTTGCAGCTTCAATACGGTTCGGCTTCAGGTCTTGCGCCAGCATACTCGTGGACACGTCCATTGCGAGCATGATGTCTATCCCTTCAGTTTCCTTTGTCCCCCAACTGTTATGGCTCTGCGGTCTGGCGAGTGTCAGCACAACAAGTACAAACACTATAACCCTCAACACATTGGGCAATTCTATCAGCCTTGTACGCAAACTGCGGTGGGCGTGCAGATAGGCAAAGGAATCCGCCACCCTCACAGTCGGCTCGTTCTTCTTTCTGAACAACAGACACCACAACAGATACGGTATTATCAGGAGAAGAAGGAAAAGGTATTCTTTATTTGCAAATTCCATAATAGGTTCAAATTAAAACATATATGCGGTACACTGTCATGGCCAGTAACGCCACTGCCGCCACCACCACAATTGCCGTGCAAGCCTTCTGCACCAACCTTCGGTTGTTTTCCGCCTTTTTCTGTTTTTCCTCGGGAGTCACCACCTGCAGCTGAGGCTTTTCATCCATCTTCGTATCATTGACAAATGTCAAAGCACTCATGAGGTTGGCGTCATTCTCATTAACAAGTGCCGAATGTTTCGCGAATTTCACGAGGTCTGCCGTCCTGAACAAATTGGCTATCTCGCTGATAGCTTCGTTGCCCTCGGAACGCAGACGGCCGATTATCTCGGAGCTTGTCATTTCCATGGCGTCGAAATGAAACCGCTCCGCTATATATTGCCTTATTATTTCTGTCAAACGTGTGTAATACTCTTTCTGGTCGCCGGACACTGCCGCACGGTCGCTCTTCAACTGCTCAATGCTCCTTATCGCCTTTTGGTGCGGCGGAATACGCTTTACAAGGCGAACCTTGGCCACGATGGGCTTGTCATTGCGCAAACGGTAAACGAGATAGACAGACAACAGGAGCAAAAGCACGAACAGCACACTGTACAACAGGACTACCGCCCACTCCGACCACAGGAAAGGATTGTCCTGAACACCCTTGGCCGGATAGAACTTGTCGGTATGGACAGTGTCCACAGGGACGGTGAGAACCTTCAGGGCAAGGCTCTTTGTGGTGTACGGCTTACCGCCTACAGTGATTTTCTGCGACGGAATGCAGTAGAGGTTTTCATCGAATGAAGTCAGCACGTATGATTTTGATATTTGCAGCCGCGAATTGCCAAGTTCCGTGGTGTCAGTTTTGCCACACTCGAGAACCTCAAGACCGGGCGTTATGTATTGACTGCGGGAAAACTCAGGAAACTTCACTTCTTTCCCATTGCCGACAGTGACAGAGAGGGTGAGCCTTGTCTGCTCGCCTATCATTATCTGCATTGTGTCAATACGCTGGTCTACAACAACCTGCGACACCGCCGACATACACACGAATACAAATACCGCTAAATATAATATGCGTTTCATTGATTCCATTTTTCGTTAAAGCAACTCGTCATGACCTTTGCTTGAAAAGGAGTATCAAGCTCTTGACATAATCCTCATCGGTAGCCACAGACACGGAGTCGATGTTGCACCGCTTGAACAAACTGCCGAGAGTCTCGCTCCTGCCAAGCCAGTAATCCCTGTGGGCGCGGCGCAGTTTCTTGTCGCTGGTATCTATGAACATCTCGTGACCTGTTTCCAAATCGCAGACCTTTACAAGACCCGCATCGGGCAGGGTCTTGGCAAACGGGTCGTAGACCTGTATCGCCACCACGTCGTGCTTGTTGCTGCAAATCATCATCTGCTTGTCGTAGCTCTGGCGCGCGTAGAAATCACTGATAAGAAAAGCTGTGCATCTGCGCTTCACTGCACTCACAAGGAACTCCAACACACATGACAAGTCTGTCTTGCGGCTGTCGGGCTTGAAATCAAGCATCTCGTGAATGATATACAGGATGTGCTTGCGTCCCTTCTTCGGCGGAATGAACTTTTCTATCTTGTCGGAAAAGAACACCACACCAATCTTGTCATTGTTCTGTATCGCACTGAAAGCAAGTGTTGCCGATATTTCAGTCACCACATCGCGCTTCAACCTGCCGCGCGTGCCGAAATCAAGCGAACCGCTCACGTCCACGAGAAGCATGACGGTGAGTTCGCGTTCCTCCTCAAAGACCTTCACATGGGGAGTGCCGGTCCTTGCCGTCACGTTCCAGTCGATGTCGCGCACATCATCACCATACTGATACGCACGCACCTCGCTGAACGCCATTCCGTGCCCCTTAAAGGCAGAATGGTATTTGCCGGCAAAGATATTACTACTCAAGCCGCGAGACTTGATCTCTATCTTGCGTACTTTCTTGAATAAATCACGGGTTTCCATTAAGGAACCTCCACCTTATTTACAATTTTGCTTACGATTTCCTCACTTGTCACATTGTCCGCTTCCGCCTCATAGGAAAGTCCGATTCTATGGCGCAGCACGTCATGGACGACAGCCCTTACATCCTCCGGCACTACATATCCGCGGCGGTGTATGAATGCGTAGGCGCGGGCTGCCTTTGCAAGATTTATGCTGGCACGCGGACTTGCCCCGAATGTAATCAGCGATTTCAGGCTTTCCAACCCGTAACGCTCCGGATAGCGCGTGGCGAAAACGATGTCGGCGATATACTGCTCTATCTTTTCGTCGATATACACCTGTTCAACCACCTGACGCGCCTTGAGAATATCCTCCACACTCACCACGGGCTTTACTTCCGGCATCTTGCCGGCAAGATTCTCGCGGACGATGAGTTTCTCTTCCTCAAGCGTTGGATAGTCTATCAACACCTTGAGCATAAAACGGTCTACCTGCGCCTCCGGAAGAGGATATGTGCCCTCCTGCTCTATCGGGTTCTGCGTCGCCATAACGAGGAACGGGCTAGGCAAATCATACGTAGTGCTTCCTATCGTCACCTGCTTCTCCTGCATAGCCTCAAGCAATGCGCTCTGCACCTTGGCCGGAGCCCTGTTTATCTCGTCCGCCAACACGAAATTGGCGAAGACAGGACCTTTCTTGACCTGGAAATTCTCGCTCTTGGGGGAATAGACCAAAGTACCTACAACATCGGCAGGCAAAAGGTCGGGGGTAAACTGTATTCTGCTAAAATCCGCATCAATGAGTTGCGAGAGTGTCTTGATTGCTAAGGTTTTCGCCAAACCGGGGACACCTTCAAGAAGGATATGACCATTGCTCAACAAACTTATAAGCAACGAGTCTACCAAATGCTTCTGACCGACGATGACGCGGTTCATGCCACTCGTTATATTCTTTATAAACGCGCTCTGCTGCTCTATGATTATATTCAGCTCGCGTATGTCTACAGCCTCTGCCATAATATTGCTTTTTTTTGAAATTTACATGTTCTTTTTGTTACCGCAAAATTAATCTTTTATATGCGTAACAAGAAGAACATGTGCATAAAATATATTAAAATGACTGCCCTCGCAGACAATTTTAAGAAACTTTTTTATTCGCCGCTTTCTTCTTCAGCCTGAGTTTAGGTATATTCACAATATCACCTTCCTTGAAAGCCGCCCGGCTGTTATAAACCTTGACATAACATTCCATCCCTTCGCCAAGATAGAATTTTGAAATGCCCTCCAAGGTCTGCCCCGGTTTTATCTTAACCCGTTCTGCCAAGCCGTCTATCTCATACGCTCCTGTACGCACTTGCCTTTTGGCAAGTTCCATTTCCTGTTTACCAGAGGCTTCAGCCGAGGAAGAAGAAGAAGAAGAAACAACTTTGCTTTTATCTTCATTGACCGTCGCGTTTTCTTTTTCGTCAGCCATGTCATTTTCCGCCGCAACGGACACGGTGTCGGTATTCGACGGGGCTGGTTTTACCGTCTGTACCCCAACCGGTTTCACACGCTTTACTACAGTTTTTCTTACCGGTTTCAAAACGCGCTGAGGTTCAGCGTTGCCTACTGCGCCATCATTGTTTGCGCCGAAATAATAACCTCCGTAAAAGACGAGAGCCATTACCACGGCAGCAACCAAGAAATAAATGTACTTTAAAAGCGACGAACGTTTTTCCGGCTCCCCGCTGCAATCGTCTTCAACTGTGCAATCGTCATCAACAGGCAAGACTTCGTCTGCGGGCATTTTTTCATCTTCCTCAACAAACGGAGTTTCTGTTTCCACCGCCTTCTCACCTGTCATGGCGGAAGCAGGCCGGGAAATGTCTGGCAGGAAAATATCTATCGCCCTATCAGCTACCTCCTCAGGGGAATCCGTACTTAGAGTGCTTCCTGCCGCTTCTCCAAATACAGGCATATCAACAGGAGCCGGAATTTCCTCTGCGCCGGAAACAGCCTCGCCCACTTCGCCGCATTGCGTTTCTTCGGCATCATTTTCACTCACATCATGCGGTGAAAGGTCTGCCGCTTCTTCTTTCACTGAGCCGTCGGCAGCATCAACCTGACCAACACCGGCACCAGCATTGAATGTCTGGCTTTCATCAAGCACTGAGGCATTTTCTGTTTGGGTATCCTTCTCTGTCGCAGAAACCGCTTCCAACTCTTTTTCAAAGTCCACGCCGTCGTTCAGCACAACGGTTTCAAACTGGGAAAATGGCTTGTTCACAAGTTCTTTCAACGTGGTATCCGGCACGAAAGTAACCTTAGTATGCCCGTCGATAACCATCCGTTCGCCTGTATTCACGTCCACACTCTCCCTGTCGCGGACATCTATCAGTTTGAAAGTGCCGAAACCTTTAATCTTCACAATCTTGTCGGGGATAAGAGCCTCGTGAACAAGACCGAAAAATGCTTCGACATACTTTTCGGCATCCTCGGGGGAAATATTTTTTTTTGCCGCAAGAAGAGCAGCTATGTTCTTGATACCTATTTTGCCCATCTACTCACCTCCACCTTTAAGTTTTTCCTTGACGGATGCAGCAGGTTTGAAGGCAAGCACAAGTTTGGGCGGCACCAGCATTTTCTTTTTTGTCGTCGGCGACACCATAACCCTCTCCAGTCGCTTCTTCACCTCGAAAGTTCCGAAGTTGTTGACGACCACGGCATCCCCCTCCTGGAAAGCCTCGTTCATGCTGTCCACGAGTGAATACGTGAGCATCTGGGTTTCGTCTACCGATTTCCCGATGCGTCTGGACAATTCCGCTATGAAGTTCTTATTGTTCATCTTCGTCACCGACTACCGCAGCATATACGTCGAACTCTTCCGCCGCGGTCACTTTCACATTATAAAATTCTCCTATTTCCAGCTGCTTGTCATCATCGGCAGGGATAAGTATCTCCGGATCCACCTCAGGGGAAGAATACTCACTCCTCGCTATATAGAAGTCGCCCTCACGCCGGTCTATGACAGCCCTGAAGATTTTCCCTATCTTTTCCGCCTCAAGTTCCGCGCTTATGCGCTCTTGAAGTCTCATTACCCTGTCAAGCCGTTCCTGTTTTGTTTCATCAGAAACATCGTCACTGTAATGCTCGGCACTGTATGTCCCCTCTTCTTCGGAATAGGCGAAGGCACCCATTCGCTCAAAACGCGCCCATTTCACAAATGCAAGAAGCTCCTTGAAATCTTCTTCCGTCTCGCCGGGAAAACCGACCATCAGAGTTGTTCGGATGCAGATTCCCGGCACTTCCGTCCGCAAGCGTTCGATAAGTTCGTATGTCGCCTGCTTTGTGATATGCCTTTTCATCCTCGTCAGCATATTGTCGGAAATATGCTGCAAGGCTATGTCGAGATATTTGCAGACGTTTTTATGCTTGCGCATGACCGGAAGCAGTTCATAAGGAAAATTGGTGGGATAGGCGTAATGAAGCCTTATCCATTCCACGCCTTCAATCTTTGCCATCTCGTCCACCAACTGGGCTATTCTCCTCTCGCCGTAAAGGTCTACACCGTAATACGTGAGTTCCTGGGCGATAATCTGAAACTCCTTTACGCCGGAAGACACGAGCTGGCGCACCTCGTCAAGGATATCCTCCAGACGACGGCTCTTGTGCCGTCCCGTGATAATGGGTATCGCACAGTAGGCGCAATGCCTGTCACATCCCTCGCTGATTTTCACATAAGCATAGTGTGCCGGTGTTGTCAGATGACGGGAATTAACGGGCAAAGTGCCTGTTTCAACCTTGGCCTCGCCAATATCCTCCAAGAGCTTGTTGTAGTCAAACTTCCCGTAATACTTGTCCACCTGTGGGATTTCCTGTTCAAGTTCCGCGCGGTATCTTTCCGAAAGGCATCCCATGACAAAAAGCTTCTTCAACCGCCCCTCTTCCTTTGCCTGGGCAAAGCGGAGAATCATATTTATGCTCTCCTCCTTCGCATCGCCTATGAAGCCGCATGTATTGATGACGGCGATTTCGCCGTCGGGAGTTTCGCTGTCGTGCGTACATTCATAGCCGCAGGCCTCGAATTTGCGCATCAAATTCTCTGTGTCCACAAGGTTTTTCGAGCACCCCATAGTCACAAAATCTATCTGGTTCCGTTTCACTTCTCCGAATTAAATAAAGAATCCACAAACTGTCGTTTGTCAAACAACTGCAAATCATCAACTCCTTCTCCAAGACCGATATACTTTACCGGAACGTTCAGCTGGTCGGAAATGCCTATCACGACACCACCCTTGGCAGTGCCGTCAAGCTTGGTTATCGCCATACTCGTAATCTGCGTCACGGCGGCGAACTGCTTTGCCTGCTCGAAGGCATTCTGCCCTGTACTCCCGTCAAGCACGAGCATCACTTCGTCAGGAGCGGTTGGGGCGAGCTTCTTCAGCACATCCTTTATCTTTTTAAGCTCGTTCATCAGTCCGACCTTGTTGTGAAGTCTTCCTGCCGTATCAATAAGCACCACATCGGCATTGTTTGCAATGGCCGAGCTTAACGTGTCGTATGCCACACTTGCAGGGTCCGCACCCATCTGCTGTTTCACGACAGGCACGCCAACCCTTTCTCCCCAGATGCACAACTGCTCCACAGCAGCGGCACGGAATGTGTCAGCCGCACCCAGATATACTTTTTTCCCGGCATTCTTGAATTGTTTGGCAAGCTTGCCTATAGTGGTAGTCTTTCCCACGCCATTCACCCCGACAACGAGTATCACGTACGGCTTATGGTCTTCGGGCAAGTTCCAGTCGGCATAGCTGTTGCTGTCGTCAAGAAGCTTTGCAATTTCATCACGCAGTATCGTGTTCAGTTCCGAGGTTGAAACGTACTTGTCGCGCGCCACCCTCTCCTCGATGCTCTTGATTATCTTTATTGTTGTTTCAACTCCCACATCCGAAGTTATCAAGACCTCTTCCAAATCGTCCAAGACCTCGTCATCGACTTTGGACTTACCCACAACCACGTGGGCAAGCTTCGTAAACACGCTTTGCTTGGTCTTCTCAAGACCCTTGTCCAAGGTCTCTTTATTCTTCTTGCCAAATAATCCGAAAAATGCCATACGTCTATATTTATTTCGGGTACAAATTTATGAAAAAAAACTCACCGACACAAATAAAAGAGCAATTTGGACAACCTGCCAACAAAGACGTGACCGCAGGCATGGAGCGGAACAAAAAAAGAGCTGCACATACAATCAGTGCAACTCTCCTTATATCGCAAATAGTTTATGAAGGATTATTTGAAGAAATCCTTAACAGCCTCGTTGGGAACCATGCGCTCATCGAACACATAAGCACCGGTCTTGGGGCTCTTTACCATCTTTATAACCTTTGTGTAAGCGCGCCCGTCATTTGAACCTTCATGAAGGGTGGCGACTGCTTTCTTTGCCATTTTCTAACAGTATTTAATTAGATTACTTTATTTCCTTGTGAAGGGTCATCTTCTTAAGAATGGGATTGTATTTCATCAGCTCCATTCTCTCGGGAGTATTCTTGCGGTTCTTAGTCGTAACGTAACGACTTGTTCCGGGAAGACCGCTCTCCTTCATCTCTGTGCACTCCAAAATCACCTGCACGCGGTTACCTTTAGCCTTCTTTGCCATTGTCTTACTCTCCTATAACTTTTATATCTTTCCAATCGCAATAGCCGTTGGAAACTGCGCTCTTCAGAGCTGCATCCAAACCTACCTTATTGATTAGGCGCAGACCGGCAGCGCTAATCTTCAAGCTTATCCAGCACTGCTCTTCTACGTAATAGAATTTTTTATTAAACAAATTTACTTCAAAGCTACGCTTGGTGCGGTGCTTTGAGTGGGAAACATTGTTGCCCATCTGAGCTTTTTTCCCTGTGATCTGACAAATTTTCGACATTGCTATCTACGTTTTTTGTTGTTTCCTTTGATACTTATTCCAAACAGGTTGCAAAATTACAAACTTTTTCCGATTTCGCAAAACATTGCTATCCACAAAGTTTATTATTAAGTTTTTTTTACGTTTAAAGCCAAGACATCGAAAAGGGGCGAACAACGTCCGCCCCAAATTTTCTTTTCAAAAAAAGAATTACTCAGCAGCTGCCTCTTCAGCAGGAGCCTCTTCTGTTGCAGCCTCAGCAGCCTTGGCAGCCTCTGCCTCAGCCTTCTTCTCTGCAACCTTCTTGGCAATAGCCTCGTTCACCTTCTTCTCCTCGGCAAGATTCTTCTCGTAAGCGTCTTTCTTTGCCTTGGCCTCAGCCTCGCGGAGGTTGTCGAGACCCTTCTGCTTGTCAGCCTTCCAAGCCTCAAACTTGGTCTGGGCAGCAGCCTCGTCGAATGCGCCTTTCTTCACACCACCCTGAAGATGCTTCATCATATAGACACCTTCACGCTTCAAGATGCTGCGAACAGTATCTGTAGGCTGTGCGCCCACGTTTACCCAATAAAGAGCACGCTCAAAATTCAAATCTACTGTGGCTGGATTAGTGTTTGGGTTATAAGTACCAATCTTCTCAGTAAACTTTCCATCACGTGGAGCTCTAACGTCAGCGATAACGATGCTGTAGAAAGCATAGCCTTTACGGCCGCCGCGCTGCAATCTGATTTTTGTTGCCATTTAATTTTTTTGTTTGTTTAGGTTTGAATTTAATGCCATCAACTCGTAATGGCGTGCAAATTTATCCTTTTTAGCTTGAATATCCGTGCGCAAGCTTCTTTTTTTAAGAATATTTAATTAATTCTTCTTCAGCCTTACGCCGCACTGCATCCCGTCCATTCCGGAAAGCAGCGAACCGGCGGTCTTGAGCATCGTGTTGCCGGAGGCATTGCCCAACACGCCTGCGAATTTCATCAGCTTCGACGTATTCATCACGATGAGCAGAGAACTGCCGTCGAGCTGCGTTGTGCCCAGCACCTGCGACACCATTCCCGAATATTTCAGCTTCACATTAGTACCGTCTATAGTATAAGTGCCGCTTACTGAACGCTTGCCAAGGGTCTGCGTAAACTTACCGTCCGTGGTAAAGGTCATCGTCATGTTGCCTTTAGTTATCCCGTACTTGTTGAGCACCTTCTGCAGCTTCTTCTCTATCTGGGAGGAAACGATAGAGCCTCCCGCTTTCTTGAACACATTGGAACTCTCAAACACTATGGCAGGCTCTTCATAAACCCAAGTCCCGGCAAGTTGCTCGGCGGTCGCCGTCTTGCTGCTGGAGAATATTGACGTCAGACTTGAAAGGGCGGAGCCCGTACTTGAAGAAGAAGCCGCACTGCTTGCCACGCTCTGAAGGATAGACCCCAAAGTAGACTGCGCCGAAGCCTCAGCCACTCCTGAAACGAGCATCAATCCCAAAACCAATACCTTAATAAAATTCCTTTTCATTTTTCCTTATGATTATTTAGCCAATACATTATTTATATGTGTCATGACACAAGACCGGAAATTGACATTTCCTCCTTAGCATCATGCAAAGTTATTGAAAAAATACCGAAACGGCATTGATTGTTTGCACGCTTTTACATTCTAAACATTTTTTTACGTACGAAAGGTTGTTTTCTGAATACGAGCCGGAAAGAGTTGTTCATGCAGAGACACAAAAAGCGGTTTCCATAATCCGCAAGGAGATACTCAACAGACCGTACATCGTACGATAAACGATTGCGCATCGTACGATAAGAGACCGTACATCGCACGATGTGCGATTGTGCATCGTACGATGCGAAAGGACCCAAGCAATGCTTTGACTGCTGCCCCAAGGCCGTTTTCTGTTCCTCAACGGAAAGGGACAAGGAGTCAAGTGGCGACCAAATATTATTTTTCTATGTCAGGCAAAACTTATACCTTTGCAGAAATATAGAAAAACAGGATGTTGAAATTTATATCTTTCGGAAGTGGAAGCAGCGGGAACTGCTACTTGCTGCAGTCTGACAAATGCACGCTAATGATTGACTCCGGAGTGGGAGTCAGAGCCTTGAAGAAATATTCGCGGGATTACGGGATAAAACTCAACACGGTAGATGCCATACTCGTTACCCACGACCATGCAGACCACGTAAAGTCCGTCGGGGCTATAAGCAACGAAAACAAAATTCCCGTTTACGCCACGGAAACGGTACATAGAGGCATCGTCAAAAACTATTGCGTCAGAAAGAAAATCGACGCGGACAACGTGAGGAAAATATCCACCGACGTGCCGTTTGAAATAAACGGATGCAGGATAACCGCCTTTGAAGTGCCGCACGACAGCAGCGGCAACGTCGGCTACAGAATAGAAGCGGACGGCATTACGTTCTGCCTTATGACAGACATAGGGCATATCACCGAAGACATCAAGGAAAACATATCACTCGCCGATTATCTTGTCATCGAAGCCAACCATGACGAGAGCATGCTGGCACAGGGTCCCTATCCGCAATACCTTAAAGAGCGTGTCGCCGGTGATTTCGGGCATCTGAGCAACACGACGTGTGCAAAAGCAATAAAGGAATACGCGTCGGAAAGGCTCAAACACGTATGGCTATGCCATTTGAGCGAAGAGAACAACCATCCGGAACTGCTGCGCAAGACAATGGAAACGACCCTGTCGGAAGGCAGGTACACAATGGGAAACGATTTCAAGGTGGAGATACTCAAGCGGAAAAGCCCGTCAGACATTTTTGAACTGGCTTAAAAATCCCGCAAACGCCCCGAAACACGCACTCCGTAATTGTGTAACAAAACACTTCTACAAACGTTTACGGAGAATTTAGCGCAACAAGCGTCATGCCTATCGGGCATTTTGTATAAATTTGCAAAGGAAACATTCGAGAAAGACGAGAGGCAGGGAAACTACGCCTGCAGGGAAGAGAAATTCCAACATTTGGATTGACACATAAAATATGTTTTACATTATATAATAACTAATCTTTAACAATCAGAAAAAAGCAATGAAAAAGTTTTTTATGATGGCAACGGTGTTCATGCTTTCGGTGTGCGGCATTGCACATGCTGAAACCGGGCAGACATTGACCATAAACGGACAAGTTGTCGAGAAGGTTGTTTCGCAAATCACTTTCAGCGGAAACGACGTTGTCCTGCATTTCGACGGTTCGACGGAAACCTATCCGATGAACGACGTTCAGATTGACTTTGGGGGAACTACAGGCATCAACAGTGTCACAACATTCAGGCTCAACGGCATAGTCGACGGAAACCTCAACATTAACGGACTTGCAGCCGGCACTCCCGTCGCCGTTTACGACATCTCCGGCAAGAAGGTGACCGCCGCAAAGGCAAACGGAGAAAACACATTATTGAATATAGACAACCTGAACGGAGGAGTCTACATACTCAAAGCCGGCAACCAGATTGTGAAATTTGTCAAACGATAAACCTTAACTCAAGAAATGAAAAAGATACAATTCATATTCACTCTCGTGCTCTGCATGGTATTCGCCTCGGCAAACGCACAGACGTGGAATTTCACCTCCATGACAGAGGCTGACAAGACATTGTGCTCGAATGACGCCAACTGGCTGCTCGGCACAGACCGCTACTGCTACACGAAGGAATTGAACAACGAAGTCCTCACGGCCAGCGGCACAGAACTGGCTTACACGAAAGGACTGAAATTCACTGCCAGCGCACCTGCCTCAATAGCCGAGGGCAAGGCAAAGATACGCCTCAACTACGGCAGCAACCGGTTGGAACTTAACGGTGCCAATGTAACAATGACTATCCCGGGGCTAAAGGCGGGACAGAAAATAACCGTAGTCTGCAAGACGGCGAAAAGCGGCGAAGCGCGCGGCATCAACGCCACGAACCTCACCGCCGTGTCCGGCTACTTCAACTCCACATCAACGGATGACCAGACCAACGTCGGTACTGTGACCGCCGATGGCGACGTGGTACTCACCACCTCGGCCGGAATGTACGTATCCAGCGTCAGCGTCACCGAAAACGGCGGGTCTGACACCAATCCCGACACACCATCGACAAGCAATGACGTGCCAATGAACTTGAGTAAGAACCAGATGCGTGTCACGCTGACTTCAAACGACATCAAGTATTACAATACCGAGAACGTGTCCGCAGTAGACATCGACGGCAACAACGTAACGGTGACACCTGCAAGCGGTGCGGAATCCGACAACTACAAAGGCAACGTGAGCCGTATCGCCTTCGCCAAGGCCCAGGAAGACGGCAAGGGCGGCGACATCGACAACCCTACGGGAGCAGTGCAGATTACAGAATCGAAGGGATGGCTTGAAAGCGTCTACGCAAAATGGGCTGCATACGCAGGAGCCGAGTCGTACAACGTGTACTGCAACGGCAACAAGATTGACCAGCAGCTCATACGCCAATACCCGACATACATAAGAGCCGACGTGCCCGGACTGGCTGCCGGAACTTACACGCTGAAAGTTGTGGCCGTGGACGGCAACGGCAACGAGATAAGCGGCTCGGCAAGCACGGTTTCAAATCTCGAAGTAAGGAATTTCAACCGCGAAGGTTTCGCCCACAAAACGCAGAAAACCGGTGTCGGGGCGTATAACAACGACGGTACGCTCAAGACCGGGGCAAAGGTGATTTACGTCACCGCAGCAACGGCAAAGACCATCAAGACCACGGTCAAGACATCCTCCTCCAAGTCTGAGGAATTCACCGGTCTGCAAAACATTCTCGCCGCATACGAAAAGTGTCAGGACCAAACTCCTATCGCTTTCCGTATAATAGGAAAAGTGTCACTTGAAGACCTTGACGGAATAAAAAGCTCGTCAGAAGGTCTTCAGATAAAGGGCAAGGGTTATTCGGAATTCAACATTACGCTCGAGGGTATCGGCGACGATGCAACAGTGTATGGTTTCGGCTTCCTCGTGAGGAACGTGAACAGCTTAGAGTTCCGCAATTTCGCAATAATGGAATGTCTTGACGACGCTCTCTCACTCGACACACAAAACTCCAACGTATGGATTCACAACATGGACTTTTTCTACGGACAGGCCGGCGGTGCGGCAGACCAGAAGAAGGGCGACGGCACAGTGGACATAAAAGGCAAATCGAAAGACATCACAGTGGCATACAACCGTTTCTGGGACAACGGCAAGTCTTCGCTCTGCGGAATGAAGAGTGAAACTACCGAATGTGACATCACCTACCACCACAACTGGTTTGACCACTCCGACTCACGCCATGCACGTGTGCGCACCATGTCGGTTCACCTCTACAACAACTATTTCCAGCACTGCGACGTTTACGGCGTTGGTTCGACAATGGCGTCAAGCCTGCTTGTAGACCACAACTATTTCGATGCCGTTACGCGTCCGATGATGATTGCAGGACAGGGCACAGACATGAAAACAGCATCTTCATCCAGCGGCACCTTCTCCGGCGAGAACGGTGGAATAATCAAGTCGTGCGCCAATGTATTTGCAAACAAGCCTACAAGCTTCAGCTATATCACATGGAAAGAAAACAACACGAGCTTCGATGCCTACGAGGTGTCTGACTTGAGCGAGAAAGTGCCTTCTACGGTGGTGACACTGAAGGGCGGCACATCACACAACAACTTCGACACCGATGCCAGCAGGATGTACGAATTCACACCTGATGCCGCAGAGGACGTGCCTGCCATCGTTACAGGTTACTACGGTGCAGGCCGCATGAACCACGGCGACATTGATTTCGTACTGACTGACGAAGTGTACAAGGAGGGCGACCACCACGTGCGCCATCCGAAACTTGACAATATTCTAGTGAACTACAAGTCACAACTTGTGAAGGTTTACGGCGAGTAAAGACAGAAAGACATCAAATAAAATCGGGAAGAAAGCCTTTGACTTTCTTCCCGATTTTATTTTCCACAACCTTAACGTAATTGCAAAGGTGCGGTAAGGTCAATTATTTATACAACGCCCCGAAATTCTTGCAGGCACGGAAATCCGCCCCCTCCTTGTCCATGCCGAACGAGTTCCAAACGGCAGGACGGAAAATCTTGTCTTCTTCCACATTGTGCATACAAACGGGGATGCGCAGCATTGAAGCCAGTGTGATAAGGTCGGCGCCTATATGTCCGTAGCAGATTGCGCCATGGTTGGCTCCCCAGTTGTTCATAACGGAGTAGACATCCTTGAAAGCGGGCTTTTCAGGCGAAAGGCGCGGAGCGAACCACGTTGTAGGCCATGTAGGATCCGTGCGCTTGTCTATTACCTTGTGTATCTCCGGGTCGATATCGACTGTCCAGCCTTCTGCCAGTTGCAGCACCGGCCCTTGTCCCTTGATAATGTTAAGGCGCGCCATGGTGACAGGCATACCGCCCTTAGTAAGAAAATTGGAAGAGAAGCCGCCGCCACGGAAATAGTCCCTGTTTGCCGGATACCATGTCGTTGCTTTCAGGCAGTCTGCAACGTTCTCCTCTGTCAAATCCCACGGCTGCTTCATCACGGGGTTGCCGTCAGCGTCCTTGCACTGTCCTGTACCGTCGAGCGTAGTAGCGCCGGAATTGATGAGGTGGATAATACCGTTGGAGGCTCTGCCCGTAAGCTCCTTGCCACTCACGCGCTTCACGGCCTCAGGGCTCCAGTATGTCCTGACATCAGAGAATATTGCGGCGCGGTTGGTGAGCAAGTGTTCGAACAGCATCGTCAAGCCGTTGCAGGTATCGTTCTCTGTGGCAAAGACGATAGATTCGCGAATACCGTTCCAGTCGAAAGAAGTATTAAGTATTGCCTCGGCGAAATCCCCGTTCGGCTTGTAGTCCGTCCACTGTCTCTGTCCCTGGAAACCTGCGGCAATAGCATTATGCCCCAAAGCCTCTTCATAATATCCGGCCTCGTGGAGCTTCTCGTTCCCCTTCATAAGGTCGCGGAATATCATCGCCATCTTGGTGACAAATTCCCAGTCGGCATCCTTGCCTTGACGGTCTTTCTTCTTTTCCGGACGGTTGCCGATGTCCTCGCCTTCATTGGGAACGCAGTTGGCGCGCACCCATTCTATTGCCTTCTTGTATTCGTCGCGGTCATAAATCTCCAAATCAATACGGCGAAGTATTTCCGTCATATCAACCTGCTCCGCCCTCATGCCGAGATATTCCTGCATGAAATCGGCATTGGCGATGCTGCCGGCAATACCCATCGCCACGTTTCCTATAGACAGGTAAGACTTGCCGCGCATTGTGGCGACAGCCTGTGCGCAGCGAGCCCAGCGAAGTATTTTCTCCTGCACGTCCTCGGGAATAGTGTTGTCCTCCAAGTCCTGCACATCGTGTCCGTAAATGCCGAAAGCCGGCAAGCCCTTCTGCGCATGAGCGGCAAGGACAGCGGCAAGATACACGGCACCCGGGCGTTCCGTTCCGTTAAATCCCCAAACGGCCTTCGGGTAGGTCGGGTTCATGTCCATTGTCTCCGACCCATAACACCAGCACGGGGTAACGGATATTGTAGCCCCCACTCCACTATTCTCGAATTTCTCCGCACACCGGGCTGCCTCAGCCACACGACCTATTGTAGTGTCGGCAATGACACATTCCACGGGCGAGCCGTCGCCGTTCCTGAGATTTTCGGAAATCAATTCGGCAACAGACTTTGCCATAGCCATTGTCTTTTCTTCAAGACTCTCGCGTATTCCTCCCTGACGTGCGTCGATAATAGGGCGAATACCAATTTTGGGATAGTTTTTCATATACTTGTGATAGATTTGATTTATCTTATGACTCGCTGCAACGCTAATTGTACCCATATATAATAAGGTACGAATTGGCGTTACGCCGCGTCATTTCCATCACAAGACACAAGAGATTATCTATCAGATGCAGCGTCCTCACTTTGCATTTCCGACAAATTGCCGTAAATTTGTACGGCGAATAACCACAATACCGAATAAGAACATGCAGAATAAAGAGATGCAAAGAAAACATTGGATTGACTGCTTGCGGGGCTTCTGCATGCTGGCGATACTGCTTGACCATACCGAGTTGTACTACGCAGGGAGGAATATCATCCCCTATAACCTTTACGTCGTAAATGCGCTTGTCTCGTTCTTCGTCATCTCCGGCTACCTTTTATATAAAGACGGCACTTTCGACATCAAGCGCAAGCTCCGTTCCGTGCTGCGCAGTTTGTTCATGCCCTACCTTATATTCACCACGGTATTGTCAATTCCAAAATCATTGGCACACGACAACTCCGTCAATTTATCGGAAACCGCAGTAAACGTACTCAGCGGCCAAGCCTCATGGTTTGTGGCTGCCTTATGCCTTAGCGAAGTGATATTTTCCGTGTCCGTCTGGGCTTTCAGAGGGAAAGACATTGCCGTTGCCGCCACGGGAATTTTAGGGTTCGCCATATCCGTTTGTCTATCGACGGGCGAACGCCCGTATTTCTGGCAACTGGACAACTCCTGCCAGGCTTTGCTCTTCCTCAGTATGGGATACCTTTACCGCAAGTATGAAGCGGCATTCGACAAGATAAGCAAACGCCTGCTTATCCCTGTTTTAGCCATTCTACTGTCTTTGATAAAGATTTACGGGCACACAAGCAATGCAGACTTGATGATTTGGTATATCCACATAACCGATTACCCTTTGTTCATAGCCGACATTTCGGTGTGCTCTCTGTTGATGATACTGGTATTCAAGTCACTGCCCGACATCAAATGGCTCGGCTGGACGGGAAGCCACTGCCTTGTCTATTATTTCATGTGTGGCGGACTTCCCTTGATAACAAGCACGCTACTCAATAAAGCAGGACATACCTACAACGGCAACTACCTGTATGTCATTGCGGCTTTCGCCGTGGTCTACGCAGGGACGACCGCAATCACATACATCGTTTACAGGTACTTCCCCTTCGCCGTAGGCAAGAAACGGGGATAACGCGCAGTGGCAACATACCGCACCTATGCTTATCGCAAGTCTATCACCTCGGCGTTTGGATAGTCTTTGCTATTGAAACGGAACTGCGAATCAGAAAGGCTGGCATTACGGAAATTGGAGACATTGACTGTCGTCCAACCGTTAGACTGACGCATCTTGACCTGCTTCAACTGATAGGACTTGCTCACCGTAACATACATCTCCTTGATGGAACGCGACGTGTTCTTGGCCACGAGATGTACCAGCCATCCGCCGGAAACGGTTTTGGAGCTGAGAGTGTACCCGTTTTTATACAAATAAATGAACTTGCATGGATTGAGCGACTGCTGCCCCGCCGTAGGATTGCTCACGTTCACCTCCTGGGTGTTTTTCATGTAAGTCCACTGCGTCTTGCCGTCGTACCAAACGATTGAAGCCGGGGTCACGGCATTGAACTTGTTCCCCTTGACAGCGATGCAGCCGCTGGTATTTCCGAATGCGCCGGACATGATAAAGTTTGCACGCACACCACCCCTGCCGGTCATTGTTGCCGCCGTCTTGTCAAGTATCTGTTGTGCTGTCTGCGCCTGTATCCCAAAAGAAAGCATCAGGGACATGGCAAATAACAATAATCTCTTATACATTTTTGTCTAACGTTTAATTCCTAATTTTTCGCAATGAACTTTCAGTGCCCAATGCCGGCCTACTGACGCAGCTGCGCCAAGACGTTCTCCAGGGAGTTTTCATCCTGAAGCATCACCTCGCGCGGCTTGCTGCCCTGTGCTGCTCCCACGATACCGGCCTTCTCGAGCTGGTCCATAAGTCGTCCCGCACGGTTGTAGCCGATTGAGAAACGTCGCTGAATCATCGAGGTGCTGCCCTGCTGGGTAACGACGATAGCATGAGCCGCATCCTCGAAGAGCGGGTCAAGGGAACGGCTGTCGATGCCGCCGCCGGAGATTTCCATTCCATCTTCGGAAGCCGGCTCGGGCAGTTCCATCGGCTCGACAGGTCCGGGCTGTCCGGAAATATATTCGTTGATGCGCTCCACCTCGGGAGTATCGACAAAAGCACACTGCACGCGCACCGGCTCATTGCCGCTGAGGAAAAGCATATCGCCACGGCCAATGAGTTGGTTGGCACCCGGGCGGTCGAGGATAGTGCGAGAGTCAATCATGGCACTCACCTTAAACGCCATACGTCCCGGGAAGTTGGCCTTGATGTTACCCGTGATAATCGACGTGGTAGGACGCTGCGTGGCTATCACCATGTGGATACCCACGGCACGCGCCAACTGTGCGATACGCGCTATCGGCAGTTCCACTTCCTTGCCCACCTGCATGATAAGGTCGCCGAACTCGTCAATCACGACCACTATGTAAGGCATGAATTCATGTCCGTCGGTAAGGCGCAGCTGGTGGTTGAGATATTTCTTGTTGTATTCCTTTATGTTTCTTGCACCCGCCAGCTTGAGCATGTCGTAACGGGTGTCCATGAGCTTGCACAGGCTGTTGAGCGTGCGCACCACCTTAGTCACATCGGTGATGATAGGCTCTTCATCGTCGTCGGGCACCTTCGCCATGAAGTGATTGGCAATGGAAGCATATATGCTGAACTCCACTTTCTTCGGGTCGATGAGCACTATTTTCATCTCGTTCGGATGTTTCTTGTAGAGCAGGGAGGTAATTATGGCGTTCAGGCCGACAGACTTACCCTGTCCTGTAGCTCCGGCAACGAGCAAATGGGGTATCTTAGCCAAGTCCACCATAAACACCTCGTTTGTAATGGTCTTTCCTAGGGCGATAGGCAACTCGAAGGTTGATTTCTGGAATTTCTCGGAGTTGAGGATGCTCTCCATGGAAACGATGTTCGCCTTGGCATTCGGAACCTCAATACCGATTGTTCCCTTGCCGGGAATCGGCGCGATGATACGCACGCCAACTGCTTTAAGACTCAGGGCAATATCGTCTTCAAGGTTTCTGATTTTTGAAATCTTCACGCCCTCTGCCGGCGTTATTTCATAAAGCGTAATCGTAGGTCCAACGGTCGCCGATATAGTTTTTATTTGAACGCCGAAACTATTGAGCACCTCCACGATACGGTTTTTGTTCGCCGTCTGCTCCTTCATGTCGATGTATGGCTCGTCATCGTCGTCATATTTCTTCAGAAGGTTCAGCGTAGGATACTTGTAATTGACCCACGGTTCCTTGGGGTTAATCGGGGTGTTGAGGTCATCCACGGGTGCTACAGTCTCTCCCCCGGCTTCGTCCTCGTGCTTGGCCTTGGTTATGGTAAAGCCCGGATCAGTTGTCTGCTGCATCCCCTTGCTTTCATCATTTGAGGAAGGCTCTTTTTCGTCAGCATCATATTCAATATTGGGAGTCAGCTCCACAACAGGCGAGCCGCCCTCGGGAAAGTCCACGGTCTGCTTTGCGGGAGTTTCAAAAGTTTGCGGAACGTCGGCATCAGCCACGCCGTCATCAGCGTCATTCGCCCCGACAGCTGCTTCTTCGGATTTCTGTTTGTTGTTGGTAACATAGAACCCCACCCTATTGGTTATCATGCTGACAGGATTCAGGATTTTCCTTATGACAGTCACCGTTTCAGACGTGAGATATGTCAGGAAACACACGGCAACAACAACCAGCACCGCAACAAGCCCCGGCACACCCATCACATTCTCAAGCCAAACGGAAATACTCTCGCCGTGGCCTCCTCCAGGGTTATACACTTCATCGCCAAGGAATGGGGTAAGAAACTTGGCGAAAGCCACAGAGCACCAAATCATTACCACGCCAAGGCAAAGAAAGCATTTCAGCAGGTTCGCCTTGTAAGCCCTTATCATCCTCAAGCCCACAATACACAGGAACACCGGCACAAGGAAGGCGGAGAAACCGAAACATCTGGCAATGAAGAAATCGGACACGAGAGCACCCGTCGAACCGCATATATTCATAAAGGCCCTGTCCTTGTTCAGTATATCGCCGGAGCGCAGGTCCATAACAAGACTCTGGTCGGCAGCCGCGGTACTGAAATAGGATATGAAGGTAACAATCATCCACACGGAGAAGATGAAAAGCAGTATTCCGAAAATGAAATTGAACAAATAATTCTGAAGGATGTTCAGCCCCATGACGTCAGCCACACTGACTTGCTTCTTTGTAGTCTTTTTCTTTGCCATTGTTCCTTAGTTCGATTGTGATGCGAGGGAGAAAGTAAGGCGCGGCTCCGCTTACCCCCGAAATGATTGCAAAGTTAGTGAAAAGTAACCGAATTTTGCAACAAAGACACGCAAACTCATATTTTTTTTTTAATTTTGCAGCTCCACAATATTCAAGATGAAGAGAATTATTTACAACAAGATAGACAAGCACGTTATACCGGATATGCCCAAGGTCTTGTTCGGCGGCAGGATTATTGTCGTGACGACAGAGGCGGAAGCCGACAAGGCAGTGGATTTTCTGCTGCGCCAGGACATACTCGGGATAGACACCGAAACGAGGCCTGCGTTCAAGAAAGGGCGACAGAACAAGGTGGCTCTCTTGCAGGTTTCCACGCGTGACGTGTGCGTGCTTTTCAGACTCAATTACACAGGGATGACGAAATCCATCATCCGCCTGCTCGAAGACAAGGAAGTTCCCAAAATCGGACTGTCGCTCCATGACGATATAATGTCGCTGCACAAGCGGACGGAGTTTAAGGCCGGCAATTTCATCGACCTGCAGAAGCACGTCGGTGAAATAGGCGTGGAAGACCTTAGCCTGCAAAAGCTCTACGCCAATTTCTTCGGGCAGAAGATAAGCAAGGCGCAAAGGCTTACCAACTGGGAGGCTGACATTCTGACCGAAAGGCAAAAGGAATATGCCGCAACAGATGCCTGGGCCTGCATCATGCTCTACGAGGAGCTGCGGAAGCTTGAAGAAACGGGCAACTACGAATTGGTGAAGGTCGCCGACGAGAAAAGTAACGAAATTAAAGACGAAGGAGGAGAACAGTAAATGTATAGAAGCGTTTTCTTAAAAAAAGGTAAGGAGGAAAGTTTAAAGAGGTTTCACCCGTGGGTATTCTCCGGTGCCATCGCCAAGGCCGACGACGGTATCGAAGAGGGGGAGACAGTAAGGGTGATAACCGCAGGCGGAGACTTTATCGCCGTGGGGCATTACCAGATTGGCAGCATTGCCGTGAGGGTGCTGTCGTTTGACGACATAGAGATCGGACCGGCTTTTTGGGAGGAACGGCTTGACTCCGCACTCAAGATGAGACAGGCCATCGGCATCGCCGGCAACCCCAAGAACAACACGTTCCGTCTTGTTCACGGCGAGGGCGACAACATGCCGGGACTGGTGATCGACTGCTACGGCAAGACCGCCGTCATGCAGGCTCACAGCGTGGGCATACACATCCACCGCAAAGAGATTGCCGCAGCATTGGTAAAGGTTTCCGCTGGCATGGTGGAGAATGTGTTCTACAAGAGCGAGACAACACTGCCGTACAAAGCTGAACTCGGACAGGAAAACGGCTTCATTGTCGGCGGCAGCACCGACAACACTGCCGTGGAGAACGGACTGAAATTCCACGTGGACTGGCTGAAGGGACAAAAGACCGGCTTCTTCGTGGACCAGCGCGAGAACCGCAGTCTGCTGGAGAGCTACGCCAAAGGAAAGAACGTACTCAATATGTTCTGCTACACCGGCGGTTTCTCATTCTACGCCATGCGCGGAGGGGCAAACCTCGTACACTCCGTGGACAGCAGTGCAAAGGCCATCGAACTGACCAACGCCAACGTAAACCTCAATTTCCACGGCGACGCGCGCCACGAGGCGTTCTGCGAAGACGCGTTCAAATTCCTCGACAACGCCAAGGACTTCTACGACCTCATCATACTCGACCCTCCGGCATTCGCCAAGCACAGGGCTGCGCTGCATAATGCGCTGAAGGGATACACCAGACTTAACGTGAAGGCTTTTGAACGCATCAAGCACGGTGGAATCCTCTTCACCTTCAGCTGTTCGCAGGTCGTGACAAAAGACAATTTCCGCAATGCCGTCTTCACGGCGGCAGCCATCTCGGGAAGGAAAGTGCGCATCCTGCACCAGCTGCACCAGCCTGCCGACCACCCCATCAACATATACCACCCGGAGGGCGAATATCTCAAAGGGCTTGTCTTGTATGTTGAATGATAATGCGTCAGTGCAGATTATAGAAAGGGTCTCTTACGTTTTCACACATGGACAAAACGGAATTTCTGGACACCGTCGAAAAGTTCATCACCACAAACAGGATAATGGACAAGAGCAAGCTCTACCTGACAGCATTGTCAGGTGGAGCTGACAGCGTGGCTCTGACTCTCGCGCTCAAGGATTTGGGCTACAAGATAGAAGCCGCGCACTGCAATTTCCGCCTCCGCGGCGAGGAGTCTGACAGGGATGAGAATTTCTGCAGGTCGCTGTGCGGAAACCTCGAAGTTCCGCTGCATATAGTGCATTTCGACACTGTGGAATTCGCCAAATTTCACAAGGTGAGCATCGAGATGGCAGCAAGGCAGCTAAGATACGCTTATTTCGACCAACTGCGCAACGACATCGGAGCGCAGGGCATCTGCGTGGGGCATCATCTGGAAGACTCCGTGGAAACATTGCTCATCAACCTCATCAGAGGAACCGGCATCAACGGCATGACGGGAATTTCTGCCATCAACGGCAACGTGGTAAGGCCATTGCTAAACGTGACGAGGGGCGACATCGAGAACTTTCTCAGTGCGAGCGGTGTAGGGTTCGTTACCGACAGTACCAATCTCACGGACGATGTGACGAGAAACAAGATACGCCTGAATTTGATGCCGCTGATAAGAAGCATCAACCCGTCGGCCGACAAGGATATGGCAGCCACGGCAAGGAGACTGGCAGAAGCGGCGAAGGTCTTCAACCGCTCGATAGCAGAAGATACCGGGAACATAACGACGACAAACGGCGAAAGGACAGTCATCGACATACGGAAGCTTCAAGAATGCTGTTCTCCCGAATACACCCTTTTCAGCATACTTTCAAAATTCAATTTCTCGCCGGCAACGATAGAAGACATCCACGAGAAATTACAGACAAGAGTTTCCAGCGGAAAATTATTTTGTTCAAGTTCACACCGCCTGCTAATCAACCGCGGAGACATAATCATTGAACCCCAAGACAACAAAACACAGCATGAAGTCAAAATCCCCGAGTGCGGCAACTACGTTGTAAACGACAGCCTGAAAATGCACGTTTCGATTGCGGAAACAGCAGACAAGGACTTCGCGATTTCCAAGGAAAAGCATACAGCCTCTTTTGACGCTTCGCTGGTGAGGTTTCCCATCAAAGTGAGACAAGCGGCAAAAGGCGACTGGTTCGTACCGTTCGGCATGAAAGGCAGAAAGCTGGTAAGCGACTACCTTACCGACCGCAAAATGAACCTTTTCGACAAAGAGAGGCAACTCGTCGCAGAAGATGCCTCCGGACGGATAATCTGGGTTGTCAATGAGCGTACGGACAACAGGTTCCGCGTCAGTGAAGACACGACTTCCATCCTCACCGTCTGGGCAGATTGCAACTGAGAAGCACCCGTTTGCCTACCTTATGCCCCTTGCCATACGGTCGTATGCCAAGGGGCATAAGGTCTCACGGCAAGGGGCATACGACCGTATGGCAAGGGGCATAAGGTCGGCAAAGCTATCGTTCACGACAACTGAAAAGGGCGAAGCTCCCGCCTCGCCCAATAGTTTTTTCTCAATTTGAGTCTTGAATTTCCTTGGATTTATTTTTGAGTGTCAATGACTTGTTCCATCCAAATCAGAACGGCAGGTCGTCGGTAGACTCGCCGCCGTCACCTCCTACTCCAGCTTCGGGAGCCGGTGGGAACGCATCGCCTGCAGGCATAGGCTGCACACCGGGTGCGGCAGCGGCAGCAGCGGCGGCATCAACGGACTCAACCTTCCACGCACGGATGGAATTGAACCAACGGTCCTGCCACTGGCGTGCATCAATGTCAAAAGAAACCCTCACGTTGTTTCCCACCTGGAGCAACGGTGCGAACTGCGCAATACGGTCTGAACCGAAAATCTCAAAACACATTTTCTTGGGATACTGCTCCACTGTTTCAATAACATATTCCTGGGCCTTCCACTGGTTGCCTGCCTTTGATGTGCCCTCTCTCGGATTGAGCACTGCGATAACTCTTCCTTCTAATTCCATTTTTATTAAATTGATATTTTGCGTGTTCCTAAAATCCCACGCACTGTTAAACTTCCTTTTCCTGCGGGATTGTCCCTTGTGCCTTTCCGGTTTTATCCGGCATCTTTTCCTTTCTCTCCCAGTCGTATAGCCAGCCATACTCCTTCTTTGAAAAAGAAAAATCCGCCCGACGAAAATCCGGAAATCCGTCAAAGGTATTTTCCTGCCCCGCCATTCCTAAAATTCGGTCTGCGAAAGTAAGAAAATAGTTTTGAATACAAAACAAAATCACGTTTTTTTTGTCAGCCACAATGTTTTTTAGTAGCTTTGTACGCAATTAAAAGAGGGGGAGTTCCGACCTCTTGCATAATTCAGGCAAAACAACTATAAAACACTATCATAATGAAATTGACACTGTCAAGCGCGGCTTTAGCTAACCGCCTCATAATGCTGCAGAAAGTCCAGAACAGCAAGAACTCGCTACAGATTTTGGACTGCATACTTTTCGACGTGAACAACGGAATCCTGACCCTCACGGCCTCGGACAAGGACAACGAGATGAAGACTTCCATCCAGCTCGACGAATCGGACATGGACGGCAAGTTTGCCATAAACAGCAAAACGATAATAGATGCCGTGAAGGAGCTGCCCGAACAGCCCATCACAATTGAACTTGACACCACCACTTACAACGTGAAGATCATATTCCAGAACGGAGACTACAACTTTACGGCACAAAACGCAGACGACTTTCCGCAGACGCAGCCGGTGGATGAAGGCAGTGCGAAAATCAACATATCATCCGAACTACTTGCGGACAACATAACAAGAACACTTTTTGCCACCGCCAACGAGGAGATAAGGCCGGTGATGAACGGCATATACTTCGACCTGACACAAGGCTGCCTTGCCATTGTGGCAACCGACGGACACAAACTGGTGAGAAACAAGATTCTGACAGTCACAAGCGAGGAGCCTATTTCCTTCATCCTCCCGAAGAAGCCGGCCACGATTCTCAAGAATGCACTCGCCCACGACGACAGCGAGGTGGAAATATCTTTCAACAGCCTCAACGCCGAAATAAGATTCAGCCTCGGAACTCTTTCATGCCGCCTCATCGAAGGACGCTACCCCAACTACTCTTCGGTAATACCTACAAACAACCCCTGCCAGCTGAACATTGACCGCAAGACGTTGCTTGGTTCACTGCGCCGCGTGCTCCCCTTCGCAAGCGAGAGCAGCCAGCTCATACGCCTGCGCCTGTCTATGGGACAGGCGGAAATATCTTCCGAAGACATTGATTTCTACACAAGTGCAAAAGAAACCATCGTGTGCGACTACGCGAGCAACCCGATGAGCATCGGCTTTAAGGGCTCGTCTCTCATGGAGATACTCGGCAACCTCACGAGCGATGAGGTAACACTCGAACTCGCCGACCCGAGCAGGCCGTGCATCATTGTGCCGACGGAACAACCGGAAGGACAGGACATCCTCATGCTCATAATGCCGATGCTCCTCAACGACTAAAGGCAGTTCTATAAATTCCACGGCGAACAATAAAAAACGCCGAACCCATCCAAAGAAAAAAAAGCGCAGTATCAATGAAACTGAATATAACAAGGCCTCTCGTCATTTTCGACCTGGAAACGACGGGGCTTGACATAGTGAAAGACCGCATCTTCCAGCTGTCGTATATCAAGGTGTTCCCCGACGGGACAGAAGAGAGGGGAAACCTGTTTTTCAACCCCGAAAAGAAGATACCGCAGGAAGTGGCGGAACTTACAGGCACGTCGGACGAGGACGTAGCGGACAAACCTACATTCAAGGAAATGTCGAAGGAACTGGAAGAGAAATTCAGCGGTTGCGATTTCGCCGGCTTCAACTCCAACCGCTTCGACGTGCCGATGTTGTCGGAGGAGTTCTACAGAGCCGGCATCAATTTCGACTTCGGGAAATGCCGGCTTATCGACGCACAAACCATCTTCCACAAGATGGAAAAGAGAAACCTCGCCGCAGCCTACAAGTTCTACACCGGCCACAAGATGGAGGACGATTTTGAAGCCCACAGGGCGGATCAGGACACCGAAGCGACATACAGGGTGCTGCAGGGCGAACTCGACATGTATTCTCCCGAAAAACAGGAAGAAGAGGAAAGGCGTCTGGAAAACGACATGGACAAGCTGGCTGAATTCTCCAAGACCAACGACAACGTGGACTTCTCGGGGCGCATCGTATGGAAAGAAATGAAAGACGCCAACGGCAAGACGCTGGTCGACGCAAACGGCAAGCCCAGGAAACAGGAAGTGTTCAATTTTGGCAAATACAAGGGATGGTCTGTATCCGAAGCCCTCAGACACGACCCCGGCTACTACAACTGGATTTGCACAAGTGATTTCACAAGCGACACAAAACAAGTCTTGACCCGCATAAGGTTGAGAGACATGGGAAGATAAGACAGACATGCTTAAAGGAAAGAAAATAGTTCTAGGCATCACGGGTAGTATAGCGGCTTACAAAGCCTGCTATATTATCCGTGGACTCATAAAGAGCGGAGCCGAAGTGCAAGTGGTAATAACACCGGCAGGAAAGGAGTTCATCACCCCAATCACGCTGTCTGCCCTCACCCACAAGCCCGTAGTAAGCGAATTCTTCTCACAAAGGGACGGCACGTGGAATTCCCACGTAGACCTCGGGCTTTGGGCCGATGCCATGCTCATAGCGCCATGTACGGCATCCACACTGGGGAAAATGGCGAACGGCGTGGCGGACAACATGCTCATCACTACATACATGTCGATGAAAGCTCCGGTGTTCATCGCCCCGGCAATGGACCTCGACATGTACGCCCATCCGGCAACGCAAAGGAATCTGCAGACGCTGAAGGAATACGGCAACATCATCATAGAGCCGCAGAGCGGTTTCCTTGCCAGCGGACTTGAAGGCAAAGGACGCATGGAGGAACCGGATGCCATAGTGAAATTCATCGACAGGCATTTCGAGGCCAAAGCCGGCAGTCCCCTGTGCGGAAAGAAGATAATGATTACTGCCGGTCCTACTTACGAGAAAATAGACCCGGTGAGATTTATCGGCAACTATTCGAGCGGAAAGATGGGGTTTGCCATTGCCGACGAGTGTGCCGCCAGAGGAGCTGCGGTGACACTTGTCACAGGGCCTGTCTCACGGAACTGCGCAACGGGGATAAAACGCATCGACGTGGAAAGCTGCAAGGAGATGTACGACGCGGCCACAACAGAATTCAAAGACACTGACATTGCCGTGCTTTGTGCGGCGGTAGCGGATTTCCGTCCCGAGAAAGTGGCAGAGAACAAGATAAAGAGAGAGAAGGACGACCTCATGATAAAGCTGTGCCCCACAAACGACATCGCCGCATCGCTCGGCAAGATGAAAAGCGGAAAGCAGAAAATCATTGGCTTCGCCCTCGAAACGAACAACGAGGAGGACAACGCAAAGAAGAAATTGAAGAAGAAGAACCTTGACTTCATCGTGCTGAACTCCACGAGAAACGAAGGCACCACTTTCCAGAGCGACTTCAACCAAATATCGGTTATATCGGAAAGGGGGAAACTCGATTTCGGCAAAAAGCCCAAAACCGAGGTGGCAAAGGACATTGTAGACGAGATAGAGAAATTGTTTTAGAACACGCCTTTAAACATAACGCCCTATGAAACGACTCATCATCTTAGGTGTTCTGCTTGCAGCTCTCTTCACAAATGCGAAATCGCAGGAACTGCAGGCAAAAGTCACGATAAACCACAACCAGATACAAGGCACTGACGCCAGCGTCTTCGAGAGCCTGCAGCAAACGCTGGAGCAGTTTATCAACGACCGGCAATGGACTGACTACCAATTTCAGAAGAGCGAAAGAATAGTGTGCAATTTCAACATCACCGTCACCAAGTACGACCAGTCCACCAACAGGATGACCTGCAGCGCACTGATACAGGCCAACAGGCCTGTCTACAACTCGTCGTACACCACCACACTATACAACAACAAGGACAACGACTTCGCCTTTGACTTCTCGCAGTTTGACCAGCTGACATTCAACGAAGACCAGATAGACAACCAGCTTACCGCCCTGATTGCATATTACGCATACCTCATAATCGGGCTTGACCTCGACAGTTTCTCGCCGATGGGAGGCGAAGACGTGCTGCAAAGGTGCATGAACCTCACCAACAACGCACAGAATCTCGGTTTCAACGGATGGAAGTCCTTTGACAACGACCGCAACAGGTTCGCCATCATCAACGACTATCTCGACATCGCAATGAAACCATTCCGCCAGCTGCAATACGACTACTACAGGAACGGGCTTGACGAAATGGCTAACAATGCAGACCGCGGCAGGACAAACATAACGACAGCGATAGAGAACGACCTGAAAAAGGCTCACGACGACAAGCCGCTTAGCCGCTTGCCGGCAGTATGGACTGACTACAAGAAAGACGAGCTTGCCAACATATTCAAGGGGAAAGGCACACAGAAAGAAAAAGAAAGCGTGTACGAAATACTTTTCTCTATAAACCCGTCGCAGAACAACTCGTGGGAGAAAATAAAGGAATAGGAAATGCTGAAACAACTTTACATAAAAAACTTCGCACTGATAGACACGCTCGACATGGCGTTTCATCCGGGATTTTCAGTCATCACCGGCGAAACGGGAGCGGGAAAAAGTATCATACTCGGAGCCATCAACCTGCTGCTGGGACAAAGGGCCGACTCCAAGCTGATAAAAAACGGATGCAGCAAATGCGTCATCGAAGCGCATTTCGACCTATCGAAATACTCCATGAACGATTTCTTCAATGAAAACGACATTGAGTTTGACGCCGACGACTGCATCCTGCGACGCGAGCTGACAGCAGCGGGAAAGAGCCGGGCATTTATCAACGACACGCCCGTACCGCTCACTACGATAAGGGCACTGGGCAACCGGCTCATCGACATACACAGCCAGCACCAGAACCTGTTGCTCAACAGCGAGGATTTCCAGCTTAACGTTCTCGACATCGTGTCGCAGGACACTGCGCTCGTGAACGAATACAACGTGGCTTATTCCAAACTCCTCAACGCCCGCAAGGCCGTGGCCGAAATGAAGAAGAGGATACAAAGCGGCATCGAAAACGAGGAGTTCCTGAGATTTCAGTATAAGGAACTGGAAGAGGCGAATCTCACACCCGGAATTCAGGAAAAGCTGGAAGCGGAAGCGGAAGGACTGAATCACGTGGAGGACATCAAAAGTGCCCTGTACTCCGCCGACGGCATAATGAACGGCAACGACAGCAACAGTATTGTGGAACAGCTGCGAGAGGCCGCGAGAGCATTGGAAAACATAAAGGACATCTATCCCGAAGTGGCTGAACTGAGCAACAGAATCGAGGATTCGTACATCGAACTGAAAGACATTGCGCAGGAGATAAATGTCAAGGCGGAGAACATCGACTTTGAACCCGGCAAACTGCAGCAGATTAACGACACGCTTGACCATATCTATTCTCTGGAGAAGAAACACCGCGTAGACTCTGTGGAGGAGCTGATAGCTATAAAGGAAAACATAGAAGAGCAGCTCAACAACATCGACAACAGCGACGAAAACCTGAAAATCCTTGAGGAGGAAGAAACGAAAGCTCTTGCCCAATGCAAGGAGAAGGGCAACGTTCTCACTACCGTAAGAAAGAAAGCCGCAGTGACCGTGGAGAACGAAATGAAAAAGCACCTCGTGCCATTGGGCATTCCCAACGCGCGGTTCGCCGTGAACGTGTCCCCCAAAGACTTTGCAAAGAACGGCTGCGACAAGGTGTCATTCCTGTTCAGCGCAAATACAAACACCGAGCTACAGCCCGTTTCACAGGTAGCCTCGGGAGGCGAAATAGCCCGCGTCATGCTCTCGCTGAAAGCGATGATAAGCAGTGCGGTGAAGCTGCCCACCATCATCTTCGACGAGATAGATACCGGCGTGAGCGGAAAGATAGCGGAGAAGATGGCTAAGATAATGCAGGAAATGGCACTCTGCGACAGGCAGGTGATAAGCATAACCCACCTGCCCCAGATTGCCGCCCGGGGAGGTAGTCACTACAAGGTGTACAAAGAGGAAACGCCCAACGGGACAACAAGCCGCATGAAAGAACTGACCCTGGAAGAAAGGACCGACGAAATAGCGCAGATGCTCAGCGGGGCGGACATCACGGAGGCGGCAAGACACAATGCGGCTGAGCTGCTCAGAATACAATAACAAGGAATACAAACAAGAAGATGAATATTACAAGGAAAACAATAGCTGCAATCGCGGCATTGATGATTACAACAGGGATTGCAGCCCAGACATCAGCCGTAAAGAAAGTTGCAGAAAGCGTGTTCACTCTGACAACGTTCAACAAGGACGGCACCCTGCTTAACTCCTGCAACGGTGTGTTCGCAGGCAACGACGGAGAGGCGATAAGCGACCTGTCGCCGTTCACCGGTGCAGCATCCGCCGTTGTCATTGACAGCAAGGGAAACAAGCATAACGTGACAAGAATACTGGGCGGAAACGAAATTTACAACGTGGTGAGATTCAGGGTGGACGGCAAGACGAAGTCCGCAACGCCTGCCGCATCCGCAGCGCAGACGGGGTCGGCGTTATGGCTGATGCCATACACCAACAAATCGGCAAAGCCCGTAGCCGCCAGCGTGAAGAGCGTGGAGAAATTCATGGACAAATACCAATATTATATTCTCAACTGCAACGGCGAGGGTAATATTGAGGGATGCCCCTTTGTAAACGACAACGGAGAAATTGTCGGCATCCTCCAGTCCTCGTCGATAAGCGGCGACATACACGCAACGGACGCGAATTTCATCCTCTCGCTGACAACAAACGGTCTCTCGGTAAACGACGACGTGTTCCGCAAGATAGGTATCCCGACGGCTCTTCCTGCCGACCGCGACCAGGCTATCCTCTCACTTATGCTCACAGGGCAGTTGGGAGATTCCACAAAATACGCTGCCGCAGCCGACGATTTCTTAAAGAGCTATCCGGAACTTATCGACGGATATAGTGCCAAGGCACAGATATGCACAAACAGCAATGATTTCGACGGCGCGGACAAGTATCTGCAAGAGGCCGTCAGCAAGGTAAAGGACAAAGACAATGCCCACTACAACTACGCCAAGTTCGTGTATCTGAAGGAGATTTACAAGTCTGACATCCCTTACAGCAAATGGAACCTTGACTTGGCGATGAAGGAGATTTCATCGGCATATTCCACCAAACAGCTGCCTCTATACAAAGACCTCGAAGGACAGATTCTGTTTGCAAAAGGCGAATACGGCAAGGCGTACGATACTTTCATGGAACTGACCGGCAGCAATCTGAAGGGAGGGGACCTGTACTACAATGCGGCATTGTGCAAACAGCATCTGAAAGCTCCCGACACGGAAATAATAGCACTGCTCGACAGTGCCGTGAACAATGCCGACACGCTTAATTTCTCAAGCTCCGCCAAATATTATCTGATGAGGGCTGACCTCTACAACAATACGGGAGAATACCGCAAGGCTGTCTTCGACTACGCACGCTATGAAATCGCCAGCGGCGGGAAGGTGGACGCGGAATTCTATTATAAGCGCGAGCAAATAGAAGTCAAGGCAAAACTCTTCAAGCAAGCCCTGTCCGACATCGACAAGGCCATATACCTCTCGCCGCAAGAACCGACATTCATGGCGGAAAAAGCCGCCCTGCAGCTCAGGCTGAACATGTTCAAGGAGGCAATAGCCTCGGCCACGAAATGTATCGAGACAGCCCCCGACTTTTCCGACGCACACCTTGTCCTCGGACTTGCGAAGATAAAGACCGGGGAGAAAGCCGAAGGCTTGAAACTGCTGGAAAAGGCAAAGGGAATGGGGAACTCTCAGGCACAGACTTTGATTGAGAAGTATTCCAAATAGCGACGGCATCATGAACCGCAACAGGAAGCTAATAATCTCCATCGGCAGCAATTTCAAGCAGAGGGAGAACATCGACTACGCAAAGAAGCAGCTGACGACAGTTCTCGACGGCGACACGGCTTTTTCGGAAGAGTTGTGGACAATGCCCGTGGGCATGGAGTCCGACAAGTTCATCAACTGCGTCTGCGTGTCGTCTACCTCACATACGTACACGCAAATAAGGAATGCCCTGAAGCATATAGAAAGGAAATGCGGCAGGACGAAAAAGAACGACATGAGCAACAGAATACCTCTCGACCTGGACATCCTTATGTACGGGGAAGAAATGCACCACAGCGACGACTGGGACAGGGACTACATCAAAAAACTGCTCAACGATTTCGGAAACAAGCAAGATTATTTCATCCAAGACCCAACGATATAATGAAAGGCAAATTCATATTCAAGGCTTTGCTCTGCGCAATGTCTGCGCTGGCAAGCGACAGCGTGTCAGCGCAGGATTTCAACACGTATTTTGACAACCAGACGCTCCGCGTGAACTTTATTTTGGGCGGAGATGCCAACCACAGCGAAATACTGATACAGGATTTCCAGTCCACACCGCAATGGTACGGCAAAAGAACGCACCTGCCGGAAATACCAGTAGAAGGGAATGCACAGTATGAACTGAAAGACCGCAAGACGGGAAAGACAATATACAAGAACTCTTTTTCAACTCTGTTCCAGGAATGGCAGACATACCCGGAAGCAAAGGCTACACACCGGTCTTTTGAAAACGTCGTACTCATGCCCATGCCTAAGGATACGGCGGATTTGACAATAAGCCTAAGGAACAACAGGCGCGAAACGGTGAAGACCATAACGGAAATGATTGCCCCTACGGACATCCTGATTAAAAGGCGGCACGACAAGACAACGCCTTACGAGATTCTACAAAGTGCTGCGGACACCACAAAATGTATCCGCATCGCCTTCCTCGCCGAGGGGTACAAGGAAAGCGAAATGGCCAAGTTTGTAGCCGATGCCCAAACGGCGACAGACGCAATATTCTCACACGAGCCTTTCAAGAAATACAGGAACAGGTTCAATGTCATTGCCGTGAAATCGCCGTCACAGGACAGCGGAACAAGCGTTCCGCGCAAGGGGGAGTGGAAGAACACTGCACTAGGCTCAAACTTCGACACATTTTATAGCGAGAGATACCTCACCACGCTAAATCTGAACAAGGTACACGACTGGCTTGCCGGCACGCCCTACGAACATATAATAATACTTGTGAACACCGACGTTTACGGCGGTGGCGGAATACTGAATTTCTATAACCTTGCGTCTACCGGCCACCAATACTACAAGCCTGTCACCGTTCACGAGTTCGGGCACAGCTTCGCAGGACTGGCAGACGAGTACGCATACGAAAGCGAACCGCTCGGGATGTATCCGAAAGACATTGAGCCTTGGGAGGCTAACATTACGACGCTCGCCGACTTCAAGGGCAAATGGGAAAACCTTATCGAAAAAGGCACGCCTGTGCCTACACCGACAAGCAAGAAAAGCGAAGTCATAAAAAACAGGGTCGGACTGTTCCAGGGTGCCGGCTACGACACAAAGAACGTTTACCGCGGCGTGCAGGACTGCAGGATGAGAACCAACGCCAACCCCGAATTCTGTATCGTGTGCCGCAACGCCCTCGAAAAAATCATCAAGTTCTACACTGACTAACAAAATCCCAACCGCCATGCACAAACGTCATATCACACTGACTGCATTGTGCTCCGTCGTTGCCCTCACAGCGAATTGCCAGACGGCAAAGGACATGACGGACAAGGAACAGCTCACAATCGGACTGGAATATTTCGGTAGCGGCAAATACGGCGAAGCTCTCAATATCCTTTCGCGACTTGACAAGAAATACAAGCTCAACCCGAGGTTCAAAGCCTATATCGGATTGTGCTATTACTACGAATGGGACTACAAGAAGGCAACGTGCTACCTCGACTCCTGCATCAACGACATAGAAATATATTCCCCTCACGAGAGGAGCGTGTATTATTTCGCCGATGCCGAAAGTCATTTCAACCTGGGCAATTACACGAAAGCCATACCGCTTTACGAGAAGCAGCTCAACGTGTGCCACGATAACGAAAAGGGCGATGTGTTCTTCCATCTAGGCTACTGCTACATGAACAACGCCGAATGGCAAAATGCACTCGACAACCTCAGCGCCGCCCTACTCTATTACGAACGATACGGCTACCCGGCCAACAAAAAATCAAGGCTCGTGCAAATAGAGAAAATGATAAAGGGATGCGAAAAGGAAACGCAAAGGGGAAAGGAAAAGTAAGCATAAATTATCAAGTGAAACAAATTAAGCCGAAATGTTTGCAGGGAAGGAAAATTACGCTACCTTTGCATTGAATTAAGGAAACAAAAGAATAAGGCCGTATCGGTTAGATCGGGATACTCATCAATAAAAAACGAAAACCGAGATGATTTCTCTTGCCAATGGCGGGCCACGTGTTCCGGAAACGGAGTTAGCTGTAAAGCCGGTGGATTACAAAGGCGGAGAACTCTCAAATCCTATTAGCTCGGAGTTTCATCACATCACGGTGCGGTCTTTTTAATATAAAGCGGTGTATCTTCGTACGGCACGTACAGGAAGCACCGCTTTTTAAGTGTAACCATAATATTGTAAAACTCTTATAGCAACTAAATCATGTTCTCGGGAATAGTAGAAGAATTCGCCACGCTGACAGGCATAAAAAGATACGGGGGAAACATAGACTTCACCTTCAAGTGCTCGTTCGTTGACGAACTGAAAATCGACCAAAGCGTAGCCCACAACGGTGTCTGCCTCACGGTTATCGAAATTAAGGACGGGACGTACACAGTGACCGCCATGAGCGAAACACTATCAAGGACAAACCTCGGACTTCTCGAAATAGGCGACAAAGTGAACGTGGAACGCTCTATGATGATGAACGGCAGGCTCGACGGCCATATCGTGCAGGGCCATGTTGACGAGACGGCGGAATGTGTAGATATGCGCGACGCTGACGGCAGCACCTATTTCACATTCAGATACCGTGAGGACAAGGAATTGGCGAAGAGGGGATATTTCACCGTGGACAAAGGCAGCGTGACGGTGAACGGCGTGTCGCTCACCGTTTGCGACCCGACAGACAACACGTTCACCGTGGCAATAATACCATACACACTGGAGAACACCAATTTCTGCGACATAAAGATTGGTTCAACGGTGAATATCGAGTTTGACATTCTCGGGAAATACATTGCCCGTCTGAGGCATTTTGAATAACCTTGCAGAAAAGGCAAACAACGCAAAAATGACAAGGCAACCCTCTAAGGCAAGGGCTATCTTGTCATTTTTGCTTTTTCAACGTCGCATACCAGCATCTCGTTTGTAAGCCATGCGTTGGGAAAGACGGACTTCGCCTCTTCCAGAATACAGCTTTCGTTACCGTATTTTGACGAGTAATGTCCAAGGAGCAGCATCCGTGCGCCGGCATCCCTCGCCACACTCGCTGCCTGACGGGCGGTGGAGTGGTTGTATTTCGCAGCCTGCTTCACGTCGGCATCGGCATATGTTGACTCGTGATAAAGCACGTCCACACCAGCCACAAGACGGTACAAGTCGGGAATATAACGAGTGTCGGAACAATACGCGTAGGACAACGGTTTGTCGGCAGGCAGGACAAGCTTTGTGTTCTCCACCGTTTCACCGTCAGCGTTAATCCAGTCAAGTCCGTTCTTGATATTGTTGTACTGGCTCTGCGGCACTCCGTAGAAGTCGCACGCTTCACGGTTGATGTGCGGCAAACGCGGTTTCTCCTTAAACAAAAAACCGCAGCAGGGAATACGGTGACGCAGCGGAACTGTAGTAACAGTCAGGCTTTTATCCTCGTAAATTACCTTATTCTCCGTTGTTTCGAGCGGATGGAACACAAGCTTGTATTCGAATGTGGAGCAGAACATCCTTTGCTGGATATCAAAAAGCTCCTGCATTTCCTTCGGTGCGAAAATATGCAAAGGGGCAGTTCTGCCGAGCAGTCCGAAAGTAGACACCAGTCCCATGAGACCGAAGCAATGGTCGCCATGGAGGTGGGAAATAAAGACTGCGTTTATCTTACTGAAATGCACCTTGCTCTTGCGCAGCTGCAACTGTGTGCCCTCACCGCAGTCCACCATGAAGAACTTGTCATGGATTTCCACCAACTGCGATGAGGTATTGTGCTTTAGATTGGGCAGCGCGCTCCCGCATCCCAATATATGAACCCGAAATCTTGCCATAAAGTAAATCCTTTCAGAGAAGGGACAGACTATGCAGCCCTCTTATTTTTTCACCATTCGTTTGTAAGCATAAATCCCGTTGCCGTTCTCAAGCAGCAGCGAATCCGGTCCGAGGGAGAATATGCTGAAAGTGTCCGACGAGAGTACGAGCTTGCCATTGAGTATTCTCCATTCCACATACGCCTTGCTCTCCTGATTGTCGCCCTCCACGACACCACCCTCTTCGATAGTGAACGAACGGTCTATGCTCGACCATTTGCCCATCAGCGAGGTGAGGTTAATCACTGTCTGTGCGAAATTCTCGCCGTCAGCCGTCTTGCAGGCGAGTACGGCCAGACGGTCGCCGGCCAACAAACCACCGTAAACATTGCTGCAGGTGTCAGCCCCCTGCATCGTAAAGACAAGAGTCTCTCCTTTGTCAGTAACAAGCTCCAGTGAATTCATGGAAGTACCTTCGCCGCAGACACCATACAATGTAGTATCGACGACAGCACTGTCCTCCACGATTTTCAAATTGACCGACGGAGAGGTTTTCTTCTTCCCTCCGCATCCTGCCACAACAAGCACCAGTGCCAGCAAGGCTATAAATCCAAAAGATCGTTTCATATCAATTCTCACGTTAGTTATTTTCCTGTTCCTTAGCCTCGTTCCACAACTTGTCCATCTCCTCCAGCGACATTTCCGTGAGGGGTTTGCCAATGCGTATGGAATGTTCCTCTATATAGTTGAAGCGTCTGATGAACTTGCGGTTTGTCTTTTCCAGCGCATCGTCGGGGTTCAGCTTGTAGAGGCGCGCGGCGTTGATGACGCTGAAGAGGAAATCCCCGAGTTCCTCAAGCGACCGTTCCTTGTCCTCCCGGCGCAACTCCACTTCCAGTTCGCCAAGTTCCTCGCGCACCTTTTTCCACACGTCTCCCTTGTCCTCCCAATCGAAGCCCACGTTGCGCGCCTTGTCCTGTATGCGGTAAGCCTTAATGAGCGACGGCAGGGCATCCGGCACACCAGACAGAACCCTCTTGTTGCCGTCCTTCTCCTTGAGCTTTATCTGTTCCCAGTTTTCTATCACCTTCTGCGCCGTGTCGGCAGACTGCATTTCGTTGCCTTCGCCATTCTCGCCGAAGGGCAGCGGACGAGGGTTCTCGGCACCCACCTGCGACGAGTGGTAAACGTGCGGATGGCGGAATATCAGCTTGTCGGTGAGCTTGTTGCAAACGTCTGCCACATCAAACTGGCTGTTCTCCTCGCCTATCTTTGAATAGAAGCAGACATGAAGCAGCACGTCGCCAAGTTCCTTGCAGATATTCGGCGTGTCTTCCTTGCCCAAGGCATCGCTCAGTTCAAAAACCTCTTCAATGGTGTTGGTTCTCAGACTTTGGTTAGTCTGTTTCCTGTCCCAAGGGCATTTCTCGCGCAGCACGTCGAGCACGTCCAGAAATCTCCCGAAGGCCTGCAGTTTCTCTTCTCTTGTATGCATTTCGTTATTGTGTTATCTGTTGTATGTAATAGATTTTATCAGCATCCTATCTACAGTCGATATGTTGTATATGCGGAGCATCATGGCATCGTTGGAGAATTCCTTTTCGAGAATTGCCGAGAACTCCACGTAATCCATTTCGCATACCCCGTCGCCGGCTACAGATTTGCAGTACGACATAAAAAGACCGGCTGCATCGCCTACCTTTCCGCCGAACCACTTGCAATAGCCTGCATTCAGGAAATCCGTGGCAAGCGGTTTGTCGCAGGCAAGCAACCGCGAATACTCTTTCTCCGCCCGTTCCAGTTTCTTGGCTCCCATCAAAGCCCAGGCGAGCACGCGTCTCACATTCACCGACTCGGGTGACTCGAACGACAGTTTGAACAGTATCGCCAAAGCGTCGTTGTATTCGCCGACTTGCGTGAGGACGATGGAATAGTCGAGCGCAAAAGACTTTGACTGCGGATTGTCAGCGTATAGATTCTCGAACAACGGCTTCGCCTCGGCAAAGTTTCCGCAGCGGAAGAGAGCCTTGGCATACCCGATTCTCGCTTTCCTGTCGTCGGGCGTTTCCTTCAGGACTGCGGCAAAGAAGTCCTTGGCTTTCGGCGGATTTGCCGAGCAGCAGAGATAATACGTGCCGGCAACCATCTTCGCATCGGTTGTTGCCTGCCGTTCCACACAGGGAATAATTTTTCCGAGCAACTCCTTAGCGGAACGGTCGAGGAGGAAGCGTGCGAAAGGGGCTGCCTCTCCTTCCACCGGCGTGCCGGCGAAAAGACTGCTTGCGATAAAGAGACAGTTGTCCGGCGTAAACGGATTATATATCTGCTCGCGCTTGTGGTAAAGGCGGAAGAAGCGGTACAAGTCCTGCAGCGTCTGCCGCCGTATATAAGAAGGCGTGAGAGCATCCTTGTTTTCCGGCGCAGTGCCGGCAATATTGGCGTGGCCCAGCATCTCGCGCATATTTTCGGGAAGACGGTCCACGATGGAGGCAAGCGCAATGGCGAAAGAATATTTGTCGCTGTCGCAGAACGCCCCACTGTTGAGAATACCCTCGATAATAGAATTCTCCTTCACCTTGGAGATTCGCTTCACAATGTCCGGGTGGTTCACGTTGAACGGCGTGAACCAGTTGGCGAGATTATAGAAAAACGGAAAACGCTTCATCTGCGAGAAGCCACCGAAATAAATGTCGGCGCCGGACTTCTGCATTTCCATCATCTCACGGAACTTGCCTTCAGCCTCTTCGATGGCGCGGTCTTGCTCGCCGGGGTTGAGGATTTCCTGCAGCGTGTCCTCCTCCTTCTCTTTAATCCCCATCCGCGAGATGCTGAAATTGCTGCCTTTAAACAGTGCCGGCATAATGTCGCTTTGTATCACGGCGTTGTCCTTTTCCGTGTTCATGCAGAAGAACACCTGTCTCTGCATCTCCACAAGCTCCTTCACGGTGGCAGGGTCAGCGCACATATCCGCTATGTATTTCTTCTGCTCTTCGGCTGCCACGGTATCGGTCATCGACAACACCCAGCCCACGAGAGCCTTCTGTCTTACACGTTCATCACGGCTCCTTTGGTACACCCCCGTGAGCACGGAGAATTTGTTGATGTCAAAACTGTTCATCACGGCGAGCATCAGTGCAGCAACAATCATCTGCACGTCGCCGGAGTCTACCGTCGGCAGCAGCAGCACCTCGAGCATCCTGTCCGCCTGTTCCTTCGTCCAAAGGTCTGACACCACGATGGAACTAAACAACGACGACATGAACGCATAGTGCTTCTCATAGACCCGCTCTTCGGCGGCCCCGCGGTTTTCGTCGCTCTCAAACTGCAGCACCGCCGTTTCCGAAACAAAGTCTTCGAGGGCGAGGCGCACAGTATTCTCCGACACCGACATATTTTTGCCTGCCTTCGCCGCGGCTTCCTTGTAGAAGTCCACATTGCGGCGACGGTAGTCCGCCCTCATGTTCCTCACCACCTTTTCGAGCCTCGCCAACATGTCGGCGTACATCTTGCCGCGCATCGGGTCGGAGTTGCCATTCTCCATATAATGTGTCATCAGACGGAAATTTTCGTCAATTCCGCCAAGTTCCTCCGTATAAAGCACATACGGATGGCTCTGGGAGTAAGGCAACATCACGCTGAGTGCTGCCGGCAAGTCTTTTTCTTCTATAAAGCGAAGTGCTTTGGTGAACAGTTTCAAACCACTATCCATAAATCCAATTGGGGTTTTAATATTTGTAATATCGTTTTAAAAGGTTCTTCCTGTATTCATCGCCGCCCTTGTCAATTTTGTCAGCGGCAATGTCGTACGCCTTCACGAACAGCTCCATTTGTCCTTTCTTCCGTTTGTCGGAATACGCCGTACCCGTGAAGGCAAGCACCGCAAAACTTTCGCCGCGCGAGTTGCTCTTCATCAGCGCCACGCCTCCACGCCGCACCGCCACCGAAGCCTGCGGCTCGGGCAGCCATGCGGCATCTATTTCGTTGTTGACAAGCATTTTCAGCCTGAGGTCCACGTCGTTCACCTGTATTCTGAACAGGCGGTCTTTGTCAACCTTCGCACTGTCTGCCATCCTGTCGCAAAGGAAATCCGTTGCAGAACAGCGCGACATGCCCACCATCTTGTCCGTCAGTTGGTTAAGCCGCTTAATCCTCGATTTCCTGTTGGCCACGAGTATCCATGCCATATCGAAATTCTTTTCCCCGCGCATGACTAGTTTCGACACGGAGTTGAGGTACTCCAAATGCTTCGTGTCGGTGAACACGCCGTCAAGCCGCCCCTTCTCCAGCGACTTGTCATAATCAAGCATCGACGTGTACGGGAAAAGCCGTACATCAACGCCGAGGGAGTCGAAAACGCCTTCGTCTCTTGCCACGAAAGCCGGCAGGCAATCCATTGTATGCATCACCCCCACCTTGAGGGCGAGCGAATCGGCAGTCCTCTGCCTTTGTATCTCTTCTTTCGTCTTGCGGTTTGCCTCCCCCCCGCCGCCGGAGCATCCGCCGATGACAAGACAGAGAAACGCGCAAAACAGATATGCAAAACTTTTCATCTCTTTCACTTATAGAATTTTTTTTCAGAGCGCAGCTCTCAAAATCAATACAAAGATAGTGTTTTATTTTGTCCCAAGGAAAAATATCACTACTTTTGTATTGACGGCGGGGCTATTAATTCCCAATGTAAAAAGACGAGTTACGGCGGAAAATCAAAGAACCCGCCCACAAATAATTTGCAAGCGAGTAGGATGGCAAAAGACAAGACAGTGTTCGTCTGCAGCAACTGCGGACAGGAATCGTCCAAGTGGATAGGCAAATGTCCGCAATGCGGAGAGTGGAACTCCTTCAAGGAACTGCACGTTGCACCGGAAAAAGCGGCGTTCGCTCCGGCGGACGGCAGAAAAGGCGGCAGGCGACAAGCCCTGCTGCTGAAGGAAATAGCGAGCCAGGACGAGCCGCGCATCGACATGGGCGACAACGAGCTGAACCGCGTATTAGGCGGCGGTCTCGTGAGGGGCTCGATAACGCTGCTCGGTGGCGAACCCGGAATCGGCAAGAGTACCTTGTCTCTGCAAACGGTGCTGCAGCTAAAGCGGAAAATACTGTATGTCAGCGGCGAGGAAAGTGCCCACCAGCTCAAGATGAGAGCCATAAGGATAAACGAGAATGCCAACGACAACTGTCTGATACTATGCGAGACCTCTCTTGAAAACATTTTCGCCTGTATCAAGGACACTGTGCCGGAACTGGTTGTAATCGACTCAATACAAACGATATGCACCGCCGAGGTAGACTCCTCGCCGGGCAGCGTGACGCAGGTCAGGGAATGTGCCTCGCAGTTGCTGAGGTTCGCGAAGACATCGGGCACGCCGGTAATCCTCATCGGACATATCAACAAGGAGGGTACGCTGGCCGGTCCCAAGATTCTGGAACACATTGTGGACACGGTGATACAGTTTGAGGGCGACCAGCACTATATGTACCGCATACTGCGGTCTATAAAGAACAGATTTGGAAGCACGTCGGAACTTGGCATTTACGAGATGCAGCAGAACGGCCTTCGCCCGGTGAGCAACCCGTCGGAACTGCTGCTGAGCAACGACCACGAGGGTTTGAGCGGCATCGCCATATCGTCCGCCATCGAGGGTGTGCGCCCGTTTCTTGTCGAGACGCAGGCACTGGTCTCCACGGCGGCATACGGCACTCCTCAACGGTCGGCAACGGGCTTCGACCAGCGCCGACTGAACATGCTGCTCGCCGTGCTTGAAAAGCGTGTGGGTTTCAAACTGATTCAGAAAGACGTGTTCATAAACATTGCCGGCGGACTAAGAGTGACCGACCTTGCAATGGACCTGAGCATAATCGCCGCCGTGCTGTCGAGCAACGTGGACACCCCCATCGAAACGGGATGGTGCATGGCCGGCGAAGTGGGGCTTAGCGGCGAGGTGCGCCCCGTGAGCCGTATCGAGCAGCGCGTCACCGAGGCCCAAAAACTAGGCTTCACCAATATAATAATTCCCCGCCAGAACCTACAGGCGTTCAAGGGCAAAGACCTCTCGATAAACCTGATTCCTGTGAGGAAAGTGGAAGAAGCGCTGAGACACCTTTTCGGCTAAAAGAAACACCCCGTTGTGTGGCTGTCGTCTATATCGCGCAACGCCCTATATCTGTACGGACGAAATATCCACCAAGTTGTTCACTATTGCATAGATGGTGAGTCCTGCGGGGGTGTGTATCTGCAGTTTTCTCGCTATGTTGCGGCGGTGGGTAATCACCGTGTTGGGCGCAATACACAGATGGCTGGCGATTTCCTTGTTCGTCATTCCCTGAACAAGGCTTATGATTACATCCTTCTCCCTCTCGCTCAGGGCGTCGCCGGCATTGGAGTTTTTGTTTATCATGTTTGAAATCTTCGCCGAGACATCGCTTTGACGCGACTTGCGTTCCAGAGCGCGTATTGCCGGAATCATTATCAGTTCCTCCACGTCGGAATGTCTAGCCAGCCACTCCTCGTTGTTGTAAATGTCACAAAGCGTAGCAGAAAGCTGGTTGTTGTGGAGTCCGTCGCTGGGCAGGTATTTGATAATGATGTTCTTCAGTTCCTTTAGCTTCTGGTCTGTCGACCCGTGGTGCTTCGAGAAAGTCTCGATGTCGTAGTTCTTCGTAGGGGTGCCGTTGAGCAAAGAGTCGATATAGGGGAAAAGGAATTTCTCCTCATACTTCATGTGTTTGTTTATCTCGCTTGCATACTCGTCATAGAGCTTTATAATCAGCCTCGCCAGATTGTCTTTCTCATCGAGAGCCTCTATGAGTTCCTTGCGGATAAAGGGCAACTGAAAATCGAGGTAGTATTCATGACTGGCGTGAAGGTAATGCATTAGCGTGGGGATAGAAATCCTCGAGAAGTCGTCGAAACTCTTGTAACCGTTGATTGCAAGATTTACGATGGCAAGAAATGTGTATGTGTCCACGTTCTGCATCTCGCACACCTCTCTCACCGTCTTGTCGCCAAACCCCAGGTTGATGCCGAAACCGCCAAGGCTCTGCAACACATTGTAGTTGTCTTTTATTAGTGAAATCAGCTTGTCATCAGCCTCATACAATTTCTGACTTTTCATAAATCCTAATTATTGATTATTCAAATTGCAAAATAAGCAATAAATTCAGAGATACACAATAACCAACTTTAGGTATTTTACGAACAAATAAAATTTGGCAACGCTCAAAGGGAAATCAACAAAGTTCAAAGGGAATTTCGCAAAAGCCAAAGAGAATTTTATAAAAGCCAAAGAGAATTTTATAAAAGCCAAAGGGAATTTCGCAAAGTCCAAAGGGAATTTCGTAACTACCGGCATCTGATTGTCAGCAGCTCGCCGGCATCGGTGAGGTAATTGCCGCTGCGATGTTCGCACTTCACCTTCCATGCCTGTTTCTTGTCGCCCTCTGCGGCTATTTGTATGGCTTTCAATCCATATCGGTGGTTGATTTTGTCTATCTCCTGCATTAGCCTTGCTCGTCCGGGGCGGTTGGGGATAGGGTCGAAGAGGTCTGCCACTATGTTGGCGTTGGACTGTATGTCGCTCACGATGACACCCGAACGCTTGTACTGGATGCCGTCGCGCCAGATGCTCTTCAGAGCTCGGATGGCAGCCTGGGTTATCTCTATCGTGTCGCTTGTAGGCACAAGGAGGGAGACGGTGGCGGAATTGCCGTATTGCGGAAGGTCTTCACGGAAACGGTTGCTGGCAATGAAGACGGTAACGCT
>CAVGJZ010000005.1:0-90460 GCA_963629785.1 Oscillibacter sp. MSJ-31 | reverse complement strand
CCTGTCAGAGGCCAAAGCTTAATCAATTAACCGGCACTTTTTCAAGTGGTCTCATCTATGAAATTGGAATAATAACATGAGGGATTTCCCTGGAGAATATCACCGCCATCTAGCAGGATGAGGTTTTCGCCATACTCTTTACGAAGCTTTTTCACATAGGCACACACTTGCGACAAAGAACCGGTTGCCCCTTTCCTTTTCAAAGAATCATAAGGAAAGAGGCAACCATGTATGTCGCAGGTAAAAATTACCCTTAGCTTAGTTAGAGCCATTAAAACACTGTTTCCGTCAGCCTATTTTCACAAGCTGCAGACTTGAAATTTTGCCGTCAGAGTCAATATGTCCCTTTACCTTATACTGGTTGAAAGCATCCTTGCTGGAGTCAATATTGCTGACAGACTCGTCCACGGTAAATTCCGCGTCATACTCGTATGTGCCGTCGCCTTTATCTATCTTTTGTATCTTATAGTCGTTGTTAGACCTCCACGTGAGTGACCTTACGTCGTCTTTGTGCAGTTTGTGAAGGAAGGAGATGACATCTTGTTTTGTGGCGTCAGGATTGGTAAGGAAATGAAGCGTACTGCTCACGGCCGAGGTAATACCCATTTCGTCATTGTTGTTTATGCCCTTGAAGAATAACTGAAAAGCAGCGTTCACCACCTGTTTGTCTTCTGCGCTTACGGTTGTTGCATCGAGCTTGTCAAGCTGCTCCTGAGCTTCAACGACGTGTTCGCCCTCGGGGTGTTCAGACAAGTAAGCCTGATATGCCTCCGGACTGTTTTGTCTGCCACATTGCGCCCAGTCGATAGAGTCAATCTTGTGCAGAGCCTCAGCCTTGTGCAGGCTGTTAGGATGGCTGTCGAGATACTGCTGGATGGCTGATTTCGAATTGCTCACAAGAGCGTTAGTCCATTCCGCATCGTTCATCTGCAGCATTTTCAGATGCGCCTGAATGGAATCGATGTGTTCCTGAGGCGCATCGGTGAAACTGTCAAGATAATCCTGCAGCACCACGGGGTCACTGCTATTCATCGCCTTCACGTATGCGGTGTTCTCGTCGCCGTGAAGTTTATTGGCGTTGTAGAAATACCAGCCACCACCGCAGACAATTACTACAAGGGCAATTACAACAGCGATAATCTTGTTTTTATTTTTATTCTTTTTAGGTTTCATACCGCCTGGATATCTCCCGGCACCGGCTCCGGGGCCGTCAGGTCTTGGATGCGCCGACGTTTGCCCCGGACGGCTAGCGGCGGAGCGCGGCTCATGACAAACGGGACAAACGGACTGGTCCTTTAGATACACATTTCCGCAATGTGAACATTTCACGATATTATTTGCAATCCTCACGCCGCAGGCGGGGCAGGTGGAGGCCATGTCACTGATTTGGTGACCGCACTCCGGACATTTTATAATAGCCATATTATATAATTTGTTTTATACTTGTTGTTCTGTCGTAATCTTTATTCATCGGTGGCGGTAACGTATTTCCCTCATGCTATGCCTGCCCATGAACATACTTTTGTCCACGTATGTATTGATACCGTTTATCCTGCCCTTTGCCGTGTACTGCCACATGTCATAATCCCTCTTGTCTGCCAGTTCCGGTATGCGGGAGGAATACTGGGCAATCATGAGCTTGTAATCGTCCACCTTTCCTGAAAGATGTTTGTTGTAGAAATTTGTTCCCGTATACAGGAGCGGCTTCTGGCGGTATTCCCGCTCCACAAGCGAAAGGAACTTGGCAAGCGAGTCGCAAAATTCCTGTTCGCCTAGCCCCCCGGTCGTTTCTATGTCAATCATCGGTATAAGGTCTTGGTCGCCGGGGCGGCACTGCGCCTTAAAATTCTCCATCTGCATGACCAAGTCCGTTTTGGGGCGAAAGAAATGGTATGACCCCACTTTCAGCCCGTATCTGTGAGCCAGTTCGATATTCTTCTTGTAGGTGGGATCTACAATGGTACTGCCCTCGGTTGCCTTGAGATACACATAAGCCATTTTGCTGTTGTCACCTACAGCCTCCCAAAACACTTCTCCCTGATAGCGGCTGAGGTCAATCCCGTGTATATGGCGGCAAGTATCCTCACACTGGACGTATGATTCTGACTGTTGCGCCCGTGCAGGCATTGCGGCTAACAAAATGAAAGATAAATATATCAATATATTCGTAAAAGGTCTTTTCATATCTTGCAAAGGTAGCCCTTTATAATCTCAGAGCAAAATAAATTAAAAAAAATTAGTTATTCCTCTATTTCCGAAAGACTTCTCAACAGGTTGGATACAGCCTTGCAAAAAGCCTCGGAATGAGAATACCTATAATACTTAATCAAATTCACAATACTGTATTTGCCAAACGTACGGTCGAGTCGATTTGCCCTGGCCACCCTCTCAAGAGACTTTTGCGTGAGGCGTTTTCCCTTCTTGTCAAATTTCCTTATATACGGAAACTCATCACTGCCAAATGAAAATACACCCACTAGTACGCCAGCCTGTAACGATGCCATCCGTTTGAGCTTGAGCCGACGAATCCATGCCTCCACTTTCACGAAATCCACATACTGTCCCTTGTCCCTAAGAAACAAGCCGATTTCAATTATGCCTCTTAAACGTATGCCGTTGCGGAGAATAAGATTGGTATTCTGAAGGACGACAGACAGAAAGTCAAGCGATATCTTTGATGTGTCAATACTGTGTTTCTCCTTGTAGACAATATCCTTCAAGATATAACGCTTGACCGAATAAGTCAGGTTCTGCCCGTCAATATTGTTAAGGTCAAACGAAACGCTAAGACCATCCTGGTTGCCGAACTGCATTTTTCCAAGCGAAGCTTTTAACTCTTGCGGAACATTTGCGTTTGGGTCGTCATTGTGGTTCACGACCGCTTTATAAACGTAAGGTGCAACATCTTCAAGCACAGCCAATTTACACAGAACATCCCATTTGAAGTCTGACATGGGAAATACTGTTTCTGTCGTACCGAAAGCCCCTTCAGAGGTCAGAGCCAAAAGATTTCTTAATATTACATTCATTTCAACTGAATTTTTTAGGATACCTGATGAGTATGGCAACTACAGAAACAACGAAAAGGGCAAAAGGATAATACAGATATTTGATGACAGCAAACGCACTTACGCCGGCAAGCCCCGTGGCCATGAGAATTTGCGCTCCATAGGGGAGCACTGACTGTACACAACACGAGAAGGTATCGAGCAGACTTGCGCTCTTTCTGCTGTCCACACCATAACGGCCGCTGATTCTCTTTGCTATTGACCCTACAGTTAAGATTGCCACAGTATTGTTTGCGGTACATACATTAACCAGACTAACAAGCATGGCGATGGTCAATTCACAGCTACGCTTGTTCTTTATCTTCTTTGTAACCACGCCTATAAGATAGTCCAAAGCGCCATTCTTGGCAAGGACGTTAAGCAACCCGCCGGCCAGGAACGTCACGACAATAAGTTCTCCCATACCGGCAATACCGTCACTCATGGAATGACACCACCCGAAGAAATCATAGCTGCCGTATGCAAAGCCAATGATTCCTGTTGACAAAATGCCCAAAGTAAGCACCACCAACACATCTATGCCCATCAGCGCACTGCATATAACGATAAGGTAGGGAAGTATTTTCACATAGTCCACCCCGGGCACTACACCCGTAGATTTCACCCCATTGCCCATGACGAGATATGCCGCCATGACACCGAGAGCAACGGGAACAGTGGTATAGGCATTAACGATAAACTTGTCTTTCTGTCTACAGCCCTGAGTACTGGTAGCCACGATTGTGGTATCGGATATGAAAGACAGGTTGTCGCCAAAGAAAGACCCTCCGACTATCACAGCCACCATCATCGCCACGCTTGAGCCTGTGGAAGCAGCAAGGCCTGCCGCAATGGGAGTAAGTGCGACAATTGTACCCACACTCGTCCCGATGGAAAGTGAAATGAAGCATGTGGCAAGGAAAAGTCCCGCCATAATCATATTGTCAGGCAATATATAGAGGGTAAAATTCACGGTAGCCTCAACACAGCCGGTTTCCTTTGCCGAGTTGGCAAAAGCTCCGGCGAAGACAAAGATGCAAAGCATCAGCATTATGTCCTTTGAGCCGGCTCCCTGACAAAAAACTTCCATCCTCTCTTTCATGCTTTTGCCGCGGAATACAGCGACGGCATACATGCTGGAAAACATAAATGCTATCGTTATCGGCAGTTTGTAGAAATCGCCCGCCGCCAAAGAAGAGACAAGATATACCGCCACAAAGAAGAGGAACGGCGAAAGTGCGATGAGACCCTTTTTATGATTCATGTCACAAACAACGATATTGTTACCTATTTTAATATAAAGACGGGAAGTTGAAAGGCACTGAGCCACAACTTCCCGCACAATCAAGACTTATAGCTTTAAAGTGTTACTCCATTTTTGAATATTGATATTTCGCGGTAGCCGTTCTTCTCGTTACACGTCTTCTCCCCACTTGCCACAGAGATTACCTTGTCGATGAACTTGTCCACAAGAACTGCCATGTCTGTGCCTTCAACAAGTTCGCCGGCGTTGAAATCAATCCAGTTGTGCTTGTTCTTGTACAAGTTGCTGTTTGTCGAAATTTTCATCGTCGGGATGAATGTGCCGAATGGAGTCCCGCGCCCTGTAGTGAAAAGTACAATCTGACAACCGGCAGCAGCGAGAGCCGTTGATGCCACAAGGTCATTGCCCGGAGCTGAAAGGAGATTGAGTCCTTTCACCTTAAGTCTGTCACCGTAACCGAGCACGCCACTTACCGGAGCCCGGCCGCACTTTTGAGTACACCCGAGTGCTTTGTCCTCAAGCGTGGAAATGCCGCCAGCCTTGTTGCCCGGAGACGGGTTTTCTCCAACCGGCTCACCGTGGCTAAGGAAATACTCCTTGAAATCATTGATAAGCTCTACCGTCTCGTTGAAGAGCTCCGGTGTCTTGCAGCGGTTCATGAGTATTGTCTCCGCACCGAACATTTCAGGAACCTCCGTAAGTATAGACGTACCGCCCTGGGCAACTATGAAGTCGGAGAGTTCACCAACGAGCGGGTTCGCGGTAATTCCACTGAAGCCGTCACTTCCGCCGCATTTCAGGCCAATACGCAGTTCGCTGAGCGGACAATCCGTGCGTTTGTCTTCCTTGGCGAGATTGTAGAGAGAGCGCAGTATCTTCATTCCCTCTTCCGCCTCGTCGCCCTCGACCTTCTGCACAACCATGAACTTCACGCGGTCCTTGTCGTAGTCGCCGAGCAACTCCTCGAACTTGTCCGGTTGGTTGTTCTCGCAGCCAAGACCAACGACAAGCACTCCTCCTGCATTTGGATGAAGCACGATGTCACGCAATACCTTACGCGTATTCTCGTGGTCTTCGCTCAACTGGGAACAACCAAAATTGTGGTGCCAAGCATGCACTGCATCAATACCCTCAAGGTTCGTCTCTTTTTCAAGCATACCTGCAAGACGCTCCGCAATGCCGTTCACACAGCCGACGGTGGGCACTACCCATATCTCGTTTCTGACTCCAACCTCACCGTTCTTGCGCACATAGCCCTTAAACGTGCGGTTGTCCTTCTTTATATTAAGTTCTTCGCTTACAGGATGGTACTCGTATGTCAGCGTACCTGCGAGATTTGTCTTCAGGTTATTCTCATTAACCCACTGTCCTGCCTTGAGGTCTTCCTTGGCATGACCGATCGGGTAACCATACTTGATGATATTCTCGCCTTTGGCGGCATCGGCAATCAGCACTTTGTGCCCGGCAGGAGTATCCTGCAAAACCTCAATGTCCTTACCCCCGACATTAATTGTCTCGCCCGCTTTCAGGGGACGCAAACAAACGACAACAGAGTCTGCCGGGTTGATTTTGATAAAAGATGATAAATTCATATTGTTAATGTTTACAGTATATTCTATAATTGGGTTCTCCTGTAGAAATCCACATTCTCTTTTGACAGCAATTCTATTGGCATGAAATTGACCGGGTCTACCTTCTTGTGGAGTACAATAGCCTTGAAAAGCGAATCCACACAGTTGTAGCCCTGCATATAGGCATGTTGGGCTATCAGGAAAGACACAGAACCCAGCCTCAGGCATTTTGCGTTTTTGTCAACCATATCATATCCGAGAATCTGGACATTCCGGCGGTTTGTCTTGAGCAGGAATTCACCAACGATATACGCCTTTGAACCGAGCGTGATGCAGTTTCTTACATCCGGATGCTTCGAGAAGAACGCCTCCAATTTCTTGTCGTATCCATCCGCCTTGTCATCCGTCGGTATGTCAAGTTCCGTTATCTTCACTTTAGGGAAATGCTCCCCCATGTAATGACGGAAACCCTGCTCGCGGTTTTCCTGCTGACGGCTCGGCACCTTGCCATTCTTCATTTGCTTCATGAGCATTATTTCCTTGTCATTGCCCGCGATTAGCATCAGCATCTTTGCCGCAAACACACCGCTGCAGAAAGAGTCCTGCCCGAAAAAAGACAACGGGTTAAGGTCAGGGATATAGGAGTCGAGCAGAATGAACGGAATATTACGTTCGTGCATCAGTTCGCAGAAACGCCGTGTAGCCTGCATCTCTCCGGGGACAACGACAACGCCGCTGGGATTCTTTTCAAGACAGTCCCTGGCTGTCTGCACGAAAGACTTGGTGTCAAAACGCTTGAAATACATTATCTCTGCGCTTATATGGAAATCGCGCCTTGTCTCGCAAGCCTTTTCTGCGCCATATTCGATTTCCTCCCAGTACGCCTCGGAGTCGTGTTGCGGAATAATGCAATAAAACTTATACGATTTGTTGTATGCCAACGCACTGGCGTACATGTTGGGCTGGTAGTTGATTTCCTCAAGTACCTTCTCAACTTTTTCGCGCGCGATTTTCGACACGTTCGGACGGTTGTGCAAAACACGGTCTACTGTTCCGACAGAAACACCCGATTTCTCAGCGATGTCTTTTATCCTAACCTTGTCTGTCATATTCAGTAAAAATAGCCAAATTCTTGATTTAAATTAAAAATTACAGTCGTTCTGCAAAAATAACAATAAAAACGGAAATCACCACACACCCGCAATCATTTTTGCCGAAAAGGTGTTTTTTTTATTTTTTATTTGTACGGTTAGATTTAAAACACTAACTTTGTGTGCTCTAATACGGCAAAATATATCTTAAACAATTAATTTATATAAAACAAAATGGCTAAAGTTGTAACATTGGGCGAGATTATGCTTCGCCTTTCTTCTCCCGGTCAGAAGAGATTTATCCAGAGTGACACATTCGACGTAGTATACGGTGGCGGTGAGGCCAACGTTGCTGTAAGCGCCGCAAATTACGGTCACGAGGCATACTTTGTAACTAAGGTTCCCACACACGAAATCGGACAGTGCGCAGTTAATGCACTCCGCCGTTATGGTGTACACACAGATTTCATCGCACGCGGCGGTAACCGCCTCGGCATTTATTTCCTCGAGACTGGTGCTTCAATGCGTCCTTCCAAGGTTGTTTACGACCGTGCCGGAAGCTCTATCGCCGAGGCTGACCCGTCAGATTTCGATTTCGACGCAATCATGGAAGGCGCACAGTGGTTTCACTGGAGCGGCATTACTCCCGCTATCAGCGACAAGGCTGCAGAACTTACCAAACTGGCTTGCGAGGCAGCAAAGCGTCACGGCGTTACTGTTAGCTGCGACCTTAACTTCCGCAAGAAACTGTGGACTTCAGAGAAGGCTCAGAGCATCATGAAGCCGCTGATGAAGTATGTTGACGTTTGCATCGGCAACGAGGAGGACGCACAGTTGTGCCTCGGCTTTAAGCCGGACGCAGACGTTGAAGGCGGAAAGACCGACGCTGAGGGCTACTACGGAATCTTCAAGGGTATGATGGAAGAGTTCGGCTTCAAGTTTGTTGTTTCAACACTCCGCGAGTCTTACTCTGCAACACACAACGGCTGGAAGGCTCTTATCTATAACGGCAAGGACTTCTATCAGAGCAAGCACTACGACATCATGCCTATTATCGACCGTGTAGGTGGCGGTGACAGTTTCGCAGGTGGTCTTATCCACGGCTTGCTGACATGGCCTGAGGATCAGGGCAAGGCTCTTGAGTTTGCCGTTGCCGCTTCTGCCTTGAAGCACACTATCCCCGGCGATTTCAACCTGATGAGCAAGGAAGAAGTGGAGAATTTGGCAGGCGGCGACGCTTCAGGTCGAGTTCAGCGCTAATAAACAATGAATGTCGGAAGAAAGGAATGGTCTTTTCTTCTGACATTTTATTTAAATCACACGACATTTTAAATCACAAATAAAGAAATGGCAAAATTTGACAAGATTGCAGTCTTGAACAAGATTGGTCAGACTGGTATGGTTCCCGTGTTCTACCACAAGGATGCAGAAACTGCAAAGCAGGTCGTTAAGGCTTGCTACGATGGCGGAGTGCGCGCTTTTGAGTTTACAAACAGAGGCGATTTCGCTCACGAGGTTTTCGAGGAGGTTGTTAAGTTTGCAGCTGTCGAGTGTCCGGAACTGGCTCTCGGAGTTGGTTCCATAGTAGACCCCGCTACTGCCGCCCTTTACATCCAGCTCGGCGCTTGCTTCGTGGTTGGTCCTTTGTTCAACCCCGAAGTTGCCAAGATTTGCAACCGCCGCCTCGTTCCGTACACACCGGGATGCGGTAGCGTGTCTGAGGTTGGAGCCGCTCAGGAGGTAGGCTGCGACTTGTGCAAGATATTCCCGGGCGATGTACTCGGTCCCAAGTTGGTAAAAGGACTTACTGCTCCGATGCCATGGTCAAAGCTCATGGTTACCGGCGGCGTTTCACCCGACGAGGAGAACCTCACGTCTTGGATTAAGGCTGGCGTTTACTGCGTAGGTATGGGTTCAAAGCTCTTCCCGAAAGACGTGGTGGCAGCCAAAGACTGGAAAACTATTTCGGACAAGTGTGCAGAAGCTCTCGGTTACATTGCCAAGGCTCGCGCATAACATATTAACTGTCAAAGGCTCCATCTGCATTGCATGCTTATGGGGCCTTTTTGTATGTTTGGCATGTAGCGGCACAGACAACAAAGCCGCAGACAAGCTAAACGAGGCTTCTTATGCCGCTCACTACCGCAGCCTGCAACAAACGGAAAACTACGCCAGAAGAGCATACAGTCTTTCCTCAAAATACTCTTCCGGCAGAGCAGAGGCACTTAACAACCTTGCTTTCGCCAACATCGCAAAAATGAACTACAGGCTGGCGGAGCAACAACTCGACAGCGTAACAAAGACAACAGACAACCAAATAGAACTTCTCATAGCGGAAATACAACGCATGAGACTATGCCAGCGCCAAGCGCGCAACAAAGATTTCTACGATTTCAAGACGCACGCCATGCAGCTCACACGCCGCATAGAAGAGGAGAAAGGAAAACTTACGCCACACATGGCGAAACGCTGGGCTTACGCCAAGTCAGAGTACGCCATCGTAGCATCCACCTACTTTTATTATGTCGGGCTTCGCAACCAGTCCAGAGAGGCGATAAAGAGCATAGACAAGAACGAGATTCTCCAACAAGACACCGCACAATACCTTAACTGGCTCTACCAAATCGGCAGTGGAGGAATGCTTCGCGACACAAGCAGAACAGCTATACTTCAAAAGGAATATGACACGCTGCTCGAATGTTATTTCATGGCGAGGGAACACAAATATACGTATTGGGAAGCCAACGCCCTTCAATCTATCGCGGAACACCTCTTCGACAACGACGACAGAGCATACCTGAAAGCCAGCAACGCATCCACGCTAAAAATGCTAAACCCGGACAACATGCCCGACAGCCTTCTTGCCGGCTACCTTGCCCAAAAGTCCGCCGATATGTTCTCAGCCTACGGCGACATTTACCAGACCGCCGGCAGCATAAGGACCTTGGCAAAATGCTTTTGGGGGATAAAAGACTACAAGTCCGCACTATACTGGCTAGACAGCGCACTCCACCTCGACAACGGCAAGACAAGGCAAACGCCGGATCTGGTGGCAAGCATACGCGAACAACTCAGTATCGTCTACTCATCGCTCAACGACAAGCACAACAGCGACATAAACCGCAACATCTATCTTGACCTGCAGGAGAAGACACGCCAAGACATGGAGCTTGACGCAAGAGCCTCGCAACTGGAGAGGACTTCGGATGCTCTAAACACCATGATACTCGCCATTGTCATCCTCATCACACTACTGTCATTTCTGATTTTCAGACTACTGAAGAAAGAAAGTAGTGTCAAAACCAATACTGCCGACATCGACAAAGCCATAGCCGGTTTTCAAGAGCAAAGCGCTCTCTTTGAGAAAGAACTTGAGCTCGGCAATGAAGAGCTGCACGAGAAACTTGAAATCGAAATATACAATAACGACAAGAACAAGTCGCGAAATATCGAGAACCGCGCCAAGGTCTTTTTGGTGGAGAGTGTGAAACCGCTCATCGACAGAATAGCCAACGAAATCGGTCGCCTGCTGACACGAGGCGAAGACGGGGAAAAACAAGCCGAACGCTACAAGTACATCAATGAACTGACTGAGAAGATTGAAGAATATAACGACATCCTCACTGAATGGATAAAACTCAGACAGGGCGAGATAGGTATCCGTGTGGAAAGCTTTCCGCTTGCGGATGTCCTCAACACGGTAAGACGCAGCAAGACAATATTCTCATTGCAAGGCATAAAGCTCGAAGTGGAAGATTCCGGCCATATTGTCAAGGCAGACCGTACCCTCACACTCTTCATGATAAATACCATTGCCGACAATGCAAGAAAATTCACGCCGAACGGCGGAGAAGTGAGAATCCGCACCGCGGAGAAAGGGGAATTGGTAGAAATTTCCGTTTCTGACAACGGAAAAGGCATCCAGCCCGAAGAACTTGAAAGCTTGTTTTCACGCAATATCAAAAACGAACACGGGTTTGGCCTCCTTAACTGCAAGGGTATTCTCGACAGGTACAAAAAATACAGCAAACTTTTCGCCGCCTGCACCCTTAAAGCAGAATCCATTCCTGGAAAGGGCAGCCGGTTCTTCTTTACACTGCCGAAGGGAACGGCACGGATGATAACGGCACTGGTCACTGCTTCAGCCACAATGCTTCCAATTGCATCTTTGGCAAGTTCTGACAGCATAATGAACATGACCAAGAGTGAAATGAAAACCTTGCAGGACAAGGCAACGGCTTATGCAGACTCTACCTATTACTGCAACATCGACGGCAGATACTCAAGCGCACTCGCATATGCTGATTCAACAATCTGCTATCTCAACGCCATTTACCTCGCAGAGCATCCAAAAGGGAAATGCCTGATGCACCTTATGGGCAACGACGACGACAATCCGCCGGAAATCCAATGGTTCCGTTCCGGATTCCCCACAGACTATTCCGTCATTCTAAGCATAAGAAACGAAAGTGCCGTAGCGGCATTGGCATTGCACCGGTGGAACATATACAACTACAACAACTCTGTTTACACAAAACTGTTCAAGACGGTGTCGGCCGACAACACACTCGGGGAATACTGCCAAATCATGCAGAAGTCGGAAACGAACAAGAACATCGCCATTACAATCCTCATAGTTCTCATGTTTGTGCTTTTGGCGGTCTGCTATATCATATACTACCGCAGAACGGTAAAGCGACACGGCATTTCAGAGATGCTGTACTTGATTGAAAATACATTGTCGGATGACGACGGCGTGGAAATAAAAATAAAAACCTTGAAAGAAATCGAGGAAAGCCCTTATCGTGAGGAAATTGAAGACATATACACAAAAGCCCTCAATGTTTTGAACGATGCCAGAAAAAGGCAAGAAAACATTCAGGCTGAAAAGGATGCCGTAGAAGAGAAGATACAGCAAACCACATACGAAAACAATCGCCTCTACATCAGCAACAACATTCTCGAAAACTGTCTGAGTGCAATAAAGCACGAAACCATGTACTATCCGTCAAGGATAAAAATGTTCATAAGAGAAAACAACGTCTGCGAAACGGACGGCGAGAGACTTAACACCCTCAGGGAAATAGTGGAATATTACCGGGAACTGTATTTCGCCCTGTGCCTGCAGCTGCACTGCCAAACGGAAACCGCCGCACTCGCCTGCCAAGTAGTAGACATATCCAGCGAAACAGGCTTCATTACCCCCTTGGTGTATGGAGACGAATACGCCATACGTATGTTGTTCAACATTCTGCGCAAACAGAACAGCGGAGAATCACCGCATTGCAGCTTGAAGTCCACTGACAAGGGAAACATGACAATATGTGCGGACATGAACAATGTGGCGTACACTGACGGCAATGCGAACAGCCTCTTCATTCCTCAGGAAAAGAACCTCCCCTTTATGGTTTGCCGGCAAATAATCAGGGAAACGGAGAACTCAGCAAACCATTATGGATGCGGAATAACGGCAGAGAGCCATGAGGGAAAGCTGAGACTAAACATCAGCCTGCCAACAGCGGTTACAAAATTTCCGCACAAGAGTAAAAAATCGGACTAAAAAACAACAGATATATGAATCCATTTAAAATTATCATAGTAGAGGATGTTCCACTTGAACTAAAAGGAACTGAAGGTATAATAAAGTCCGACATCCCGGAGGCGGAGATAATCGGTACGGCAGACTGCGAGACGGCTTACTGGCAGCTGATGAAGGGCAATGCGCCCGACCTCGTATTGCTCGACCTCGGGCTTGGCGGATCCACGACAGTAGGAGTGGAACTGTGCCGCGAGACACGCGCAAAATTCCCCGACGTGAAAGTGCTCATATTCACCGGCGAGACCCTCAACGAGAAGCTGTGGGTAGATGTGCTTGACGCTGGCTGCAACGGCATTATACTCAAAACAGGAGAGATGCTCACGCGTGCTGACGTAGTGAGCGTGATGTCGGGAAAGAAAAACGTGTTCAACCAGCCTATACTCGACAAAATTCTCGAACATTTCAAACACGACATACGGTCGCAGATTATACGGCAGGAGGCAATGATCAGCTATGAGATTGACGAATACGACGAGCGTTTTCTCCGCCATCTGGCCCTTGGATACACAAAAGAACAGATAACAAATCTCAAAGGCATACCGTTTGGCGTGAAAAGTCTTGAGAAACGACAGAATGAACTTGCGCAAAAGCTCTTCCCCTCGGGTGGCGGCAAGACCGGCATCAACGCCACCCGGCTTGTAGTGAGAGCGCTGGAACTGAGAATCCTCGACATCGACAACCTGCATCCCGACGAAGAATAACCCACGCAAGGAATGAAGAAGAATATAATTGCGGACAAGGCATCAGCCTATGCGACAGTCACTCTCATTGCAGCGGAAATACTACTCATCATCGGGTCATGGATAGTGAGCAGCGTGTTGCCGACAATGCAGATACGGTCCGTGCTAAGCGGCGAAGGGCTGAGGTGGCTGTTGGGAAAAACCGTAGCAAACCTCACATCGCCCGCACTCGTATGGATAACACTCCTGGCCACGTCTACCGGAATATTCCTCCGATGCGGAATATCAAAAGACATAAGACAACTACACGGCAAAGAACGCATTACATTCCAGTCACGCCTCGGACTGACACTTGTCATGGCGGAAGCCATTTCCATCATTACCATAATGTTTCTGCTTTCGGCAATGCCACACGCAATACTGCTCAACGTGGAGGGCAACCTGTTTCCGGGCAGTTTCAGCGACAGTATAGTGCCTGTCATTGCGTTCGCCGTGACACTCTGTTCCACCACTTACGGAATAACCACCGCACGAATCAAGAGCGCAACGGAATGGTTCGGCGCCATCTGCTGCGGCATTGGCAAGGCCGCCCCGGTATTTGTACTCTACATCCTTCTCGCCGAACTCTGCCACACCCTCGGCTTTATCCTCGGCAGCTGACAACATAAAAACAGACTTGCCAGTTGCCCTTACCACAACTTGGAAGAAAAATCCCGCGGAACGGGTCTGATTTTCATCGTTAATCATTACCTTTGCCACACCCATAACACTACAGACATGAATATCGCAATTCTGAAATACAACGCCGGCAACATCTACAGCGTGGAAAACGCATTGAGGAGGATTGGCATATCCCCCGTATTGACCGACGACAAGGAAAAGTTATGCTCCGCCGACGGAATTATACTCCCAGGGCAGGGGGAAGCAAGTTCCGCAATGAAATATCTCAGGGAACAACGGCTCGACGACCTGATACGCAACCTCAGGCAACCGCTTCTCGGTATATGTATCGGACAGCAGCTGCTCTGCAGACATTCGGAAGAAGGCGATGTGGACTGCCTCGGCATATTCAACGCCGAAGTGAAGAAATTCCGTCCGCACACAAACGAAGAGAAAATACCGGTAATGGGATGGAACGAAATCTCGTGCAAGGAGAATCCGCTTTTCAGCGGCCTTGACGACATTGACAAATACGTATATTTCATTCACAGCTATTACGTACCCATGTGCGATGAAACCGTAGCGACAGCCAAGTATATCGAGACATACAGCGCAGCCATGCAGAAGGCTAATTTCTACGCCACGCAGTTTCACCCTGAAAAAAGCGGAAGAGTGGGGGAGAGAATTATAGAAAACTTTGTAAATCTTTGCAAACAACCATGATAGAGATTATACCAGCCATCGACATCATCGGCGGCCACTGCGTGCGCCTCTCCGAAGGCGACTACTCGCGCAAGACCACCTACAGCGACAGTCCTGCGGAAATAGCGCGGCAATACGAGGCTATGGGGTTCAAAAGACTGCACGTGGTAGACCTCGACGGAGCGAAGTCAAAACACATTGTAAACGGCGATACGCTGAAACGCATAACATCTGAAACACGACTGACAGTAGATTTCGGAGGCGGAATAAAGAGCGCCGGAGACGTAAGAGAAGCCTTCGGCAACGGGGCAAGCATGATAACCCTCGGTTCGGTGGCCGTTACCGACAAACAGTTCACTGATAAAATTCTGGGCGAATACGGAGCGGACAGGATAATACTCGGAGCGGACGTGCGCAACGGGAAGATAAGCGTGAACGGATGGACGGAAGACAGCGGCATTGACCTCATGGATTTCCTGAAAGAGTACACGGAGCTGGGCGTGAAGAATGTTCTTTGCACCGACATATCAAAGGACGGCATGCTTTCCGGGCCGGCAATAGAGCTATACACAAAGATAATGGAGAAATTTCCCGGCATCAACCTCATAGCAAGCGGTGGCATTTCGTGCGCTGACGACATTCTCAAACTTGGCAATGCCGGAATACCGTCGGTTGTCGTGGGCAAGGCCTTTTACGAAGGAAGGATAACGGAAAGCGAACTTAAAGAGAAAGGACTGTTATGACGGCAACGTTGGCAAAGAGAATAATTCCGTGTCTTGACGTAAAAAACGGAATGACGGTGAAAGGAGTGAATTTCACAGGCCTGAAGGAAGTGGGCGACCCCGTGGAGCTGGGCAAGTTCTACAGTGCCGAAGGCGCCGACGAACTTACATATCTCGACATCACGGCAAGCGTGGAAGGACGCAAGACATTCACGGACATGGTGTCGCGCGTGGCGAGAGAGATAAACATCCCGTTCACCGTGGGCGGCGGCATCGGTTCGATAGACGATGTGGAACGCCTGCTCTGGGCCGGGGCTGACAAAATTAGCATAAACAGCGCCGCCCTGCACAATCCCGGCTTGATAGACAAGATAGCCACGCGGTTCGGGTCGCAGGTGTGCGTCTGCGCCATTGACGCCAGACATGATGAAGACGGGTGGTGGTGCTATCTCAACGGCGGCCGCGTGCGCACCGGCCGCGGACTTTTTGAATGGGCAAAAGAGGCGGAACAAAGGGGAGCTGGCGAAATACTTTTCACAAGCATGAACAACGACGGCACAAAATGCGGCTTCGCCAACGATGCCCTTTCACGACTCCACAACGAACTCGGCATACCGGTCATAGCGAGCGGAGGGGCAGGGAAGGAGAAAGATTTCCTCGACACCTTCACCGAAGGGCAGTCGGATGCTGCACTCGCTGCAAGCGTGTTCCACTACGGAGAAATAAAAATCCGCGACCTCAAGACGTATCTCAGAAGTCACGGAGTGAAAGTAAGGCTTTAGGGCTGCGCCATTCCGGACGGCCTCATAGCCTGTCAGAACAGCGTATGGTCTTCGATATATTTCTGGACAGTATCCTTGTAACTCTCCGATATGGGCAGATAATTCTCCCCCATGACAATTCTGAAGCGGTCAATCAGCTGGACGTCGGGCATGTGTACGATATACGACCGGTGGATACGCATGAATTCCGGCACAGGCAAGTATTCCTCCACCTTCTTCATGTTCATAAGCGACATGATGCCCTTTGAGTTGCCCTTCACGTAGAATTTCACGTAGTCTTTCACCCCTTCGATATACAGGATGTCGTCGAAATTCACCTTTTGCAACTTGTATTCGCTCTTGATGAAAATAAAGCGGTCTTCCTTCATGGCCTTCTGCTTGTTGAGGCTTTCGAAATAGTCGAATGCCTTTTGCGACACCTCAAGGAATTTGTCAAAGCTGATAGGCTTCAGCATATAGTCGAGGGCATTTACCTTGTATCCTTCAATCGCATACTGGCTAAAGGCCGTAGTGAACACAATCCTCGTTTCGCTGCCAATGATGCGCGCGAATTCAAGTCCGCTAAGTTCCGGCATCTGAATGTCGAGGAACAACAAGTCTATCTTTTTCTCCCTTATTGTCTTTATCGCCTCCGTAGCGCTGTTGAACGTTCCCTGCAAATCCAGGAACGGGACTTTCTCCGCATAGCTGGCGAGAAGTTCTGCTGCCAGAGGCTCATCGTCTATAATAACACAATTAATATTCATGGGCAATATTTTCCATTTTATGTTTTTACGTTAATATCTTTCAAACAGGATTTAATATCCTTCAAACAGGATTTAATATTCTTCAAACAGAATCCGACATCTTCCAATCAGATTTTCGTATCCTTGATTGTTATTTTTGAGAAATAGACACTGCCATTATCCTTCACTCCCTTCTCCCAAACATAGTCTTTGCCGTATGACAGTTCCAGACGGCGCGCCACCTGTTCCAGTCCGATTCCGTGGCCACTCCTGTCACTTTGTTCCTTGGGGTAATTGGAGTTTTCTATGGAACACACAATAAGGCTGTCGTCGGCCGTGAGATTTATGTCAATGAAACTCTTGCCCGTTGCGGCGATGCCGTGCTTGAAGGCATTTTCGATGAGAGAAATGAATATCAGCGGCGCCACCTTCACCTTGCACTGCTCCGGCATACTTACGCCGACGGTGATGTCACAGGTCTTCGCCACACGTATCTTCATCAGATTCACATAGCTCTGTATGAATTTCACCTCATCCGTGAGCATGACGAATTCCTGCTGGTTGTCATACAGAATGTGGCGCAACATACCGCTCAATTCAAGAATTGCCTCTTGTGCCTTCTCCTGATTAAACGCAGTAAGTGCGTATATATTATTAAGCGTATTGAGCAGGAAATGCGGATTGATCTGATTGCGCAGGTTCTTCAGTTCAGCGTCGGCTCTCGCCACCTCCGCTTTTTGCCGTGCCAGTTCCGCCTCTTGGCGTCCGGCCTCGGCGGTATGCCATTTCATGGTGATTACCGACATCGCCGCAATGGCTGCAGTTATTACCATGCTGAAAAGATTGCGCAGCAGGAACCAAATCTCCATCGTCGGTTTCAGCCGTGGACCGGGAATGCCGCGGCCACGTCCGAAACGGGGTGCAGGCTCTGGTCTGAAGAAAATGTTGTGGCTGAATGTAATCCACAGGTGCAACGCTATCCCTGCTGCCAGTACGAGCAGTACTGTATAAATCCAGAACTTTCTTTTGTCGTCACCGAACAAGTATTTTGGCGTAATGTAAAGATACATGGTGTAGAACACCGCCATCATGAGCAGCGGGGTTGAAATCATCGGTATCAGCTTGTCCAGCTCAAACTTGTCGCCGCGGTCGAAGAAAGTCAGCGGAGACAAAATGATAATCAACCATACTGCGATATGTATGGCGATTATCGTTTTGCGGTAGTATAGAGTATTCGGAACCATCTTTTGTCCTTCCATTCAAATTGACATACAGGAGAAACGCATTGCCCGGGGGACTATTCGTATCTCAAAGCCTCAATCGGGTCGAGCTGGGCGGCTTTCTTTGCAGGATACCAGCCAAAGAAGACTCCTGTAAATGTACAGACGGCAAAGCTCATTATGATGCTCCACGGCTGAATGTATATAGGCCAGTGGGCTATCAACTTGATGGCGTAGGAAGACCCCACGCCGATGATTACCCCGATGATACCTCCGGTCACGCTGAGCAGGATTGCCTCGATAAGGAACTGGTTGAGGATATCTATGCCCCGCGCTCCCACGCTCATTCTAAGTCCGATTTCCTTTGTCCTTTCGGTTACGCTCACATACATGATGTTCATGATGCCGATACCTCCCACGATGAGCGATATGCCTGCCACGCAACCGAGAAGAATTGTCATCATGTCGGTTGTGGAATTCATCATCGAGGCAAGCTCTTCCTGCGAACGTATGCTGAAATCGTCGTCGTCGGCCTCCTGGGTGTCAGTAGCGTCCTTCAGCTTGTGGTTGCGGCGCAGGATTGTAGTTATCTCCTCCGTAGCCTTGTCGGTAAGTCCTTCGGTAATTGCGGAGCAGTTGATGCTGCCAAGATACGTTTGCGCGAGGATACGTTTCATCACTGCGGTATAAGGTGCAAGCACGAGGTCGTCCTGGTCCATACCCATGGTGTTGTATCCCTTCTTTTTCAGCACACCGACAACGCGGAACGGGATGCTGTTGAAACGCACCACTCTGCCCACTGGGTCGGAACCGTCGGGAAAGAGGTTGTCCACCACGGTCTGTCCCAATATACACACCTTGGCACTCGACTTTATGTCCTCGTCTGTGAACATCTGCCCGTCGGCGACACTCAACTGGCGGATGGTAAGATAGTCGGCATTCACGCCATAGATGGTTGAAGGCGTGTTGTTGTTTCCGTAGATGAACTGTCCGCTCTTGTTCACCACGGGACTTATCGCCGAAATGTAATGACACTCGTCCTTCATCGACTGGTAGTCGGTCAGTTTCAGTGTCTCCATCGACGAGGCGTCCTGCCTCACGCCACCCGGACCGCGGTCGGCTCCGGGATTAATCATTATCATGTTGGAGCCCATTTCCGCAATGTTGGCCTGAATGCTCTTCTTGGAACCCTGTCCGATTGCCAGCATGGCTATCACCGACGCGACACCGATAATGATACCCAGTGCCGTGAGGAACGACCGCATCTTGTTGGCGGCTATCGCACGCAATGCTATTTTGAATAAGTTGCTGTAGTTCATTACTCGTCTGTATTAGCGGGCAGCTGTGCCAAAGCTTCGGCTGCCGATTGTATATTCTCGTTGTATTCGTCGCTTATCACTTTTCCGTCGCGCAGCATGATGTTACGGCTGGAATAGTTGGCGAGGTCGGGATTGTGCGTCACAAATATTATCGTTCTGCCCGCAGCATACAGTTTCTGGAAGAGAACGAGAATTTCAAACGACGTTCTTGTATCGAGGTTACCCGTAGCCTCGTCGGCAAGGATAACGGCGGGATTGTTAACAAGTGCCCGGGCTATCGCCACGCGCTGCATCTGTCCGCCGGACATCTGGTTCGACCTGTGATACAGGCGGTCGCCTAGTCCCACCGCCTTCAAGGCCTCGACAGCCCTTTCCTCGCGTTCCTTGGCCGAAACCCCGGCGTTATACATCAACGGCAACTCCACGTTCTCAATACTCGTCGTCTTCGGCAACAGGTTGTAGTTCTGAAAGATGAAGCCGATTTTCCTGTTGCGGAGTATAGCCCTCTGCGGTTTCGTCATGGTCCTTACCGCCACACCGTCGAGAAGATACTCTCCGCTGGACGGCGTGTCGAGACACCCGAGCTGGTTGAGCAGGGTGGACTTTCCCGAGCCGGACTTTCCCATTATGGTGACGAACTCGCCCTCGTATATCTTGAACGACACTCCACGCAAAGCGTGTACCATCTCGTCGCCGACGAGAAATTCACGCTTCACGTTTTGCAGTTCGATTACTACTTTCTTGTTTTCCATTCTGATTACTTAAAATTGTTTCAGCGGAATTGTCGCTTTTTACTTCTTTCCCGGACGCTTGGGCGAGAAAGGACTGCTTTCGCCACTGTCCGCACCGCCTTGTTGCTTATCCTCTTCGGCCACGGCTTTTGCATCGGTCACAATAACCTGTCCCTTGCCTATGCCGCCGAGAATTTCGGTGTTTATGCCATCGCTCATGCCAATCTGAACGGAATGGGCCTTGAATGCCTTTCCCTCGCGTGTCCACACCTTGTTCTTGCCGTTGCAGTCGATGATTTTTGCGCCCTTGATAAGATCCTGCGTAGGAGTGAAGCGCAGAGCCTTTGTCGGCACGCTGAGCACGTTCTGGCGTTCAGCGGTGTAAATCGTTACATTGGCAGTCAAACCGGGTTTGAGCTTCAGTTCCTTGTTCGGGGCGGAAATCACCACCTCGTATGTCACCACGTTGTTAGTGGTCGTAGCCTCCTGCCTCACCTGCGTCACCGTACCCTCGAACGTGTCGTTTGGATATGCGTCCACGGTGAAGGTCACTCTCTCGCCCTCCTTCACGTCGCCTATATCAGCCTCGTCCACGTCGGCAACCACCTGCATATCCTTCAAGTCTTTCGCAATGGTGAAAAGCTCCGGGGTAGCGTAACTTGCAGCCACTGTCTGTCCCTCTTCAACCGACTTGGATATAACGATGCCGTCGATGGGCGATGTGATTATGGCATAACTGAGGTTTGTCTGGGCTTTCTGCACCATCTCCTTTGATGATGCTACGCTTTCCTTCGCCTTCTCGTAATTGAGCTTTGCCGAATCGAACTCGTCGGCACTCACCAACCCCTTTTTGTAGAGGGTTGAGTAGCGCTTGTAGTTTGCCGTTTCGTAATTGAGCGTACTCTGCGCGCTGGCAAGGTTAGCCTTTGCCGTATTGAGTTCGCTGATAAGATTCGTCTTGTCAAGCTCGGCTATGACTTGTCCCTTCTTTACCACAGTGTTGTAATCAACGTAGAGCTTGGATATAATACCCGAGACCTGTGTTCCGACAGTCACCGAGGTCACAGGCTCAACGTTGCCCGTAGCGGTCACACTGTTCTTTATCGTGGCGGGAGCCACCTTTGCCGTGTCGAAGGTTATTTCCTGTTCTTTTTTGCCGCCGGACATCGACCATGCGGCAACGGCAGCCACCACTACGACTCCAACTCCAATCCATATTTTACTTGGCTTTTTCATAATAGTATTTTTCTTTTTTTCGTAAATCATTTGTTATATAGGTTCAGCATTTCCTTCGAGAGTATTGTCATATACTTGCTCTGAAGCATCTCCTGCTGCGCCTTGAGAAGGTTTGTCTTGCTGTTCATCAGTTCGATAATGTTTTTAAGCCCCATCTTGAACTGCTCGCTCATCAGGTTGTAGCTTGTCTCGGCACTTTCCACGCTTGCCTTGGCCGCTATGAATTTCTGCTGGTTGTTGTTGGCGTCAATCCAGTAGCCCTCAACGGTTTTCCAAATCTGCTTTTTCTTGTCCTCAAGCTCGAGCATTGCATTGTCGCGCTGTATCTTCGCCTTGTTCACAGAAGTCTTCGTCTGCCTCTGGTCGTAGATGGGCACACTGACCGTAGCGCCGACTGCTATGTCGAAATTCGTCTTCATCTGATTTCCCCAGCTGTTTTCGGTCATGGAGGACGTACTCGTCATGGCCGAACCTGAGAGGCTCACCGTCGGCATCCATCCGGCTTTGGCAATGGCAATGTTCATGTTGCTTTGCTTGATGCCGAACTGGCTGTAGAGGATTTCCGGACGGTTCGTCACGGCATTCTCGTACACTCCGCTTAGCGAGGGAATCTCAGCCGTCGCCTCCGAGTCGGAAGTGGCAGGGATGACAACATCGAAATCGCTCTCGCCGGTTATCTCAAGAAGCTGCTTCAACTGCAGCTTATATTTTGCGAGGTTGCTCTCAGTCTCGACAATGCCGTACTTGTCGGTGGCTGTTTGCGCCGTGAGCTGCGCAAGGTCAGCTTTAGACATCTTGCCGACCTTTACCATTTCCTCCCCGCGTTTCTCGTTGGCGAGGCTTGTCTCATACGAATACTTGTTTACGTTCACCGCCTCTGACGTATAGAGAATCTGCACGTAGAGTTGGGTAATCTGTTCCTCAATGGTCTTTGCGGTGATGGCTGAGTCGGCATCGGCCTGCTGCTCTATAATTTTATTCAGCTTCAGTTGGTTGTGGTTTTTGTTGCCGTTCCACACCGTCCAGTTGGCGTTCACGCCATACGTGCCGTTGTAGGAAAGTTTGTCCACACTGCGCTGTACCGTTCCGTTGCTCACCATACCTGTCGACTCGTCCGGCCACGGGCGGAAGCCCAGCGATTGCGTGGTAGACGCATTCAGAGACGGCAGCAACTGCGCCTTTGCATGCTTAACATCTTCCGAGGCACTCAATTTGGAGAGGGATTTCTTCTTGAGCGTGATGTTGTTGGCAATGGCATAGTCTATGCACTGCTGTAGTGTCCACTGTCTGGAAGTCTGCGCTCCGGCACTTACCGACACGCATGCCAAAACAATGGGAATAAGCGTTTTCTTCATATCTATATTTGTTGATTTTCCCTGCAAATATATCTATTATATAGATAATCTTCAAAATAAAATCTACATAGTTGCAGAGTTAATAGAACAAAGCCGCCTATTTTCATGTATGAATAGGCGGCTTTAACAAATCTTTGTGATTTTAATCCGTATTTACGCTTTGGCGCAGGAGTCGTGTCATGCGTAGGAATGCAGTCCACAGAGGAAATAATTCACTCCGAAATATGTCATCAGCACACTGAGGAAAGCCAACAGATGATATAGATGGATATGGAGCGGACGGCTCAGCCATTTAATGCCGGAGTGGAGTGGGGCGGAATAGACAAGCATCGTTATTAGCGCCCATGTCTCCTTGGAATCCCAGCTCCAGTATCTTCCCCAACTGACGTTTGCCCATACTGCCCCGATGAATATGCCGACGGCGAGCAACGCCACCGCCGGATAAAGCAACATCTGCGACAGGGCGGCAAGGCGTTCCTCATCGGCTGTTTCCTTACGGCAATGCGCCGTGATTCCCTGAATGGAAACGAGAGCCATGAGTCCGAACAAGGCGTATGAGAACATTATCACCATTACATGCACCGACAACAACGGCGACTGCAGTACGGGCATCAGCTGGGTAACCTGGGGATTGCTGTCGGTAATCATAGCTACAAGCAGGGCGAACGAGGCGAGCAACGGGCCGAAAGTCCTAATCGGTTCAAACCTTCTCCGCATAATCAGACCCAGAACCAGTGTCGCCCATGCCATGAACTGCATCGTTTCAAAGCCGTTGGACATCGGCAGGTGACCGGAAACCGTCCAGCGCAATACAAGCAGCAATGTGGTATGGACGAGCATTATGGCGGACAGGACAAGGCTTGTCCTGCTAAGCCATTTTTCGTATTTGCGGGCAAACGCCATCGTGGATAGAATTGCCAGCAACAACGACAGCGCAAGATACGCCATTACAGGGAAACGCAGCGTATTGACACCGTTGTAAAACACCTCCGCATTGATACGGAAAGATGACGGCATTATTTCTTTTCCGCGCACGTGCTGGTAATTGTAAATCTTATGAAGAATGTCGTCAGCCCTCTGCTTGTCGCCCGTTATGACACTCTCCGCAAGATAATCCATGCTCTTGCGGACGAATACCATTTCCTTGTCGTCGAACGTTGTTCCGACAAGCGGCTCTCCGGGAGCGAACCATTTGTAACCGCCGTTTTTCTCCTTGTAGGGGAATATCTTGAGCATCTCGCCGCTGTAGAGCATGCGCACGACATTGAATTTCTCGTCTGCGCCGCGCAACTGCTTCTGCAATTTCGTGTCACCTTTTTTGTATGCCTCGTCAAGCGGTTTCTGCAATTTATATTCATTGTATTCATCCCAAAAATCCGCAAACGACGCCCATCCGCCGCTGATACCGAGTATCTCGCGAACTTTGGAATCTTTTATCTCTATCATCTTTACCGTTTCCCAGTAGGGCACATCGAAGACCCATCCTGCGAAAACCTCGTTGGCGGACATCCCGTCCCAAGATGCCTTTCCGCAGAGTTTCGTCACAAAGTTCACGGCAACGGTGTTTACCGGAGTAATGCGACTGTTGTACAACACGCAGATTTTTCCGAAATCATCGGCAACGCCCTTGTCAATGCTTATCCTTTCCTGGGCATTGACTCCTGCTGCAAACGGGAAGCACATCAGTATCATCAGCAACACAACCTTGGCTTTGGTGCCTTGTATCGCCTTATGGTAGAAATGCGACATTCTAGTCCGGTTGCACACGAGCGACACAACAAGTGAGACGAAAAGCATGGCATAACCCAAATACGTTATTCCAATCCCCCACGGGTCATGGTAAATTCCGAGGATACTGCCATTCATGTCGCTGTCGTAACCGGCTTGTGTAAAACGGTAGCCACGGTAGCCGCCGATATTGTTCATCGAAATGTCCACCGTTTCTCCATCGGCGTCAATTTCCGTGACATAGTCCATCGGCGCGTCGGTTCCGGGATAGTATTCCACATGGAAATTCTTCAGACGCACCTTGAAGTCCAATGTCGTATTCTTGCCGTTTTCCGTCTTCATGACATTTGTCACCTGCCCATGCCTGACATGCAGTGTTCCGCTTTCAGCGGTCAGCCACGATGTGAGGGCGCCAAGCATAATGACGACAAAAGACAAGTGTATCATGAATACAGCCATGCGCCTGTAAAGTTTCTTTTTCAAAATATAAACGATCCCCGCCGCGCCGAAAGCAGTCCACAAAGCAAGAAACCCGATAGTGCCGTAAATATTTTCGTGGACGAAAGTTGTGCCTTTTTCTCCCTCGACAAGGGTAGCAGCGGCAAGCAATGCAATGATTGCCGCTGCCAAAATCAGAATTGATGTTTTTAAAACCTTCATCGCATTAAAGGTGTTATAGCGTGTTCTGAAAATCCCGCGCATCATTTATTTTTAACTAAACGATTTGCTCTTTGTGCCTCTTTGACTTTTACGAAAGAGGATTTTCAGAACACGCCTTATTAGAACCGGTTTAAATGGAATCAACAAACTTTATCACCAACTGCCTCTGCTCAGACGTCAGCTTTCTGAAATTCTTCACTGCCCAAAGGGCATCGCTGTCGCCGCCTTCTCCCACACATCCGTGCCACATGATAGCCTCAAGCGTGTTCTGGGCCCGACAGTCGTGAAGCCTGTCTGTATGTCCTGCACATAGCTTTTGCAGTCCACGTCCCCAAAGCGGAGCGGTTTTGCACCATCCCGTGCGCAGGTCATTCTTCATGAAGAGCCTGTGCTGTATCATGTCGCTGTAGGGCCATATTTTCTGATGGGGATAGTGTACCATACGGGTGTCGTCGGCCGTAAAGCGATTATACGGGTCGCGGATCTTGTCGTCGCCGGTTGTCCACGACGGTCTATGGCATGACGTGCAGCCAATTTCAGCAAACAGGCGTTTGCCTTCCTTGAAGTCTTCAGTCTGCGTGTTACGGGCTGCCGGTATTCCGACGCCACGGTGCCACACCATATATTTGATGTAGTCAGACTCTTCCATTTCCACCGGCAGATTTGTGGCGTTTCCGAACGCAATGATGTCTTTTGCCGGGTCGCCGGTTTTGTTCCACTCCGGATAATAGTCGTAGAATTTGCTTGTCACGTCAGGGTCGGCGGCAGCAAACTGCCAGTATTCAGCCGGGATATAGTGTTTGGTGAAATCCTTGCGCGTAACATTCTGCACCTCCCAAAACGAGGCGTCGCTCATCACCGACGCACGGTCGAGGGCATAGTCAAACTTATAGACAATTCCCTCCGGGCTTTTTATCTCGGGAGTGCCGTCTGCCCGCAACACGAAATCCTTGGCGCTGTTGTCCCAGAACTGCGGATTGAGCGTTACGTACGGACTTGCTCCCTCCTTGCGGTACTGCGCCATAATGGAGTCGTCGGGGATGGCGTCGATAAGTCCGCTGCCAATGAAACCGATAGTAGACTCAAGGCGCACCTTTGCCTTGGACATAGGCACTTCGTTGCCCCATTTGTCAATGAGTTTGCCGTAGATACAACCTTCGGCAAGCGTCACCTCGGGATATGTCAGGGAATAGGTCTCGCCGTCGTCAAACTTATTGCCCCACTGGTCAGTATAGTTTTTCCATTCGATATTTACCTTCTTTTCGTCGAACTGCGGTTTGAAAGGTTCGGTAGCCCTTCCCATTGCCACCCAGCCGAACGACTGCACCACGATGTCGTTCTCGTCGGTAATCATCAGGATGTAACCATTGCCGAAGGTGTCGGAATCATAATTCTTCTGTCGCTTTCCATGACCGTAGCCAAGATGGCAATGGCGGCATGACTTGCGGATATACAACGGGCCGAGACCCGGCATGGGCTTTTCTTTCTCGGTGAAGGGATGGTCGAAAAAGCTCTCGCCCTGCTGGAAAGCCTGCGTAAGCCCTTGTGCGTCTATTGCCGGAGCAGGTTGTTTGTAGGAGATGGCAGAAATGTTGTAAACGGTTCCGAGTTTACCTCCTGTAAAGAAATCCTCTGGATAGTCTTTATACACATTGTTTATGTCGAGGTCAAGATCCAGGTTTCCCTTGTCATCGCTACACGAAGCCACAAAAAATGGCAGAGAGACAAGAGCAAATTTTAAATAGTTCAAGTTCATTACTTTTTATATTAGGCAGTCTGCTATTTTGAAATGTTTATTCTGTCCGTATTTTCGCAAAACCACACGCCTCCGAGACAATGACACTTACAATGTCGGGGCGTGTGGTATAGCCCGGAACTTTTCACATTGGCATTGCCATTATGTGAAATTCCGTAAAAGCCTGTCGCTTTTAGATAGACTCAACGAAGAAAATGATATTCCCGCGCTCTTCAGATGTGAGGTTTCTGAACAGCTCAATGCTGTGGCGGGCATCACTCTTTGCATTGCCGTGCCACATGATTGCCTCAAGGGTATTGTCTGCACGACAGTCGTGAAGCCTGTTTTCAGCTCCAGTGCAAATCTTTGAAAGTCCGCGTCCCCAGAGCGGGGTAGTGCGGCACCATCCGGTACGAATATCGTTCTCCATAAAGAGGCGGTGCTGAACAAAGTCAGAATAAGGCCATATTTTCTGATGAGGATAACGTGGCAGGTCATTGTCGCCAAACAATCCGTTAGGGTCATTGATATGGTCGTCGCCAGTAGTCCACGACGGACGGTGACAGTTGGCACATCCAATCTCCGTAAAGAGTTTCATGCCTTTCTTGAAACGGTCAGTATTGGTGTTGCGAGCCGCAGGAACAGCAAGACCGCGGTGCCAAATCATAAAGTTCTTATACTGAGCCTGTGTCATTTCCGCGTCATGGTTCTTGTCGGTGAGATAGTTGTAGATATTCTGGCTCACGTCGTCGGTATGCCATGTCGGATGATTTTTGTTCGGGTCTATCGTTTCGATGTACTTGGGGAAACCTTTTATTACGTCAGCATCGTTCATTGACGTTGTGGCGTAAATCTTTCCGTTCATGTCGAGATACAGCGACTTGCGGTCGGGACGGGAAACGTTGGTAATGTTCCAGATTGCGTTTGCACCGGGACCGTCCTGAATAGGTCCGCGCGTGAGGGCGTAGGTATAACGGCGAACATAATTCTTGCCGTCACCTGAAGCATTCTTGTAGTAGCTCTTCCACGAATTTGTTGTCTGGTCCCAATAGCCGGGATTCAAAGCGTCGGTCTTTCCTACTGAATTGAAATATTTGCTTTGGCGCACCCATTCCGCAGTGATAGAGTCGTCCGGGATAGCATCAGTAAGACCAGTTCCATAGATGCCGATAGTAGATTCAAGGCGAACGCCAATCTGGTCTGCCACCTGGTCAGCAGGTATCTCCACAAGAGACCCGTTGCGTGTTACGGTTACGGGCGAATAGTAAGCGGCGGCAGGAATAGTCACCTCTGGATATTTCAGACTGTATGTCTCTCCGTCAGGGAACTTGTTTCCCCATTCGTCGGTATAGTCCACCCATTTGATTGTAATCAAATCTTCGTTGATAGGAGCTTTGAAAGGTTCAATGGCACCGGTCTGCGGCATACCCGCAACAGACTGTATATAAGAGTTAGTCTGCTTGTCATAAATCACGAGCAGATAGCCATTGCCCTCATCGTCAGCCTTGTAACGGTTCTTCTTCTTTCCGTGACCGTAGTTGGGGTGACAATAGAGACAGCCGCGGCGAACATACACAGGACCGAGCCCCATGAAAGCTCCGGACGTATTGGTGTTGTAATCTTTTTCAAAAAGAGTTTCTCCAATTTGGAACTGTTGTGACATTCCGGCATCGTCTACAGACTGCGTCTGCTGCTTGTAGGCAAGAGCCGTAATCTGGTTTGTCGTACCGAGTTTACCACCTGCGTAGTACCACTCACTGGGCGTTCCGTACTTCTCTGCCGGCAAATCAAGAGAGAGGTCGCCGCTGTTGTCGTCGGAGCAGCTGAACAACGACGCAGCTGCAAGAAATGCCGGAAGCAAATAAATGTGTTTCATAATGCGTTTTTGTTTATACGTAAAATGTTGGCAGCCGATTTTTAAGCGGCTACCAACGTTTTATTGGTTATTTATATTTGATATATTAGTTCATATGTGCCTCTGAAAGTTGTGTGTCAAGGTTGTCAAGCGCAGTTTCCAAATCGTCAAGGGCATCCATTGCATCTTTTGCACTCTTGTCCGTGTAGTAAAGAACGAAAGGTTTCTTCATGGCAGCAATTTTAGACAAGGCATTCTCAAGTGTCGTCATTACCTCTGTTGCCAATTCTTTAGTCTCGTTCATTGTCAGACATACTCCGATGAGAGAAGTTGATTTAGGTGTCGCACCGTCTACATCTGCACCTCCGTAAAGGGCATGCTTACAAGACATGATATTGTCGTAGAAGTCGGTTATTGAGTTGTAAGAGTACGGAGACTCGATATAGTTCTCATCTTGACCGTTTGCGGGAGAACCAATTTTTGAATCTCTTACCTCTCCGATAATATCCTGAGCACCGGAAATGATTTGGCGTGAAGCAAGCAAGATGGTTGAATAGGTGGAACCAGACTTGCCGGCATTCTTGAAATCAACGCCGTAGTCCATAGAATCAAACTCATCTGCGTCGAGCATCGCCTGTTCAGCTTCAGTAACGTCGCCACCCCATGCAGACACAAGCTTGAGCGCATTCAAGTAAAGATCTGTTGCAGCAGCCTTTATGAAATACATCTCATCAGGTGTGATGTCTGCAATATGACGGCAAGCACCATCACGGAATATGAGGTATTCTACAGCATGGAAACCTGTCAAGTTCTGGGATGTCTTGATGTTATGGTCTATAAGAGCTGCATCGTCAGGATTAGTTGCAGGATTGTACTTGTTCATCAAGTTGTCGAACATTGTCTTGTCGAAAGGCCATGTGTCGATGTGCGGGTCGATGCTGAAGTTTCCGGCAGGACCGAAAAGGAAAGCTTCCGAGTATTCCCACCACTTGCGTGATGCTTTCCAAGCTGTGCCGGCCTTTTCCACGTCAGCATCAGTTTTCATGTCAGCAACAGCTTCTGCAAGGTCGCGGCTGCAATCTGCCAGCTTACGGTATGTCGGAACAACAGTGTTGTCAACGTATTCCTCGTTTACGGTCTGCAACAGGCTGCCCTGAACATGGAACACATCGCCGTCGTCATTGTTGCTGCAGCTTGAGAAACCCGCGGTAAGCGCAAGAGCCGCAACAAACATCATTGAGTACTTGAAAATTTTCTTCATTGTTTTTTTGTTAAACGTTATTATTAAGTTTTTTATCGTTCACTTTTATTTCAGAAACCAGCCGTTGAATGTAATACCCAGCGACAAGCTTGGCTCATTATTGTAGCCCTTCGGCAAGAAACGGTTGCTGTATTCCCCCTTGATGATTATCTGCTTCACAGGAGAATAGTTCAGACCAAAGCTCATCCGCTTTACATGATCATACCTGTAAGATTCCTTCGCTGCACCTGCAGCATACGTGTTGTAGTCTTCATATCTTCCGAATACATAGAGTTTCTGCTTGTTTGACAAGCAGCCAATTTGCGAGAAAATATCATAGCCGGCCTCAATTCCCACAGAATAAGCGTTGGCGGCAATTGGAGAATGCTTTGAAGGAGAACCGTCCTGCTGATTGTGCTTCGGCAACGAGTTCATGAACGATGTCATCGCACTGGCATCGTCAAGATGACTGTAAGTGGCGTTACCGCGTACAATCCAGTTCCAGCGGTTCAGTTCAAAACCAAAGCTACCGATCGACAACGCTCCATGAAGGCTCTTGTAACTGCCGCCGATCTTGGCCTCTGTATTTTTGAATGTGTATCCGTAATAACCGCTCAAGCTCAGTCGCAGTCCGGGCACAGAAAAGTTGTCAATACGGGCAGCTCCTGCGTAAACATTACCCAGTTTATATTCGTATGGACTGGCTGCGCCATAGTGAACATAGCAGTTGTGGCCAAAACGCTCTGCGTCAAGACCCGACGTGAATATCGCCTCATAACGCCACTGGGGCAAACGTCCCCACAACGAGATACCCACCTGATGCCATGTATTGGGAAGTATCTTTGCCTCGCCCTCAGAGCGATAGACAGAGAAGAAATTGTTAGGCATGTGATAAGCGTTGATTTCGCCCACCGGGATAATTATCTCGCCGGCCTTGATATTGAACTTTCCTCCCCAGAATGCCTTGTTGAGCCAGAACTGCTCAAGAGCGACCTCACCGCCGCGCTCAGTCTCAGCCTCATATTCGCCGGACTCGTCTGCGTCTATCTCAACTGCGCTCTCAGTTCCGCCGTGCTCAAACTCAATCTCCATGCCCATTGTCCAGCCATGACCAAAGTCATAACCAAGGTTAAGAGTTACGTGAGGCACATCGAAACGGCCGTGACTGTCGTCGTTCTTGTAAGTGTCAGGAAATTTGTATCTGTTAAAGTGCTGGCTGTAGAAATTTCGGCTCAGCACAGCCTCGCCATATCCTCCGATTGAAAAGCGGGACAACGCCTTGGCAAGTTTGCCTACCTTTGCGTCGTTTACTTTGTTGTCGTCAGAACTGTCAATTTTGAGTTCCGCCTTTTCAGTTTCTTTGCCCGTTTCCGTAGTCTGTTCCGCCAACGCCGTGGACGACACACCACAGGAAAGGAGACCTAAAAGAAGAATGTTCTTGTTCATCTTGATATATAAAATATGTTTGTTCCCTGAAAGTTTTAGGCCTTGCAGACCCTTATCTTTTCCTTTTGTCGCAAAGCATTTTAAATTTCGGTTGCAAAAGTAAAAAGTTTCTTAAATCACCACAATACCCAAAAATTGTGATTTTAACATTCCACCCACAAGCTTTGAACTTGCCGCATAACAACTCTTCGGTAAAAACGAAACAACCGTCATTGGCCGCACCGTTAATGTCGCGACTTTTTACCTTCACACCTAACAATCAGCAAAATGAAAGAATATACCAACAATTTTGCAGGAACATAATTTTTATGTATCTTTGCCCTCCTAAAAACAATAACCTATAATATCAATTGATATATGGCCAAGAAATTTGCCGAACATTCAGGGTTGAACCTGACAAAAGTAAACAATGAAATATTGGAAATGTGGAGCAAGAACGACGTGTTCCACAAGTCTGTAGACGAGAGGGAGGGATGCCCGCAGTTCGTATTCTTCGAAGGGCCTCCATCTGCCAATGGTCACCCTGGCATTCACCATGTTCTGGCCCGCTCGATAAAGGACACCTTCAACCGCTACAAGACGATGAAGGGATTTCAGGTTCACCGCAAGGCGGGGTGGGACACCCATGGACTTCCTGTAGAGCTTGGTGTCGAGAAAGAGCTTGGCATCACCAAAGCCGATATAGACAACAAGAACTCCGAGAAGTACATCTCCGTGGAGGACTACAACCACAAGTGCCGTGAAAACGTGATGAAATTCACTGCCGAATGGCGCAAGCTGACCGAAGAGATGGGATATTTCGTTGATTTGGACCATCCCTACATCACATACGACAACAAATACATCGAAACCCTGTGGTGGCTTCTCAAGCAACTATACAACAAGGACTTGCTCTACAAGGGCTACACCATACAGCCGTATAGCCCCGGTGCAGGCACAGGTCTCAGCTCCCACGAATTGAACCAGCCGGGATGCTACCGTGACGTGAAGGATACCACATGCACGGCACTCTTTGAAATAACCGAACCGAAGGACGAATGGACACAATGGGGCAGACCCTGTTTCATGGCATGGACGACAACCCCTTGGACATTGGCATCAAATACCGCGCTTTGTGTCGGACCGTCGATAAAATACCTTGCCGTTCAGACATACAACCCCTACAATGACGAGAAACTTACCGTAATCCTTGCCGAGGCACTGCTGAGTTCTTATCTCAAGTCCGAGGGTAAGGATGTCCCTATGGACGAATACAAGCATGGAGACAAAATCATACCCTACCGAATTGTGGGGGAATACACAGGGCGAGAGCTTGAGGGAATACACTACAAACAACTCATGCCATGGGTTAAGCCTACTGCAAAGGTAGACAAGAATGCACCCGCTTTCGTGACCAACTATGCCGAAGCGCATCCCGACAAAGTTTTCGACAGCGAGAACGGAAAAGAAAAATTTGTCGAGATGGAGGAATGCGCATTCCGCGTAATCCTCGGTGACTACGTGACGACTGAAGACGGAACGGGTATAGTACACATTGCCCCTACATTCGGAGCAGACGATGCCAAGGTAGCGAAGGATGCAGAGATTCCTTCCCTTTTCCTTATCAATAAGAAAGGTGAAACCCGTCCGATGGTTGATTTGCAGGGCAAGTATTACGTTATCAATGAGCTTGACTGCAATTTCTTGAAAAGCTGCGTGGACAACGAGGCATACGGCCATCATGCCGGAGACTTCGTGAAAAACGCATACGCACCCGAATACAACAAAGACGGCAAATACGACGAAAAGGCAGCAGCGAAAGCAGAAGACCTGAACATCGTGCTCTGCATGGAAATGAAACAGGCAGGAACAGTGTACAAGATAGAAAAGCACGTACACAACTATCCTCATTGCTGGCGAACTGACAAGCCTATCCTGTATTATCCGCTCGACAGCTGGTTTATCCGTTCCACGGCGAAGAAAGACCGCATGGTGGAACTGAACAAAACAATCAACTGGCAACCGGAGTCCACGGGAACGGGACGTTTCGGCAACTGGCTCGAAAACCTCAACGACTGGAACCTTTCACGCTCCCGCTACTGGGGAACACCTCTTCCTATATGGCGAAATGAAGACGGGGAGGAAATATGTATCGGTTCATTGCAGGAACTCTACGACGAAATAGAGAAGAGTGTCGCCGCCGGTGTCATGACATCAAACCCGATGAAAGAAAACGGTTTCGTGCCGGGAGACTATTCCGCAGAGAATTACGACAAGGTGGACTTGCACCGGCCGTATGTTGACAACATCGTCCTGGTAAGCGCAACGGGCAAGCCCATGAAGCGCGAAAGCGACCTCATCGACGTATGGTTCGACTCCGGCTCGATGCCTTATGCACAGATACACTATCCGTTCGAGAACAAGGACATGATAGACAAGCGGCTCGCCTTCCCCGCCGATTTCATCAACGAGGGAGTTGACCAGACGCGAGGTTGGTTCTTCACGCTGCATGCCATCGCCACAATGGTATTCGACAGCGTGGCATTCAAAAACGTTATATCATCGGGACTTGTGCTCGACGCAAAGGGCAACAAGATGTCGAAGCATGTCGGCAACGTGGTTAATCCGTTTGACATGATAGACAAATACGGTGCTGACGCCGTGCGTTTCTATATGATGACGAACTCCGAGCCTTGGGACAACCTGAAATTCGACGCCAACGGTGTGGATGAGGTTCGCCGCAAGTTCTTCGGCACACTGTACAATACTTACTCATTCTTCAGCCTCTACGCGAATGTTGACGGCTTTGACTATTCCCAGCCCGAAATACCATTGGCCGAAAGACCCGAGATCGACCGCTGGATACTTTCCGTACTCCACAGCCTCGTGAAGGGCGTGGACCGCGAACTGCAGAGCTATGACCCGACACGCGCGGGAAGACTGATAGATACATTCGTGAACGATGACCTGAGCAACTGGTATGTGCGTCTCAACCGCAAACGTTTCTGGGGCAAGGAAATGAGCAAGGACAAGTTGTCGGCTTACCAGACACTGTACACCTGTCTGGAAACAGTGGCGAAACTTCTCGCCCCGTTCGCTCCGTTCTACGCTGACCAGCTCTACCTCGACCTCACATCTGCTACCGGCAGGGGAGGTGAAGCATCGGTTCATCTCGCAAAATTCCCCGAGGCTGACGAAAGCTACATCGACAGCGACCTTGAAGCAAGAATGGGCATGGCACAGAAAATCACGTCAATGGTTCTTGCATTGCGCCGCAAGGTAAACATAAAGGTTCGCCAGCCGCTACAGGCTATTATGATTCCTGCTGTGGATGATGAACAAAAGAATCACATAGATGCCGTTAAAGAACTGTTAAAGAACGAGGTAAACGTGAAGGAACTTCGTTTTGTCGAGGGCTCCGGCGTGCTGGTAAAAAAGGTGAAATGTAATTTCCGCACAATGGGAAAGAAGTTCGGCAAACTCATGAAGGGTATTGCCGCCGCAATGGACGCACTCTCCCAAGAAGAGATTTCCACCTTGCAGAACAGCGGTGCTCTTGATGTCGTCATTGACGGGCAGACTGTTTCCGTCGAGGCTTCTGACGTGGAGATTATCAGTGAGGACATTCCGGGATGGCTCGTCAGCAACGAGGGTAATCTCACCGTGGCTCTGGACGTTGAGCTCACTGACGAGTTGCGTAACGAGGGAATGGCGCGCGAACTCATCAACCGCATACAGAACATCCGTAAAGAGAACGGTCTTGAAATAACCGACCGCATCAACGTCACAATAACCCCGGACTTGTCCGTCGAGGCTGCCCTGGGCGGTTATGGCGACTACATAAAGACACAGGTGCTCGCAGACAGCATCATGGCGGAAGACAACGACGGTACGGAGGTTGACATTGACGGACTCAAGCTAAACGTAAAAGTGGCAAAATCTTAAAGCGGACAATGTGGTCAAGGGAAGTACAGTCCCTTGACTACATTGCCTGTTATACCCTTTAAAATTCTACTATTATGACAACAGAAAAAACACGCTACAGCGACGAGGAACTCGAGGAGTTCCGCCAAATTATCAACGAAAAGTTGAGTCTTGCGCGCCGCGACTATAACCAGATGATGCATTCGCTGATGAATGTTGACGGCAACGATGTGGACGACACCTCGCCGACATACAAAGTGCTGGAAGAGGGCAGTGCCACACAGTCAAAGGAGGAGATGATGCAGCTGGCAAGCCGTCAGCAGAAATTCATACAAGGTCTTGAGGCGGCGCTCGTAAGGATAAAGAACAAGACCTACGGCATTGACCGCATCACGGGAGAACTGATACCCAAGGAACGCCTGCGCATCGTTCCTCATGCCACATTGAGCGTGGCATCAAAAAACGCAAGAAGGAAATAGATTGATGATTTCAGATTTTTCACATAAAAAAAAGGGGCTGATTGCCTGTTTGACCATTGTTGCCGCAATTGTCATTGACCAGCTGATTAAATTCGAGGTCAAGACAACGATGACCTTGGGCGGTGAAATACGCGTGACGGACTGGTTTTTCATCAAGTTCATCGAAAACAACGGAATGGCATACGGCATGACATTCATCAACAAACCGGTGCTCAGCCTCTTTCGCCTTGTTCTTGTCAGCCTTCTTGGCTGGTATATTGTCAAACAGATAAAGCAGTCTGCACGCACCTTTTATGTATTTGTGCTTAGCCTCGTATTCGCAGGGGCTGTAGGCAACTTGATTGACTGCATGTTCTACGGACTGATTTTCAACGGTTCTTCACCGTATTACGTGTCATACTTGGTGCCGTTCGGTCAAGGATACTCATCGTTTCTTACAGGCAAGGTCGTGGACATGTTCTATTTTCCGCTGATAGTAACGACGTGGCCCGACTGGGTGCCGTTGTGGGGCGGAGATGAATTTGTGTTCTTCAGCCCGATATTCAATTTTGCCGACGCCTGTATCAGCGTTGGCTTCATACTGCTGATCCTTTTTTGCAGAAAGGAATTGTCACAGTTGTCGTTTGAAAAGAAATGACATTTTCCCATGAGGTGCTTTTATGATGAAAAGATTTACGCCACTACTGTTTTTGCATTTGCTCGCAGCGATATTTCTCGTTTCCTGCAAGCCGCAGGTTCCGGGAAAGTACCTGCAGCCCGACGAGATGGAGGACATCCTCTTCGACTATCATATTGCGATGGGAATGGTCTCGCAAAATGACACAAACGATTTTGAGAAAAGGTCGTATGCGGCTTCTGTATTAAAGAAATACGGCATTAGCGAGGCGGAGTTCGACTCTTCGCTTGTCTATTACACCCGCCACTCCGACTGTTTGCTCACCATTTACGAGAATATATCCAAGCGACTTGGCAACGAAGCAGTCTCTCTAGGGGCATCTTCGGGTGACATAGCAAAATTCGGAGAGAACGCCTCGTCAGGGGATACCACTAATGTATGGAACGGGTTCTCCTCCCTGGCTCTGGCCACGGTTGTGCCCGAGAATGTGGAATCGTTTCGTCTGAAAGCCGACACGGCCTTTCACAAAGGTGACAAGATTGTGCTTTCTTTCGACACGCAGTTCATATTCCAGGACGGCTACAAAGACGCCGTGGCAATGCTTGCCGTGCGTTTGGGCAACGACAGCGTCGTGTCTAAGACAGTGCATATTCAGGAGTCGAGCCATTACGACATAATGATAACCGACGAGGAGAGACAGGGCATAAAGGAAGTGCGCGGATTTATCTGCCTGAACAATCCCCCCAACTCATCACGTACCACTCTCAAATTAATGTTCGTTTCAAATATATCCCTCGTCAGGTGTCACGTAAACAGGCCGAATCCTTTGAATGGCAACACGCCCGCCGGCAAGGCAGCCGGAAATGTCGCCGTCGATACTTTGGCAGCGGACGAAAGGCACGGCGGATTAAGGTAGATATTAATTATCAAAATGCAATTGGATATGACAGCAAAGCGCAGAGTGGCATCCAGCCGTGTATATCTTGACGATAATCTTCTCGGCCTTTATGTGGTGGAAACCAAGGGAAAGCTGGTAGAACGCTACTATGCGCTCACCGAAGAACTGCCGTTTACAGAGTGGCTCCAGGGAGAAATTTTCCTGCAAACCGGAGCCAACGGAACAGTAACCGTAAAAGAAACAACCTGTTATGCAGGTCAAGTCAATCCGACAACCGTCAGTGTATCTCCTTCCACGCGGAACTTCACATCGTATTTTCCAAACGGCATACCATAAACTTTCACGCCGTCGCTGTGATAATGGGGACGGGGGTCGAGTTCAAGAATTTTTTTGAGCACATCCAAATCCCCGGCAGAGAACAGCTCCGCCAACGAATCCGGAACATCTACCCGCAAACGGCGTATCTCATTGCTGTCGACAAAGCCGCAGCGAGCGTCGGAGTGACAGTCGGCAAGGGCAACATACGGCTTTATGTCAAACACAGGAGTTCCGTCCATAAGGTCTGCGCCACGCACAAATACGAGCGGGGCATTGTGCGCCTCATAGTCCACCCTGTCGAGCTTTACGCAAGAAAGCCCTATAGGATTGGGGCGGAACGGAGAACGGCTTGCGAAAACGCCCACTTTCTCGTTGCCGCCCAGCAGCGGCGGACGGACCAGCGGACTTGTAGCCCGATGGGGATTGGCGGAAAACTGCCATACCAGCCAAAGGTAGTCGAACCCATCTATGCCGCGGAGGAAGTCCGGGTTGCGGTACTCGGGAACAAACTCAATAAACCCCTCAAGACCGCCAACAAGTCCACTTTGTTTGGGTATGCCGAACTTAGACGGGAAAGGAGAGTGGAAAAAAGCCACGGGATGCAGTGTCATCCCGTCGAACGCCACACAGGATTTGTTTTCGTTCATCACATCTTCTTTATATAAGCAGTGCAAAAGTAATACATTATCCGCAATTCATTTTGTACTTAGTTTAAATTCCGTTATCTTTGCATAACTTTTATAAACAACGGGCGGTTCTTTTCCGAACACGCCGAAAGTCATTTTACAAAAAAACGGGATGAACCAGCAATACCCTTCACAGTTGTTGGAAAAGGCTGTGACAGAGTTTTCCAAACTTCCTGGAATAGGAAGGAAGACAGCCCTGCGCCTTGTCCTGCACCTGCTCAGACAGGAGACCTCGGCGAGTGACAATTTCGCCGGGGCACTGACAAACCTGCGGCACAACGTAAAGTATTGCAGCGTATGCCACAATATAAGCGATTCCGACATTTGCCCCATTTGTGCCAATCCACGGCGCGACACGGCGCTGATATGCGTCGTCGAAAACATACAGGACGTGATGGCGATAGAGAACACCCAGCAGTACAACGGGCTGTACCATGTACTGGGCGGTCTGATTTCGCCCATGGACGGCGTGGGGCCGAGCGACCTGCAGATTGACTCCTTGGCCAAACGCGTGAAGGAGAATCCCGACATCGGGGAAGTAATACTCGCGTTGAGTTCAACCATGGAAGGCGACACGACCAATTTCTACATATCACGGAAACTCGCCCCCTGCGGCATAAAACTCAGCGTGATAGCACGGGGCATCTCCGTGGGCAACGAACTCGAATACACCGACGAGATAACACTCGGCAGGTCTATCATCAACCGCACCCCGTTCAACTGAGAAGAACACCAAAGGACATCTTACATGAACAAAAGCAACATGACGCACGACGACATGCCGCCAAAGGCAAAACGACTGACACACACGTTGAAGACGGCATTCTTCCTGAAAGTGGCACTTGCATTGTCGTGTGTGGCGTACAATGAAATACGGCCCGGTGCATTGCTCGGGCTTATCGGCTGCGGCACAAAGGAATACTACATTCTTATGGCCATGGAACTGACAACGGTATGCACGATACCCGCCGCACTCAAAATAATGAAGCTAAGGCGGGTAAGGGAAAACATCAGGGAAAACGGACTGCCGTCATATCTGCGGTTCGCCCTGCTGCGTATGAGCCTGATAGGTTTCCCGTTGCTGGCAAACATTTTCTTCTATTATTGTTTCATGTCAGTGCCCTTTGCCTATATGGCGATGATAGAAGCGTTGTGCCTCGCCTTTGTATATCCCGGCGAGGGCAGATGCCTTAACGAAACACAATGTGAAGAATGAAAATTTCGGTAATAATAGTAAACTACAACGTAAAATATTATCTTGAACAATGCCTGCTGAGCCTGCGCAAGGCCCTGGAGGGCATCGATTCCGAGGTGCTTGTCGTGGACAACCACTCCAAGGACGGTTCTGTCGAGTATTTGCGCAAGCGTTTCCGTGAAGTGCATTTCGTGGCGAGTAACCACAACCTCGGCTTCGCGCGGGGCAACAACCTCGCCATAAGGCGCGCCAAGGGCGAGTATGTCCTGCTTCTCAATCCCGACACTATTGTCGGCGAGGACGCCATACGCGAAAGCATCGCCTTTATGGACAGCCACCCGGAGGCCGGAGGCCTTGGCGTGAAAATGCTCAAATGCGATGGCGGCAAGGCTATGGAAAGCAGGCGCGGACTACCTACGCCCCTCACCTCCCTGTACAAGATGTGCGGGCTTTGCACGCACTATCCGCAGAGCCGCAGGTTCGGGAAATACTACATGAGCTACCTGCCTTGGGACAAGCCGCAGAGGATTGAAGTGATAAGCGGCGCCTACTGCCTGCTGCGCCATTCCGCGCTCGACAAGATAGGACTGCTGGACGAGGATTTCTTCATGTACGGCGAGGACATCGACCTTTCCTACCGCCTCATAAAAGGCGGCTTCGAGAATTGGTATCTGCCCGTTTCAATCCTGCATTACAAGGGGGAGAGTACACACAAGTCATCATACAGGTACGTGCATGTGTTCTACGAGGCGATGCTCATCTTCTTCAAGAAACACTACCGCCACCTCAGTTTCTGGATTAGCCTGCCCATAAAGTCGGCAATATACGTCAAGGCTTTTCTGGCCTTGTGCAAGATGCTGATGAAACGGGCCTTCAAAGTGCTCGGCCTTTTCCCGTACAAGAGGAAGAAAGAAGCGGCATACGTTTTCGTTTGCTCAAAAGACAACCTGAAATCATGCCGGCGCATTGCCGACAACAAAGGTCTGGCAGCCACTTATCTGGAATGCGACGAAGAGGACAAGATGAGGGCGGGAGAGAGGCTGGACAAAGTTATCTGTCCCGCCGACAAGACCTTTGTGGTGTGCGACACGCACCTTTACAAATACTCCGAAATCCTCAGCCTTTTTGAAAGCAATCCGAGGAAAAACGTTTCATTGGGAACATTCAATCCGCAAAACCATACAGTGATAACCGAGAACGAAATCCTAAGATGAAAGAACTGCCGCACGTAAGGCTGAGGGCAATGGAACCGGAAGACCTCGACTTGCTTTACAAAATAGAAAACGACATCAGCCTGTGGGGGGTGGGCATTACAAACGTGCCTTACTCGCGCTACGCCCTGCACAACTACATAGCGGATTCCGCCGGAGACATCTATACCGACAGACAGGTGCGCATGATGGTAGATAACGAAGAAAACGAGACCGTTGGAATAGTGGACATACAGAATTTTGACCCCCGCCACCAAAGGGCAGAACTGGGAATCGTCATAAAAAGCAAGTTCCGCCACAAGGGCTACGCCTCTTCTTCGGTAAGGCTCATCATGCGGTACGCCAGCGAAGTGCTGCATCTTCATCAGTTATATGTCATAATAGCCGAGGACAATGCCGCGTCTCTCAAGTTCTTCAGAAGTTCAGGATTTAAAGATTCCCAGACCCTGAAACACTGGCTGTATGACGGAAAGGAATACCGGGATGCAGTGTTCATGCAATATTTTTTATAAAAAAAAAACAAGGAAAGTATTGCCGGAACAAAAAATATTCGTACCTTTGCAACCGCAAAACGAAACAAGAGGGTTCGGACGCTTTGACAAAGCACTTTTGGTGTGTTAGTTCAGCTGGTTAGAATGCCTGCCTGTCACGCAGGAGGTCACGGGTTCGAGTCCCGTACATACCGCAAAAAGACCGTTCCCCACAGGACGGTCTTTTTGTTATACAGACTTTCATTTCCCCCTTTATTATTTGCGGGCTGCCTGCATTATCTTTGTTTTATATATCCAAAAGAACCATTTTTATTGTAACTTTGCATTGATAATGGAAAAATAAAAGACAAGAATGATATCAGTAGACGGACTAAAAGTAGAATTTGGTGTCAGGCCGCTCTTCCAGGATGCAAGCTTCGTGGTAAACAACCGCGACCGCATAGCGCTTGTAGGAAAGAACGGGGCAGGAAAGTCCACAATGCTAAAGATATTGTGCGGACTTGAGAAACCGACATCTGGTTCTGTCTCTATCCCCAATGACACGACAATAGGCTACCTGCCGCAGGTAATGAAAATCACTGACGACACGACAGTCAGAGAAGAGACACGCAAGGCCTTCGCCAATGTCGCCGCACTAAAGGACAGGGTGGACGAGCTGCAGGAACAGCTTTCGGAGCGTGAGGACTACGAAAGCGACGCGTATCTCGACCTTGTGCAACGTTTCACCAACGCCCACGACCGCTACATGATGGCAGAGCCGGACAGTATGGAGGCGAATATGGAACGCACCCTCACCGGCCTCGGGTTCACCCGGGAAGATTTCGACCGGCCGACAAAGGAATTCAGCGGAGGCTGGAGAATGAGGATAGAACTGGCGAAGATTCTCCTGGAAAATCCCGACGTGCTGCTGCTTGACGAGCCTACCAACCACCTCGACATCGAGAGCATACAATGGCTTGAGCAGTTCCTGGCACAGAGCGCAAAAGCCCTCGTGCTTGTCAGCCACGACAGGGCCTTCATAAACAACGTGACCAACCGCACACTGGAAATAAGCTGCGGCAGGGTAGTGGACTATAAGGTGAAATACGACCAGTACGTGGAATTGCGGCGCGAGCGGCGCGAACAGCAGCTCCGCGCCTATGAAAACCAGCAGAAGGAAATAGCGGACATAAAGGATTTCATAGAGAGATTCCGCTACAAGCCGACCAAGTCCGTGCAGGTGCAGAGCAGAATCAAGCAGCTCGAGAAGATTGTCCCGATAGAAATTGACGACGTGGACAATTCGCAAATGAGACTGAAGTTCCCGCCTTGCCTGAGAAGCGGCGACTATCCGATAATCTGCGACAACGTGGGAAAGGCATACGGCGGGCATGTGGTATTCTCCAATGTGAACCTCACCATAAAACGGGGCGAGAAAGTGGCTTTCGTCGGAAAGAACGGAGAGGGCAAGTCCACGCTCATAAAATGTATCATGGGCGAAATTCCCTTCGACGGAAATCTGAAAATAGGGCACAACGTGCAGATTGGATATTTCGCCCAGAACCAGGCGCAGCTGCTCGACGGCAACCTCACGGTCTTTGACACCATCGACAAGGTGGCGCGCGGCGAGGTACGCCTCAGGATAAACGACATTCTCGGGGCGTTCATGTTCGGAGGCGAAGCCTCGGAGAAGAAAGTGGGGGTGCTCAGCGGCGGAGAGCGCAGCCGTCTCGCGATGATACGCCTGTTGCTCGAGCCCGTGAACCTGCTTATACTCGACGAGCCGACCAACCACCTCGACATGCGGTCAAAGGACGTACTGAAGGAGGCCATCAAGGCTTTCGACGGCACTGCCATCATCGTGAGCCATGACAGGGAATTCCTCGACGGCCTTGTATCCAAAGTGTACGAATTCGGCGGGGGAAAGGTCATCGAGCATTTGGGCGGGATATACGATTTCCTGCAGGCGCGCAATCTGGAATCGCTCCACGAAATAGGCGCAAAGGAACAGGACAAAAAAGAGGAAAGGTCTCCGTCAAAGCCGGATACCGCCGTTTCATCGGTCAGTGCCGCCGCTCCCAAACAAAACTACGCTGCCCGCAAGGAATGGCAGAAAAAAGTCCACAAGGCGGAAAAGGCCGTAAAAGACTGCGAGCAGAAGATAGAGAAACTGGAAAAACGGATTGCAGAACTTGACACCCTCCTGTGTTTGCCGGAAAACGCCTCGAACATGGAATACGTCACGGAGTACACCGAAATCCGAAAGGCTCTCGACAAGGAAGTGGAACTGTGGGAACAGTTCTCGGAAGACTTGGAAAAGATAAAGGCAAACGAAGAATGACGGACAGATGTCCGGCCATTGGCAGCCGGGCATCCGCGTGCGACTATCGTAACTTGACATAAAGATAAATTTTAACCGATAAGAAAAATGAAAATCAAAAGAATTCTACCAATGGTGGCATTTGCTTCCATTTCAATTGCGGCAGCCGCGCAGGGGCAAGCCCTTGGCTCCGGACTGGACCTGACGAACATGGACAACAGCGTGCGCCCACAGGACGATTTTTTCCAGTACGCCTGCGGCGGATGGATGAAAAAGAACCCGCTTCCGGCGGCGTATTCCAGATACGGCAGCTTTGACGTTCTGGCAGAAAACAACAGCAAGAGAATCAACGGGATACTGAAGGAACTGCTGGAGAAGACATACCCGGCAGGAACCGTGGAGCGCAAGCTCAGCGACCTCTACAAGATGGCGATGGACGAGAAGCGCAGGGATGCGGACGGCACCTCTCCCATAAAGCCGACACTCGACAGGATGCAGAAAGCAAAAAGCATAAAGTCGTTGTTCGACATCCAGCTGTCTCTCGTGCCCTACGGCGACAACGAATTCTTCAACATGTATCTGGCGGCCGACGAGAAGAACGCGTCGATGAACATCCTGAGCGTCGTGCAGGGCGGAATAACTCTCGGACAGAAGGAATACTACCTTGACAACGACTCCGCTACCGTGGCAATACGGGAGGCGTACAAAAAGCATATCGTCAGAATGTTCAAGATGTTCGGGTTCTCGGAGAGCGCGGCTGAAAGCAAGATGGAGAACGTGATGAAACTGGAGACTGCACTGGCAAAAGTTTCCAAGTCGAGCACCGAGCTGCGCGACCCGGAAGCGAATTACCACAAGATGTCGCTCAAGGAGTTTAACGGCAAATACCCCCACCTGCAGCTCTCAAAGCAGCTTCTCGCACAGGGCCTGAAGCTGGAAGACGTGCAGGAACTGGTAGTCGGACAACCCGAATTCATGGCCGGAGCCGACAAGCTGGTGGCATCGCTGACAGTCGACGAATACCGCGACTACATGGAGTGGGGACAGATAATGAGCGCCGCCCCTTATCTGAGCGACGGGATTGTGCAGGCCAACTTCGACTTCTTCGGCAAGACCATGAGCGGACGCAAGGAAAACCATCCGCTCTGGAAACGCGCCACAAGCCAGGTGGAGAGCCAGATGGGACAGGCTCTGGGAAAAATCTACGTGGAGAAATATTTCCCCGCCACGTCAAAGGAGCGCATGAAGACCCTTGTGGGCAATCTGCAGAAAGCTCTCGCAAAACGCATCGAGGCACAGGACTGGATGGGGGAGACGACAAAGAAGAACGCCCTCGAGAAACTGAGCACATTCTACGTGAAAATAGGCTATCCCGACAAATGGATTGATTTGAGCGACCTGAACATTGACCCCTCCAAGTCTTATTACGACAACATCGAGGAGTGCCGCCGCTTCTGGAACAAATGGACGGTGGACACAAAGGCCGGCAAACCGGTGGACAAAGACGAATGGCAGATGTACCCGCAGACGGTGAACGCATACTATAACCCCACGACAAACGAAATATGCTTCCCCGCCGGTATCCTCCAGCATCCGTTCTTTGACCCTTCGGCAGACGACGCCTTCAACTATGGAGCGATCGGCGTTGTCATCGGACACGAAATGACCCACGGCTTCGACGACCAAGGCCGCCACTACGACAAGGACGGAAACATGAAGGACTGGTGGACAAAAAACGACGGCGACAATTTCAACAAGCGCGCCGACCTTTATGCCGACTTCTTCTCTGCCATCAAGGTGTTGCCCGACCTCAATGCCAACGGACGCTTCACACTTGGAGAGAACCTTGCCGACCACGGGGGACTGCAGGTTTCTTTCGAGGCATACAAGGAGGCTACGAAAGACGCTCCGCTCGCAACTGTCGACGGACTTACTCCCGACCAGCGTTTCTTTGTCGCCTATGCGGAAGTGTGGGCAGCCAACATAACCGACGAGTATATCCGCCAGCTGACAAAGAGCGACCCACATTCCTTGGGCAGATGGCGTGTAAACGGTGCTCTGCCACACATCAAGATGTGGTATGACGCATTCAACGTAAAGGAAAGCGACAAGATGTTCCTGCCTTCAGACAAGCGTCTGAACCTTTGGTAATCAAATTCAGGATATTATAAAAAGTCTCTGAAAAGTGACATACGGCAATCAGCGTCACATTTCAGAGACTTTTTCTTTGGACTTCATGATGTTTTTCCTTGGATTTTATGATATTTTCTTTGGATTTTATTCTTCTCTCTTTGGCTCTGGCCGGCTTGCCGTTGGTCTTGAAGAAGATGATGCAGGGCGGCGGATATGCAAATGCGAACCTGCCCAAAAGTGTTCCAAATTTCCTATTTCAAGATTTTTCATATTTTGGACATTATTTTCTGTTTTCTTGTCATTCGTGAGTTTTTGCAAGTTTTGCAAGTTTTGCAATGATGTGCAAAAATTACCAAAACTATTACCATCATTGATTATCAATGAGTTATCTTTTTTGCATATATTTTGCACATCATTGCAAAAATTGCGAAAGTTGCGAAAACTTTTCTTTACATTTTCATTTTCCTTTCTGAAAATGTCCTTTATGTCCACTCCTGCATCCTTTGTGTAACCGCTATATCGCCATTTCCCGAGGCTTCCTCTCCGGCATCTCCGTCGCCGCATGAAACTCCTCGACAGCCACGAAATCCGCCAGCTCCGCAACGTGTGCATCTTTCAGGTGAACAGCATGGAGGTGTTTATCTAAGGTATTGACACCCTTTTGAACACTCTTTTTGCAATTTCCCCTCGTTTTGTCTTTTCGTTTGGCGTTAATCGTGTAACTTTGTGATAAGGGTTAAGCAGAATTGGAAACTAATGGAAACAAGCATACAAGAATTCTACATTCCGGCTTCTTCCCATTCTTTCATGGCTTGTTTCCAGTCTGTCTGTTCGCCGCTCTCTACCGCTATGCGTTGGCGGTCGGCCTCGTCACGGGCCTTGTCGCGCGCCCGTTTTTCTTTCATTGCTTCTATTGTGGCATCGTCAAGTACAATGATTGCCCCACGCGAAATCGCATCCTTGAGTTCGTCTTCACCAAATGCCTTGCCCGGCTCGTTAAAATCAGATATGTTGAACTCAAAATCGGTGCGGAGCGTATGGCGTATTTCCTTTTGCTTAGACCTGTTGGCTGAATTCTTCAACCGCAACAGCTTGCCGATTTCCTTTATTTCGCTGTCCGAATACTTGTTTCTTCCCATGTGCAAATTTTTTATGTTTGGTTCAAAGTCTAATGTTCAAAGTCTGAATACTCAAAGTCCAAATAACTCACTTCAGATAAGTCACTTGCCGGAAATGTCAGAACGGAAGTCCCACGGCAAAGTGGAACGCAAAGTCACGGCCAAGGTTGGGGTGTACTATGGAATAATGTTCCTTTTCCGTTTCGTATGCCGGATTTACCGCCTTCATGCCCATATCGAAACGCAGTATGAAATAATTGAAATTCAGACGAACGCCGAGTCCATAAGCCACGGCAATCTGTCTGTAGAACGTGTCAAACCGGAACTGCCCGTCGGGCTGTTCGTCGTATTGTCTGAGCGTCCATATATTGCCGGCATCAAGGAATACCGCACCGTAGAATTTCCAGAAGAGGAAAGTGCGGAATTCCAAGTTAAGGTCAAGTTTCATGTCGCCGGTCTGGTTTATGAAATCAATGCGCCCGTCTTTCCCCTTGAAACCTCCGGGCCCGAGCCCTCTCACGGCCCATCCTCTCACAGAGTTCGCGCCACCCGAGAAATATCTTTTCTCGAACGGCAAGACCGTACTGTTGCCGTAAGGGTAGGCAATGCCAAAACCCGCGTGAAAAACAAGCTGGTTGTTGGTATCAAACAGTATCTGCCTGGTATAGTCAAAGTCAAACTTGGCATATTGGGCAAAGGCGATGTTGAAAATCTTATAGTGCCCGTTCTCGTCTTCGCTCATCTTTGCAATACGCGAAATACCGTTCAACAAGTTACCTGCGGTCTCGCAATTTATCTTGAACGCGGTGTTTTTGCTGCTGAACGACATACTGAACCCGATTTTCATTATGAACAGGTCCTCGTAGTTATAGCGCAGTATGACATTCCTGTTGTCCACATCATCCAGATAGTCCCTTTTGAACGTAGACGAAATCCACGGCATATAGACATAGTTAAGGTCGACGACATCAACCTTGTAGAGGTGTCTTTGGTTCCTGTCCGCCCACCTGTACCGCAAGCCTCCGGAAAAAACGCGGCGGTGGAATTCGGGACGGTTCTGCATGTTATAGCTCAGGTTGAATTCAGAGGTCGCGGAAGATCGCCGCTTGAAATCCTTCGACAAAAACGGACAGACGAAACTGGGGAACAGCAATTTTGACTCCACGCCGTATTCCACGTAGTTCTGGTTCTGGTAATTTTCCAGCCCCGTTATGGCTTCGTACGCCCCGCGCAGCTTGAGGCTGAAAAGCTCAGACCCGCGGAAAAAGTTGCGGTTTTCGTATGTCAGCGAGGCGGCGGCCCCAAGGTCACCCGCCGTGTTTGTGCCCTCCGGCTGGAAGCTTATGCTGTTGGGCTTTGCCGGACTTACGGTTATATTGCAATCCAGCTTGTCCGACCCGTGAGTTTCGTCGAATGTAATGTTGGTATATCTCACGGCCTGCAGTCGCCCGAAACTGTTGTATGTCTGTTTCAAGTCGTCCGACCGGAATACTTTTCCCGGTTCTATCCACGTGTTTTCCTCCAAGGTATTCTTGCGCAGCGGCAATTTCTCCCCGTTGTTTCCCCGGAATTCAAGTTTGTCAACGTAGTAACAAGTGTGTAGGGTATCCTTCGCACTGTTTGACTGCCGGTATTTCTCGAGGCGAAGAGTCAGGTCCACCTGCCTTCCGCCGCACGTGGAGTCTGCGGTGAACGTAATGAAGTCTTTGTGAAAATGAAAATATCCGTTGTTGGTCAGTGCGTCAGTTATATTCTTGCGCTCCTTGTCAAGCCGGTTGACATTAAACACCATACCTTTCTTTACTCTCTCCGCCTCGGGATATATCCTGTCAAACTTTTCCGCTATGCTGTCATCCTGTATGTCGTATGTCATGTTGTTGATATGGTATGGCAGTCCGGGAACAAGGATATATGTAAGGTCCACTTTCTTTTTCCCGGACACGACAGTCCTGGTCTCCACCGCTGCGTCAAGGTATCCGGCGTTCTGCAGTGCCAGCCTTAGGTTCGCGCAAGTTTCTTTTGTCAGCGAAGAATCAAGGGTCACGGGACTTTCACCGATTTTCTTTATCTTTTTGTTTATCCATTTTGTGGAATCCTTACCGGCAAAGGAATATACGGCAAGCGGCAAGCGGAATGAAGAAAACCATTTCGTGTTTCCTTTCTGCTTGATGTATGGCTGGTACGCCGACAAGTCGATGGTCTTGTCGGCAGACTCCAGTTTCACCTTGTTGAGCAGATATTCATTTTCGGGAATAAACTTGGTGGCAGAACATCCCGACAGGATAATTCCCAAAGATGCCACAATTAGTATACCAATGCCTTTATTTAATGTCATAAATGTCAGTTCCGATTGTTCTGCTCGAATTCAATTCTTCTCAATTATGCTGCAAAAATAAAAAAAAATCCGTACTTTTGCGATTCAATATTTATATTTATGGCATGATAAGCAAAAATCAGATAAAGACGATACGTTCCCTCGAAAGCAAGAAAGGACGCTTGAAGGAGGGGCTTTTCGTGGCTGAAGGTCCTAAGGTTGTGGCAGATTTGCTTGCGGCAACACAAGCCCATTCGATTTTTGCCACGCAGGACTGGATAGACAGCAACGGATACGGCAAGAGCAAATCGGTATATGCTGTTACAGAAGAAGAACTGCGCAAGGTTAGCTTCCTGCAGCACCCGCAACAGGTTTTGGCGCTGTTCCCCTTGCCAAAGGAAAATCCGAAACAAAACGCTATTGACGGGAAGGCTTTGTATATAGCCCTTGACGGAGTGCAGGATCCGGGCAATTTGGGCACGATAATCCGTATTGCGGACTGGTTCGGCATAACGCGCGTTTTTTGCAGCAAGGACACTGCCGACGTGTATAATCCGAAGGTAATACAAGCCACGATGGGAAGTGTGGCAAGAGTAGAGGCCGTCTATGTTGATTTGCCGGAAATGATCAGACGTTTGCCTGCCGGCTATCCCGTGTACGGCACATTTCTCGACGGAGAGGACATTTATACAAAACCGCTCACCCCACACGGCATCATCGTTATGGGAAATGAGGGGAAGGGCATCTCGAAAGCGGTTTCAGAACTCGTCAACCGCCGCCTCTTGATACCGAATTTCCCCAAGGACAGAACGACGGCGGACAGCCTCAACGTGGCTATTGCCACTGCCATAACCTGCTCCGAATTCAGAAGAAAAATGTTTTGAAAAACGAGAGAGCCCGGGTCTCAAGCAACTTGAATACAACTAATGAAACAGATAAAGACATTCGTAAATGTTTTCGTGATTTGGACGCTTACAGGTGTGCTCAGCAAGATTTTTTTTCTTGGCATATACAGCAGCATAATACCAAATCCCAAATTAGGCGACTATCTGGCGGTCATGTGGCACGGACTGCCGCTCGACCTTGCCATTGCAGGCTACCTCAGCATCATACCAGCCTTCATCCTGATATGGTCATTATGGAGCAAGAAAAAGCCGGTGCAAATTATGTGGCGCGTATGGTTCGCCTTCTCTTCGCTGGCAACTGCAACAGTGTTCGTGGCCAACATCGCCCTCTACGGATATTGGGGATTTCCGCTTGACAACACTCCAATACTCTACCTGAAGACATCGCCTGCCGACGCAATGGCAAGCATGACATTTCTGCAGACTGTCTTTCTGCCTCTCCTCATAGCGGCCTTGACAGTTGTCATTTACCGCATCTTCGTTAAAGTGGGCCATGAAGCATTTGCCGCAAAGGAAACACCCTTGAAAGCAAGGCTGGTTTCATCCTTCACCCTGCTTTTAGGCGCGGTATCGTTGATAATACCCATACGCGGAGGGTTCTCCACTGGCGTGAACCATACGGGCAGAGTGTACTACTCCTCAAACACAAGACTGAACCACGCAGCCGTAAATCCCTTATTCTGCTTCTTTGAAGCTGTCATACACGACAATGAAATAGGGCAGCGCTACCGCTTCATGAAAGACAGCGACGCGCAAAGAGTATTCGACGAACTGTCTTGCACAAAATTACGCAAGAACGCCGCAAAGCACAACTATAACGTCATTGTAATCTGCCTGGAGAGTTTCTCGAAATACATAATGGCAGAGAGCGGACACGTGAAGGGAATCGTGCCGAACTTGGAGCGGTACAGCCGGGAAGGACTTTATTTCACCAATTTCTACGCAAACAGTTTCCGCACCGACCGCGCCATAGTATCGGTTTTCAGCGGTCTGCCGGCACAGCCCACAATGAGCGTCATGGACCAGCCGCGCATAAGCAACTCCCTGCCGTCGCTGGCACGCAGCCTGAAAAGGGACAATTACGACACACACTTCTACTATGGCGGCGATGCAGACTACAGCAATATGCGTTCGTATCTCATTGGCACCGGGTTCGGAAAGGTTACCGACCAGCGCGATTTCGACAGCAAGTATATAACCGGCAAATGGGGCGTGGCCGACGGCCCGCTCTTTGACAGGGTCTTGCATGAAATAGAAAACGAAACGGGGAACGGCGGCACGCCATTCTACAAGGGCATAATGACAGGCAGCAGCCATGAACCTTTCGACGTGCCCAACTACCACAAACTCACAGACCCGGCACTGAACGCTTTCTCATACACGGACCATTGTCTGGGCAAGTTCATTGAAAGTCTGAAGAAATTGCCCTGTTGGAAAAACACCATCGTAGTGATTGTGCCCGACCATCTCGGCGCATACCCCGACAACGTGGACAACACGAAGCGGTGGCGGTACGAACTGCCTCTCATAATACTTGGCGGCCCTATCAATACACCGCAGCAATCGACGACGTGCGGTTCCCAGATTGACATATGCGCCACAGTGCTCGCCATGATGGGGAAAGGCCACTCTGATTTCCTGTATTCAAAGGACCTCCTCGACCCGCAGGCACCGCACTTTGCATTCTTTGCCGTGCCTGACGCTATGGGAATGATCAACGACAGTTGCTTCATATACTACGACAACGTTTCACGAAAAGTCATAACCGCAGAAGGGACCGGCAGCGACAGTCTCCTTATTAGATCCCAGGCATTGCTGCAAAAGCTGTACGACGACCTTGAAGCCAGAAAAGCCGGGAAATAAAGGATGCAGAATTATCGCCAAAGTCAGAATACTCGGAGCATAATTTTATAACTTTGCAAAACGAAGACAACAAAAAAAATATATAGACACATATATGGGCAATATACTTTTAAGCTTTGACACAGAAGAATTTGACGTGCCGCGTGAACATGGTGTGGAAATTTCTCTGGAAGAAGGAATGAAGGTGTCAGTATACGGCACACGGCGCATCTTGGACTGCCTGAAAAGCAACGGAGTCAAGGCAACATTCTTCTGTACGGGAAATTTCGCTGAAAACGCGCCGGACGTAATGAAGCGCATCATTGACGAGGGGCACGAAGTTGCATGTCATGGCGTGGACCATTTTGCGCCAAAAGACACTGACGTGGAGCAATCGAAAGAAATAATTGAAAGGGTAACAGGAGTTAAGGCGCACGGATACCGGCAGCCGCGGATGTTTGCCGTGTCAAACGACAAGATAAGGAAAACAGGAATGACATACAACTCATCCCTCAACCCTGCCTTTATACCCGGAAGATACGTGCATCTTGATATGCCGCGCACATGCTTTATGGAGAACGGAGTGCTGCAGATACCGGCTTCGGTGACACCAACGGTGCGCTTCCCCCTGTTTTGGCTGGCAAACCACGTGTTGCCGCCGTGCCTGTATCACTGGATGATACGGCGCACACTGAAGCATGACGGATATTTCGCCACCTATATGCACCCGTGGGAGTTTTACCGGTTGAAAGAGCACCCGGAGTGGAAACTGCAGGCCATAATAAGGATGAACAGCGGTGACGAGCTGTTACGTCGTCTGGACTGCCTCATAAAGGCTCTTAAAAAGACAGGGGCGGAATTTACGACGTATGCAACGTTTGCCCAACGGAAAATAACGGAACTGACGACCTTAGACAATAAGGCCAAATAGATTGTGCAAGCAAAATGGGTCAAGACAAGAAGAAGAAGAAAGTTACCATACTCATACCGTGCTACAACGAGGAAGAATCACTCGGGCCGCTTTATGAGGCATTGAAAAATCTCATGGACGGGAATACGGCATACGACTGGGAAATACTGATGGTAAACGACGGCAGCAAAGACCGCACCATGGACATGATAAAGTCACTGCGCGCCATTGACAAGAGAGTCGGCTACATCAACCTGTCACGCAATTTCGGCAAGGAAAATGCCATGCTGGCGGGATTTGACCACACTTCCGGCGACTGTACCGTGATAATGGACGCGGACTTGCAACACCCGCCGCATATTGTACCGCTGATGCTGGAAAAATGGGAAGAGGGCTACCAGGATGTGTACGGCAAACGCTTGACACGGGGCAAGGAACCATGGTGGAGAAGACAATTTTCGCTGGCATTCTACCGTATGCTGCAAAAATCAGCCCGTTACGACATTCTGCCGAACGTGGGCGACTTCAGGCTGCTGGACAAGTCGTGCATTGCTGTCCTGAGGCAATTACGCGAGAGCGAACGGTACACCAAAGGCATGTATGCGTGGATAGGATTCAAAAAGTGCGGCATAGACTTTGAAACGCAAGACCGCGTGGGCGGCGAATCACACATGAGCCTATGGAGCCTGCTGCATCTCGCCATAGAGGGCATAACGTCATTCACCGTAGCACCGCTGAAATGGTCTGCCGTTGTCGGACTTCTGGTTTCTGTTTCCGCCTTTGTATTCATGTGTTACACACTGATAAACACATGGATATACGACGACCCCGTGCAGGGTTATCCCACACTGATGACCATAATACTTTTCCTTGGCGGAGTGCAGCTGATGTCACTCGGCATAATAGGCGAGTATCTCGGGAAAATTTTCAACGAATCAAAAAAACGCCCCGTATATGTCGCCGCGGAAGTGGAGACGGACAGCTTTTCGCTGACGGAACTGGCAAATAAGGCTACAGCACATGAAAAATAAAAGAACAATATATTCCGTGCCGGTATGTTTCGTGTCAAACATCATCCTTGTGTACATTGTGTACGGATTGTGCAGGCTGGTGTTTTTGGCAGAAAACTGGAACTCGTTTTCCGGAGACATCACGTGGCACTCATTTTGCGACATCCTGCGGGGCGGATGGTACTTCGACACCTCTGCCATTCTCTACACCAATGCCGTATATGCACTGATGATGCTTCTGCCGGTTCATTTCAAGGAATCCGCAATATACCAGAAGGTTGCCAAATGGGTATTTGTCGTATTCAACGCAGTCTGCATTGTCGCAAACCTTGCAGACAGCGTGTATTTCAAATACACGACGCGACGTACGACAATAACGGTATTCTCCGAATTCAAGAATGAAGACAACCTTGGATCTGTCTTTCTGAAAGAGATTATATGCCACTGGTATATAGTATTGGCCGGCTTTGCCTTAATCGCCGTATTGTACACACTTTACCGTACACCGAAAGGCAAAGCTCCCCAAGCCGTAACGCGTCCGTACGAAATGAAACCGATGGCGCAATATTATGCGGTACAACTAGTTTGCCTTTTTCTGTATGTACCGCTCTGCATAGCAGGTATGCGGGGAGGGTTCACTACGGCAACACGCCCCATTACCATAAGCAATGCGAACCAGTATGTAAGACATCCCAACGAAGCGGCGATCGTGCTGAACACTCCGTTCTCGATAATCAGAACCATCGGGAAACATACTTACAAGGACCCGAAGTTCTATACGCAGGCCGAACTTGACTCGATATATTCCCCCATACACAACGACAGCTTGAAAAGCAACACGGTGAAAGCCGGCGTAACAAATCAAAAGAACGTTGTGGTAATCATCGTGGAGAGCTTCGGCAGGGAGTATATCGGGGCACTGAACCGCAACCTCGACAACGGCAAATACAAAGGATACACACCATACGTAGACAGGCTGGTAGACAAGAGCCTGACATTCGACAACACCTTCTGCAACGGAAGAAAGAGCATTGACGGCATGCCGAGCATACTGAGCAGCATACCGATGTTCGTGGAACCGTTCTTTGTCACGCCTGCTTCCATGAATGATGTCAGCGGACTTGCCGGCGAACTCTCCAAAGCCGGTTATCAGACAGCCTTTTTCCATGGCGCGGAAAACGGCAGCATGGGATTTCAGGCTTTCGCCAATTCCACCGGTTTCCAACGCTACTATGGCAGAACCGAATATAACAATGACAAACGTTTCAACGGCAACGACGACTTTGACGGTACATGGGCGATTTGGGACGAACCGTTCCTGCAGTATTACGCCTTGCAGATGTCGGATATGAAGGAACCGTTCATGACCGCGGTATTCACGGCATCCAGCCACCATCCGTTTGTCGTGCCTGAGAAATACAAGAACGTCTACAAAGACGACGGCCCAAACACCCTGCACAAGTGCATACGCTACACGGATATGTCAATAGGCAAGTTCTTTGAAACGGCAAGCAAGCAGCCGTGGTTCAAGAATACCATATTTGTCCTGACGAGCGACCACACCAACGGAGTGGACCATCCCGAGTTCGGCACAGACTTGGGCATTTTCTCTTCTCCCATCATTATCTATTCCCCCGCAGGCGACATACCGGCGCAACGCCGCCATTGCATTGCGCAGCAAATAGACATCATGCCAAGCGTACTTGGCTACTTGGGCTACAACAGGCCATACGTGGCGTTCGGACAAGACCTCTTCCATACAGCCGACAAGGATACGTGGGCAGTGAACTATCTCAACGGCATATACCAGTACGTAAAGGGGGACTACCTGTTGCAGTCTGACGGGCCTAATGCCAAGGCTCTGTATAACTACAAGTCAGACCGGCTTCTAAAGCACAACCTGCTCTCAAAAAAGCAGGACATATCCAGTGCGATGCAGCGGGAATTGAAAGCGATAATCCAATCGTATATGCAGAGAATGGAAAACAATGCACTCATTTACAAACCATCTGAGAAATAAAACACTATGGTAAAACAAAAATTCATGGATTTCTGGAAAAGTCCCAAATGTGTATTCTGGCTCGGCTTCCTCGTGGCCATTGTCGCGACAGCCTTGGAAGTGGCGCGCGGCCGTAATGCCAACTATATAGTTTACTCCGATGCCACACGCATGTTTTGGGAAGGCGTGTCGCCGTACACCATGTCATTCGTAAACGAGCACGGACGGTATTTCCTGTATCCGCCGGCATTCTGTGTACTTTTTGCGCCTATACTGATGTTGCCGTGGTGGATTGGGCCGTTCGTATGGAACTTGGGCAACTATAGCCTTTTTGCCCTTGCCATAAAAACCCTGCCAAAGCAATTTGACAAATACAAGCACCGCATTTTCCTGTTCCTGCTACCGATACTCCTGCAGGCCGTTTTCTGCTACCAATACAATATGGCGATATGCTATATATTTATATTTGCCTTTTCTCTCATGGAACGCGGCAAGGGGCATTGGGCTGCCGTACTAATAATGGTGTCAGCCGCCACAAAGATATACGGAGGCATAGAGATTGCGATGTTGCTGATGTATCCCAAACCATGGCGGAACATTATTGTGGGCATTGCCTGCGGCATTATACTGTTTGCCCTGCCCATGGTCAATACCAGCTTTGATGACCCTATCGGCCTATACAGTGAAATGGCCACCATGCTGACCACCCACAACAGCGATATAGATTATGTCGGCATACTGTATGCACGGGGGGTGAAATGGCTGTTGCTTCCCAATCACCAGTTAGTACAGGCCATCGTATTGGCTGCGCTTGCAGTGCTGTTCTTTGTACGCCGTGCCGGATGGAGCGACTTGCGTTTCCGTACACAATGCCTTGCTGTCCTTATGGGCTTTGTCGTACTTTTCAGCGACTGCCCCGAAACGCATACGTACCTTATTTCCATTTGCGGTTATCTGCTGGCATTTTGGCTGCAGCCTGACAAAAAACGCTTGGACTGGATCTTGTTCTGGCTTCTCTTTGTCAATTTCGCCATACTTCCTACCGACGTGTTGTGCCCGCCCAAAATACACGAGTTTATTCACAATACATTTTGGCTGGACATCTATGTCTATACCATTTGTTGGCTGCGTACAATATGGTGGGCAACGGACAGGACTTGCATAAGGCATAATCAGGTTTAATTCCGCCATAATTGATACAAAAGCAAAAGAAATGAGACCCACGTTGGCTATATAAAAAACAAAAAGACTACCTTTGTAACAAAAACAACAAGAACAGAGATGTCGCAAGCCAGAAAGATATACTACAGACTGTGCGCATGGTTTCCCTACAAGAAGCTGTACGCATCTTCCGAACCGATTGACGTGGTAATCCCTGTCATTGAAAAGGACTTGGAAACTCTGCCATTGTGTCTGGAAGGAGTGCGCAGATGTGTATGTCACCCGATAAAGCGGATATATCTCATTGCACCAAGCCAAAAGGAGATAACCGATTTCTGCAATGCCAACGATTTGGATTTTATAGACGAAACGACTGTGCTGAATGGGCTTAACCCCAAAGACTTGAATCTTATAGAACATTATCCCGACGGCACCACATCAGACCGTAGCGGATGGCTGTTCCAACAGCTGCTGAAACTCTCCGGCAACGTAGGTTCTTGCAGATATTATCTTTGTATAGACTCGGACCATATACTTGTACGGCCGCATGTTTTCTTGACACACGACAACAAAACAGTGTTTTACCAAAGCTATGAAAAGCATGATGCGTATTACCGGAATATACATCGCTTCTTCCCCGGGATGAAACTGTCGGGGCTGTCGTACGTGGCGCACAAGATGCTGTTCTCAAAGGAGAAAATCCAACTGCTGCACGAAGAATTGGAGAATAAGACAGGCAAGCCGTGGATTCAGGCTATACGCGACAACTACAACGAGTACTCCTTTGCTGATTTCAGCGAGTTTGAACTCTACGGCAACTGGTTTCCCGAAGAAGAGAAAGTTTGCCGCCCGTGGCTGCAAAAAACCTTGCGTCACGACAAGATGGAAGATTACGACACTCTTTGCAAACGATGGAGTCGTTCCCGAATGTCTGTAACCTTTCCAGCATACCGAAAATAGAAAAAACATAAATATATGTGGGAAAACGAAAATGAACACCGCACGCAACAACGTATAGCTTATGCAATATTGTACGCAATATGGTACACGCTGTCATGTTTGCCAATGTGGATTTTATATGGCATATCAGACGTACTGTCGTGCATTCTTTATCATGTCATAGGCTACCGCCGCAAGGTTGTCCACAAAAACATGTGCGACGCATATCCGAACAAACCGGAACAAGAGATTCGGAAAATGGAAAAGTCATTCTACCGACATTTTTGCGACCTCTTTTTGGAGAGCCTGAAGTATTTTTCAATGTCGGAGAAAGACATAAAGCGGCATTTGGAATTCCGCGGTGTAGACCTGATAAAGGAGTCTTACGAAAACGGGCGTGCCTGCGCCGTCTTTCTGGGCCATTACGGCAATTTTGAATGGATTACGAGTTTGCCGCTTTGGATAGACCACGAGAAATGCCAATGCGTGCAGTTCTACAGGCGGCTTGACAACAAAGTATTCAACAGGCTAGTGGAGACCCAGCGTAACCGTTGGGGGAGCATCAATATTCCGGCAAATGAATCCATACGCTATCTCGCACGGTTCAGACAGGAGGGGAAACCTTATATTATCGGTTTCCTGGCTGACCAGACGCCATGGTGGAACGACATACATTACTGGACCAGTTTTCTTAACCATCCGGATACACCCGTCTTTACCGGAGCCGAACGCATCATGAAGAAATTCGACATGGACGTGTATTATCTGGATGTCACACGAGTGAAGCGCGGACATTACATAGCTGAATACAAGCGCATAACCACCACCCCCAAGGAATGGGACGAGTTTGCGCTGACTGAGCGCTACACACGCATGATGGAGGAAACCATAAACCGTGCGCCGCAATATTGGCTGTGGAGCCACAACCGATGGAAACGCACCAAGGCCGAGTGGCTAAAAAGGCAGGAGAAGAAATAGAAAGTGAATATCGGATACGCCACAAGGATTTTCCGTATCCCAAGCTATACAATTCTCCGGAACCAATAATCAAACAAGCGGAAATCTTCCATGCCGAGGGTTTCCGCTTTTGCCTTATCCATACGGCAGAGTGGTACATCCCGGTACATGGCAGCAACAAGCGAGAACGTACTCGGCGGACCTATAAGGTAATCACATTCGGAAAGCATGAACAAATCGCCAGCCGGAGAACCACCCAAAAGGTGCATTGACACATTGTTACAGTTTACTGACTTTTCCCACTTGCCGGCATTTACGTTGTTGTCGTTGGTTGACAGGTAAACGTGAATGTTGCTGTTGGGAAACATCCTTGTAGCAAAGGCTCTGATGAAGCCACAATACTGCTCGTCAGAGTAACAGTAAATGCCGCCTTTCCACGTAGCGTAGTCGCCACGGCGAATGTGTACCCCCAGACGCAGCACGTCATTCTGGCCTTTTTCGCAAGACTGCATCTGCTTCTTCACAGGAGAAGCATATTCGTCGTCGATAGTGAAGAGGTCGCAAATCTCGCTGCGGTATTTCAAGAAAAGGTCATAATACCTCACAAACCATCCATTGACAACTATGTGCCGATGGCGGAGCATCTTCTTCTCAAGAGCAGCGGCGTCGCAGTCGGAATGCTTGAAACTCACAGACGGCAACAGTCCAATCGCCGACGCGTATTTGGCAAAGACATACCAAGCGAAACTGGCAAGCGGCGTATGGCTTATCTTGAAGAACTTATATTTGTAGCTGAATCGTGTAGCTATGGTCTTGCGTCCATGCTCGCGCCCCCATGCGTAAACGTGTGCAAACTGCAGCAAATTATTACACATCTGGCTTTTATCCCGTGCAAACAGCATAAATAGAAATTTATCGTTAAATGGCGGCAATCATAAAAACAATCCTGTTGTCTTGTCACCGCGAGAAAATCCCACAAATATTCTTGAAAAATTTTGTCACCTTCTCTTTTGGCGTGGCATGCCAGCTATGCGCACAGTAGTGAATAGCATAGCTGTTTGGAGTGACTTCGTGTTTGTTGCCGGCAAACGTTTCCGAAGGATATATATGAATACGCCCGGGCAGTTGCTGGTCTATATCCTTGTAAACAAAACCAACCTTTTCCGCCACACGGGCATAGATATACGGCGAGAGTACATCCGTCATCAATGTGCCGTCGGGATTTACGAAATGCTTGTCAGCGTACCAGTCAAGAACCTCCTTAACGAAGGGACATCCTGCCTCTGCCCCCATTACCGCCGCCTGTATCTGAATCCCGCTGATGAAAGCATCGTCAATACGGTGCCCGTCTTCGTCCAGATGTTGCATCGTGCCACAGCGTTCTATCTGTATGGGATGGTATTCCATGCTTGAAAAGAATGAATTGTCCAGAAAGCAGTCAAAATTCTTCAGCAGCATCACGTCTGAATCCAAATATATGCCGCCTTCGGTATAGAGGGCGTACATTCGTATGTAATCGGCAGCGAAAGCCCATTTACGCATCTCGAAAGCCTCCCTGACATACGGCACGGAATTTATATCGAAATTCTCGGTGCTCCAGCGTTTTATCTTGTAGTCAGGATGGATTTTCTGCCACGTGTCCATACACTTGCGTATCTTCGACGGGAAAGGATCATTGCTGAGCCAGCAGTAATGTATTACTTTAGGTATCATAACATATAATGAATTGTTGCTCCGCACAAAAACGGATGCTATATATTGCAAAGGTAGCCCCAAAAACACACAACGGCAAGTTTTCAATGTTTTTTTTCGCTGTTTTGAATTTATTTGTTAATTTTGTTGCATACAACTAATTGTGCAATTATGAAGCCTAACACAACCCCCGAAACGGGAAATACAGAAGTCCTCGTCATCCACGTCCGCGGGAACGCCGAACGCAAACGCTATATAATGCGCCAGCTGTCTGTACTGGATTATCCGGTGACATTCATCGAAGAGGGAAACATCGAAGACATTACGGAGGAAGTGCTACAGCAGTATTTCATAGATAATGGCCAGCCTGACTCTATCTACGGCCGCAAACCGGCTACAAGTTGCGCTTATAAGCATCTGCTGGCAACGGAATATATCATTTCACACAATTTGCCGGGAGCTCTCGTGGTGGAAGACGACCTCCGCTTGAAGCGCAATTTCAAAACGGTCTTTGAACAAAGCATTCATGAATGGCAAGCATATTTTGTCAACGAGCCATGCATCATGAACTACGAAGAGAGCAGCCTTATGCTTGTGCCACATAGCCGGCGGAAAAAGGGTAGGGTATTATACAGGGCGGAGCGCGACCGTTTTGCCGGATGCTTGTATATAAGCCGCAAGGCTGCCGAAGCAATAATTGAATATGTGAAAGAAAACAAATCATCTTTCACAAGCGACCGCCTGCACAACCATTTAACAGAAGAAGGACTCATAACCTACTGGTGGAGCTATCCATGCATAGCCTGCCAGTGCAGTTGCGACGGCAGTATGCCCACAATGATTCCGACCAGACCGCGTCCATACAAGCGTTTAAAGTGGTTTTACAAAAAACTATACAAAACGATTCTCTATCGCTTAAGATAAGATAGAGTTTTATCCCAAAATCGTCTCACCTTCATCAATTTACAATGCCACACACGATTATTGACAATATAAAGGCCGCATGGCATGCCGTCATGCACCACACGCGTAAGAACAACCATTTGACATTCTATGTCAAAGGGTATCTACGCTACATATACCCCAAATGTATTCTTCGCCGAAGACGCAACGCAATATTGTCGGAGTTTGAAAAAATGCCCGCCGACGAAAAAACGTACATAAGGCAACGTGTAGACTATTACTGTAAGTTCACCGACCATATATTCCTTCCTGACGATGCTTCGAGACTTGACCAGTTCACTATAAAAAAGCGCATCTCTTACGTAAACGACTACATAAACAGCACGTATTTCTTCGATGCCTATGAGTACGTGCGCTATTTTCCGCAATTCTTAAAATGGGCTTACAACCCGGGCGATGTCAACTACCTTTTTCCCCTGCCTGAGATAACAAAGAGCCGCCCTATCGCCTCTGGAGACAACAACCGCAACAATATACTTCTCAACCTTGACAAAGTGAGGCATTTCGTATGGATACGCGACCCGTTCAAATGGGAAGAAAAGAAATGCCGCATACTTTTTCGTGGCGATGTCACCAACAAACCGCATCGTGTACATTTTCTTGAAATGTGGGCAAGCCACCCCCTTTGCGACTTGAAAGCCGGAGGAGGTATGTCGCTCTACGACCACCTTCGCTACAAATACATAATGGCACTTGAGGGCAACGACGTGGCTTCAAACCTGAAATGGGTGATGTCGAGCAATTCCGTGGCTGTCATGCCCCGTCCCAAGTACGAGACATGGTACATGGAGGGCAAACTTATACCAAACTACCACTACATCGAAATTGCCCCTGACTACCATGACCTCATAGACCGTATAATGTATTATGAGCAGCACCCGGACGAAGCCAAGGCAATCGTTGAACACGCGCACGAATGGACCATGCAGTTCCGCAACAAACGTCGCGAGAAATTAATATCAATGATGGTCCTCAACAAATATTTCTCGCTCACGGGACAACTTTGAAGAGAAACTTATTTCTGCACACTCATGCTCATCTTTCCATCCGTAGTAACACTGATGTTTATTATGTAGCTGAGATAACTGTCGGGAATCGCAAGCTGAGCCTGATAATTAAGCGACTTATTGTCGGCATTTGTCAAAATGATGTCGCTCAGCACGCTTTGTCTAAGAAAGTCAGAAGGAACGTAACTTGAAAAGTCATTCTTGTAGAAATCTTTTGAAAATACCTTTACACCCTGCTTGTAAATACCCAAATGTATAGTGTTGTCAAAATAAACGGTTTCCACCTCAAGCCCGTCATCATTATATGAGGTTTTTATCGTTTTGTATGTCGTAGGGTTTACTTGAATATACGAATGGTATTTGTCTTTTCCACAGGCTACTACGGTATCACTTTTGATTACTTTGTTTTGGTTTACCGTTAGCGGAACCCTTCTCTCAAACTGGAGCTCATAACTAGGGTCTGTTGCCTTATAAAGCTTCACAATGTCGCCATTTGTGTTCTTGAATTCAAACACATGGGCAGACTGCTTTATTATCGCGTACTTATAGCTGGAGCCGCTCTGCGTCTCCATAGTATCGCCGTAAACAGCGAATTTCAAAGGCTGGCTCAACGAATCCGGATAATAGATTGTATCACCCTTGATTTTAAAAACCACATCATCGTCGTCCGTGTCAACCCAGATTCCCTGCAACAGGCTTTTTGCCTGAAAGTCCTCCTGACGGTCTGCCACACGCTCCTCCTTTCCGCCTTTGCAAGCAGAAAGGAGGAGCAATGCCGATGCCAGTAATAAAGTCTGTTTGTTCATTTCCATTGTCATCTTCGGAATCGGAAATCTACATCCGCCCCCATATATGAATTTTGCAAGAGAATATAACTTACTCGAAGAAATCAGCTTCGGCAAAAGCCTTCCCCTTCAAATCCTTCTCGCTTGTAAGAACATCATTCTTGTCAATTGGCCACTGGATATTGAGCGTAGCGTCGTCAAACTTGATTGATGCCTCGCTCTGCGGAGCGTACACATTGTCCACCTTATAAGTAAACACGGCCTCTTGGCTCAGCACAAGAAAACCATGTGCCATACCGCGCGGGATAAACAGCTGCCGCTTGTTGTCTTCGCTTAGTTCAACCATCACGTGTTTCCCGAAAGTGGGAGAACTCTTACGGATGTCCACTGCAACATCCACGACTTTACCTTTTATAACTCTAACCAGCTTGGCCTGCGAAAATTCACCTTTTTGATAATGGAGACCGCGCAAAACCCCGTAGGACGACTTGGACTCATTGTCCTGTACAAAATCCACATTGCCTACATTTTTTTCAAATTCATCCTGTTTGAAAGCCTCGAAAAAGTAGCCGCGTGCATCTTTAAAAACTTTAGGCTCTATGATATAGACACCGTCAATTTCCGTCTTTATATATTCCATCGCTTTTTAAATTTTTCTGCAAATTTAAGAAATAAAAAAATGATGTGGCAATCTTTGCATATTTTTTTGATATGCTTACTTTGTTTCAACCCGTTTGTTTGGCAAATTGTGGAGAAATAAGTAATTTTGCAGCCATGATTGAATTGGAAAGACATATTGAGACGCTCTTGCTTGACAATGATTGCGTCATTGTTCCGGGACTAGGCGGTTTCATAGCGCATCATGCCGATGCCCGCTATGACACCCGCGACAATATGTTCTTGCCACCCTTACGCACGTTGGGTTTTAATCCCAAGCTGAACATGAACGATTCCCTTTTGGCGCAATCATACGTTGAGGCTTACGACATAAGCTACCCGGAGGCTCTTGCAAAAATTGACTCTGAGGTAGATGAACTCAAGCAAAGCGTTGAAAGGGAAGGCGTGTATGAACTTGAGAATATAGGAGTCATACTTCTGAATGAGGACGGGAACTATGAATTTGAGCCCTGCGAGAGCGGAATACTCACACCCGAACTTTATGGACTGTCCGGTGTAGAAATAGAATTAAGGAGCGACGGCAAACAAGCCAACAGCTTTGTTATGCCGGACAAGCCGCATACACACTCTGAACCTGCGGCTGCAGTTACCCAAACGGACGACAAGCCCAAAACGACAGAAGTATCACCTTTGGGACAGTCACACTTGGTAATTGGCGACAAGGAAGAGGACAGAACAATCAAGATAAAGGTAAGTCTGCTGCGCAACGTTTTCGCAGCAGCTTGTGCCATTGTCGCTTTCTTCCTGCTTTCCACCCCCATAAGCACTGAGGTTTATGAAAACGGACAAAAGATGAGTTCGGTTACGAACGGACTTCTCTACAGTCTCGTGCAGACTGGCACGCCAAAGGCCGATGTAAGCATAAAGGACGACATTCGTACTAGAAATGTTTCGGTAAAGGCTCAAAATGCCATAGCCACGAAAGACTCCATGACAAGAATTCTGGCTACAGAAGAAAAGATTGACACAACAAAAAAGATTGACACAACAGATACAAGCAAAGACGACTACTGCATTGTATTGGCTTGCCGCATAACAAAGACAAATGCCGAGGATTTTGTAGCCAAGCTCCAGTCCGACGGTTACAAGGAAACGAGAGTTATAGGCAGGGTAGGCAGTTCGCTTAAAGTTGTCTACGGGAGTTACGCCTCTGAAAAAGAAGCCCTCTCAAAGCTTGACTCCCTCAGAAAAAACGAAACTTTCAAAGAAGCTTGGATTTACCGCATAAGATAATTTCATGAAAAGAGTACGCTGCCCGAAATGTGACAATTACATCATATTCGACGAAACCAAATATAAGGATGGTCAGTCGCTGGTATTCCAGTGTCCCGAGTGCTATAAGGAATTCGGCATACGCATCGGGACATCAAAACTCCGCGAAAGACAGAAAGACGAAAATCCTGACGAGAACGCAAACGAGAACGGATGCGGGTCGATAGTCGTCATAGAAAATGTATTCCACTACAAGCAGGTCCTCCCGCTGAAAATGGGAGACAACACCATCGGGCGCTACATGAAAGGTTCAAACGTAAATTTGAAAATCGAGACAAACGACCCGAGCGTGGATATCAGCCACTGTGTGATAAATGTCTCGACAGACAAAAAAACGGGAAAGCTCAAATACGTGCTCCGCGACGGTCCCAGCAACACCGGGACTTTTGTAGACAACGAAATTCTCGGCGACAGAGAACGCAGGGTTATTTATGGAGGAACACTTTTCACGCTCGGGGCTACAAGCATTATACTGCGCAGCCCTGAAGAAGAAGAAAGCGACGGACAATAGACATCACAAGTGCCATATTGCATCACATTTGCGGAACGCCGTAAAGAGATGCCATTTGGCACTTTGTTTTTCACATTTCAACGCACACATTTCAATCGGCATTGCCAATGTCTATAAAGAAACTTTACTCATTATAAAGTAGAATATGAAAGGATTAGTGGTCAAGAATACCGGAAGTTGGTACACCGTGAAAACCGACGACGGCAAAACTGTGGAAAGCAAGATAAAGGGGAATTTCAGACTCAAGGGAATCCGCAGCACCAACCCCGTTGCCGTGGGCGACAGGGTTGAGATAATACGCAACCAAGAAGGCACCGCCTTTATTACCGACATTCAGGAACGCAGGAACTACATCATACGCAAGTCGCAGAACCTAAGCAAACAAAGCCATATCATTGCAGCAAATGTTGACCAGGCATTTCTTGTCGTGACCATTGACCACCCACAGACAAGCACCACGTTCATCGACCGTTTCCTAGCATCGGCCGAGGCATATGCAGTTCCCGTAATCCTCATATTCAACAAGACAGACTTGCTGACTCCCGAAGAGATTCATTACCAAGAATTGATGATGAATCTCTACGACACCGTGGGCTACCAGTGCGTGGCAATCTCCGCCGAAAGAGGAGACGGCATCGCCAACCTGCTACCGCTCCTAAAAAACAAGACAACAGTTCTAAGCGGAAACAGCGGGGTAGGGAAATCAACACTAATCAACAGGTTACTGCCGGGCGTGAACCTACGCACTGCGGAAATCAGCGATTCCCACAATACCGGCATGCACACAACTACATTCAGCGAAATGCTGGAACTACCTGAAGGCGGATACGTTATCGACACTCCCGGCATCAAGGGATTTGGAACTTTCGACATGGAGCCTGAGGAAATAACAAGCTATTTCAAGGAGATATTCAAGTTCTCGAAAGACTGCCGGTTCAACAACTGCACACACACGCATGAGCCGGGTTGCGCCGTACTGAAAGCCGTGGAGGAGCACTACATTGCACCGAGCCGCTATCAAAGCTACCTGTCAATGCTCGACGACAAAGACGAAAACAAATACCGTGAGGCATATTAGAGGCTCACAAAGCACGCCCAGCACAGAAATTGCGGACTTTACGAAGTGGGACTGACGGAAAGTACCACATCCCGGCAAGGAAAGAAACAGATTGCCAGACAACTAATTTTTAATCAACCATAAAAGAAAAATGAAAGCAGCAAATGTAGTGGAAAACCTCAAACAGAGGTTTCCAAATGAACCAGAGTACATCCAGGCGGTAAGCCAGGTGTTGGCCACAATTGAAGAAGAGTACAACAAACATCCGGAATTCGACCGCGCCAACCTCATTGAACGACTTTGTATCCCGGACAGGATAATTTCGTTCCGTGTGTCATGGGTAGACGACAAAGGAAACGTACAAACCAACATGGGATACAGGGTGCAGCACAACAATGTGATTGGCCCGTACAAGGGTGGAATACGCTTCCACAAATCGGTCAATCTCGGAATACTCAAGTTCCTGGCATTCGAACAGACCTTCAAGAACTCTCTCACCACACTCCCCATGGGAGGCGCCAAGGGTGGTTCGGATTTCTCTCCGAGAGGCAAGAGCGATGCCGAGGTCATGCGTTTCTGTCAGGCATTCATGTCTGAACTTTACCGCCATATAGGTCCCGACGAGGACGTACCGGCCGGCGATATTGGCGTGGGCGGACGCGAGGTAGCCTACATGTTCGGCATGTACAAGAAACTCACCCACACGTGGAGCGGCGTGCTTACAGGCAAGGGACTTGAATTCGGCGGTTCACTGATACGCCCCGAGGCAACAGGCTACGGAAACGTGTATTTCCTCGTGGACATGCTTGCCACAAGGGGCATCGACATCTGCGGAAAGACAGTGCTCGTCAGCGGAGCCGGAAATGTGGCACAGTACACCATAGAGAAATGTATCGAACTGGGAGCAAAAGTCGTTACCTGTTCCGACTCTGACGGATACATCTACGACCCGGATGGAATAACAAAAGAGAAACTCGAATTCATCAAGGAACTAAAGAACGTGGAGCGCGGCCGCATCCGTGAATACGCCGAGGAATACGGAGTTAAATACGTGGAGGGAGCAAAGCCTTGGTTTGAAAAGGCAGACATAGCCTTGCCTTCGGCCACTCAGAACGAAATAAACGAAGAGGCAGCAAAAGCTCTCGTGGCAAACGGAGTTTTCGCCGTAAGCGAGGGAGCCAACATGCCGACAACGCCGGAAGCGATAAAGGTATTCCAGGATGCCAAGATACTGTACTCACCGGGCAAGGCTGCCAATGCAGGAGGCGTGGCAGTTTCCGGACTGGAGATGAGCCAGAACTCCGAACGGTTAAGCTGGAGCCGTGAGGAGGTAGACCAAAAACTACACGGTATAATGAACGAAATCCACGCCAACTGTGTAAAATACGGCACAGAGGAAGACGGCTACATAAACTACGTGAAGGGCGCCAACGTTGCAGGCTTCCTGAAAGTAGCGAGAGCAATGATGGCACAGGGAATCGTTTAAGACAGGTTCTAAAAATTATCTTTGACAGACTTTTGTATTTTAGTCGAGCCGTTTTTTCTTCCTTCCTGAAGGAGTATAGCGGGCTATACAGCTGAGAGAGAAAGGAAAGGATGCCGAATAGAAAGACTGTTCTGGTGACTATTCAGCCAAAACAGTCTTTCTTTATCGTTTTTTTTCAAGAAACTTTATTGTTTTTCCAAAAAAAGACTATCTTTGCATTGTTCAAGTATTCACCTGCGCCATTAGCGCGGCACGCTAATCTGAAAACTATGCAAAACAACAATCTAAACAAATATAATTATGGAAAATAACAAAGAACTTATTGCCTTGTGTGAGCAAAAGGCACAGTCGTGGCTCTCGCCCGCATTTGACGAGGAAACACGCAATGAGGTAAAGGCAATGCTTGAGGCAGAAGACAAGTCAGCGCTTGTTGATGCTTTCTATCAGAATTTGGAATTCGGAACAGGCGGTTTGCGCGGCGTTATGGGTGCCGGCACCAACCGCATGAACAAATATATTGTCGGCATGGCGACACAGGGCTTCGCCAACTACATTCTCAAAGCCTTTCCAGGCGAAGAAAACCTGAGCGTTGTAGTGGGACACGACTGCCGCAACAACTCACGCCTGTTCGCAGAAACCGTAGCCGCCATATTCTCGGCAAACGGCATCAAGGCATATTTGTTCGAGGGGCTTCGTCCAACACCGGAAATATCTTTTGCAATCAGGGAATTAGGCGCAAAAGCCGGAGTAAATGTCACTGCATCCCACAACCCGAAAGAATACAACGGCTACAAGGCTTACTGGAGCGACGGAGCACAAGTTCTGGCTCCCCATGACACCGGCATCATCGAAGAGGTGAACAAAGTGACAATCGAAGACGTGAAGTTCACTGCCGACTGGAATCTCATCAAGATAATCGGTGGCGAAATGGACTACAACTACATGCAGGCAGTCCATACGGCAATGATAGACCAGGACGTTATCAACAGACAGAAAGACCTGAACATCGTTTACACCCCGATGCACGGCACAGGGCGCGTCATAGTACCGATGTGCCTGCGTTCATGGGGCTTCCAGAACATAAATGTCGTTCCGGAGCAGATGGTAATAGACGGGAATTTCCCCACCGTCGTATCGCCTAACCCTGAAAATTCCGAAGCCATGACTTTGGGAATGAAACTCGGAACGAAACTCAACGCAGACCTCGTGGTTGCCACCGACCCGGATGCAGACCGCTTGGCTATAGTATGCCGCGACGACAAAGGGGAGTGGGTCATCATCAACGGAAACCAAACCTGCATGATGTTCTGCTACTACATTATCGAGAACAAGAAAAAGCTGGGAAAACTGAAACCTACGGACTATCTGGTCAAGACGATTGTCACCACCGAGGTAATCGCAGAAATCGCCAAGAAGAACAATGTCGAGCTGCGCGACTGCTATACCGGTTTCAAGTGGATTGCGCGTGAAATCGCCCTTTCTGAAGGCAAGCAGGATTATATCGGCGGCGGAGAAGAAAGCTTCGGCTTCCTGCCCTACGACAAAGTGCGCGACAAGGACGCCCCAGCCTCTATCTGCCTAATCTGCGAAATCGCAGCGTGGGCGAAAGACCAGGGCAAGACACTCTACGACCTCTTGATGCAAATCTACCAAGAATACGGTTTCTCGAAGGAATTCACGGTGAATGTGGTTCGTCCCGGAAAGAGCGGAGCAGACGAAATAAAGCAAATGATGGAGAATTTCAGAACCAATCCTCCCAAAGAACTCGGCGGAAGCAAGGTTGTATTATGGAAAGATTACAAGACGCTGGAGGCAGCACATGAGGACGGCTCTATAGAGAAGCTCGACATGCCTACAACAAGCAACGTGCTGCAGTGGTTCTGCGACGACAACACGAAAGTGAGTGTGCGCCCCTCTGGAACAGAACCTAAAATCAAGTTCTACATCGAGGTGAAGGACAGTTCTTTCAAATGCGCAGGATGCTACGCAAGATGTTCCAAGGCAGCAGAAGACAAGATTGAAGCAATCAAGAAATCACTGAACCTGTAAGGTAAACCACAACAAGGTACACCCAATGTGCCTGCAATTTCAAACAACGGGGAAATACAACCTGCCTAATTTTTAGAGGGTGTATTTCCCCGTTTTTTCCACCCCCGCACCGCCTGTGTTTCGTTACAGTATTCCGCATTGGCAAACGTAAAATCGCAGAAATACACTTTTTAGCGTAAAGTTTTGTACAAACGGGCAAAAATTCGTACTTTTGCCCTCGACTGAACAAGAATTTGTAAAAAAAACATTATAATGAATATATCTTATAAATGGCTGAAGGAGTATGTTGATTTCAACCTTACTCCTCAGGAGGTATGCGACGCTTTAACGTCGGAGGGTCTTGAAGTAGACTCTCTCGAAGAAGTGCAAAGTGTAAAAGGAGGCTTGAAGGGACTTTACGTTGGCAAAGTTCTCACTTGCGAACCACACCCGGACTCTGACCATCTACATGTCACCACAGTAGATTTGGGCAAGGCGGAGCCTTCGCAGATTGTCTGCGGCGCCCCAAACGTGGCAGCCGGACAAAAGGTTATCGTGGCAGACCTTGGTTGCGTGCTTTACGACGGAGACAAGGAATTCGTGATAAAGAAATCAAAACTGCGCGGCGTAGAAAGCTTCGGAATGATATGCGCAGAAGACGAAATAGGAGTGGGGACAAGCCACGACGGAATAATAGTATTGCCCGAAGACGCGAAAGTCGGCACGCCGGCTGCTGAATATTACAACCTTGAAAGCGACTGGCTGATAGAAGTCGATATCACGGCCAACCGCGCCGACGCGCTGTCCCACTGGGGCGTGGCGCGCGACCTCTATGCGTGGCTCAAACGCAACGGGCACGAAACAGACCTTCACCGCCCGGACTGCGAGGCGTTCAAAACTGACAACAACGAATTGCCCATCGACGTGAAAATCGAGTGCAACGACGCGTGCAAACGCTATGCCTGCGTGAGCCTTACCGGATGCGAGGTAAAGGAGAGCCCGGAATGGCTGCAGGAGAAGTTGCGTGTGATAGGTCTTCGTCCGATTAACAACATAGTGGATATCACAAACTACATCATGATGGCATATGGGCAACCTCTGCATTGTTTCGACGCAGACATGGTGTCAGGCAAAAAAATTGTGGTAAAGACAATGCCGGAAGGCACTCCGTTTGTCACTCTCGACGGCGAGGAACACAAACTCAGCGACAAGGACCTTGCCATCTGCAACGACAAAGAGCCGATGTGCATAGCCGGCGTTTTCGGAGGAAAAGGTAGCGGCACATACGAGACAACGGTAAATGTGGTACTCGAAAGTGCCTATTTCCATCCGACATGGATTCGCAAAAGCGCACGTCGCCATGGTCTGAGTACAGACGCCTCATTCCGTTTTGAGCGCGGGATAGACCCCAACGGCACGATTTACGCCCTGAAACAGGCCGCAATAATGGCAAAGGAACTGGCAGGGGCCAAAATTTCGATGGAGATAAACGACGTCTACCCGGAACCGATGGACAATTTCAAGGTGAAGCTGGAATACAACTACGCTACAAGTCTTATCGGAAAGGACATTCCACACGACATGATAAAGAACATCTGCCAGTGGCTCGACATGAAGGTTATAGCGGAAGACGAAGAGTCTCTGGAACTTGAAGTGCCGGCATACAGGGTGGACGTGCAGCGCCCCTGCGACGTGGTGGAAGACATCCTCAGGGTTTACGGCTACAACAACGTGGAAATCCCGACGCAGCTCAAAAGTTCCCTTGTGATAAAGGGTGACGAAGACAAGAAGTACAAGTTGGAAAATCTTGTAGGAGAGCAACTTGTAGGATGCGGCTTCAATGAAATATTGAACAATTCACTCACCAAGGCTGGCTACTACGAGAACTTGAACCACTATCATGTGGATAACCTTGTGAGGATAATGAACCCGTTGAGTTCCGACCTCAACGTGATGAGGCAAACACTGCTCTTCGGCGGACTGGAAAGTCTTGAACACAATATCAAGCGCAAGAACCCCAATCTGCATTTCTTCGAGTTCGGCAACGTGTATTCCTTCAGCAAGGAAAAGCATGACGACAACAATCCGCAGGCTGCATACAGCGAGCAGTATCATCTCGGACTATGGGTTACGGGAATGCGCGTCAGCGGCAGTTGGGCGCATCCAAACGAAGACACGACATTCTACGAACTGAAAGCCTACGTAATGAACATACTCAGACGCATCGGCTTACCGATGGGAGCTGTCGTGTTCAAGAAAAGCGACAATGACATCTTCTCGTCGGCCCTCACGATAGAAAACCGTGGTGGCAAGGTCTTAGCCGAGTTGGGCATCGTTTGCAAAAAAATCCTCAAGGCATTCGACATTGACAGCCCCGTATATTACGCTGAACTTAACTGGACGGCGCTAATGAAGGCTGTTAAGAAGAGCACGGTCAGCTTCAGGGAAATCAGCAAGTTCCCACCGGTAAGCCGCGACCTCGCCCTGCTCGTTGACAACACTGTAGAATTTGTAGACATAGAGAAGGTTGCCTATATGTCAGAGAAGAAAATACTGAAGAAAGTAGAGCTTTTCGACGTGTATGAGGGAAAGAACCTTCCAGCAGGCAAAAAGAGCTACGCCGTGAATTTTATCCTTCAGGATGAGGAAAAGACGCTCACCGAGAAGCATATAGAAGCCGTAATGACAAAAATCATCGGCAACATCAAAAAGCAGATTGGCGCAGAACTGAGATAAGCCGGACAACTAAACCAATAAGAGGTCATCGGTGTTACGTCACGTAAGCAACTTAGAATAAAAAAAGAAACAACTATATAACTATTTATTCCAATGGGAAGAGCATTTGAATATCGCAAAGCGACAAAGATGAAAAGATGGGGCCACATGGCCCGCACATTTACCAAGATCGGAAAACAAATTGCCATAGCCGTAAAGGCCGGAGGTCCCGATCCGGAAAACAACCCGCATCTTAGAGCCATCATCCAGACGGCCAAGCGCGAGAACATGCCCAATGCCAACGTTGAGCGCGCTATAAAAAACGCAATGGGCAAGGACCAGAAGGATTTCAAGGAGGTTACATACGAAGGATACGGTCCTCACGGAGTGGCTATCTTCGTGGATGCCGCAACAGACAATACCACGCGTACCGTGGCAAACGTACGAGCCGTGTTCAACAAATACGGCGGCAACCTTGGTACACAGGGTTCGCTTTCGTTCCTGTTCGACCAGAAGGCAGTGTTTACATTCAAGAAACCCGCTGACCTCGATATGGACGACCTTATCCTTGAATTCATCGACTACGGAGTGGAAGAGGACTACGACTACGACGAAGAGACCAACGAGGTTACAATCTACGGCGACCCGAAGAGCTTCAGCGACCTGCAGAAGCATCTCGAGGGAAACGGCATAGAGATAACCGGAGCCGAGTTCACCAGAATACCTACCGACCTGAAAGAGGTGTCTCCCGAGCAGCGTGAAACCATCGACAAAATGGTGGACATCCTCGAAGACGATGATGACGTGCAGAATGTTTATACAAACATGAAGCCCGCTGACGACGCTGAATAACGGTTCCTGCACGAAGCAGAAAATCGGGTAGGGGGTAAGTGCCGACCAAGACAACGGAAACCAAACAAGGTTTCCGTTTTTTGGTTAGTCACCGTCAGGTGCTTTAATGACAAGTCCCCCGTTTTCCATAACAATCTCACTCGCATCTGCCAAATGTGCAAGCGCACTGTCGTCCACAATATAGAGCTTCGGCTTAACGACCTTGGGAAAATGTTCAAAGTAACTGTCATAACTCACATACCAGCGCATATTTACAACGGGATAGAGTTTGGGAATGAGCGACCAGAATATGTGGATTTTACTTTTTGCGATTACCACCATCACAACTTTCCCGTCTTTCGTATTTCCTGCACCAACGAAATGCGGACGTACACCTGCGCCGTCGGCTAATTTGTCATTCTTCCGCTGCACGACAACATTTCGCTTGAACCTTTCATTGATTGAAGTCATCATCCTGCGAAACTCCCTGCCGTGGGAACTGGTGTCGTTTATCCCAAAATAAGCGATGTAGTAGTGTATCATCTCGTGAATTATCACGTCTTCGAGATCCCGCTCCGCCAAGTCATACAACGAGCTTATAGTGAGCTTGAAATCATAAAATTTCCCAATGCCTTTATATGAAAGGCATCCCAGCGAATTTCTGGCCCTTCCGATGCGCACGACAAGAGGCGGGAGCTTTCCCCCGAACATTTCGGCATTGAATTTGTTGAATCTGTCTATGATGAATTCAGCAGTAGCTCTCATATATGTAATGTAATACCAGAAAAAACTATTCCCTTATCAGAATCTTACAGGTATTGGTACAATAAAAAAATTGATTGTCTCACGACAACCAATCTTTTATTAACCTTAATAATCTAATACCATGAAAAACACGTTGCAAAGTTAGCGTATTAATCCGAATCTGCAAATTATCAAAGAGCGGATTTTTCACTTTAAACATTATTTAAATGTTTCCCCGTTCCATTTAAAGCATTTTTTCTTTTTCACAGCTTCCAGTTCACGACGTTCCTCTGCTGTAAGCAACGGGCAATTTATTTCAAACTCGATTTCCTTGTCCTCATTCACGTCGGCAATGACCATCACCGGCTCTATTCTTTTTATGATTTCACCGTATCTTTCTGCCGACATCGTGTCCGGACGATATGTTAGGGACCTGACGATGGCTTCACAATCCGTGTTGGCAGGCAGCCCGTAATTATTTCCCGCGCTCTTCCACTCCTCCGTATAGAACGACACGCTACTTTCAGTTGCCGGCGAACCGAAACTTTTTACCACACATATAATTTGGGTAGAGTCAGACTTCTGATAGGCTGCAATAACCAACGATGTGGACTTGTTGATGTGCAGGCTCATTATATCGTCGGCCATGCTGTCAATCCAACATGCACCGCCAAGGATATTCTTTGAAACCGCCTTCCTGTCTATTTTGTACATATCCACCATTTCTGTTCTTAGTCCTGCGTTGAAATAGGGGATAACGCTATCCGGCATTGCTTTCCAAAGCGTGGCGACGTCTGTTGCGGAAAATGCAGGCAAACCCAGAAAGCAAAACAACAAGTTCAATATTATTTTTCTCATAAACATCATTTTCTCTTTGAATTATATTTTTCTGTCTTTGGCTTTTATTTTTCTGCCTTTGGCTTTTATTTCCGCAGCATTGTGCCTTTTCTTAAAAGCAAAGTTCCCGACCGTTATAACTTTCTGAATTTCAGAAGTGTCCAATTATCGGAAATCCTCATGGAAATATAGTCCAAATTAAGTTCGTCGGCCTTTTCCTTCAGCATCGGCACATCCTCTGCATAAAAACCGCTAATCACGAGATATGCCCCGGTGTTCATTCTGCCAACCATCGCCGGCATATCATTCAGCAGAATATTGCGGTTGATGTTGGCAAGCACAACATCAAACGTCTCACTGATTTCATCAAGCACCTTGGCGTCTCCCAACAAGACATCAATGTTCGCCACATTGTTTATCACCGCATTATGACGGGTGTTCTCCACGCTCCATTCATCTATGTCATACGCCGCCACCCGGGCAGTGCCACATTTTGCAGACACTATCGACAATATCCCCGTTCCGCATCCGCAGTCGAGCACGCTTTTACCATAGAGGTCCGTATCAAGCAACTCTGCCACAATCATCTGCGTGGTATTGTGAGTGCCGGTACCAAAAGCCTGCTTCGCATCTATTTCGATGGTTATCGGGTATTTCACGGCATCAGAAGGAGTATGGTAAATGTCGTGTATCATGCAACGGTCATTAACTATGATAGGGTCGAAACCGTTTTTCTCCCATTCCTCGTTCCAGTTCCTGTTTTCTGCCTCGCACGTCGAGAACTCGACCACCGCACCCTCCAGAGGGAATTCCGCAAATGCGGCATTCAGTGCGGCAGCATCATAAGTTTCCTGCTGAACATAGCCGTCAACACCGCAGGGGGTATCCTCAAAGGACTCATAACCGGCATAGCCGGCAAGAGCCGCACACAGCTCCCGGGCCGTGGCGAGTGCCGCCTCGTCAAGGTTTTCTCCGTCAATGCCCTTTACATCAAATTTTGTCTTAAAATATTTCATTCTGACTTTTATTTAGCTGCAAATTTATAAAAAATAGGGGAAAACCTATCACGGTATAGGGTTTTTCCGTATTTTTGCAGTTAAAAGCTAGGTAAATTTGCAACGTGAAATTACGGGAGCAAGACTCTGTAATGAAACCGGAATATAAAAAAGGAGACAAAGACATGAACAAGTTTTTTCTTTTATCATTGGCTATAGGCTTCGCACCATTGTGCGCAAATGCGCAGGACGATATGTATTTCATGCCCAAGAAAGACAAGACCGCCGCAAAAGCGGATGCCTACTATAACCAGCGACCCGTGTACCACAGCGGCAGCGATCGCGACGTGGACGAATACAACCGCCGCGGTTTCAGCAGCAGCTACACATTCATTGGCGACACGCTCGCATCTGATGCAATAGACTTCGACGGCAACACGCCCGACTCACTATACGTGGCGAAACAAAAAGGCAAGTATGGCAAGGGGAAATACTATGAGTATGATGCCGACGACGATTATGACTATTACTGGAGAGCGCGCCGCTTTGACGACGATTTCTTTTGGGCGTACGACCCTTGGTTCTACGACGACCCTTGGTACAGGTCATACTACGGATATTACGGCCCTTATTACAGTTTCGGGTGGGGACGCCCGTGGCGGTACGGCTATTACGGCGGATGGTATGACCCGTGGTATTACCGCTATGGCGGCTGGTACGACCCGTGGTATTACGGATGGAACCGTCCGTATTGGGGGACTACAGTGGCTTATCGCCCAATAAACCGCGGCGGCATAACCGGCTCTGCAAACCACGGATGGGTGGGAAGACCCGGAATTACGGGCGACAGGCGCAACGGCTTCGGCAATGGCCCCCGCAATAACGTAAACCCTTCGCTTTACCGCGGCAGCAACAGCACAAGCGACAGAAACACCGATGCCTACAACCGGCAGACCACAAGGCGGAATACGGATTTCTCAAATTACAGACGCGACAACGACGATTTCAGCCGTTCAAGGAACAATGACATGACCCGTCGCTCCAACGACAATTTCAGCCAGTCCAACTACCGCAACAGACCTTCATTTGAAGGCGGTTCCTTTAACAGAGGCGGGAGCTTCGGAGGAGGAAACCACGGCGGAGGCGGTTACAGCGGCGGAGGCGGACGTTCCGGCGGCGGCGGACATTTCGGCGGACGCAGGTAAAAGCAACATTCAGTAGAACAGAAAAAGACAAGAACGATGAAAAAGATAGTATTATTTTCGGCGGTTGCACTGATGGCGGCAACCGCCAGCGCACAGGAAACGTATGAAAACGCAAAGCTGCTGCAGGAAGACCTAAACGGAACAGCACGCTATGTGGGTATGGGAGGGGCTCTCGACGCTCTCGGAGCTGACATTTCCACCATTTCCACCAACCCGGCCGGCATAGGACTTTTCCGCCATTCCACCGCCAATGTATCGTTTGGAGTGGTGTCGCAAGAGGGTGGGAGGAATTTCGCCAACGGCAACAAGACAAACATGAGCTTCGACCAGATTGGTTTCGTCTATTCAAGGCGAGTGAGCAGCAATTCGTTTATCAATTTCGCCTTCAACTACCACAAGAGCAAAAATTTCGACTACATACTCTCGGCTGCGGAAAGGCTTGACAACAACTCTTCGCAAAACAAATTGTCTTACCTGAAGAGTCATGACGGATGCTTTGACCTTGTAAGCCAAGGCAGTTCTGACGTGTACGTAGGAAACTCCAACATGTTTACTCAGTCAGACTATCTCTACGCCAACGCCCTGCTCCCTGTCACGGGAAAGCCGGCATACATCAACGGATACCTGGGTGCCACAGAATTTGCCTTTGACCGGGCTCACACAGGCTATATCGGCACGTACGACTTCAACCTTAGCGGAAATATAAACGACCGTGTCTATCTGGGACTTACCTTCGGCATACACGATGTCAATTACAAGGGCTACAGCGAATACAGCGAAGCTCTGGTAAATAACAATAACGCTTCGATAGGTTCCACCCGTATGACCGACGACCGCAAGATAACCGGTACGGGCTTTGACATTAAGGCCGGCGTGATTGTACGCCCAATAGAGGACAACCCTTTCCGTTTCGGAATTTCCGTAGCAACCCCTACGTGGTATAACCTCACCACGTCAAACTATTCCACCATCGACAACGGCGGAATTGACGAATTATACAGAGGCATGAATTCCTTCTACTCCAACGAGTCGTACAATTTCAAACTTTACACTCCGTGGAAATTCGGCTTTAGCCTCGGAACCACAGTGAGCAATTTCCTTGCTGTCGGTGCGAGCTACGAATATGCAGACTACAGCTCCACGGATACAAGGGTAAACAACGGAGGAGGATATGACTGGTATTACGACGAGTACTATACCTCAAGCAGCTCCGACCGCGAGATGAACCGGCATACGGAGAATACCCTGAAAGGAGTGAGCACATTGAAAATCGGTCTCGAGATGAAACCGGACGACAACCTCGCCGTGCGTGTGGGCTACAACTACGTGTCACCGATGTACAAAAAGAACGGTTACAAGGACTCTTCCATAAATTCCCCCGGAACATATTACGCTTCCACAACGGACTATACCAACTGGGAAGCCACAAACCGCATAACCTGCGGTATCGGCTATACCGTGAACAAGTTCTCGCTTGACCTGGCATACCAGTATTCTATTCAGAAAGGACGTTTCCACGCATTCACCGAATATTATGCAGACGCAGGAAAGGAGGACATGTCAAACATTTGTGATGCCGTAGACGTGAACAACAAACGGCACCAGGTGCTGCTCACGCTCGGTTATCATTTCTAAAAAAAAACAAAGAGACATAATGCTTGAACATTATAAGATTATACTCGGAAGTGGAAGCCCGCGCCGCAAAGAACTACTTGCGGGACTGGGCCTCCACTTTGAGGTTTTGTTACGCAAGGGGGTCAGCGAGGCATACCCGGACAGTCTCGACGCCAATGCTGTAGCGCAATATATAGCAGAAGAGAAGATGTCGGCATACGAGGATCTGCTTGACGAGGAAACTCTTGTCATCACCGCAGATACGGTTGTAATATGCGACGGAATGATTCTCGGCAAGCCAAAGGATGCCGGCAACGCGCATGACATGCTGCGAATGCTGAGCGGAAAAACACATCAGGTGACGACTGGCGTGTGCATAGCCACGGCTGAGAAGAAGACGAGCTTTCACGTAACGACAGATGTAACCTTCAAGGACTTGACCGACAGCGAAATCAATTTCTACATTGAGCATTACAAGCCGTTCGACAAAGCTGGCGCCTACGGCATACAGGAGTGGATTGGATATATCGGAGTGACAGCACTCAACGGGAGCTATTTCAACGTGATGGGACTTCCCGTACAGAGAATTTACGAGACTCTTAGTAAAATGGACAGCCTGTAAAGGCTCAATCACAAAGAAGCAAATGAATTTCAAAGAACTTGAAGGCAAAAAAATAGCCGTTCTGCTGTCGGGAGGCGTAGACAGTTCTGTAGTAGTACACGAACTTGTGCAAAAGGGGCTACACCCCGACTGTTTCTACATAAAGATAGGTCCCGAGGAAAAGGAGGAATGGGACTGCTCTTCGGAAGAGGACCTTGAAATGGCGACAGCCGTGGCCCACAAGTACGGATGCAGGCTACAGGTAGTGGACTGCCACAGAGAATATTGGGACGAAGTAACACGCTACACCATGGAGAAGGTAAAAGCCGGCTACACCCCGAATCCCGACGTGATGTGCAACAGACTCATCAAGTTTGGCGCATTCCACGAAAAGGCGGGACGAGACTACGACCTTATAGCTACCGGCCACTACGCCCAAACGGAAATCGACGGGAAAGGAAACAAATGGCTCGTAACAAGTCCCGACCCTGTTAAGGACCAGACGGATTTTTTGGCGCAGATTTATTCGTGGCAACTGCAAAAGGCAATATTTCCGATAGGGCATTTCCAGAAAGACGAGGTGAGAGAAATCGCCGAAAAAGAACACCTCGTCAATGCTAAGCGCAAGGACAGCCAGGGGATATGCTTCCTCGGACAGATAAACTACAACGACTATATACGAAGATACCTCGGAGACAATCCGGGAAACGTTGTAGAACTGGAAACAGGCAAAAGGATAGGGGAGCACCGCGGCTTGTGGTATCATACGATAGGGCAGAGGAAAGGATTGGGCTTGGGCGGCGGACCATGGTTTGTTGTCAAGAAAGACGTGGCGGCAAACGTGCTCTACGTAAGTCATGGCTACGACCCCCGGACGGCTTACAAAAAGGATTTCCCCATTATTGACTTTCATTTCCTCACCGAAGAAGTGGAGATGAAATGTGTGACATTCAAAATCCGCCATACGCCGGAATATCATCCTGCCGTTATAGAAAAAGCCGGTAACGGAAAGTATGTGGTACACGCAAAAGAGGCTATCCACGGAGTTGCTCCGGGACAGTTTTGCGTGATTTACGATGAAAACCACCACCGTTGCTACGGCAGTGGGGAAATAAGCGTGTAAGGAAATGGAACTGCCGGGATTTTTGGCGCACAGGTCATTTTGCGTGGTATTCTTGAATACCTATTTGAACAAGTCTCCCCACCGGTAACTGCCCGGCTTGAGCACGACCTCCGTATTGCCGTGAACCATGCCCACTACACCAGGGGAATATTCACGGGACACTTCAAATTCCGCCCAGCCCAATGCTGACAACACAGAGAACGCCGTCGCCCCGCCTTCTATCATAAGGCGGTCGGGGGCGGCTTCTTTTATCATTCTCTTCACAGCACTTGCCATAACGCCCCTTATTCTCCGCGCATACTCGGCACCTTTTACTTTATGTTCGCCCACACGCAGAATAAGGCTTTCAACACTGGCGTAAACATCACACAAGCCATTTATCCATACATCAGGGCTTGCTCCTTCAAACACATCTTCAGGAATACACCTTTCCGTTGTTTTTTTCCGTTGCATAAGTGGTGTGCCGGATATACTCTTCGTTTGTGTGCTACCGCATACGACAAGAATTTTTCCGTTCGCACAGCTACCGAAGTTGTCTATATCCTTTGCGCTGCCGCAATCACATTTAAACGAATCATTGGAATCCAGCAAAGCTTCAAAAAAATCCGCGCCGCCAGCCGCCAGCGTGCCTTCCCGCATTTTCACGGCCTGTGCCTGAAGCTCGTCCTTGCTTGTTGCATCTGCCACATAAATAATGCCTGCAAGATTTTCATCTATACTCCCATGAACATTTAGCGTTCTGCAAAAGTCTCTTCCGACGAGCTCTGTAGCACTCGATGTAAAGGCTGGGAATTCCGGGTCGACAGAGAACATCGTCTCATCAAGTGGAGTGCCGCTAATGAAGTATTCGCCATTGCTTATCACCCGTCCTTTTGAGGGATTTTGGGCAACAAGCAATGTGTTTTTGAATCCGAGGCTTTTCATTATCACAGAAAGCTCGGTGCTGATATGCCCCCTCAGCACCGAGTCCGTTTTCTTGTATATAACAAGGCTGCGTCCGAATTCCGCCGGCAGATTCTTAATACTCAGACAAAGGCGTTCCATTTCCTTTCGGGCTTCGTCTCTGTTGCCGGACCTTATGTCGGTGGCAACTACAACCACGCTATCACCGTCAAGATTTTCAGGAATGCCCTTAACGGAAAGTATGGTCTTTCTGCCATTAGCTTTGGCGATGCCCGCGATTTCGGCAGCGCCTGTTATGTCGTCAGCCAACACAAGAATCATCGTCTCACGGATTTAGCGTTTCATCCTTGACAAAGCCATCTTTGCTGCATAGTCAATCGACAGAAGCATGGCATCGGAACTTGCCACACCTTTACCGGCAACATCGAAAGCCGTACCATGGTCAACAGAGACACGGATTATTGGCAATCCCAGCGTTATGTTCACGCCTTTTGCAGTAGACATCTTGCCCGTCTCTTTGTCCCAGTTGAAACCGACCACCTTAAACGGAATATGCCCTTGGTCATGGTACATGGCGACACACCCGTCAAATTTCCCGCATTTCGCTTTGGCGAAGAGTGTGTCCGGGGGAACGGGGCCTTCCACGTTGAAGCCGCGCGCTTTCAGTTCTGCCACTGCGGGTTCTATCTCGAGCCGTTCCTCGTCGCCGAAGAGACCTCCGTCGCTGGCATGGGGGTTAAGTCCGGCAATGCCAATTTTCGGATTCACAATCCCAAACTGGCGACAAGCGTCAGTTATCAGTTCGGTAACATCAACGATGCGGTCTTTTTTCACCAAGTCACAAGCCTTACGCAGCGGCACATGAGTAGACACATGAATTACTCTGAGAAACTCGTCAGCAAGCAACATGGCGTATTTCTTCGTCCCTGTAAAATGGGCGTAAATCTCGGTATGTCCGTCATAATGATGACCTGCAAGGTTCAGCGCCTCCTTGTTAAGCGGCGCAGTGACGGTACCGTCAACCTCACCCTTCATGGCGAGGTCTATAGCCTTGATTACCGACTGGAAAGCGGCGTTTCCACATTGCACAGCCACCTTTCCCTGTTCGAATGTTTCCATATCAATGAGCTTCAGGTCGATTACATCCACCGTACCAAACTCGTATCTCGCTTCCGAAACATTTTCTATGGAATGTATCTTCAGACAAGAGTTTTGCTGGCGCGCCACATATTCCATCACCCCTGCGTCACCAGTGACAAGCGGTCTGCATTTGTCGTATGTTTCCTTCAGGCTAAGAGCCTGAAGTATTATTTCAGGACCGATACCAGCCGGGTCCCCCATCGTTATTGCCAGTATAGGCTTCAAGTTGTTCATTGCCATTCTCTTTTTCAGTTCCCGTAACTAATCAGTACAAGCTCTCGTATATCGCCTTGGCGTCCGCCTCGGTCACAGTGCGCGGATTGTTCTTCAGCAGTCGCTGCACGTTCATGGCAGCCTTTGCCATTCTGTCTACAGCACTTTCCGGGATATTCAGTTCGGTGAGTGTTGTAGGTATTCCGCAACGCTTTGACAGTTCGGTTATGAATTCCACTCCAGCCATTGCCGTGGCCTCATCATCAGCCTTTCTCTCCACTCCGCACGCCATGGCAACCTCAGCGTATTTCTTGGGGTTGGCGCAGTAGTTGAAACGCATAACCGACGGAAGGAGTATAGCATTGGAAAGTCCGTGGGAGATATGAAACTCTCCTCCGAGCGGATATGACAAGGCATGAACGGCAGCGGTATTCACCGGTCCAAGGCACAATCCGCCATACATACTGCCAAGAGCCATCGCTTCCCGCGCTTCTTGGTCTTTCCCGTCTTTCACGGCCCGCTCCAGATTTGCAGCAATAAGCTTTATACCCATCAGGGCATACATATCCACCATGGGATGTGCAAACTTGTTCGTGTATGCCTCAATGCAATGTGTCAGCGCATCCATACCGGTTTCGGCGGTTACTTTGGCCGGAACGCTCCAAGTGAGTTTAGGGTCAATATATGCAGCGTCCGCCATGAGATAAGGACTCACGACACCTTTCTTCAGCAAGTCGCTTTCGTCAAGCAATATTGCATTCGGCGACACTTCGCTGCCTGTTCCCGATGTTGTCGGCATACAGGCGAACCACTTGCCCTTGGCTTTTATAAGCCCTATACCAAAAAGGTCTTCAATCTTTTGGTCGCTGCCAATGAGAGTAGCTACGAGCTTTGTCACGTCGAGCACACTGCCGCCGCCTATTCCCAGAAAGCTGTCCGCACCGAAAGCCTCAGCTTTCTCAAGGACTTTCTTAAAATCCGTTATAGAAGGCTCTGCGCTGATTTCTGTATAATAGTCTATGGACACGCCCGAAGCAACAAGTACATCTGTCGTTTCCTTTATTATAGGCAACATGAAAGGAAGCGTAACGACAAAAAGTTTCTTGTTGCCCATAGCGAGATAGTCTTCCTTGAATTTGTCTATGCAACCTGTACCAAAAACTATTTTTTGCGGCTGCAATAATGTGATTGGTTCCATAAGTTTTATTTTTATGCCATTTTATAATTTGTTCTTCGCTTTCTTTTCCTCAAAATAGCCGTAGATTGTCAGCTCTTTGTCTGCAAGCGGGGTTTTGAAGAAGAGACTCGCAACATATCCGACCACAAGAACGATAATGTGGCTGTACACGCCAAGCATATACTTGTGGTGGGTGAAATTCCAGTCTCCAAGATCAAGCATCATAGAGTCTCCGTATTTCGTTGAGGTCAGCACCGCATACGCAGTAAACAATATGGCAGCCGCTATACCGATGTAAAGTCCCTGCCAATTTGCCCGTCTGCTGAAAAGGCCGAGCAGGAAGATTCCCACTATGCCGGCAGAAAGGATAGCATAAAGCCCGAACAATGTGCCGAGCACGCCTTCGCCTCCCCATGCCACGTAGAGCAACGCACAGAATATGGCTGAAATTCCTGTTACGATGACTGCCCATCGCCCGACTTTCATTTTTTGCTGGTCTGTCACATTCTTCTTGAACCTTCCGTAATAGTCCTCCACTACGATTGCCGATATACAGTTTATATCCGCATCAATGCTGGAAATGGCCCCGGCGATAAGGGCGGCAAGTATAAGACCGGTGATGCCGACAGGCATTTCGGTAGCGATAAAATACGGGAACACCTCGTCGCTTTTTATTCCCTCCGGCAAAGCCCCGGCATTGATGTGGTAGTAAGCGAAAAGACAGGTACCCACGAACATGAACAAAGCCCATGTCGGCACACTCAAGAAGATGCCAAGATATGACGCGCGCTTTGCGCTGCGGTCGTCACGGGCTGTGAGGTATCTCTGAACGATACTCTGGTCTGTACCGTATTTCTGGAGTGCGTAGAAGATACCGTTGAGAACCATGACGAGGAACGTCAGGTGCGTCAAGTCCATATCATACGGTCCGAAATCTATCTTTTTGTATTCGCCTGCAATGCGGAAAATTTCTGCCGGGCCCCCGTCAGTGAGATAGAAGAGAATGCCGACAGCGAGCAGTCCGCCGATAATGAGCAGGAAACCCTGTATCACGTCCATCCAGATAATGGCCTCCATTCCGCCGAAGAATGTCATCACCGTCACCACAATGCCGATGATTACGATTACCCACCGTATATCCATTCCGCCCACGAACATTGCCATAGCCAAAGCCAGCAGATACAGTATCGTTCCCATCTTCGAGAAATGCTCAAGCACGAACGCAAGCGAACTATACAGACGGGCAAAGGGTCCGAAACGTCTTTCAAAATACTCGTACGTGCTCAAGCGGATGACCCTTCTGTAAAGAGGCACGATAAACCCGATAAGACACACGAGCACTATAGGCACCATTAACCCCTGTACGAGCAATATCCAGTTCCCGGCATAAGCATTTCCCGGGTATGCCAGAAAAGTGACACTGCTGATAATCGTGGCAAACATTGACATGCCCACAGCCCATGACGGGATATTGCCGTTGGCGGCGAAATATGTCTCGGTGGATTTCTGGTTTCTTGAGAAATAGAAGCCCACACACAATGCCAATACCACCGACGCGACGATTATGACAATGTCTATCCAGTGAAGAGATGATGTTTCCATATATTTATTAAGGTATTAGTCAGGTATAACGGAAATAATTCTACATATATTCTTTGATTTCGGTACGGATTCTCTCTACTGTGTCTCCGTCAAGTTCTGTAAGCGGCGGCAACATATAAGTTTCGCAAAGTCCGTATTCCTTCATTATCACCTTCAGACCTGCAAGCGACTGTCCCAGCGTAAGTCCTGCGGTATTTATCTTTCCCACTGTATTTGTCTCCTGCTGGAGCTTCTCAGCAGTAGCCTCATCGCCTTTAATTCCCGCCTCGAACAAATCATTGTAAGCTTTTGGCATAAAATTGCCTACGCTCGGAACGATGCCGTCAGCCCCTAGTTTCAAGGCGTACGCAGAATTGGCGGCACATCCGCAGAAATACGCAAAGTCATCCCTGTCGGCAAACATCTTTAATGCGGCTTCCATCCTGTCCAAATCATTCTCAGAGTCCTTCAGTCCAACGATATTGGAATGGTGACTCAGCTTTTCTATAACGTCGAGAGGAATGCTCATGTGTGTCGTTATTGTGATGTTGTAAAGCATGAGCGGAATTGTGACGTTGTCCGCAAGTGTCTTGTAATACGTGTACATTTGCCCCGGGGTGAGCGCATAGTAGCTGGGCAATGTTGCGGCGATGACATCGGCTCCAGCTTCGACGAATCTCTCGGCAGCCTTCATCTGGTCGCTAACGCAAGTGCCGCAAAGTCCCGCATAAATAACAATACGGCCTGCGGCGGCCTTGGAAGCAGCCTTTATCATTTCTGCACCCTGCTCAACTGACACAGAGTTGCCCTCACCCGTAGTTCCCATGATAAGGGCAGAAACGTTGTATTTCGCAAAGTTCTCTATTATTCTCTCCACAGCATCTGTGTCGATGTTTCCTTCTTTCGTTACAGGCGTAACCATAGGCACTACAACGCCATGGTATTTTTCATTGATTTTCATGTTTTGTATAATATTAGTTGTTTTTCTGCAAAAAAATGTGATGAATGTAAAATCACCACCAATAGGACTTATAAGAATTGTAATTGTAACATGTATTCACGCTAAAATATTTTCCGCTCGTTTCACAGATTCCCCCAAATGGACTTTTTCGAGCCACATCTTCACGGAAGCGATTAAAGTTTTTGGGCATTTCAGCGTTTTTGACGGAAAAGTAGTATATTTGCATATCTTTAAAGGATGGCAGCCTTCAAGAGCTTCCATAATTCAGGGAATTACTAACAAAAAAATATAGAACTATGAAGAAATTCTTTTTGCTCGCCATTGGCCTTGTAATGTCCGTGGTGGCAAATGCTCAGTTTGAACAGGGAAAATATTACGTCAACGGCTCTTTGACGGGACTTGGCATGAGCTACAGCGGCATGGAAAAGTTCAATTTCGGCATCGAAGCCAAAGGCGGATATATGCTGGCAGACAACTGGATGGCACTTGGCATGGTAGGATACCAACATTCAGGAACAAAAAACATTGACGACACCTTTTCAGTAGGTGTCGGCGGACGCTACTACATTATCGAGAACGGCCTATATATGGGCGTGAACGCCAAATTCGTAAGAGGAAGCAGCAGCTACAACGACTTGATGCCCGGCATAGAGCTTGGCTACGCATTTTTCCTCGGCAAGAGCGTCACTGTGGAGCCTGCTGTGTATTACGACCAGTCAATCAAAAACCATTCCGACTATTCAAAAGTGGGCATTCGTGTCGGCGTAGGCATTTACCTGTAAGAAAACAACAGAATCAATTCTTTATAAAGCTTATAAATAATGTACACAGTAGACGAATTGGAAGACAGGCTGATTGACCTCGCATTTGCCGAGGACATCGGCGACGGAGACCACACCACATTGTGCTGCATCCCCGAAGACGCCACAGGCAAGTCACACCTTTTAATAAAAGAAGACGGAATACTCGCCGGAGTGGAAGTTGCCAAGAAAGTGTTCGCACGTTTTGACCCGGAAATGAAAGTGGAAACGCTTATCGAAGACGGAACGGAAGTTCACAAAGGCGACATCGCCATGATTGTGACAGGCAAGGTGCGCTCGCTCCTGCAGACCGAAAGACTGATGCTCAACATCATGCAGCGCATGAGCGGCATTGCCACCATGACCCACAAATACACAGAACGACTGAAAGGTACAAAAACACGGGTTCTCGACACGAGAAAGACTACGCCCGGCATGAGAATGCTCGAGAAACAGGCGGTAAAAATAGGCGGAGGAACAAACCACCGTATCGGTCTCTTCGACATGATACTCCTCAAAGATAACCACGTGGATTTTGCCGGAGGAATAACGAACGCCATAGACCGCTGCCACCAATACCTTAAAGAAAAGGGACTGGACTTGAAGATTGAAATAGAGGTAAGGAATTTCGACGAGTTGAACCAAGTGCTTGAACACGGTGGCGTAGACAGGATAATGCTCGACAATTTCTCCACAGCGAACACAAAAAAGGCAGTGGAAATAATCAACGGCAGATACGAAACAGAGTCGAGCGGAGGTATAACATTCGACACCATAAGGGACTACGCCGAATGTGGCGTAGACTACATCTCTGTAGGGGCACTTACCCATTCGGTAAAAGGACTCGACATGAGCTTTAAGGCTTGTTGACAGTGAATAAAAAAAACAGGAAACTGAAAATGAAGAAAATAATTCTTTCACTCATATTTTGTGCAAGCGTATTTCAGACATACGCTTGCACAAATTTTATCGTCGGCAAAAAGGCAAGTGCCGACGGGTCGGTAATATGCAGCTACAACGCTGACGACTACGGAATGTTCATGGGGCTCTGCCATTACCCGGCAGGAAAACACGCCAAGGGGGAGATGAGACAAATCTATGACTGGGACACCAACGAGTACCACGGGCAAATACCCGAAGCGGCGGAAACATACAATGTGATAGGAAATATCAACGAATATCAAGTGACAATCGGGGAAACGACCTTCGGCGGAAGAGAGGAAATGGTAGACTCCACCGGCCTCATAGACTACGGCTCGTTGATATATATCGCACTCCAGCGGTCTAAGACAGCCCGCCAGGCAATATCCGTAATGACGACGTTGGCAGAAAAATACGGATACAATTCCGAGGGCGAAACATTCACGATATGCGACCCGGACGAGGCGTGGATAATGGAAATGATGGGCAAAGGGCCGGGCAGCAAAGGAGTGGTGTGGGTTGCCGTGAGAATCCCCGACGACGCCATCTGCGCACACGCAAACCAAAGCCGCATACGCACTTTTGACCAGAATGACAAGAAAAACGTGCTGTTCTCAAAAGATTGCATAAAATACGCCCGGCGCATGGGGTGGTTCAGCGGAAAGGACAAGGATTTCAGCTTTTGCGATACTTATGCCTATCCCGATTTCAGCGGCAGACGCTTCTGCGAGGCACGTGTCTGGAGCTTCTTCAACCATTTCGCCGACATGAGCCGCTATGTGCCATACGCCGAGGGAAAAGTGAAGGATGCGGAACCCATGCCACTGTGGATAACACCCGGAAGGAAAGTCAGCGTGCAGGATGTGCAGAAATGTATGCGCGACCACTACGAGGGCACCCCTTTTGCCCTTGACAACGACATGGGACAGGGCGTATGGGAAATGCCATACAGACCCACGCCACTGATGTTCAAGGTTGACGGCAAGCAGTGTTTCAACGAGCGTCCCACATCCACTCAACAGTCTGCATTCTCCTACGTTTCACAAATGCGCTCATGGCTGCCCCGTCAGGTGGGCGGCGTGCTATGGTTCGGCAACGACGATGGAAACATGATTGCCTATACGCCGATTTATTGCGGCAACACCATACAGCCGGAATGTTACAACACGCCCGGAGCTGACGCAGTGACGTTCAGCGACAAGAACGCCTATTGGGTGTGCAACTGGGTAAGCAATATGGTTTACCCCAGATATTCCCTGATGTTCCCCTCGCTCGAGGAAGTTCGCGATTCGCTCGAAAAATCTTATTTCGAAAAACAAAGCGAAGTCGAAAGGCATGCCGTAGAGCTATACAGCCAAAACTCAGAAAAGGCAATTGAATATCTCACAGGATATAGCAACAACACGGCGCAGCAGATGCTTGCCCGGTGGAAACAACTCGCCACGTTCCTAATAGTGAAATACAACGACATGGCCGTGAAGCCCACCAATGCAGGCAAATTCCTCCGCACCAAGACCGGACTTGGAGCAAAAGTAGCACGTCCGGGCTTCCCGGAAAAGGTGGCACGCGAATTGATAAAACAAACAGGAGACAAGTATCTCGTTCCTGACGAATAAATTCCTGTGGGCATTATGGAAACGCATAAAATCAAAGCAATCCATAATGCCCTTAGTCATAACTATGCAAAGGAGGTAGAACTGGATTCCATATCAAAAAAAAAATCAAGAAACACAAAAATCCGAAAAAAGTCTCTAAAAGTTTTGCGGAACAAATAAAAAGTCATACCTTTGCACTCGCAATTAGGAAATGGCTCCGTAGCTCAACTGAATAGAGCATCTGACTACGGATCAGAAGGTTCCGGGTTTGAA
>CAVGJZ010000004.1:47466-119705 GCA_963629785.1 Oscillibacter sp. MSJ-31 | reverse complement strand
TAAAAGCCCCTGAAAATCAGAGGCTTCTTCTTGGATGGTTATAATTGCTAACGGTTGTTTCTAAGGGGTCATTTTCCGATGCAAAAGTGCTTGAAAATATTGCCAAGAACCTCGTCGGTTTCTATTTCGCCCCCTATGATTTCGCCAAGATGATATATGCAGCTGCGGAGATCTTGGCTTACAAGGTCTGAAGGCAATTCTGAGTCAAGGCCGTCTATAACCCTTGTTATGTCGGAGTGGGCAAACTGAAGAATACTAAGGTGACGGGCGTTGCTTATAATAACGCCGTTATTCGATAATGAGTCGGCAGATGTGATTTTCTGAAGGATAATGCGCAGGCTTTCTATTCCGTCACCCGATTTTGCCGAAATCCTTGTTTCGTGGATAGACGACAAGGTGTTTTGCTGCTCGATTGAAATTGGAATGCGTGAATCTTCTGTTGGCGTAAGGTCGCATTTGTTGTATGCTATCACGAGATGTTTTCCACCGCATAGCGGAATTGTTGTTGAAAGTAAGTCAGCGTAATGGTCAGCAGGAATCGTGGAATCAATGGTGAGCACGACAATGTCAGCCCTTGATATCTTGCTGATTGTCCTTTCGATGCCGATGCTTTCTATCTCGTCGTTTGTTTCCCTTATTCCTGCGGTGTCAATGAACCGGAACATAGTGCCGCCGATATTCACGGTTTCTTCTATCACATCGCGTGTTGTACCGTGAATGTCACTTACAATGGCGCGTTCCTCCCCAACCAACCTGTTTAGCAGTGTTGATTTGCCGGCGTTTGTTTCGCCCACAATCGCTACAGGCACACCGTTTTTAATGGCGTTGCCCACTTTGAACGAGGTTATGAGGTCTGTTATTGTCTTCTTGATTTTCAGGGCGATATCTTTAATCTCGCTGCGGTTTGCGAATTCCAGTTCTTCATGGTCGGAAAAGTCGAGTTCCAATTCGAGCAGTGAAGTTATGTGAAGCAGTTTTCCCCGCAATTTTGACAATTCCGAACTGAATGTTCCTTTCATTTGGTTGAAGGCAATCCTGTGTGCCGCCTCTGACTGTGAGGCTATGAGGTCTGCCACTGCCTCAGCTTGCGAGAGGTCCATCTTGCCGTTGAGAAAAGCCCTCTGCGTGTATTCTCCCGGCCCTGCGGGGGAGCATCCGTTGCTTATCAACAACTGCATTACCCGGTTGAGGATATAGGTGGACCCGTGGCATGATATTTCTATGGAGTCTTCGCCGGTGTAGGAGTGAGGTGCCCGGAACAGGCTGACGAGAACCTCGTCCACTGTTTCGCCGTTGTTCTCGCTGTCTGTTATTTTGCCGAATGTAATGGTGTATGCCTGTCTTTTTGCCAGCGGATTTCTGTCTTTTCCCAAGGGCTGAAATATTTTGTCTGCTATTTCAATGGCATCTTTTCCGGATATTCTTATAATTCCCAGCGCTCCTCCAGTTGCGGTCGCTATGGCGCATATTGTTTTTCTATCGTACATTTTTCTTAATTTGTCTGCAAATGTACTCTTTTTTATTTAAATTTGCAGTGAAAAACAATCTGCGATGCAGTGGTGGTGCTTTTGTTAGGCCATCCATAGCGGTCATTTTTACTATTTTGTTAATTAATAAAGAGGTGGATTTATATATATTTAATCCCGAACATGACATTGCTCTTGCATACGACAAACCCCATATCATGGTGTCTCATGTAGCTCAGGAGCTGAGGATGAACTTGGGGTTTCTGCCCGCCTTTTGGGCGAAAGACGGTGATTTCGTGTTGGTAGACGACATAAAATTTGCTCTAAAGATGTCTGCACCGTTCAAGAGACTGATGCGGGATGTCTTGTTCGTGAGCAGGGAAGACCTTAAGTCTCTTCCCATTGACAGGGTTTTGCCTTGGGGGTGGGACAGGAGAATCGTTTCAGAACTATCCGAGAGTGGGGTAGGAGACGGGCTCTTGCCTTCGGAAGAAGAATTGTCGCGTATCAGACACCTTTCCGGTAGAGAACACACTTCGGTGCTTTTGCCAAAGTTGCGCGAGGGCATCGAGAGTGAAACATGCGGGGAGTCATTCCGTTGTGAGCGGCTGTCGGATGTCGAGGGCTGCATTGCGAAATACCATGATATTGTTGTAAAAGCCCCGTGGAGTTCGTCGGGCAGAGGAATACGCTACGTCTCCGGAAAATGCGACGACCCCAAGTCATTATGGATAAAAAAGATATTGCTGCACCAAGGTTACGTAATGGTTGAACCGAGATACAATAAAGTGGCAGATTTCGCAGTTGAGCTATTTGCCGATGAGAATGGCAGAGTGGAGTACAAGGGCATTTCCGTGTTCCATACGCTAAACGGAAAATATTCGGGAAACGTAATAGGGTCGGAAGAGTCAAAGCTAAAGAGACTGCAGAAGTACATTGACCTCCCATTCCTTGATATGCTGACACGACGGGTTGCGTCGCTTGTCGAGAGCCACCTGAACGGCCGTTATTCCGGTCCGCTGGGCGTGGACATGATGGTGGTGACAGACCCGAAGACCGAGAAATTCCTCATACATCCGTGCGTTGAGGTAAACTTGCGCCACACCATGGGACACCTCGCCATCTCGCTTGCCGAGAGAATCAAGCCTTTCGACCATTTAATGAGCATAGCCCACGACGTGAACTACAAGTTCCGCATACAGCGTATCGACGGCAAATTCGTAAACGTGATATACAGATAAATCTAACAAACGACAAAACAATAATTACAATGAACAAGAAACTGTTGATTTCCGCCTTGCTGGCAATTCCTGTTGCCGTTTCGGCCCAGTACAGGTCGCAGGTGTGTTGCCCCGACAATGGTAACGGTACGTACACGAACCCTGTCATCAATGCCGACTACAGTGACCCCGATGCGTGTGCCGTTGGCGAGGATTATTACCTCACGGCAAGTTCGTTCAACTGCATTCCCGGACTGCCAATCCTTCATTCCAAGGACATGGTGAACTGGAGTATTATAGGCCATGCGGTGAAAGAGCTGGAGCCGAAGGAGATGTTCGACAAGCCGTCACACGGCAACGGTATCTGGGCACCCTCGATACGCTACCACAATGGCGAATTCTACATTTACTGGGGAGACCCCGACAACGGAGTTTACATGGTGAAAGCCAAAGACCCGGCAGGCGAATGGTCTAGACCCGTTTGCGTGATTCCTGGCAAGGGAATGATTGACACGACACCGCTGTGGGATGACGACGGCCGCTGCTATCTCGTTAATGCCTACGCAAACAGTCGGTCGCGCTTTGCATCCGTGATTGTGGTGAGGGAGTTGTCGGCAGACGGAACAAAGGCTATCGGCAACCCCGTGATAATATACGACGGCAACGGCAAGGAAAGCCGCACTTGCGAGGGACCGAAGATTTACAAGCGTGACGGCTGGTATTGGGTGATGTTCCCTGCCGGAGGCGTGCCTACAGGATTCCAGGTTGCGATGCGCTCAAAGAACATCTACGGGCCGTATGAAAGCAAGGTGGTGTTGGCTCAGGGCAAGTCGAAAGTAAACGGACCCCACCAAGGAGCATGGGTACACACCAAGTTCGGGGAGGACTGGTTCCTGCATTTCCAGGACAAAGAGGCTTACGGCCGTGTGGTACATCTCCAGCCTGTCACATGGAAGGACAACTGGCCTGTTATGGGTATTGACAAAGACGGCGACTACTGTGGGGAGCCGGTGGAAACATACCGTAAGCCGAAAACTTCGGGAAAGGTTACAATAGAAAACCCCGCAGAGAGCGACGAGTTCAACGAACCGAAACTGGGACTCCAGTGGCAGTGGCACGCCAACTACAATCAGATGTTCGGCATGCCGACGTCGTTCGGCACAATGCGTGTATATACGCACAAACTCTCAGAGGGCGCACCGAACCTGTGGGAAGTGCCTAACCTGCTGCTGCAGAAAACGCCCGCCGACAAGTTCACGGCAACTGCGAAACTCCGCTTCACCTCGAAAGACCAGAACCAAAGCGGCGGTATAATCATGCAAGGTCTTGACTACTCGGCACTTGTCGTGAAGAGGGTAGGGGACGAGTTCCAGCTGCAGCAGCTCGTTTGCAAGAGCGCGGACAAGGGCAAGCCACAGACCGCAGACGTGCTCGCCACGCTGAAACCCACCGAGGTGGACAAAATCGACTATCAGCCCGGCACACATATCGACATATATATGCGAATGACAGTGAACGACAGCAAATGCCAGTTTGCCTATAGCCTTGACGGAAAGAAATTCACAAAGGTCGGCAAAATCTTCGATATGCGCGAGGGCAAATGGATTGGGGCAAAGATTGGTTTCGTGGCCTTCGAACCTGCAGGAAAAACCAACAGGGGCTGGATTGAAGCCGACTGGTTCAGAGTGACGAAATAAAGAGCTTGCCCTTTTTTATAATGTGTTTCAAATATCTTCCATAAGACAGATGTTTGAAACACATTTTTTATTGTCCAAGTCCTATCTTTATGCGGGAAACTTGATAATTGTCAAGTAGGATTGTCGTTTTTTGTTAATGCAATAAAAAAATGCACTTTTTTTTAACGCAAATCCCCATACGAATACAGTTTTGCAATAAATTTGCGGCATGAAGAAGAAAACGATATGGACAATAGCCGCAGTAATGGGATTTTCGTTCCTTGCGCTTCTGCTTCTCCAGCTGAAATACATGGATGCCATGGTGAAGATGAAGAAGGAGCAACTCGACGAATCCGTTAACAAGGCTCTGTACCAGGCAGCGAGAAATCTTGAACTCAACGAAACGCTGAGGTATCTGGAGCGCGACGTTAACGAAACGGAACGGCGGGCCTACAAGAACGATTCCGTGGGGACACGTTCCGGCATGCCCGACGGGACATTGCAGCATTCCCACCAGTATGCCGTAACCGACAAGAACGGCAACGTCTACACATCGTTTGAACTCAAGACCCTCACCATAAAACCGGCATCAATGCCGAAAGCCATGATATTGCGTAGCGACAAGAATTCAATCTCGGAGGCTACAAAGTCGATGAGGGAGATTGTGAAAAACCGTTACGTTTACCAAAAGGCACTCCTCGACGAGGTGGTGTATAACATCCTGTATACAGCATCCGACAAGCCCCTGAAAGAGAGAGTTAATTTCAAGCTTCTCGACCAGGACCTGAAAACGGAACTGATGAACAACGGCGTGAACATGACCTACCACTTCACGGTGCTGACGCAAGACGGGCGCGAGCAGTACCGTTGCCCGGAATACACTGACGAAGGTGAGGAATACAGCTATTCACAGGTTTTGTTCAGAAACGACCCCATGAACCGATCGGGAATTGTCAAGATACATTTCCCCGACATGAACAACTACATCTTCAGCAGCGTACGTTTCATGATACCGTCGATAGTGTTCACCGTAGTTCTCCTCATTACGTTTATCTTCACGATTGTCGTAATCTTCAGGCAGAAACGCTATACGGAGATAAAGAACGACTTTATCAACAACATGACACACGAGCTGAAAACCCCCATAAGCAGCATATCGCTTGCCGCGCAAATGCTCAATGACGACTCGGTGACAAAAAGCCCGGTCATGATGAAACACCTTGGAGGAGTTATCAACGATGAATCGAAACGCCTCCGCTTCCTTGTGGAGAAAGTGCTGCAGATGTCGATGTTCGACCGGAAAAAAGCCATTTTCAAGAAGAAGAAGATAAATCTCAACGAACTCGTCGAAGGCGTTGCCAACACGTTTACCCTCAGGGTGGAGCATACGGGCGGACATATCGCGACGCAGCTCAATGCCAAGTATCCTACAATCTATGTCGATGAGATGCATTTCACCAATGTGTTATTCAACCTCCTCGACAATGCGGTGAAATACAAGCATCCTGACCGGAGTGTGGAACTGGTCATAAGGACATGGAACGACGACAACCGCCTGTACCTGTCCGTCAAGGACAACGGAATCGGAATGAAGAAGGAAAACCTGAAGAAGATTTTTGAAAAATTCTACCGCGTGCATACCGGCAACGTACACGACGTGAAAGGTTTCGGCCTGGGGCTTGCATACGTCAAGAAAATCGTGGAACTGCACAAGGGCGAGATACACGCGGAGAGCGAAAAGGGCAAGGGCACGACATTTGTTGTGGAACTGCCGGTTACAAAAGAAAGAAACGAACAGGAAGCGTAAGCGGAAAATATATAAATAACATAAAACTCAAAGATTATGGACGAAAAACTGAAAATCCTGCTTTGCGAGGATGACGAGAATTTGGGAATGTTGCTTAGGGAGTATCTCCAGGCCAAGGGTTACAGCGCAGAACTGTGCCCCGACGGCGAAGCCGGATACAGGGCTTTTCTCAAGACGAAATTCGACATTTGCGTGCTCGACGTGATGATGCCCAAGAAGGACGGCTTCTCGCTTGCCCAGGACATCAGGCAGGCCAACAAGGAAATACCCATTATCTTCCTCACGGCGAAGACTCTGAAGGAGGATATTCTTGAAGGATTCAAGATTGGAGCTGACGACTATATCACCAAACCGTTCTCGATGGAAGAACTCGTGTTCAGAATAGAGGCAATTCTCCGCAGGGTACGCGGCAAGAAGAACCGCGAGAACACTACCTATCACATCGGCCGCTTTACCTTCGACACCCAGAAGCAGCTGCTTACAATCGGTGACAAGCAGACGAAGCTGACAACAAAGGAGAACGAGCTTCTTGCCCTTTTGTGCAGCCATGCCAACGAGATACTTCAGCGCGACTTCGCCTTGAAGACAATATGGATTGACGACAACTATTTCAACGCCCGGTCAATGGATGTCTATATCACGAAGCTGCGCAAGCATCTCAAGGACGATGATCAGATCGAGATTATCAATATCCATGGCAAGGGATACAAGCTCATCACACCGGATGAGGTTTAGGAGGCTCCCGCTCAAACGGACTTCATAAACAGTAGTCAATCGGGTCGTGCAAATTCCATCATGACGGAATGACAGACCCGCAAAGAATTAAGTTCAACGCTGTTGCAGAAAGTGTCATTCATTGCAGCAGCGTTGAACTTTGTCATTTATTCTTCAAGTATTTTCCCTGGGGCTCTTGTTCTTTTCCAAGTCTACTTTATGCCCTTGTCATTAAGAGCCTTGGAATATTTTTGAGCGTTTTTCAGATGTTCCTCATACGTTCTCGCGAAATTGTGGGTGCCGCTGAAGTCTTCCTTTGCACACATGTAGAGGTAGTTATGGCGCACGTGGTTAAGCACGGCATCAATGCCCGCCACCGACGGGATGCGTATCGGTCCGGGCGGCAGTCCCGTATTGCGGTACGTGTTGTAAGGGCTGTCGGTAGAGAGCATGTTGCGGTATATCCTTTTCAGTTCAAACTGCTTGAGGGCGAACTTCACGGTAGGGTCGGCCTGGAGCGGCATACCTGCCTTTAGCCTGTTGTAGTACATTCCGGCAATCATCGGCTTCTCCGCATCGTTGGCAGTTTCTTCGTCCACGATACTTGCCAGTGTAATCACCTGTTCGGGAGTGAGCTGCATGGCCTTGGCCTTGTTGGTGCGTTCAAAGTTCCAGAATTTCTTGCTTTCGCTCTTCATCTTGGCGAGGAATTTTTCAACCGGGGCGTTCCAGTATATCTCGTAGGTGTTCGGAATGAACATGCAGTAGACAGTTGCCGTGTCGTATCCGTATTTCCTGCATACCGAATCGTCGGTAAGAGCGTTGAGCAGTTCACTGTCGTCGAACATCATCTTCTGCGATACCGCCTCGGCGAGTTTGTCCATGGTCCTGACAGAGGGGACAGTAAGTTTCACCGGCGTTTGCCGTCCTCTGAACAGCTTGCGGAAAACGGTCAATGCACCGTTCCCTGCTTCTATCTCGTAGCGTCCGGTGTGGATGTTCTTGTCGTATGACGTGTGTCTCACGAGAGTACGGAAGGCAGTCATTGAATGCGGGTTGGAAATGTCGGAGAGCTTGTTGCACACGGAATCCACAGTGTCGTCGTTGTCGATATACAGATACTGCGTCCCGCTCTTTACAAGCATGGCGGAAAAGAAATAGTAGTACACCAGCGCAACGATTGCAGCTGCGCAGAGGCAAGCCGGATAAATGAATTTCCGCTGAAATATTCTTTTGTTGTTCATAACGGTAGTTACGGAAACAGAGTGAGCGGCTTTTCAACCGGCCCACTCTGTCACTCCTTGTTTTTATAAGAGTTGTTTTTAAATTCTGTCCAATACGATTCTGATCAGGTCGTCTATATGGTTCTTGTATGACGTGTCAGCCTTCTTCGCCACACGGTTGGCTATCACCATGCAGCAGGTTGTCGCCTTGTGCCCCATAAGCTTGGACAATCCGGCGAGGGCAGAACTCTCCATCTCGAAATTCGTTATCTTCTCGCCGTTGTATTCAAAGCTTTCAATCTTCTCGTTTTGGTTAGGGTCAGCCAGCGGCACGCGCAGTTGTCTGCCCTGGGGTCCGAAGAAACCTCCGCACGCAATCGTTACGCCGCGCACCATATCGTCGCCGGCGATGCGGTCCACGAGTTCCTCGTCAGCTGCTATGACATACGGGGCGGGGGCACACATATTGCCCGACCATCCCATGTGGTTAAGGAACGCCCTCTCCATCGGCAGGTTGCACACTGCATTTCTTCCGGCATAGAAGTTGAGCAGCCCGTCGAAGCCGATTGACTTCTGCGAGCAGACGAACGTACCGGTCGGTGTAAACGGCTGCAGTCCGCCGCATGTACCTATTCTCACCATTGTCAGCTGCCTGAAAGTGTCGTTCTCTTCGCGTGTCTTGAAATTGATGTTGGCCAGGGCGTCAAGTTCGTTGACCACAATATCAACGTTGTCGCATCCGATGCCCGTCGAGGCAACGGTAATGCGCTTTCCCTTGTAAGATCCGGTTACGGTGTGGAACTCGCGGCTCTCGATGTCGCATTCCTTGTTCTCGAAATGCGATGCCACGAGGCCCACCCTTCCCGGGTCGCCTACGAGGATTACCTTGTCAGCCAGCTGTTCCGGCCTAACGTGCAGGTGGAACACGCTGCCGTCTTCGTTTATTATAAGTTCGGATTCTGGGAAATACCTTTTCATAATGTTCAATTTTAAAGTTTAGATTATTAACGCAGCATTTTGCCTGTATATCATCATGCAAAATTACATAAGATTTTCCGCATTGCGAATTTTCTTCTCCATATTTTTAATCAGAATTTCCCGCTTTTCACACGTTTTCTCCAGTTCTGCTATAGCGGTAGCCAAACGCTTTTTTGAGCCTGCTTCCGCCTTTGAGTATTCTCCCCTCATGGCGTCCAGTTTCTCATGGTCAGTCCTTTGCATGTCGAGCAAGGCATTCCTTTTTCTGTACATTTCCTTGGCCGTCGCCGATCGAAGTGCCGACTCATTGTTACAGATGTTTTTGTCGTTGATAACGAGGGCATACTCATTTGATTGAGTCTTTGAGCTTGGTGAAGATTTTTCGATGCCGTTAATTCTTGCCTTAGCGTCAGTCACTGCCCGTTTGTCGTACCAAGTGTCTGAAATCCTTGAAATCTGTGCAAGTGATTCAAGCTTTTGTACCGGGATGTCGGGATTATCGTCCGTCCAGCGTTTTGTAGACGGAACGAATGTGTATATACATACTTTCCCTGCAGGCTGTCTTCTGTTGGTAACCAGCCATCCTATAGAGTTCATGTCGTCAATGATGCAGCAATAGTCGTCAGCCGTGGAATTGTAAGGCAGTCCCACGTTTTCCGGCTTGTAGAAAGTCATTGAGTCAGTGTTGAGGCGTGTCACGAAAATATCCCTCCCGCCGACAGACTTTGTCTTGCTTTTGGCCGAGAAATACAGCGTCACGCCGTCTGGCATGAGGTATGGGTAGTTGATGTCTTCGTATTCATCGCCAAATTCGCTTATAAGCCTTGGCTTTTGCCATTTGCCGGCCAGTTTGTCTGCGGTGTAAAGCATTGACCGGTTGTTGTCCGTTGTATCGTTGTAGAAACATTTGTCTCCGAAATCATTTATGTAGACAAACGAATTAGGGCGTTTCGTCTTTGCATTGGGGAAGAACTTGTCGTATGGCGCAAAAGTGCCGCAGTTGCCGCTGTTCGGAATGTGGTTGTAGAAACCGTCGTAGTCCACCACGACACTGTCGATGACCAGCAGCTTGGCAGTAGCCGGTATCATGTCGTTGATGTCGGGGCCTGTGCGTGGCTGCTCTGCCTTGCGGAGAGTCTTTTTTACCGTCCTTGCGTTTCTTTTCTGCGCTACGGCTTCGCCGCTCGTGAACGTTATTGCCAAGCAAAGAGACAATATCGCTTTTATGTATCTTGCCATTTTCCGTATCTTTATATTTTCCAATGATATCTGTTCGCCTTACTCCGGGTCATTCATATTTCATGGATTTCGTGGGCCTTATGCGCGACACCAGAAAGCTTGGCCCGAGAAATACCAACAGGCAAATTATCAGTGTAGCCACGTTTAAGACCAGTATTGCACTGATGTTCATTTCCACGGGCACATAGTCCACGTAGTAAACCGACGCGTCCAGTTTCACTATTCCCGTGGCTTTCTGCAGCAGGATAAGTCCGATGCCAATTATATCGCCGATGGCGATACCCTTGGCGGTGAGGAAAGCGGCGTACCACATGAAAGTTCTCCTGAGGTCGCTGTTCCTGCATCCCAGAGCTTTCAGTGTGCCAATCATGCTGGTGCGTTCGAGGATGATGATGAGAAGTCCCGAAACGATAGTCATTCCGGCGACACACGTCATGAGTGCGAGTATGATCCAGACGTTGAGGTCCAGCAGGTCAAGCCACGAGAATATCTGCGGATACATGTCCTGTATGGTTTCCGACGACATTGTGTTGCCGTATTTGTCCTCCGCGCGGTTCACGTTTTTCACGAGATAGTCCGCCGCGCTGCCGATATTTTCAAATTTGTCCACGTTTATTTCCAGGGCAGACACCATGCCGTTCTCCCAACCGTTAAGCCTTGATGCCGAGTAGAGGTCGCAGAAGCACAGTGCCTCGTCGAATTTGGTCATGTTGGTCTGGTAAATTCCGCTGACCGTGTATTTCCTGGCCCTTATGTCGCTGCCGTTCACGAAATAGGAAAACACCTTGTCTCCGCATTTGAGCTTTAGCTTGTCGGCGATGTTTTGTGATACCAGTATCCTGTTGCCGCTCTTCGTGTCACTGAAACGCGGTATGCTGCCGGCTTTCATGCAGGAGTGGATGAAGGCGGTGTCGTAGTCGGAGGCAATTCCCTTGAACGCCACTCCCATGAAATCGCTGTCGGTCTTGAGAATACCCTGCGTCATGACATAGCGCTGTATGTTTTTCACGCCGGGCGCACCTTTTATCACACGCATCATACTGTCTGACACGAACACCGGGCTTTGGCTCGCCCCGTGGAGCATGTCGAAATTGGCGACGGTAAGGCTGCTTCCCAGTCCCACGACCTTGTCGCGTATGGTATGCTTGAAACCGAACACCACGCACACGCTGACAATCATCACTGCCAGACCAACAGCCACTCCGGCGGTGGCTATGTAGAGGGCAGGCTTGCTCACCTTGTCCTTGCCGCCGCTGCCGGCGTACATCCGTTTTGCTATGAATAGCGGGAAATTCATTCGATTATTCCTCCTCAACTCTACCCGGATAAGCCTCGAGAGCCTTCTTCAATACTATAAGGGCCCTTGTCAGGTCTTCCTTGTTAAGCACGTAGGCAATTCTCACTTGGTTTCTTCCCGCGCCGGGCGTAGTGTAGAAACCGCTTGCCGGGGCCATCATGACCGTTTCGTTCTCGTAGCTGAATTCTTCCAGACACCAGCGGCAGAACTTTTCGCTGTCGTCCACGGGCAGTTTCGCCACCGTATAGAAAGCGCCCATCGGGATTGGCGAGTAAACGCCCGGTATCCTGTTCAGTCCGTCTATAAGGCATTTTCTCCTTTCCACGTATTCGTCGTACACGTCGCGGTAGTATTCCTCGGGGGCGTCGAGCGACGCTTCGGCCACAATCTGCCCGATAAGCGGCGGTGAGAGGCGGGCCTGGCAGAATTTCATCACCGCCTGCCGTATTTCCTTGTTTTTTGTTATGAGTGCGCCGATACGTATGCCGCACTCGCTGTACCTCTTGCTCACAGAATCTATAAGCACCACGTTCTGCTCTATCCCTTCGAGGTGGCAGGCGCTGATATACGGCGACCCGGTGTAGATGTACTCACGGTAAACCTCGTCGGAGAAGAGGTACAGGTCGTGTTTCTTCACCATGTCGCGTATCTGGTTCATTTCCCTCCTCGTGTAGAGGTAGCCGGTAGGGTTGTTGGGGTTGCAGATGAGTATGGCACGCGTCCTGTCGTTTATCAGTTCCTCGAATTTCTCCACTTTCGGCAACGAGAAGCCCTCGTCGATGGTTGTTGCGATGGTGCGTATCTTTGCCCCTGCCGATATGGCGAAAGCCATGTAGTTGGCATACGCAGGCTCGGGCACGATGATTTCGTCGCCGGGGTTGAGGCACGACATGAACGCAAAGAGCACCGCCTCGCTGCCGCCGCACGTTATGATGATGTCGTCGGGCGTCACGTTGATGTTGTATTTCCTGTAGTAGTCCACCAGCTTCGTCCTGTAGCTCAAATATCCCTGTGAAGGCGAATATTCGAGTATGCTGCGGTCGATGTTCTTTATTGCGTCAAGCCCCACCTGCGGTGTGGGCAGGTCCGGCTGCCCGATATTCAGGTGGTAGACCTTGATTCCCTTATTTTTTGCTGCTGCGGCAAGAGGTGCGAGTTTCCTGATCGGCGACTCCGGCATCTCAAGTCCGCGTACTGATATTTGAGGCATCTTATATGAATGTTTAAGTTTTCGGTTATTTTTTCAGTTAAAGAAATTCCACGACACGCCGAATCTGAGTACCCTCGTGTTGATGGGGTAGTGGGGCGTGAGGAAATAGTCTCCGCTCGAAGCGTTCACATGGCTCATCATCACGAAGAACCGCGCGTGTTTGAGGCGCATGTTGGCGAAGACGTTTATGATGGGGTAGTTGCCCACCTTCTGGTTGGCGTCGCCGTTGTCCTGCACCGTGTATTGGCTGAGTGCGGGACTGTAGTCCGGTGCGTAGTACCGTGTGAAATATCTTATGTCGCCGCCGAAGTCCACGTTGAGCACTTTGGCGATTTTAAATCTCAGGAACAGACTGCTGTAAATGTTGAATGCCGGCACGGCGAGTATGTTGTCGTCGCTTGATTTCTGATAGGTAAGGGTGTTCTCCCAGTTCAGCGGACCGACAGTGAAATCCTGGTTCAGCTGCAGCGTCACCATGCTTATCGCAGCCGAGTTCTGCTTCACGCTTACCGTACTCCCGGTTCTGTCGTAAGTGTCGGTGATGTTGTATTTCTGGGCGAAATAAGTGTAGTTGGTGATGTTGTCGAGCGCCACGCGCAATGACGTGCGCGTTTTCTGCAGTGTGAACACGCCTTCCACCCTTGTCCGTGTCTCCTTGTCCAGGCCGTTGTCCCACCAGAGGTGCCGGGAATGGTAGTGGCGGAAGTAGAACGTAGGGTTGAGACAGTAGAAATGCGCCTTTGCGGCAAGGCGCACCGTGTCGCCGAGGAATCTGAAATTCAGGTCCGCGCTGCCTTCCGCCTTTATCTGTCCGGCGTCGCTTCCGGCCAGCCATGCCTCGAGCGTTGCCGAGTAGTGGAAGGTGCGTCCCTGCGTCTTGTTCAACTGTCCGCCAATGCTGAGGTTGTGCTCGTTATATGCGTTTGTGCCGCCGTTAAGTGCCGGCAGCGTGAAATGTCTGAAGTCAGAAGTGGCAAAGATTTTGAGTCCCGCTTTCGCCCATTTGTTGAAGCCTTCGAGCATGGCGATTGCCAGGGTGTTTTTAATCGAATAATTCTTTGTCACGTCAAAGATGGAGTCACCGCCGAGGCTGTTGTCCACGTCGAAGTTGTCCGCGTAGTAGTTGTCCGGGGTATAGTACGACTCGTATATTCTCTTGTAATTGTCGAATTTGAGCGTATGTATGAAACTCGTCACCGGCACGTATTCGTTTTTCATCCATGCCGTGTCGGGATTGCTTGTGGCGTTCCCGGTCAGGAGACTGTCTGCCATTGCTTTTCCGGCAACGGCGATGCGTCCGCCCCTGTCTGCCTTTTCAGCTTCCGGTTCGTTGCCTGCCACCTTTGCGCCGTCGGGCCTCCCGGAGAAAGTCTTGCCGCTGCGGTCGAACTCTTCTTCGTCAAACGCCTTGCCGTCCTTCTTGGCCTGTTGCCTTGCCTTTTCCTTGTTTCTCTCGGCTTCGTTCTCCTTTTGCGACTCTATCGCGAATTTCCTCGCCCTTATCTCGTCGTCGGTCATCTTCACCTTGCGGTTGAACCCCACATTGTAACGGTGGCTGAAGAAAATGTGGAGGTTGTCGTTGCGGTTCCAGTTCTTCTTCAGCACTGTGGGTATGTCGCTTTCGCTGAAATTGTCCTGGAATACTTCCGGATGCGTGATATACCTGTCGTCTGTTATTCCGCCGTTCTCGGTCACCTTCTGGTGGTTTGTCGAGAACAGCAGGTGCGCATTGTACCTCTCCCCGATGTAGGAGCCGTACATGGTGTAGTTGAAGTGTGCGGTGCTTTGCTCCTGGTAGTATCCCCTGCCATAGATGTAGTCGAACTTGAAGCCGACGCCGATTTTCTTTCCTATGTTGGTGCCGAAAAGAGCCTTGAAATGGTCTTCTCCGTTCGTCTTGTTACCGCACTCGTTGTACGACAGGTTTGTTATGGGCGACAGGGTGTTGGTGAACAAGAACTTGTCGGGCGGCTGTATGAAGTAGTCGTACGGCTGTGTGAATATGAACTGGTCGGACACGGGGCGGTCGATGAATATACGGTTGATGCGCGGCGAACCGAGATTGCCCGTCGTGTTGTATTCGCCCCTCATCCCGGATGTGAATACTGTGTTCATGAACATGTGTGAAAGCGTGTCCGGCAAAGCCGCCGTGCGGTCGCCGAAGCGTTCGTCCACAGTCCACACTTTCAGTCCCTTGGGTATTACCTTGTCCTTTGACTTGGTCGAGTCCCTTCGTCCGCCGCTGAACGTGTTGTCGCCGGCTTGCGTGAACGTGCCGTTGTCGTTAAGCTGGTTGTAACTTTGGCTTAGCGACGGGAGACAGGCCAAAAGGCCCATGGGTATGGATAAGAATCTCTTTTTTGTCATTTTACCAGTCGGATAACACATTCGCACATTTTAAACGCCATCGATCCCAGCACTATCACGACGCCCACTTCTTCGTTCTTGAAAAAGTACACGAGCATGCCGACTATGGCACCAATGATGAATATGATATTCAATATGTTCCTCAAGACGAAGAACTTGCCCCGTCCTGTCTCGTTGCGGCGGTGTCTTTCCGGGCGGCGCAGCGTTTCCCGCGTGCTGCCGTCCTTGTTGTCTGCGTATTCCATTGGCGCCGGTATTACTTTAACTTGGCTCTTACGCCGTCTTCAACGTATTTGAAAATCTCGTCTTTCCTGTCCACTGTCTTGCGGCGGAACTTTGCCCATCCGAGTACGAGTTTCGTCTTCTTCTTGTTGAGCGCGTTCTCGTCGTTAATCGACTCTTCCGCTGATATTTTTTTGTTGTCCTTGCCGTTGTCGGCGTAGACATACTTGATTCTCTCCATACTGAGAGTGAGGCTTCCGTCGGTACACGTCGTGATTAGCGTGTAGTGCATCTCGGCCCTGTCGAGCCAAAGGAACTTGCTCGTGAACGTGAGCCATTCCCTTGGTGTCGTGGCGATTATGTGGTCTTTTTTGTTTACCAGAGCCACCGCACTGCCGTCAAGTTGGTTGTCGGCTTTCGTGAAGCCTTGCATCACCTCGAGAGCCGCGTCGTATATCTCCTGCGCTGTTTTTCCCGGGAATTTCATCTCGGTGGTCCACACCACCTTGCCGTCCTTTTCGGTTACGGCGCCCTCGAGATATTTCGCGTCCTTGCTTGCCGATTCCGCTTTCTTTTGTGCCCGTATCTCTTTCTCCCGGGTTTGGGTCTTCGTGGAATTATCTACAGGCTTTTCCCACACTTCCTGGGCGAAAATGGGGGAAACCGCAAATGCAAGAGCTGCGGTTATCGTGTATTTTTTTATGAGACTGTTCATTTCGGTGTATTTTATTTTGCTCCGCTTTTTAGAGCCGTTTTGACTGCAAAGTTACTTAAACTAAACAATATGTGTGGATGTTTGTAGTTTTTTTTTGCCGCAACATGAAAAAATATGTCCACACGCCAGACTAAACGCAGCTTGTGTGTTCCATAATACGCATACGGCGAACATAACAGGGGCTTGTCATCTGCCTTCGAGGAAGCTGAGCAAGCCGCGCATTATGGAGGCTTTCTTCTTGTCGGACTTTATACATTCAAAGGGGAATCCCATCGCTATCGTCCTGTAGCTCTTGCCGGGGTATGCCACGCAGGCTGAGGTGCCGTCGGCGTATGTAAGGGTGCAGAACGCCGGCGCTGCCGCAGGGACAACATCCACTGAAGTGGCGGCATAGTGGGTGGCATTCAGCTCGCTGTAGATGTCGAACTGTGTCCCCATGCCGTTCACCGTGCCCGACTTTGTTTTCGTGGCCGGATTGACGTGGAGGACATTCGCCATGAAACTCCTGTCGCTGTCAGACTGCGAATCGCTGTTTATGTAGGCGCCGCTTACGATAATGTTGCCGCCGCGCTTTGTGTATTCAGTCAGTTTTGCCTGTATGTTTTTGGGGAAAGCCTTGTAGCTGGCCGAGGATTGGCTAGTGTATCTCTCAAGTCCGGCTATGTAGTCTACACAGAAATATCCCTGAAGACTGACCTTGCCCGTCGCCACTGCCTGTCGCGAAGCACTGGCCACATTGTATTTCCCCGTCGAGAGAATGGCTTTGGCGTGTTCTGCCGTGTAGTCAAAGGTGTTGCCCATTATGAATTTCCCTTCAAGTTCGCTGCCGCTGAACCCCAACCCCTTAGGTCCGAGTGTCCCGGCCTTGCTCCTGTCGAAGTTCGTTTGCTTTCCGCTCCATCCCGCGGTGAGCCCGTACGTCACCCCGGGGTCACTGGCCATGTCGAAGCCCTGCTCGACATCGTCGTCGATTATTTCCGGGGCAGACAGTCTCTCAAATCCGTTCACGATGAGCACGCTCTTTGCGGCACCCGGCTGGCTTACGGCGGAAAGCGTTTCCGAGGGGAAACTTTCTCCACCCTTGTTGATTGCCGTGACCTTGAACTGGTACAGTACACCGGGGGACAACCTGATTCTTATCTTGTTGCCCTTGACAAGCTCTCCGTTGTCGAAGCCGTTGTTTCCCGCAGCGGTGTAAACGGCATAGTGAACAGGTGTGGCAGAAGGCTCGACGGGGTCGTTGCGCCCTTCCCACGAAATTTCCACTACACCGTCTTCCACAAAGCTGAGGCTCACGTTTTCGGGAGCGAGGGGCGACACGGTATATGACTTGTCGTAGAGCTTTGACAAAAACTTTAGTATAGTCTTGTAAATACTTCTGGCAATGGTGAATTTGACATTCGGGTCTTGCGCCATTATCATGTCCGGGAAACTTTGGTGCGACAAAGTTTCGATGATTGCGGACGGTATTTCCGGCACTCTGGTTTCGGAGTAGTTGCGGTCGTAGATTTCGCGTTTCGCCCATCTGCCGTATTTCGCCGAGAGGTCGCCGTACATTCCTTCGAGAAGCATTCCGGCAAATTCTTTCGACACGTCGCGCGAAAGTCCCGAGGCCAGTTTGCCGTCGTGGAAATTCGTCGTGCATATAGACAGCGAACCGTACAGGGATTTCATATCCTGCTTGTACCCCGCGTCGCTATGCACTGCCAGCGACAAGTCCAGCGGAACTTTCTTGCCTGCCCTCCCGGGCATGTAGCAAGACCCGCCTGCCAGCCAGTTCGTCATGTTCGACCTCGCGTTTATGTCGTCCTTGTAGTCGTCGGTGTCTTGTTTTGAATTATATACGCTGTCGGGAGCTCCGGCCCATTGCGCATAGTACCTTGCACCCTCAAGACAGCGCGGCAGTCCGCTTTTCGTGCCGTTCCTGGATATGTTCCCCATACCGCCGCCGAATCTCACGGCATCGGCGGTGACATACCCCTTGTCGTTGCTGGCGTTTGAGAGAACGACACAGTTCTCGCCCGACAAGCCCTTGGAAAAGTCGAATGTCCCGAGGTACACCCACGTTCCGCCTCCCATCTGCTGGTTTACTTTGAATACGGTCTTTATGCCCTTGTGTATGACGGTGTATTCGGCGTCAGCAACGCTTTTGGGCAGGGTAGGGTAGCTCACGTAGACAGCGTATTTGCCGTCTTCCGGGATGAGCGGCTGGTAGGAAATGCTGCACGAGGGTATTTTCGACGTTTTCGCCTTTCGTGTAGTGCCCCACGTGAAAGGGTTCGACCCCCCGTAAATGGTTTGTGTCCCCTCGGCGGAAAAACCTGTCACACCGCCGTCGGTCCATTTCTGGCCGGTGTTGTTCTCGAAATAAATACCTTGTGTCTCGCCGTCGTTGTCCACTATCACCTCGTTTGGCTGCCAGTCCCTCTCCCTCGGCGTGAAAACGTTGGCCCCGGCATTCTGCAGCATGGGGATGAGATACGGCACCACGATGGTCTGCGTGAACAGGTCTTCCGTGGTGCAGAAAATATACGGGCGCTGCCATTCCCACACATTCTTCTGGTTGTTGAAATATCTGCCGTGGCTCGCCCACAGGGAGATATGCCGGTTCTGCAGTCCCCTTGACGGTTGCGACAAAGACGAAGCGTTGCTCACCCATTGCCTGCCGCGGTATTGGATGTCGCTGTTTCTCATCGCCGTGCCCGCGGCCCTGTCGGTTTTGTCTTTCTTTACGCTTGTGGACTTGTCCTTCACGGCAGTCTTGTGGCTTCCGCACGACGCAAGAAGCAGCAGGATACATGCTGCCTGTATTTTGTTCCTCATCTTTGTCCTGATTAAAAAAAGGTGGATTTTCCTGTAATCCGCATCAGATTTCCCCCACTGAGAAGTTTTCGGGTTTCTTCCCGCGGAAATCCTTGAAATAGCGTTTTATTTCCTTCATGTCGCTCTCCAAATTCCCCGTCGGCCATACGGTCTTTGTGCAGACTATCTTCTTGTCCGTATAGTCCACGCCATACAGCAGGATAGGCAGATTTGCCTTCAGCGCTATGAAGTAAAAACCCTTTTTCCAGTCGTCCACCCGTTTCCTCGTGCCTTCGGGCGTTATGCAGAGCTTGAAGCTTTTCCTGCTTCCTGCCGTTTGTGCCAGGTTGTCTGTCATGCTGGTGTGCCTGCTTCTCCATACGGGTATTCCGCCGATGCGGCGGAACACTGCGCCCAGCGGCCAGAAGAACCACTCCTTCTTCATCAGGAAGTTGATGCTGAACCCCTCTGCCCTCATGTAAAGCTGCCCCAAGACGAAATCCCAGTTGCTCGTGTGCGGAGCCAGGCATATTATGTATTTTTCGGGATGGTCCTCGGTCACTTCCTTCCTCCATCCCAGGCGTTTGTATAACAGCCAACCGCAGAATTTCTCAAACATAATTTAATATGGTAACGGGATTAGTTGGCAATCTGGTCGACCAGTTCGTTTATCTGCTCGCTGTATTTCTTCTTGAAGTCAGCGAAATATTTTTTTGCCGTCATGCCCGGCTCTATATGGGATATGCGGCAGACGAAATCCCTGTTTGCCATCATCACGGACTGCAGCAGGGCTTTCGCTTCGTCCTTGTCCTGCGCGTCCGAATAGAGCGACTTGGCCACGCACTCGGCGAGCAGCTTTGAATATATGAAATTAACTTTCTTCTTGAGATTTCTTTTACTAGCCATGTTTTTTCTGTTTTTTAAAGTCCTTGTTTTTACGATTACAAATGTAGGATTTTTTTTTCTACCGATGAAATTTTAAATGGAAAAATCAACAAAGACGAATTAAAACAAGATTTTTTTTTGAAATAAAAATAAAAATGTTAAATTTGCAGTGCCCACAATGAGCGACACAATATCTGCGGGTGTCTGCACGGGGTGAAATTACTTTTAGAACTACATCTGAAAAATACTTAAAAAATAATATTATGGAAAAAAGCGCATTACAAAAGGCGAGGGATGCCTACAAGCCGACCCTGCCGAAAGGATTGAGGACTGCCGTAGGCTTGAAGGAAGTCGAGGCTACGGCGAGTGTGGCAGACCAGGAAGAGATAAAGGCAATGTTCCCCAACACTTACGGCATGCCCGTTGTAGAATTTGTCGAGGGTGAGGAAAACGCCCATGAGCCGATGAATACCGGCGTGATACTGAGCGGCGGCCAGGCTCCCGGCGGACACAATGTCATAACAGGCCTTTTCGACACACTCAAAAAATTGAACCCGCATAACAGGCTGTTCGGTTTCCTTCTCGGCCCCGGCGGCCTCATCGACCACAAATACATTGAAATTACCGAAACCTTCATCAACGACTACCGCAATACCGGCGGCTTCGACATGATCGGATCGGGAAGAACGAAACTCGAGACCGAGGAGCAGTTTGAAAAAGGATACGAAATTCTCAAATACCTTAATATAAAGTCGCTCGTGATAATAGGCGGTGACGATTCCAATACCAATGCCTGCGTGCTCGCCGAATATTTCAAGGCAAAGGATTACGGGGTGCAGGTTATCGGATGCCCCAAGACCATCGACGGCGACCTCAAGTCAGAACAGATTGAAGCGTCTTTCGGTTTCGACACGGCCACAAAAGTCTATTCCGGGCTGATAGGCAATATCGAGCGCGACTGCAATTCAGCGCGCAAATACTGGCATTTCATCAAGCTCATGGGGCGTTCCGCCAGCCATATCGCGCTGGAGTGCGCACTGCAGTGCCATCCCAACGTGTGCCTCATTTCCGAGGAAATACGCGAGAAGGACATGAGCCTCAATGAAATAGTGGACTACATCTGCCAGGTGATTGCCTACAGGGCTTCGCGGGGCATGAACTACGGTGTTGTCCTCGTGCCGGAGGGTCTCATAGAATTCATTCCGGCCATCGGCAGGCTCATAGACGAGCTCAACGACCTGCTCGCCCTCCACGGCGACGAGTACCGCTTCCTGAGCGGCGACGAGCAGAGGGAGTATATCATCAGTCATCTGAGCGAGAAAAACAGGACCACGTTTGAAACACTCCCCGACGACGTGGCACACCAGCTGTCGCTCGACCGCGACCCGCACGGCAACGTTCAGGTTTCGCTCATCGAGACCGAAAAACTCATTTCCACGATGTGCTCCGCCCGTCTTGCGAAATGGAAGAAAGAGGGCAAGTTCAACGGAAAGTTCTCCACGCAGCATCATTTCTTCGGTTACGAAGGACGCTGTGCCGCCCCTTCCAACTTCGACACCAACTACTGCTACGCCCTCGGTTCGAGTGCCGCCCACCTTATCGCAAACGGCAAGACAGGGTATATGGCGACCGTGAGGAACACCATAGCCCCGCACGACGAATGGAAGGCCGGGGGAGTGCCGCTCTCCTCGCTGCTCAACATGGAACGGCGCAACGGGGAAATGAAGCCGGTGATACGCAAGGCTCTCGTGGACCTCAACGGCAGACCCTTCAAGGAACTGCTCATGCACCGCGACGAATGGTCAAAGGAAACGTCGTTCGTATATCCCGGACCGATACAGTACTGGGGGCCCGCAGAGGTGTGCGACCGCACGACACTGACGCTTGCACTCGAGCACGGGAAATAATACGGTATACCAACAATGCGGTTTCCGGAAGTCTCTACCGCAGGAAACGGCAGCACATACATTGCGCATTGTCTGTATGAATGCGATTATGATGATTTACCGATAACGGAATGACAGGAGTTGCCGGGGATTTGCCGGTAACTCCTGTATTTGGGAAGAACAGGATAAACGATGAGAAGTAATAACGGCAGAAGAAAGACTGCCAGACGGAAGACAACCGTCAGGCGCAGAAGATTCCATTGGGCATGGTGGGTCGGCGGCATCCTGCTGGTGGCGGCGTATATCTGGGCGTTCTATTACTTCTTCGTCAGTCCTTTCGGCTTTCGCTGGCGGGCCCTCTACGGCGACGCCGACTATCCCGAGGGCTATGATATACGCGGCATAGACATCAGTCATTACCAAGGCGAGGTGGACTGGGACTTGCTTCAAAACGCCATGATAGAAAAAAGCCCCATACGCTTTGTCGTGATGAAAGCCACCGAGGGTTCGGACAACATCGACGAGGCTTTCTCCGAAAATTTCCGGCAGGCGCGCGACTACGGGTATATCCGCGGGGCCTACCATTTCTGGAGCAACAAGTCGTCTGCCCGCGAACAGGCTTATTTCTTCCTCAACAACGTTCCGCTCGAAGACGGCGACCTGCCGCCCGTCCTCGACGTGGAGCACAAGCCGGCAGACAAGTCGGTCGAGGATTTCCAGCGCGACATCCTCACCTGGCTCCACATCGTGGAAGACCGCTATCACGTGAAACCCATAATATACACATACCACAAGTTCAAGATGCAATATCTGAACAGTCCCGTCTTCGACGGCTATCCCTATTGGATTGCACACTACTATGTCAAGAAGGTGGAATACAAGGGCGAATGGAAATTCTGGCAGCATACCGACGCCGGAAAGTTGCCGGGAATAAAGGGCTACGTGGATTTCAACATCTACAACGGCAGCTTCTACGACCTCAAAAAACTCACGATAGGCAATGACTACTGACCGGGCAACAAGGTGATTCGGAAAGACACCGCAAATATGGTTGTTTAGCCTGAATCTCATTACACGAACATCGAATATCCAAAGAGATTTAACTGTTCTGTGCGATTTCTTGTTTTTTCATGTTCTTTATTGTCTGCCCCAATGCCCTCAAAATACAGGTTGGCGAAGATTTCATCTAATTCTTTCTTGTATGCGCTTACGTCAGATTCGCCGGATTTCAATACGGCAACCATCTTCTTGACCAAAACATCGACTTTGAGTTTTACATCTTCACGAGGTGTAACGAATGGTATTTTCTTGATATAGTTTGCCGAATTGTTCGTGGACGGATTGATAGCATTTATCAGTTCTGTACAGACGGACGAATTGAAAAAGCCCAAGAGATAATACACCCAAGTTTCATCCTTAGGGAACACGCCTACTATTGACTGGTCAAACAATCTTCCGTCAATCAATGCGCCAGTAAGCCTTGAAGACCTTATCATGGGGATTCCTATTCCCTTCTTGAAATAGAAACCCGAGTTTTGAAATCTGCACTTTTTGCTTTGCCTGTATTCTGTAATCGCCTGGGCAGACCAATCCATAAACCAATGGTTGGGTTTGACATACTCAACATTTCCGCCCTTTACTATTGGCACAAGACAACATGGTCCCGATATTCCGCTTTCCTTCTCTTTTTGAGACAACGGTGTTGTCCGGATGCGCTCTTTGTCAGCACAGATGTATCTTTTGGCGTTCTTTACCTCCTCGCTAATCGGATGAAGATACATTTTGTCATTTCCGGAATAAAAGCCGGTGACACAACTTGCCATGTCTCCGATTCTTTTTACTTCCCTGTCATTTACCAGTTCTGCAATCTGGCCGGTAGAGTTGAACATGAATGCAGAACCGACACTTTCAAGTACGGATTTCTGAGACACCGTTTTTGTTACACCACAATTCCTTTGCTCCAGTTCCTCCACCGTCTTGAAATTTGTCCTTATTATAATCTCGTTATTCAGATTCTGGGAAACGTCTGAACTTTTCTCCAATGTAATGATGCAAAGATTTGCATAGCCAAAATTGACACCGGGGAAAAACGAAGAAGGGAAAAGAGCCAATTCCTTAATCTTCGTGGCGGTGAGCAAAAATTTGCGAATGGACAAATGCCTGTGGAGAGACAGGAATGTATCGGGCACGATAAAGCACAACTCTCCGTTTTCCTTTAAGCAGCGTGTACAGGCATAAAGGAAAAGGGTATAACTCTCTTTCGTATATAAAGCAGGGTACAATTTGTTTAGAAGTTCTTTTTTATGTTCATCGTTCCTTGCGCCATAAGGCGGATTGCCTATTATCTTGTCATATTTTTGCGAGCATTCCAAAATGGTTTCGTCAAGCAAAGTGTCCGTTTCCTTGATTGAGATACAAGGTTTCAGGCAATACTTGCTTTTCAGACCAGCTATAGCGGACGGGTTAAGTTCAAAAACATTAATTTGCACATTTTGGGTGCTTTCCAATACTTTGTCTATGAACACGCCATCTCCTCCACACGGCTCCAATATACGGTCGTGTGGTTTGAAATGCAACATCCCGGTCATGTAATTCAGTATGGGATTGGATTTCGTATAATATGCTTGATATGTCAATGCGGTGTCCATGTGCTACCAAACAAGATAATTCTGAAGATTGTTATGCGTAACAGTTTCCCTCATCCGGGGCGCAAAGTCGTTCATCCAATCAATATTGCCGTCTATCCAGCGGTGAATGTCAAAGCCGGCAAAATGGCATATCTCGGAGTATGTGTCAGAACCGCATGAGGTTTCCCATACTCCTGAATTTTGGAGCGTGGTCAAGTAGTGGTTGTTTTCTGACGAGCGGACAAATATCAAGCACTTGTAGTTCTCCGTCTCAATATTTTGGTAGATGCTTCCGACAAGCAGCAGCCTGTTTGTATTGCCTTTCTCGTTTGAGCCGAATCCGCTCTTGAAGTCTACAATATATTTTGTTGTCCCATCCGTGAAATGCAAGTCGCATTCCAACTGTATTTCACCCGATGTCACAAGTCCCCACACCTTGTCATAATAGCGTTTAAGTTGTGCTTTCTCGTCAGGCCGGATAGCCAAACCGTCTATATATGTGGCTATTTCCGTTGTGAGGCTCGCCTTTACTTCGGAAAACAGAGGCGGGACAAAAGACGCTATTCTTGTCGAAGGATATTTGAAGCACAATTTGCAGAAAGACTCCCACAGTTCTCCCACTCTTCGGGAAAAAGCCATATAATCATATTCCCAAACAGCATTGCGCGATTCCAACATGACCACGTCATTGGTGTAAGTTATCATCAGCAGACACTCAAGTATTTCATTGTTTGTCCAATGTTGCTTTCTTGCCGTCTCCTCAACAATTGACAACAGGTTTTCCTTGCTCTGGATAATCGCCTTATTCAGAGCAGATGCCTTTTTCTTGTAGTCGGATGCGGAATACTGGAGTGCCAGTTCGCTCACTATTTCATTGGCACGGCTTCTGAAATATGCCAAAAGTCCCGCCTTGTTGCTTCTCAAATTTATATCTATGTCCATGATAGGCAAAACTGTTGCTTTGTTGTTTATGCTTAAATACAACGCAAATATAAACATTTCAAGCGAGTTTCGCAAATCTTTCAAGCAAAACACGCCGAAGAATGCACATTCGGTCCGTTTATACTCTGCAAATGGGGTATTTTTCTTTGGATTTTATGAAATTTTCCTTGGTCTTTATTCTTCTCCCTTTGGCTTCTGCCGGCCTGCCGTCGGCGTTTTCTATTATCGGGGCGAGAAATGTGCACCAGTCAAAGTGTTCCAAATTTCCTATTTCAAGATTTTTCATATTTTGGACATTATTTTCTGTTTTCTTGTCATTCGTGAGTTTTTGCAAGTTTTGCAAGTTTTGCAATGATGTGCAAAAATTACCAAAACTATTACCATCATTGATTATCAATGAGTTATCTTTTTTGCATATATTTTGCACATCATTGCAAAAATTGCGAAAGTTGCGAAAACTTTTCTTTACATTTTCATTTTCCTTTCTGAAAATGTCCTATATGTCCACTCCGGCGTCCTGTGCCATCTTGTAGAAGGAGGCTATGGTGACGTCTCCGGAGTGGCTTTTCGGGCAGTTGGAGTATTGATGCGTTCGGGCCTCAGGCACACGGATAGCTCTTTGGTTATTTTTTTTACCGCACATTTAAGTGCGCAAACACTTTGCCCTTTAAGTTTTTTGCGCTAATTTTGCAGGGGGCAAACCCACACTGCCCGTTTTATTGGACTTAAATCAAATATTAAAACAACATATTAATTATGGAAAGAACTTGGAGATGGTTCGGCAAGAACGACAAGATAACGCTGCAGATGCTCCGCGAGATTGGCGTGGAGGGCATCGTGACGGCGCTGCACGACGTGCCGAACGGCGAGGTCTGGACACGTGAGAAAATCCGCGACCTCAAGGAGTATATCGAGGGCTACGGCATGAGGTGGTCCGTGGTGGAAAGCCTGCCCGTGTCGGAAAGCATAAAATATGCCGGGCCGGACAGGGACCGACTGATAGAAAACTACAAGGAAAGCCTCAAGAACCTTTCGCTTGAAGGAATACACACCATCTGCTATAATTTCATGCCCGTGCTCGACTGGGCGAGGACAGACCTCGACCACGGCAATCCCAACGGCACGACAAACCTGTATTTCTCTCATGCGCAGTTCGCATACTTCGACATCTGCATACTGAAGCGCGAGGGCGCGGAGAAAGACTGGAGCGACGAAATCCTTGCCGAGGTGGAGAAACTCAGGCAGACCATGACGGCCGAGGACAACCACAAGCTCGTGGAGAACATTATCGTGAAGACACAGGGCTTCGTCAGCGGAAACATAAAGGAAGACGACGAGCACCCCGTGGAACTCTTCCGCCAGCTGCTCGACCTCTACAAGGGCATCACCAAGGAACAGCTCCGCGAAAACATGCGCTATTTCCTCGCTGCCATAATGCCCGTATGCGAGGAATACGACATGTATATGTGCGTCCACCCCGACGACCCTCCATTCCAGATACTCGGACTGCCGAGAATCGTCACCTGCGACGACGACATCAAATGGTTCCTCAATGCGGTGGACAATCCGCACAACGGACTGACATTCTGTGCCGGTTCGCTCTCGGCAGGGGCGCACAACGACGTTCAGAAGCTCGCGGCGAAATACGCCCCGCGCACTTGGTTCGTGCATCTGCGGTCATGCCACATATTCCCCAACGGCGACTTTACCGAGGCGTCGCATCTCGGCGGCAGGGCAGACCTCATCGAGCTTGCCCGGATATTCGAGAAAGAAGAGGAGAGGAGAAAGGACAACCCCAACATCGCCCGTCTGCCCATGCGCGTGGACCACGGCATGACGATGCTCGGCGACGACAAGCGCGGGTACAACGCAGGCTACAGCTTCCTTGGCAGGATGTTCGCCATGGGACAGGTGCAGGGCATCATAGCCACGGTAGACAGGGAACTGGGCAAGACATACTCGCAGCCGGGCTTCTGGGAATAAGACAACTGCCGCAAGGCTTTTGCATGAGAAAAGGACCCGGGTCCGGACAAAGAATTTACAAGTACATAAAATCAGAAACAGAACGATGAACAAGTTATTCGACATAAAAGACTACGTAGTAGTAATCACCGGCGGCACAGGCATCCTCGGAAGGTGCATCGCCAAATACCTCGCCCTCGAGGGAGCACAGGTCATAATCCTCGGAAGAAAAGAAGAGGTGGGCAATGCCATTGCCGGCGAAATCACCGCAGCCGGAGGAAAGTGCGAGTTTATGAAGACCGACGTGATGGACCAGGACACGGTAAGGAAAAACTGCGAAGACATACTTGCCAAATACGGCAGGGTGGACACCCTGCTCAACGCAGCCGGCGGCAATATGCCGGGAGCGGTGATAGCCCCCGACGGCAACATCTTCGACTTGAAGATAGAGGATTTCCAGAAAGTCCTCAACCTGAACCTCACGGGCACAGTCATTCCTACGCAGGTATTCCTCGAGCCGATGGTAAGGCAGGGCAAGGGTTCGATCATCAATTTCTCCTCCATGGCAGCGTTCCGCCCCATCACCCGTGTCTGCGGATATGCGGCGGCAAAGGCCGGCATCAGCAATTTCACCGAATTTATGGCCACTGAATGCGCAAAGAAATTCGGAGAGGGAATACGCGTGAACGCCATAGCCCCGGGCTTCTTCATCACGGAGCAGAACCGCGACCTTCTGACAAATCCCGACGGGTCATACACAAAGCGCGGCAACGACGTCATCACCCAGACGCCGTTCGGCAGGATGGGCGACCCCGAGGAACTTTGCGGCACCATACACTATCTGATGAGCGATGCGGCAAAGTTCGTGACGGGCACGGTGGCCGTGGTCGACGGCGGTTTCAACGCCTTCACCATGTAGAAAGTACGGTGAAAACCTTTTCGTAAAAAAAACAAGGCCAAAACAATTAAGGTATAGAATAAAATATTACTTTTGCATTGGATTTGAAAAGCACAGCGGAAAGAATGTTTTCCGCCCCTTGAAATCTAATAAGGAAGAAACAATCTAAATACATATACACATCATGAAAGAATTGCAAGCTTTAAACAAAAGGACCGCGCCGAAGAGCGTGATGCCCGAGAAAATCATCCAGTTCGGTGAGGGTAACTTCCTCCGCGCTTTCGTAGATTGGATCGTGTGGAAGATGAACCAGAGGACAGACTTCAACGGTTCTGTCGTTATCGTCCAGCCACTGGCCAACGGTATGGTGGACTGGCTCAACGGCCAGGACTGCCTCTACCATGTAAACCTGCAGGGCAAGGAGAACGGCCAGCCGGTAAACACTCTCGAGCGCGTCGATGTTGTAAGCAGGGCTCTCAACCCGTATTCACAGAACCAGGCTTTCATGGCATTGGCAGAGCAGCCCGAAATGAGATTCATCATTTCCAACACCACCGAGGCCGGTATCGCCTTCGACGACAGCTGCAAGTTCACCGACGCTCCCGCCGCTTCATACCCCGGCAAGCTCGTGCAGCTGCTCTTCCACCGCTACAAGTTCTTCAACGGCGACCCTTCCAAGGGAATGATCCTCATGCCTTGCGAGCTTATCTTCCTGAACGGACACCACCTGAAGGAGTGCATCTACCAGTATATAGAGCTTTGGAAAGAGGACATGGGCGCCGACTACGAAGGCTTCAAGAAATGGTTCACCGACAACTGCTTCGTCTGCGCAACTCTCGTAGACCGCATCGTGCCCGGTTTCCCGCGCGACACCATCAAGGAAATCCAGCAGACGGTATGCTACAAGGACAACCTCGTTGTCAAGGCAGAGTGCTTCCACCTGTGGGTAATCGAGAAGGCTGAAAACATGACAGTGGAGCAGATGAAGGAAGAGTTCCCCGCACACAAGGCCGGTCTGCACGTTCTTATCACCGACAACGAGAAGCCCTACCACGAGCGCAAGGTAACGTTGCTCAACGGCCCGCACACCGTGCTCAGTCCTGTCACATACCTCAGCGGCGTCAATATCGTGCGCGACGCTTGCGAGCATCCCGTTCTCGGCAAATACATCCACAAGGTGCAGTTCGAGGAACTCATGCAGACCCTCAACCTGCCGATGGACGAGCTGCAGCAGTTCGCATCCGACGTTCTGGAGCGTTTCGAGAATCCGTTCGTAGACCATCAGGTGACGAGCATCATGCTCAACTCCTTCCCCAAGTACGAGACACGCGACCTTCCCGGCGTGAAGGTTTACCTCGAGCGCAAGGGCGAGCTTCCGCAGGGACTTGTATTCGGTCTTGCTGCCATTATCACCTACTACAAGGGTGGCGTGCGCGAGGACGGTGCGGAAATCAAGCCGAACGACGACCCGAAGATTATCAAGAAGCTGCAGGAGCTTTGGGCTACGGGCGACACACAGAAGGTGGCAGAGGGAGTTCTTGCCTTCGACTACGTATGGCATGAAGACCTGAACAAGACTGTTCCCGGATTGACAGAACTCGTCAAGAAAGACCTCGACCTCATCCAGGAGAAGGGTATGCTTGAGGCTGTCAAGACAATCCTGTAAAAATTGCATTGCAGTCACTGTCATTTGTGACAAAAACGATTCATTACGGCATCAGACCCCAGGTCTGGTGCCTTTTTCTGTCCTTGCCTGAGCGCATTTTTCCGTTATTGGAGTTCTTGGCCAAAGCAAAATCCAAATCTTTGCTTTTTTTGTTGCACAAAATATTTTGGAATGTGCATTGTTATTATTAACTTTGCAAAAATAAATACAAAATCATTAATGGAATCTATACCGAGCTTCAACGCTCTTATTGAGCAGAGCATCATAAGGAACTGGGATCTTGACGCGCTTACGGACTACGCCGGCATAACGCTGCAGTACAAGGACGTGGCAAGGAAAATAGAAAAACTCCACATACTGTTCGAGAACAGCGGCGTGGTAAAAGGCGACAGGATAGCCCTTTGCGGCAGGAACAGCGCCTGCTGGGCAGTGGCGTTTCTCGCCACACTCACGTATGGGGCGGTGGCCGTGCCTGTGCTCCATGAGTTCACGGCAGACCAGATACACAACATCGTGAACCACAGCGAGGCGAAGCTGCTTTTTGTCGGGGATGTTGTCGCCACGCAAATAGACGCCACCAAGATGCCGGGAGTCGAAGGCATTGTATATATTCCGGACTATTCGCTTGTCGTCTCGCGAACCGACAAACTGACATACGCGCGCGAGCATCTCAACGAACTCTTCGGGAAGAAATATCCCAAGGCATTCCGCTCGCAGCACGTTGAATACCACAGGGAGGAGTCGCCCGAAGAAATGGCGATGATAAACTACACGAGCGGCACCACAGGTTTTTCAAAAGGAGTGATGTTGCCGTACAGGGCATTGTGGAGCAACTACGACTTTGCCGAGCACGTGCTTGGCGAAAAGATAAAAAAGGGTGACAACACAATCAGCATACTCCCCATGGCACACATGTACGGCATGGCTTTCGAGTTCCTCTTTGAATTCCTCCACGGTTGCCATGTGTATTACCTCACCCGTGTGCCGAGCCCGGCCATTATAGCCCAGGCGTTCAAGGACGTAAAACCGGCAATCATCATCGCCGTGCCCCTCGTCATCGAGAAAATCATCAGAAAAAGGGTGTTCCCGCAAATACAGAACAGCAAGATAAAGCTTCTTCTCAAAATGCCCGGGGTGGGGAAGAAGGTGAAGCAGAAAATCTGCGAGCAGGTTTACCAGGCCTTCGGAGGCAACGTCTACGAAATCATCATTGGCGGAGCAGCTCTCAACCAGGAGATCGAGAGTTTCCTCAAGGACATAGAATTTCCGTTCACGGTGGGTTACGGCGCCACCGAATGCGCCCCGATCATATCATACGAGGACTACCACGACTTTGCCCCCACCTCATGCGGAAAGGGCGTAATCCACATGGATGTCAAGATAGACAGTGAAGACCCTCAGAATGTGCCGGGCGAGATACTCGCACGCGGTCTCAACGTGATGCTCGGCTACTACAAGAACGAGGACGCCACAGCGCAGACCATCGACGCTGACGGATGGTACCACACCGGGGACTTGGGACTGATGGACGGCAAGGGCAACATCTACATCAAGGGAAGAAGCAAGAATATGCTTCTCGGGGCAAACGGACAGAATATCTATCCCGAGGAGATAGAAGACAAGATAAACAGTCTGCCGCTCGTCATGGAGAGCATCGTGGTGCAGCGCGACCAGAAACTCGTGGCCCTCATTCATCCCGACCTGGACGAAGTCCACAATATGGGGCTCTCCGATGCAGACCTTGTTGAACTGATGAACCAGAACAAGCAGAACCTCAATGCCACGCTCCCGGCATACTGCAAGATAACTGCCGTGGAGATACACGACGAGGAATTCGAGAAAACCCCGAAGAAGAGTATAAAACGCTACCTTTACCATTAATGCAGGATATGAAACTGAACAAAACTTGCCGTTTCATCATGGCGCTGGCATTGATGCTTGCCGCAACAATAAATGCTTCGGCAGCAGGGGCAAAGAGGGAATTCCGCGGAGCTTGGATTCAATGCGTCAACGGACAGTTCCTCGGTATGGGAACCGACAGGATGAAGGAAACATTGTCCTATCAGCTCGACGAATTGCAGAAGGACGGCGTGAACGCCATAATCTTCCAGGTGCGCCCCGAATGCGACGCCCTCTACGAAAGTCGGATAGAGCCGTGGAGCCGCTTTCTGACAGGAAAGCAGGGGCAGGCCCCGTCGCCTTACTGGGACCCCTTGGCGTGGATGACGGACGAGTGCCATCGCCGCGGTATGGAGATTCATGCGTGGATAAATCCCTTCAGGGCAAAGACAAAGACAACAAACGAACTGTCCGCCAGTCATGTGGCGATACGCCGGCCGGGGAGCGTCTTTGCTTACGACGGACTCCTTATCCTCAACCCGGCACTTCAGGAGAACAGGGACTATATCTGCTCCGTTGTAAAGGACATAGTGAGCAGATACGATATAGACGGACTTCACATCGACGACTATTTCTATCCGTATCCCGCTGCCGGACAGACAATACCCGACGCCAACGATTTCCGTGCAAACAACAATGGTTTCCGGGACATCGGAGACTGGCGCAGGGACAACGTGAATGTATTCATAAAGCAGCTCTACGAAACCGTACACAGCGTAAAGCCCTGGGTGAAAGTGGGCGTTTCCCCATTCGGCATATACCGCAACAAGAAGTCCGACCCCAGCATAGGCAGCCTGACCAACGGACTGCAAAACTACGACGACCTCTACGCCGACGTGCTCATGTGGGTGAACAACGGGTGGCTCGACTACTGCGTGCCGCAGATTTACTGGGAGATAGGGAACAAGGCGGCTGACTACGAGACGCTGATAAAATGGTGGAACAGATATTCCTCGAACCGGCTCCTGTTTATCGGGGAGGACGTGGAGAGGACGGTGAAAAAAGCCGACGTGGCGAACCCCAATATCAACCAGATGCCCGCCAAGTTCAGACTTCACGACGAAATGCCAAATGTTTCGGGAACAGTATTGTGGTACGCCAAAGCCGTGGTCGACAATACCGGCAACTATCAGGACGCACTGAGAAACCATTATTGGAAAACTCCCGCCCTCCAGCCGTTGATGCCGTATATCGACCACAAGGCCCCGAAGAAGGCAAGGAAGCTCAGGATAATGAATGTCGGCAATGACAGGGTGCTCTTCTGGACAAAGCCCAAAGGAAAAGGATGGAAAGACGAGGCGGTAAAGTATGTTGTCTACTCCTTCGCAAAAGGGGAAAAGATCGACACCGACGACGCTTCGAAGATTGTAGCCGTAACAAGTGAGACATTCTGCAAGTTGCCGTCATCTGCAGGACTTTCCGGCAAACGGCGCGTTTACGTGGTGACAGCCCTCGACAGAATGTCGAACGAAAGCAAGCCAAGAAAAATAAAGTCAAAACTTTAAATGCACAAAGATATTATGGAGAAATTCAAAGAACAGAGTGTTCAGGAAGTCGACAGATTCCTCAGAAAGGTGTCACAGAAATTCACCTCTGACGAAGAACCCTCTACCATCACCGACATACACGTGAGAATATCCCCCGACAGCGGCGACCTGATGGCTTTCGACGACGACGACAACGAGATAACCCGTTGCGTGGTGGAGGAGTGGATAGAAAACAAGGACGAGAATTTCTACGCCACCGCCGCCTCCCTCCTGAGACACCGCCTGAAGGCCATGTCGGCGGAGATGGACAACCTGTGCATACTCAAGCCGTACAGCTTCGTGCTCGAAAACGACGACAAGGAACACGTGGCGGAACTGTATGTAGCCGACGACGACATCAATATAATAGGCGGTGACATAATGGACGGCTGGGACAAGGACCTTGACAATTTCTTCGACAAACTGATGAAGGAATAATTTATAAATTATTTTTATTTTGTTTGTCATTTGGAAATATAGTGCTACTTTTGCAGTTGCAAACCCGATATTGCAAAATCGGAGTTAAAAGTTATGGAGAACAAAATAAAACACGTCGGTGTGGTGGAGGCGGTCGACGGTGAGTGCGTGCGCGTGCGCATAGTCCAGTCTTCCGCCTGCGCTGCATGCAAGGCGGCTAAACAATGTCAGGCCTCCGAAAGCAAAGAGAAAACAGTGGATGTCTTTACCGGCAATTCAAACATATTTCAGAAAGGACAACAGGTTATGGTTATGGCATCCTATGGTGTGGGATGGTATGCCGTGACGCTCGGAATGATAATCCCGATGTTTCTGGTTATTGCCGTGCTCGTTTCGATGACCGCAGCTGGATGCGGCGAAATGAAAGCGGCCTTGGCAAGTCTTTTGTCCTTGATACCTTACTATCTAATACTCTACATATTCCGGAAACAGGTAAACAGAAAAGTAACTTTCAACATAGAGCCGATGTGATGCCGCACACATAATAGTATGTCTGTCATCTGCACACAGAGGCTTCGGTAATCCGGAACGCAATATTCCCGGATACGGCACACAATAAAAAATTTATAACTAAAACAAATACAAGGATTATGAATTTCATTTTAGTCGCACTCGTCGTCTTGGGCGGTATCGCGCTGGTAGCAGCCGTGATACTCTACATCTGCTCCAAGAAGTTTGCAGTGCATGAAGACCCGCGTATCGGTCAGGTGGCGTCCGTCCTTCCAGGTGCTAACTGTGGAGGTTGCGGTTTCGCAGGATGTTCCGGTATGGCCGACGCTCTTGTAAAAGGGGCTGACAAAGGGTCTATCGAGGGTTTATTCTGTCCTGTGGGCGGTTCTGCCGTCATGGGGCAAGTGGCTGACCTGCTCGGTATCGCCGTGGCGAACACAGAGGCCAAAGTAGCCGTGGTGCGTTGCAACGGCACCTGTGAACTGCGCCAGCGCATCGCCGTTTACGACGGTCTGAAAACCTGCACCGCTGTCAATGCCTGCGGTGCCGGCGAGACAGGTTGCGGCTACGGCTGCCTCGGTTGCGGAGACTGCACCAACGTGTGCCAGTTCGGTGCTATCGTCATCAACCCCGAAACCGGTCTCCCGGAGGTTGACGAAGAGAAATGTACGGGCTGTGGAGCCTGCGCCAAGGCGTGTCCGCGCCACATTATCGAACTTCGCAAGAAGGGTCCCAAGGGTCGCCGCGTCTATGTGCGCTGCGTAAACAAGGACAAGGGCGCCGTTGCCATGAAAGCCTGCAAGGCAGCCTGCATCGGCTGCGGAAAGTGCGCGAAGGAATGCAAGTTCGAGGCCATCACCATAGAGGGCAACCTGAGCTACATCGACCCGGACAAGTGCCGTATGTGCCGCAAGTGTGAGGCAGCCTGTCCTACGGGAGCTATCGTGGCGGTTAATTTCCCTCCACGCAAGCCAAAGGCAGAAACGCCCGCTTCCGACGCACCCAAGGCTGCTGCTCCCAAGGCAGAAGCCCCAAAGGCGGAAGCTCCCAAGACGGAGTCGAACAAACCTGCTGACACTACTAACGAAGAAACAAAAAAGGAGGCTTAACACATGAATTTGAGAACATTTAGAATAGGTGGCGTTCACCCCGAAGAGAACAAGATAACTGCAGAGGTAGCCACACAGGTGGCAGCACTGCCGAAGCAGGCCACATTCCCCCTTTCCCAGCATATCGGCGCTCCTGCAAAGACTGTTGTAAAGAAAGGCGACAAGGTGAAGGTAGGGACGCTGCTGGCCGAAGCCGGCGGTTTCGTGTCCGCTCCCGTGTATTCATCCGTTTCGGGAACGGTGTTCAAGGTAGATACGGCAGTGGATGCTTCCGGCTACCGCAAGCCCTGTATAATCATCAACGTCGAGGGTGACGAATGGGAAGAGAGCATAGACCGCTCCAACAAGCTCGAGACAGTGGAGGCGCATCCCGAACTGACTCCCGAGGAAATTGTAAACAGGATAAAGGTAGCGGGTGTCACCGGTATGGGTGGCGCAGGCTTCCCCACGTTCATCAAGCTTTGTCCTCCTCCCACGGCCAAGGCGGAATGTGTCATCATCAACGGTGTGGAGTGTGAGCCGTATATCACCGCCGACTACCGCCTCATGATGGAACACGCCGATGAAATCCTCGTCGGCCTGGAACTCCTCATGAAGGGGGCGAAGGTGTCCAAGGGATACATAGGTATAGAAGACAACAAGCCGGCCGCCATCAAGCTTTTTGAGGAAAAGACATCCGGCAGAAGTGATATCGAAATAGTACCGCTCGCAAAGAAATATCCGCAGGGAGGCGAGAAACAGCTCGTCGATGCCGTTATCCGCCGTCAGGTGCCCGCTCCCCCGGCAATTCCGGTAAATGTGGGCGCTATCGTCCAGAACGTGGGTACGGCTTTCGCAGTCTACGAGGCTGTAATGAAGAACAAGCCCCTCTTCGAACGTTACACCACGGTGACGGGAAAGAAGCTGAGCAAGCCGGGCAATTTCCTCGTGCGCATGGGAACCCCGATGAAAGACCTTATTGAGGTTTGCGGCGGACTGCCCGAAGGCGACAACAAGGTTCTTGCCGGCGGTCCTATGATGGGCAAGGCTCTCACGACGACCGATGTCCCCGTTTGCAAGGGAACGAACAGTATCACGATTCTTACCGACAGCGATGCCAGGAGGAAGAAGCCGCAGGCGTGCATACGCTGTGCAAAATGCGTTGCCGCATGCCCGATGGGTCTTGAGCCGTTCCTTCTCGCCACGGCGAGCGCGTTCCACAACTGGGAAAAGGCGGAACAGGAGGACATAACCTCTTGTATCGAGTGCGGCTCCTGCCAGTTCACCTGTCCTGCCCACCGCCCGATGCTCGACAACATCCGTCTGGGCAAATCCACGGTAATGGGCATCATAAGGGCAAGGAACGCCAAGAAGTGACCTTGACTTTTCATCCTCTTGCAGGAGACAGAGAATACAAAACAAATGAAACAGGCCGGCTGGCGGACACGTTCCGTTGCCGGCAACAAGAACAAAAAACAAAATGAGTAAATTAATCGTATCATTATCGCCGCATGCCCATGGCGCTGACAGCGTGGAGCGCAATATGTACGGAGTCATCATTGCGCTGATTCCCGCGTTGCTCGTCTCGTTCTTCTATTTCGGCATCGGCTCAGCTATAGTGTGCCTCTCGAGTGTGGCAGCCTGCGTGTTCTTCGAGTGGGCAATCACAAAGTATCTTCTCAAGAAAGAGTCCACCGTACTCGACGGCTCGGCCATCCTCACCGGTTTGCTCCTCGGTTTCAACCTCCCGTCAAACCTCCCCGTATGGATTGTCATCATCGGCGCCCTGGTTGCCATCGGCATCGGCAAGATGACGTTCGGCGGACTCGGCTGCAACCCGTTCAACCCCGCCCTTGTGGGACGTTGCTTCCTGCTCGTGTCGTTCCCCGTACAGATGACCTCTTGGCCAAAGGTGGGACAGCTTCTCAGCTATACTGACGCGCAGACAGAGGCAACACCCCTCAGCATCATGAAGACCGCCATAAAGGAGGGCAACCCCGACGTTCTCAACAAACTGCCCGACTCTCTCAGCATGCTGCTCGGCAATCCGGGCATCAACAACGGAGCGGGTACTATCGGAGAAATCTGTGCCTTGGCACTCCTTATCGGTCTTGCCTACATGCTGTGGAAGAAAATCATCACATGGCACATCCCGGTGAGCATCCTCGCCACCGTGTTCGTTTTCAGCGGACTGATGCACCTCGCCAACCCCGTGTACGCTTCGCCCGTGGCAGAGCTTCTCAGCGGCGGTCTGATGCTCGGCGCCATCTTCATGGCCACCGACTACGTGACGTCGCCGATGACCCCGAAGGGACAGATCATCTACGGTGTCGCCATTGGTTTCCTCACCGTAGTGATACGCAACTGGGGCGCATACCCCGAGGGAATGTCGTTCGCAATTCTCATCATGAACGCGTTCACTCCTCTCATCAACGCATATATCAAACCGAAGCGCTACGGCGAAGTAGTAAAGAAGGAGGACAAGTAAAATGAAAAAGTTAGAATCATCCATAACAAACATGGTTGTCGTGCTGGTGGGTGTGGCCCTCGTCACGGGAGCTATCCTCGCCTACGTTAACAATGTGACGGCCGAGCCTATCAAGGCACAGGCTGAAAAGACCCTCACCGACGGTATCAAGAAGGTGATGGGAGGCAGCGACGACGTGAAAGTGGCGGATAACGTCACAGTGAAGCAGACCGTGAACGGCAAGGAAACGGAATACGTGATACACTTCACCGAGAACGGCAAGGGCGAGAAGCTCGGCGCAGCCGTTGAAAGCTCGTCAAACGGTTTCGGCGGAGAGCTGAAAGTTCTCGTGGGCTTCAATAGCAACGGCGACATCCTCGGCTACACGATACTCCAGACCGCAGAGACTCCGGGACTGGGAGCAAAGGCACAGGAATGGTTCCAGAAAGACGGCAAGGGGAGCATCATCGGCATGAACCCCTCCGAGGAACTGACAGTGACCAAAGACGGCGGAAAAGACGGCGGAAAGGTAAACGCCATCACGGCGAGCACCATTACCAGCCGCGCCTTCCTTGTGGCAGTGAACAATGCCTACAAGGCCTATATGCAGAAGCGGAACGGCGCTGGCGACAATACTGCCGCGACAAAAGTAAACAAGAACCAATAAAACGTTGATCAATGAATTATTTCAAAATATTACTTAACGGTGTTGTAAAGGAAAACCCCACGTTCGTTCTCCTTTTGGGTATGTGCCCCACGCTGGCCACTACCACCTCGGCGATTAACGGCCTGTCGATGGGACTTGCCACGATGTTCGTGCTCATCTGCTCAAACCTCGTGATTTCTCTCATCAAGAACCTCACGCCCGACATGGTGCGCATCCCTGTCTTCGTGGTTGTCATCGCCTCTTTCGTTACCATTCTGCAGATGCTCATGCAGGCATACGTTCCTGCCATCTACGACACGCTCGGACTGTACATACCGCTTATTGTGGTAAACTGTATCATCCTTGGCCGTGCGGAGGCATTCGCCTGCAAGAACGGCCCGGTGGAGAGCATATTCGACGGTATAGGTATGGGAGCCGGCTTCTCCGTTGCCCTCACCGTTCTCGGTGCTGTGCGCGAGCTGCTTGGAGCAGGTTCGGTATTCGGAGTGACGTTGCTGCCCGAAACGTGCAACATGCTCCTCTTCATCCTGCCTCCGGGTGCGTTCATCACCCTCGGCTTCCTCATCGCAATAGTTAACAAATTCAAGAAAGCGTAATCATGGAATACATATTGATATTTATCTCGGCTATATTCGTAAACAATATAGTATTGTCGCAGTTCCTGGGTATCTGTCCGTTCCTCGGCGTTTCCCAGAAGGTGACCACATCGTTGGGTATGGGCGCTGCCGTGGCTTTCGTGCTGACACTGTCCACCATAGTGACATATCTCGTTCAGGTGTTCATCCTCAACCCGCTCGGGCTCCAGTATCTGCAGACCATCGCTTTTATCCTTGTGATTGCAGCCTTGGTGCAGATGGTGGAGATTATCCTGAAGAAAGTTTCTCCCGCCCTCTATCAGGCATTGGGAATATTCCTTCCGCTCATCACCACCAACTGCGCCGTTCTCGGTGTGGCCATCCTTGTGATACAGCGCGACTACAGTCTGCTGCAGAGCGTTGTCTACGCCTTCTCCACGGCGCTCGGCTTCGGTCTTGCCCTGACGGTATTCGCCGGCATCCGCGAGCAGCTCGCCTTTGTCAATATCCCCAAGGGGATGAAGGGCATGTCGATTGTACTTGTCACGGCCGGTCTGCTGAGCCTTGCATTCATGGGCTTCTCGGGAGTGGACGGTGGCCTGAAGATACTCTTCGGACTTAACTGATGCGACAGGACTGTATTGCAGGCGGCAAATGACAATACACCTGCAAATACTATCATATACTCATTAACCTGAAAAAACGGCGGATTCGGCTTGAGGTCGATGTCCGCCGTTTTTTTTGATGTTGTCCGTACAAAGATTTCAGCCTGCATAACAAGATTTAAATAAAATAAGCACTTCCAACAGTTCGATATTCAAATTATAGTTGCTATCTTTGCAGCGTCAAATACAAAAGATATGAAAAATATGATTTTGGTGACAGGTGGAACAGGTTTCATCGGTTCGCACACCACCGTTGCCCTTATAGAGAACGGATACGATGTTGTAATCGTGGACAACCTTTCCAATTCCAGCGACAATGTCCTCGACGGTATCGAAAAGATAACCGGAGTGAGACCCGCTTTCGAGAAGGTGGACTGTTGCGACTACGCTGCCCTTGAGGGAGTGTTTGCCAAATACAAGGACATAAAGGGTATAATACATTTCGCAGCCAGCAAGGCTGTCGGCGAGAGTGTGGAGAAGCCTATAATGTATTACCGCAACAACATCAACAACCTTCTCAACGTCTTGGAGCTTATGCCAAAGTATGGTGTCAAGGGCATCATATTCTCTTCAAGCTGCACCGTTTACGGACAGCCTAAGCCGGAGAACCTCCCCGTGACGGAGGATGCACCCCTGCAGAAGGCAACAAGCCCCTACGGAAATACAAAGCAGATAAACGAGGAGATAATACAGGATTTCATACATAGCGGAGCACCTGTAAAGTCGATACTCCTGAGATATTTCAACCCCATCGGGTCGCATCCCTCAGCCCTCATCGGCGAGATGCCCAACGGAGTGCCCATGAACCTCATTCCGTTTGTCACGCAGACTGCCATCGGCATAAGGAAAGAGCTGAAGATATTCGGCAACGACTACGACACACCCGACGGAACTTGTATCCGCGACTATATTGACATACAGGATTTGGCTGCAGCCCACGTAAAGGCGATGGAGCGCATCCTTACTGTCGAAGATGCGGACAGCGTCGAGTTCTTCAACGTTGGTACGGGCAATGGCGTGAGCACTCTTGAGATAGTGGAGAGCTTCGAAAAAGCCACTGGAGTCAAGCTTAACTGGAAATACGCCCCGCGCAGAGAGGGCGACATCGAGAAGGTTTGGGCAGACCCCACAAAGGCGAACACCGTGCTCGGATGGAAAGCCACGAGAAACCTTGAAGACACACTCCGTTCCGCATGGAAATGGCAGCAGAAGCTGCGTGCCGAAGGAATACAATAGTGCATTTATAAGGTGAAAAGATAAAACACATGTTTTGTTATGACATGTGGTATTTGTGTTTGTGTTGTTATTATCCTCCGATGTGATATCGGGGGATAATTTTTAGTTAGACAATTACGCCGCGTTATGAACATAGACAGCATAAAAGAGATAGTGGAAAATACCCCGAACCTCTCCACCGCCCTTGGCATGGAGTTTGTTTCAACACCAGAGGAGGACACCTGCGCCGCCACTATGAAAGTGGACGAACGCAACCGCCAGCCCTTTGGCATACTCAGCGGAGGGGCATCCCTCGCCCTTGCCGAATACATCGCAGGAGTGGGGTCTACAGCCCTGTGTCCCGGAGAGGTGTGCGTGGGGATGAATGTCAGCGGCAGCCACGTGAAAGCCGTAGAGGAGGGCGATACCGTCACCGCCTTTGCCCGACTGCTGAGCAAAGGAAGGAAAATCCACGTGTGGGACGTGCGGATAACCAATTCCGCAGGGGAACTTATTTCCACCGTACACGTCACCAACTACGTCATCACCCCGCACAAATAGATGAAGAACAATTTCGCCATTTACAGGCATCCCGGCAGCAGCTGTGTCTACCTCGTGGAATGCGGTGATGAAGCATTGCTCCTTTCCTCTTCGGTAAAGGACACAGGCAATGCCGGCGGTTTTGTCATAGCCCCCTTTGAGCCAACCGTCACGTCTCCGGTCGTTACTGTCACCGGAAGACCTGTCTGCCTTTCGTTCAGCGACATTGCAAAACTTTCCGCAAGCATAAAGACAATAACGGCAAAACATCCTGCCCGCCACACAATCCGCACAGGCGGAGAAACATACGGCAAACGACTTTACGAAAAGGATTTTGAAGTCTTCCACCGTCTTGTCGAGGAAGGCAAGGCTAGTAAGATTGTCCTCGCCCGTAGCGCGTCTATGACCGCAGACACACCTGCGGACACTCTTCAGATGTTTGCCGCAGCCTGTGAGGCCAACCCCAACTGCTTCGTGGCTCTCTTCAATACCGCCCCCACAGGAATGTGGATTACCGCCACTCCTGAAATACTTCTTGAACGAACCGGCGGGGAATTTCACACTATGGCCCTTGCCGGCACAGTCCCTCTCTCCGGCGACACCGAACGATGCAAGTGGAGCGACAAGAACAGGGCAGAACAGCGGTATGTGGCAGACTATATACGCAACGTAATCAAGGGGTGTGCCGACAGTATTGCCGAAGACGGGCCATACACCTTCCCGTCGGGAAACATCGCACACCTCCGTACCGATTTCCGTTTCCATACGAAAGGCGGCATATCACCCGGCGACATCATACAGTCTCTCCATCCCACACCAGCCGTATGCGGCTTTCCCAAAGAACTCTGCCGGCAATTTATCCTTGACAACGAGTCAAACGAAAGGGAATACTACAGCGGTTTCTGCGGTCCCGTAACCCGTGGCGGCGACATACATCTCTATGTAACACTGCGCTGCATGAAAATCAACGGCAACGCGTTTACTCTCTATGCCGGCGGAGGAATATTGCCCGACAGCCGTATGGAAGAAGAATGGAACGAGACGGTGTGCAAGATGCAGGCCATGAAGACTTGCATCGAAACTGGTATGAAACAGTCATAAAAAACAATCTTTTTATGTATAGCAACAAACCGACGGTGAACATACTCACCTCACTACTCATAGAGAAGGGAATAAGAAAAATTGTGGTCTGCCCGGGGTCAAGGAACATACCGCTGGTACACAATTTCACGGAATCCCCACTGATAGAATGTTTTTCCGTAACCGACGAGCGTTCCGCTGCCTTCTACGCCCTCGGCCTCTCGCTCGCAGCCGACGAACCCGTGGCGGTGTGTGTCACCTCCGGGTCGGCGGTGCTCAACACCGCGCCGGCCGTGGCAGAGGCCTTCTACCGTCATGTGCCGCTCGTGGTAATCTCCGCTGACCGTCCCGCAGAATGGATTGGCAGGCAGGACGGACAGACATTGCCGCAGGACGGCATCCTGGAGAAAATCACCAAGCAAGACACCGACATACCCGATTTCAACGACGATGACGAAACCGGACTTAACTTTGCCTCCCTGTCGATAAACATCGCCCTCAACGAATGTGTGAACGGCGAACAGGGGCCTGTCCACATAAATATGCGTCTCAAAGAACCGCTGTTCGATTTCACCGTGGACAGTCTTCCGACAGGCAGAGACATCGCCCCGGTCAGATGGTTTGCAGGAACTGGCGTAAGCCAACAGGCAGAACAGGTGATTACGGATTTCATCGAAGCGGAAAAGAAACTCATCGTCATCGGTCAGATTACTCACCGCGATGCCGGGTTCGACAACATCATAAAGCGTCTCCGCAACCACTATCTCATTCTCTGCGAACCACTCGCCACGAGCTACGCCGAACCGTTCGACTGTGTTCTTCCAATTATGGCGGAGAAACTCGCCGACACACAGATTGACGCACTAATCTCACTCGGCGGCAATTTCGTGAGCAAGCGCATAAAGCAGACACTGCGTCGTCTCGACGTGAAATCCCATTACGAGATAAACCCATCCGGGAAAGCTCACGATACGTTCATACACCAGACTTCCATAGTTGCTGCCAACGAAAAGAATTTCCTCCGTGCCCTTCTCGAAAGGACGAGGGACCGCCATACCGTGAAGGACTTCATGAATGAAACATTCGGTCCTGTAATACAGTTGTCGTCCAATGTCATCGACACCTACACACCGCCTTATTCACAACTCTTTGCGGTGAAGGAACTGGAACTGTCGCTCGAGGATATGGACTACGAAAGCGAGGTACACTACGCCAACAGCACCGCCGTCAGACTCGGCACGCTCTGCGCTCACCGCCGCTATATATGGTGCAACCGTGGGGTGAACGGCATCGAGGGAAGCCTCTCCACAGCTGCCGGTTTCTCACTTGCCACCGAAGCAATGACATTCTGCGTCATCGGCGACCTCAGTTTCTTCTACGACCAAAACGCCCTTTGGAACGCGTCTCTCCGCGGCAACCTGCGCATCATGCTGCTCAACAACGGCGGCGGAGGCATCTTTTACGGTCTCGACGGACTTGATGCCACGCATCCCGGTATGGACTGTATCGCCGGCTGCCACAACACTTCTGCACGGGGTGTATGCGAACTTTACGACATCGGCTACCTGTCGGCGGGCAACGAAGAGGAATACCGCAATGCACTCGTGCGCTTTCTCACCGAGGAGACGACACGCCCAGTCGTGATGGAAGTCTTCACCGATACTGATGCCGACATGAAGGTTGTAAGCGATTTGAACAGGCTTATAAGCTGCGCTGCCGTGGGGAAAACTGATGTCTAAACTGAATATACGGAAAAGTATAAGGCAGACGGCAATAATGCATACGGACAATGAAACAGAAATGAACGAACATACAGGAAAAAACAATAAAACAATAAACATACAACCATGAGCAACAGGATTTGGAACAAGATCAAGGGATTCGACTTTGAAGAGATTTTATTTGAAGAGTGCGAAGGAGTGGCAAAGATAACCATCAACCGTCCGCGCTACCGCAACGCTTTCACGCCGCTCACCACCGGCGAAATGAGCCGTGCCTTCGCCTACTGCCGTGAGGCACAGGATATAAGTGTGGTGATACTCACCGGAGCCGGAGACAAAGCGTTCTGCTCGGGTGGCGACATGCACGTGAAAGGGCGCGGCGGATATGTGGGCAACGACGGAGTGCCTCGCCTTAACGTGCTCGACGTGCAGAAGCAGATACGCTCGCTGCCCAAGCCCGTCATAGCCATGGTAAACGGCTACGCCATCGGAGGAGGGCACGTACTCCACCTCATGTGCGACCTCACCATAGCCAGCGAGAACGCAATCTTCGGACAGACAGGACCCAAGGTGGGGTCGTTCGACGCCGGGTTCGGAGCGTCATATCTGGCACGCATCGTGGGACAGAAAAAGGCCCGTGAGATATGGTTCCTCTGCCGGCAGTATTCCGCCACCGAAGCGGAGCGGATGGGCATGGTAAACAAGGTTGTTCCCCTTGACCGTCTCGAGGACGAATGTATGGAATGGGCGCATACCATGATGGAACGCAGTCCTCTCGCCCTCAGGATGATAAAGGCCGGACTCAACGCCGAACTCGACGGACAGGCCGGCATACAGGAACTCGCCGGCGACGCCACCATGCTTTACTATTTCCTCGACGAAGCGCAGGAGGGCGGAAAGGCGTTCCTGGAAAAGCGCAAGCCCGATTTCGGCAAATTCCCCAAACTCCCGTAAGTACGATAAAAACGAGTTGGCCTATAGGCGTAGCAAATAACCCACTGTATAACCGAATATACACAAGAAATGCTGAAGACGGAAATAACAAAGCACACGCTTCATTTCAGACAGCCTGCCGGAACATCCCGCGGCATATACACGGAGCGTGACATCTGGCTGCTCAAAGTCACCGACACGCTGACCGGAGCCACCGGGGTGGGGGAGTGCGCCCCCTTGCCCGACCTCAGTTGCGACTGTCGTCCCGACTACGGCGATACTCTCCGCGCACTGTGTCTCAACCTCGAAACCACGGGAGAGATAAACATCCCCCTGCTGCGCCCGTATCCATCAATGCTTTTCGGCATGGAGACGGCGTTGCTTTCGATGCAGCGCGGCGACATCCTCTTCGACACGCCGTTCTCGCACGGCGAGGAGGGAATGCCGGTCAACGGACTGGTGTGGATGGGCAGCTATGAGGAGATGAACAGCCGGATGGAGGAGAAGATAGAACAGGGCTTCAACTGCGTGAAACTAAAAATCGGAGCTATCGACTTCGGGAGCGAACTTAACCTCGTCCGCAGCATCCGCAAGAGGTTTTCACCTGACACGATAGAACTGCGGGTTGATGCCAACGGCGGTTTCTCGCCCCGGGAAGCCCTCCGCCGCATCGAAGAACTGTCGCATTTCGGCATCCACTCCATCGAGCAACCCATAAGGCAGCGGCAATGGGGGCTTATGGCCGGGATATGCGCAAGCTCTGCAATCCCCGTGGCTCTCGATGAGGAACTCATCGGGGTGAACGTCACCGGGATGAAAGAGGAACTCCTCGACAGGATAAAACCGCAATATCTCGTAATCAAGCCATCGCTCCACGGAGGAATAAGCGGTACCCGCGAGTGGGTATCCCTCGCACGCAACCGCAGCATAGGCAGTTGGATAACAAGCGCACTCGAAAGCAGCATAGGTCTCTCGGCGATAGCCCAACTCGCATCCGACATCTATGGACCACGTGTTACCTTCCCACAGGGACTCGGCACAGGTGCTCTCTACACCGACAACCTGCCTGCCTCCACCGAAATAAGGGGCAATATGATTTGGATGAAGAAAAGGATTAATTGATTAGATACATACGGCTAATTTATAATGACATTACAGGAGTTACTTGACGAATGGAACAGTCCCTGCGACACCATTACCGTACACACCAGCGGGTCTACCGGCAAACCAAAAGCCATCCGTGTGGAGAAGTCGCGGATGAGGGCGAGTGCCGCCAAGACCTGCCGTTTCCTCTCGCTCCGTCGGGGCGACACGGCTCTTCTGTGTATGTCCCTTGACTACATAGCCGGAAAGATGATGGTGGTGCGCAGCATCGTCGGCGGAATGAAACTCATTAGCGTCACGCCATCGTCGCATCCCCTCCGCGGCATTGCCTCGCCGCCACATTTTGCCGCTATGGTGCCCATGCAGGTTTACTCCTCCATGCAAGATCCGGAGGAACTCGACACCTTGCGTCACATACGGCATCTTATTATCGGCGGGGGAGCTGTAGACCCCGGGATGGCCCGCATGCTGAAGAGCTTCCCCAACGCCGTGTGGAGCACCTACGGCATGACGGAGACGCTCTCTCATATTGCCCTGCGAAGGCTAAGCGGTGACATGGCGTCAGACTATTACACGCCCTTCGAGGGAGTGGCCCTGCGGCAGGATGATGACGGCTGCCTTGTTGTCGATGCTCCCGACGTATGTCCCGCTACGCTCCATACCAACGACATCGTGGAGTTTCATCCCGACGGAGTTCGTTTCCGCATTATAGGCAGAAAAGACAACGTGATAGTGAGCGGCGGCGTAAAGATACACATCGAAGAGGTGGAGCAGATGCTGGCACCCCACCTTGCGTGTGATTTCGCCGTCAGCAAGCGTCCCGACCCGCGTTTCGGTGAAGTGGCGGTGTTGGTTCTCGCCAATAAAGGGGAAAAGAAAAGGGAGACAGACTCCGTTTGGAAAATCATTTCGGAGTGTCTCCCTCGGTATTGGCGTCCCAAGGAAATAATTCCCGTTCCTGCCATTCCCCGCACTGCAACGGGCAAGATAGCCCGTGCAGAGGTTCTTTCACGTATTGGGCAGAAACAAGATACTTTTCAGTGACGGGGTAAGAATAAATCAGTCCAATTTACGGCTGATGTTTTTTCAGACCGTTTTACAGTATCTTCTTGTAAAGAGCCAGGATGTCGTCCTTAGTCACAGGTCTCGGGTTGCCCGGTGTGCAAACATCGGTTATTGCCTGTTCGGCCAGTGCCGGGATGTCCTCCTCCTTGATGCCGAGGTCGGCAAGATGCTGCGGTATACCCACGAGCTTTGAGAGGTTTTCTATCTCGTTGCAAGCAGCCTCTGCTGCCTGTTCGTCGGTCATGCCGGTCTCATAGACACCCACGGCCTTAGCTATCTCCACATATTTCTTCACGCTCACAGGCATGTTGAATCTCATCACGGTCGGCAGCAGGATGGCACACGCCACACCGTGCGGCACGTCGTGCAGGGCGCTCATCGGGTGTGCCATGCCATGGTCCACGCCGAGCCCCACGTTGGAGAATGCCATTCCGGCGATATACTGTGCCACGGCCATTCCGTTGCGTCCCTCCGGGTTTGTCGGGTCGTTCACGGCGACGGGCAGATATTTGTGTATCATCTCTATGGCCTTGATTTCGAACATGTCGCTCATCTCCCAGGCGGCTTTCGTGATAAGTCCCTCGATGGCGTGTGTCATGGCGTCCATTCCCGTTGCTGCGGTGAGTCCCTTGGGGAGGGAATACATCAGTTCCGCATCAATGATTGCCACTGCAGGGATATCGTTGGGGTCTACGCACACCATCTTCTGCTGGCGTTTCTCGTCGATGATTACATAGTTTATGGTTGTCTCGGCTGCCGTTCCCGCCGTTGTGGGCAGTGCTATAATCGGCAGGCACTTGTTCTTCGTGTCTGCCACACCCTCGAGCGACACCACGTCGGCGAACTCCGGGTTGGTGCAAACAATGCCGATGCCCTTTGCCGTGTCCATCGACGAACCTCCGCCAATGGCAACGATGAAGTCGGCTCCGGCCTTCTTGCACGCCTCCACGCCCATTGTCACGTTGGCCACGGTGGGGTTGGGCTTCACCTCGTCATAAACTTCGTAGGGTATGCCGGCCTCGTCGAGCACGTCGAGCACCATCTTCGCCACACCGAATTTCATCAGTCCCTTGTCTGTCACCACGAGAGCTTTCTTGAAGCCGCGGCTCTTCACCACCGTGGGCAGTTCCTTTCTCGATCCCGGTCCGAAGTATGACACTTCGTTCAAAATAAATCTGTTTACCATAACTTTGGATTTTTAGTTATATAAAATGTTTTGTATTATAGTCCAATGCCTTGTATTGCAATGAATTCCGTTTTCCGATATTGAGACTTTATCTTAGCCCCTTTACCATATAAAAGACGTGTGCCACACCAATTTGTAACACACGCCCTTTGTCGTTTTTTTCGTATTTTTTCAGGGTATTCTCTCCCGTAATTTTCCTGTTGCCTTGCCTGTTACAGAAGTCTCCCAATCTGGTAGACGGCAGCCGACACAAGCCATGCCACGACAGTGGTGTAGAATGCCGTGAACAATGCCCATTTCCAACTGCCCGACTCGTTTTTCACCGCCGCTATCGTGGCGAGACATGGGAAGTAGAGCAACACGAAGAGCAGGAAGCAGAACGCGATGAGCGGCGTAACCCCGTCGGCACTCATCTTCTGATACAGGCGGCTGTATTTCGCCTCGTCCGCTTCCTCGTCGTCTGCCACAGTTCCGTCTCCCGAGTAGAGCACACCCATCGTGGAAGCCACAATTTCCTTCGCGCCCACTCCGGAGATAAGCCCTACGGAGAGTTTCCAGTCGAAGCCCTGCGGGCGGAACACCGGCTCCACCGTCTTGCCTATCATCCCGATGTAGCTCTGTTCCTGCTGTTCCTGTGCCTTCAGCTTGTCGTTGTGCGGGAAATATCCCAGTGCCCAAACTATGATGCTTGCCACGAGGATAATGCCTCCCATCTTCTTGAGATACTGCTTTCCCTTCTCCCACGTGTGCCTGAAGATGGCCTTTGCCGTGGGGAAGCGGTATGGAGGCAGCTCCATCACGAACGGGGTGTCCTCGCTCCTCACGAGCCACCTGCTGAACACGCGGCTCATCACCACCGCCATGGCGATTCCTATGGCGTACAGGGCTATCATGATGCCGCTGCGGTATTCTATGGCAAAGAAAGTGCTCGTTATCATGATGTATATGGGCAACCTTGCCGAGCAGCTCATAAAGGGCAGTATAAGCATCGTTATGAGCCGGCTTCTGCGGCTCTCTATGGTTCTTGTTGCCATCACTGCCGGCACGTTGCAACCGAAGCCCATGATGAGCGGTATGAACGATTTTCCGTGCAGTCCCATCTTATGCATCAGCTTGTCCATGATGAACGCTGCCCTCGCCATGTAGCCGCTGTCTTCCATGAAGGATATGAAGGCATAGAGGATGAGTATCTGCGGCAGAAACACTATCACGGCCCCCACGCCGCCTATCACCCCGTCGGTAATCATTGCCTTGAGCGGTCCTTCGGGCATCGTGGAGCTTACCCAGTCGCCCAGCGCACCCACTGCGGCGTCTATCCAGTCCATCGGGTACTGCCCGAGCGAGAAGGTCACCTGGAACATCACGTAGAGCAGCAGGAAGAAAAGCGGAAAACCGAGGTATTTGTTTGTCAGCAGCTTGTCGATGGCGTGTGTCTTCTGGTAGGAGTCGCGCTTGTCGCCTGCCTCGTAGCCTGCCTCTTTCAGTGCTCCGCGGATGAAGCCGTACTTGGCGTCCATGATGGCAGTCTCGCTGTCCTCCTGCACTTCCTCCTTTATCCTTACCGCCTCCTTGTCGCGCAGTTGCATTATTTCCTTGCCGTTGGGCAGCATCTTCACGAGCTGCTCCGCCCCCGAGTCATATTCGAGCAGTTTTATGGCGATGTAGCGCGTGGAGTATTTGTATCTTATCTCCTCGTCCTTCTGCACGAGTGCCTTCACCCTGTCGATACCCTCTTCGATGTCCTTGCCGTGGTTGATGTGTATATGGCGGTAGGTGTCGTCCTTCCCCTCATACATGTTGATGATGGTGCGGAAGAGTTCCTTCACTCCCTTGCCAGAACGGAACACGGTGGGTATCATGGGCACTCCGAATAGGCTCCCCAGCGTGTCGAGTTGCAGCGTGTCGCCGCGCCCCTCGAACTCGTCGAACATATTGAGGGCGCATATCAGCCTCTGGTTCATGTCCACGAGCTGCGTGGTGAGGTAGAGGTTGCGCTCCAGGTTGCTGCTGTCTATCACGTTGATGATGATGTCGGGCGTCTTCTCTATTATCTCCTTCCTCACATAGAGTTCCTCGGGACTGTACGCCGACAGCGAATAAGTGCCCGGCAGGTCGGTGATGTTGAATTCGTACCCCTCGAAAGTGGCGTGCCCCTCCTTTGCGTCCACCGTCACTCCCGAGTAGTTGCCCACCCGTTCGTGCGCCCCTGAGATAAAGTTGAAGAGCGATGTCTTTCCGCAGTTGGGATTTCCCACGAGCGCCACGTTGATGGTGCGGCTTCTCCTCATTGCCGCGTTCTTCAGTTCCTGACGGCTCACCGTCTGGCATCCGTCGTCATCGGCAGCCTCTATGGGCGGGTTCCCGGCACTTCCGGCGGTGGCGCTGCTGTCGGACTCCAGCCGCCGTGCCTCGTCCACAGACATGATTTCTATCATCGACGCCTCGTTGTGCCTCAGCGACACCTCGTACCCCATGATTTTGTATTTCACTGGGTCCTTGAGCGGTGCGTTGAGCAGCACCTCCACTTCCTGTCCTTTGACAAAGCCCATTTCGATGATGCGCTTGCGGAAGCCTCCGTGTCCGAGCACCTTCACTATGACGCCTTTCTCTCCGGTATTTAGTTCTGATAGTTTCATTCGGGTTCTTTCGTTTTCCTTTACTGCAAAGGTAACTATAATATCTTGCAACCGGATAACATACCTTTCTTTATACCTACAAATTGTGTCCCTGTGCCGGATATGCTTTCATGCTTCATCATTTGTAGGTATTTGCGCGTTCTTTACCTAAAACCACAGGGTGTAATTTATAGTTTTTCTCTGATGTTCCATCCAATTTCGGGGTTGAATAAAGAAAAACAGCCCGATTTTGTCGCTTTCTCGGCTAAACATTCTTGATTCTCACTTAATTTCCGTACTTTTGTTTCGCTGATTGGAGGCTCTGTGTCTACACATGGAGAAGAGCCATGAAGCCAAGAAGGCATATTGTGCTTTATCCGTTCTGCTTGAAGTCTGGAAAACTATAAGCAAAGAACGATGGATAATGAAACGGTATGCTCTTCCTGTGTATTTGTATATTTAGGTATAGTTCTGTGACTACGCCTTGGTATATCATACACGGGATGGAGCTATATTTCTATCCATTCGTTCCAAGGTTTTTCCAGACACCTAAGCAGGGATGGGCAAGTATGAAGCTCCATCCCTTTCTTGTATCTATACTATTAACCGCCGTGAGTTGTTGGAGCGTATCGGCATAGATTATTAATATCGATATGGGAAAGAAAATTCTATCACTAAGGAATTTTAGTTTGCGATGGGCTATTATTATAGTCTTTGCTGTTACTCTTATTGTTGGGTTATTTAGCCTATTTAATGGCAAGAGCTTAGGATTAACAGCGATTATCGCAGCACTTACTATCACTTTGTTTTATGTTACATTTGCAGTACAAGCGATAGAGAAAGACGAAAAAGCCGTCATTACATCATGTATTTTTATGGCTGCTATGCTTTGTTCTATAGGTGGTTCTTTAAAAATCTTCAACGAATCACCAGATTTTGGTAACATGCTTTTGGGTGATGTCTTTGGGGGCAACGACAGTATGCAGAATTGGGCTTATGAATCAGTAATGTCATCCGCCCCTTACACACTTTTGATGAACATTCTTATGCTTGTTGGTTTCTTTATTTCAATCAACAATATTAAGAAAAAATTTGTAATCGCATGGTGGGTTGCAATAATAGCACAAATTGTCTCTACATGGGGAACTTTCGTTGTTTTCTCCAACTCAGATTTTAGTACCTTCCAAACTTGTAATAATGCAAGCCAGATTATAACTTTTGTATTGCTAATTATTATATTGTGCATAGAAGGTAAATCTAAAATCACAAAGAATGAAGTGCAAGAAATTAAACCTGAGATGTCTAAACCTGTATCACCAGAAAAAGGCAATATAATCAGTAAGAGTGGAGATTTGATGAAAATAAAGGAATTGCTTGATTCGGGTATCCTTACACAAGAGGAATTTGATAACGAGAAGAAGAAAATCTTAAACTCATAACAATATGGATTACTTTGGTGGTACAAGTATGTTTAACAAAGTTGTAGAAAGATTCTTATGAAAAGATTTGGCTGTATAATTCTTGCAATTTGCTTATTCCTTACTAGTTGTAGGGAGCATGGTCCTAGGAATCATGAGGAAATTAGAGATGATGCTATTGATTTCGTCCAAGACTTCATAGAGGATATTTATAAAGGGAAAGATGTTTCTGACAAGTGTTTAATAACTCTTGATGCCAGTCGTATGATAGATGAAATAGAACAAGAATTTAAACTCCCCTATAGACTGCAAGATGTTCTTAATGCTACAGATGTAAAAATAGACCCCAAAAAAGTTCAATATTGTAAGGAAGTTGAAGAAGTACGAAGCAATAGAAAACTTGATTATGTGATAGTTAGAGTTAAGTACGAAGGGAAGGAAATAAAGTTTTATGTAAACTTTTTCAGTCGTAACGGTAATACAGGCACAGAGGGAGAACCTTTAATATGGTATACTGTTGGTTTAGTAGGATTTGATAATTCTTCATTCTCAAAAAAGAGTGGTTTTACTTTGGAATACGATAAGAGTTTACCAGATTTGTCACCTTATATTTTGTATACAGAAGCAGTAGCAGCACAAAGGTTTGTAGCAAAGCACAAAATGGTCTTACCCGATAAAGTTGTAATCCCCAAAGACATACGAGAAAAAGAAAATCCAATTTGGCAAGTGTATTGTGGCGACTCTGTTGTATATCAAGTTTGTTTTTCATCTGATACTCCAAAGATATTGCATACTGTAAAAATGAAACAAATATGAATCAGCAAACAATAGATAAACTCATGGAGATTAAGAAGCTCTATGAGTCTGCTATCTTGACAAAGGAGGAAATGGAGGCAGAGAAGGCTAAAATTCTGTCTCCTACAACCTCACAAAATACCAAGAATGAAGACAGTTCCGAAGGTAAGCAATCTGATGTCAAGGTAAACGTGTCAGACAAAAAGAAATCTGAAACTCACGATGTTACAATAGTACATGTTTCAGAAAAAGCAAAAGAAAGGCAACAGAAAATCAAATCTACTCCTCGAAAAGGATTGTCTGAGAATGCAAGGATATGGCTTATTGCAGGAATTGTAGTGGCTGTAATGCTCACTATTGCCATTATTATTCAAAATGGCAGAAGTTCAAACAGTCAGACATACGATAATGATTACGCTGTTGCAGATACTGATACTGCGATGGTTGATGATACAGATTATGATACTGCCGTAGATGAAAGCCAAGAGCAGACACCACAAAACAACGCAGAAAAAGCAGAGGATTACATAGGTGGACTTGACACAGACACTCGTGTAGTTGCAAGCCTGACTGATGATGAACGACATTGTGTTTATACGCTTACAGAGGTTGAAGTTGGTTGGGGAAGAATAAACAGTTTGTATTGCCACAATCTTGAAACAGGTTCTACAAATCTCGTTTTAGTTCCTTACAAGGTTGAAGGCGAAGAGGACAATGGCGAACAGGTTGCAGATGCTAAAATGGTTGGTAACAATCTTTATGTCATCAACACTTCATATCGTTGCGGTGGTAGTGTCGCCTGCTTGAATACGCTCACAAATAATTGGTCATGTAATGTTAGAGCTTGTGCCGATGCTAAGTTCGTCGGCTCAAACAAGCTAAAAGTAACATATTCAAAACTCGTATATGAGGGAGAATGTTTGGCAGACAATCAATATGAATATACAGACAAAATAATAACATTAAAATAACGTGAACCTATGAAAAAGTCATTAATCATTGGAGCATTAGTGATTGCAGTAATTGCAGTCCTGGGTTTTGTGTTTTTGCCTACAGAAGGAATGCAACTATCTAAGGCAAATAAGCTATGCCTCGAAAACAACTATGATGAGGCGTTCAATATCTACAAGAAACTTGCTGAAAAAGGCAACGCTGAAGCGACATTCCACTTGGCGGAAGCCTACAACTCGGGGCGTGGTGTGGAACAATCCGACTCGTTGGCATGGAAATACTACAAGCAGTCTTCAGGGCTTGGCTCAGAGTATGCCAAAGCAAAGGTCGCATGCGCTTATTTCTACGGTTGGTACGACCAAAAAGAAGACCCCAAGAAAGGATATGCCATGCTGAAGAAATTGTATGAGACGACCACTTGCGATTACGTCAAAGCACGTTATGCCTGCCTTTATTTTGACAAACACAACAACAAAGACGTTTATGTCAAAGACGACAAGGCCAAGTATGACAGCATTATGCGCCCACTTGCAAACAGCGACGACCCATATACGCTAAGAATGGTTGGCTTCATTTATAATTCCGGCGAAAATGTTGATGGTGACAAAGCTGTCAGCTATTTCACAAAGGCATACGAGAATGGTGACGCTTACTCAGCATACGTTTTGGCAAAGAGCTATCTTTACGGGTGGTATAACAAAAAAGCAGACAGGAAAAAGGCAGTGGCGTGGCTGAAAAAAGGAGTGGAACGCTTATCTGCTGATTGCATGATAGAATATGGTAATCTGTGTATGGACGACAGTAAAGACAACAAATCCTACTATAACCCATCTTTGGGAATTGCCCTATATCAAAAAGCAGCAAAATTAAATTGCGGACAAGCCTTTGACAAATTAGGCTGTATGTACACCTTCGGCACTGGCGTTGATGTAAACAACGAATTGGCAGCACGGTATTTCAAGAAAGCAATGGAACGCAAAGACGCCAATGGTACATTCAATTATGCTGTGGCGTTGATAAATGGAAGAGGGAGCAAAAAAGACACAAGCAAGGGCAAGCAGATGATGCTTCTTGCCGAGGAAAGAGGTTCTGGAGTTGCCGCAATGAACCTATTTTGGGAGTCGTTCTATAGCGGTGCAATAAACAGCAAAGAATTAAGGTCGCATTTGGAAAAAGCGGCAAACACTGAAAATGGCGACGCTTTCTTTGTGATGGCTCAATTATGCCAGAATGGACAATTGGGTTACGCCCAAGATGCGCAGCAAGCGTTCGTTTACATGAAAAAAGCTGCTGATGCTGGCGTTTCCAAGGCATCTGAAATGTTGGCGAATTATTATAGAAATGGATATGGTTGCAGCGTAGATTTAGCCAAAGCAAACGAATATCAAAAGAAGTCAGGGAATTGAGTATTTAAGTCAGATCAGTTACTTCTACATAATAAATAACAACGCTAAAATTGTTTGCAATGAGATATTTACGTTATACTCTAATAATACTCTTGGCTTTTACTGTAAGCCTTGGTGTGGAAGCGAAGAAAGTAAAGTTGTCAAAGAATATTGTATATGAAGGTTCTGTTCAGAATGGGGAGCCTAACGGACAAGGCTGTCTGACTATACACTCTTGTCTTGACAAAAATGTCGCTCTTCTCACTCTTAATGGAGTTTTTAATAACACAGAGGTAAAAGATGCCTCAATCAAAATAAACGGAGGCATCGTAATTGAAGCGTCTAAAGTTGTATATTACAAGCTTGCCACACCGTCAAAAAAAGAAGATGCAATAGAATTTCATAGTTACTTATGCTCTGTTAGAAATGATAAAGGAATTGAGATTAAAAATGTCCTTTCTTCAATCTTTGCATACGGATGTGACATGGAGGGTGATAAGGGATGGCATTTTTTTGCAGATGCTAATTCTGTTGAATTTCCGATAACGCATAACGGTAGTATTTCTTCAAAGGGACTAAGAAACTCTTTGTCTTCAGAAAAATATGACCATTCTGGTTCCATTTCTTCCCTGCGGGACGCTGCCGCAGCTATGTTTGATGGAGCAGAAGGGAATAAAGAGAAAGCAGAAATCTTACAATCCCCTACATTTAGTGGTAGTGGTGTAATATCATCAAATTTTGTAGATTACAACACGCCATTAGCTTCTATTGGAGAGGATGCCTTAGACATAAAAAAACAAGATGTAAATTATAGGTTTTTTGTTAGTGCTACAGAAAATACTGATGAAGCATTAGGTATAGAATTATTAGCGGCACAGAAAACTTATCTATCTTCTGGTATTGAGATTGAACATAGAGATAATAGTTTCTACTGTAAATATCCAAATGCAAATTTTGTAGTTTTGAACAAGGATGGTAGCATTAATAATTATAGATTGCCTTGGATGGTGGCAGAATAGAAAGTTTTCCAAGCAACACTACTATCACTTATGACGATGGAAGAACATTTACATCGTCAAATGCTCATGCAATAGAAGCCACTAATAACATCTTTTTATGCAAGACTATTTCTGACATAAAAATAGAAAATGGCACACTTTCAGATAAAGACAGAAACGCTGAGATTTATGAAAATGGAATTGTTGTAGCAAGCAAAACAGTCCTTAAAGACGGTGGGTTCTATACTATAAGAAAGGACGGGTGTAATGAACTAACATATCCAGACGGAAGCGTATTTAAGGCAAATACCCCTAATGGCTTAGTTTCACACAAGAGCGATTCTATCGCAAACACTTCTGCCGACTACACTTTGTTAAGTGGCACTTTGATAAATTCTGAAGGAAGTGAAATAGAATACAGAAACGGTATACCACATTATAAATATGTAGATGAATTGCCTCAAGCATCAAATCTGTTCAAAACAAATTCTGGAGGTCTTACTCGTTCATGGGACATGAATATAAACGGAGAGAACAAGATGGGGTGGCGAATTATGGGCCTATACAATAATGATGTTGTTGATTATCTGGAGATTGTCGATATAAAAACGGAATTACAAAAGAGAGCATTTATGCAAAGACCCGATTATGCGACAGATTATCTTCCAAAACTTCAAAAAGCTCGCAAACATTTGATGAACGATGAGTTTATGGCATGGATTCCATTAGGCTATAATGATGTTGATAATTTTGAATATGACTTGAAAACAGGCCGTTTCAACTTTGAAATCAGTGATACGGAAAACAAGAAGATAAATGCAAATTGCAAAGATTTCCATTTCATGCTAAACGATTTTCTGTGCTTGTCATATCCTCGTTCTTTAATATCTATGACTAAAGACGGGAGCTACTATATACAGAAAGCGCAAACTTGCAAAGTAAGCGAGACTGATGCCTTACAATTTGACAACAACAAGAAAGAATGTGCATTAGTTTGGACGTTTAAGGTTGAAAAAATCGTAGAGATGTCCCATGATGGTTTTTCATGTGTACCTGTTCTATATGGAAAGACTACCCACTTATATCTTGCAAACAAGAAAACAAATGAAATATATTGTGACCTATCGGAAGGCCTTAGAGCAAGTCAAAATGGATTTAAGAGTTCTAAAGTTATAAAGGACAACTCTCCTAAGCGAACCTATCATGCCCGAGGCAGAATGGAAACTTGTTCTTGGTGTGGAGGAAGCGGAGATATGTCAGATTGGAGGGCTGGTCACTATATTCGTTGTACTACATGCGGCGGCAAAGGTTGGGTGGTTGAGCATTATTGGTAAACTTCATATGCACCAGTAAATCGTCTGCTAGATAGGACAAAAAGAGAGGAAGGACATCAAAGTCTTTCCTCCTTTCCGTTTATTTCGTTTCAAAGTACGAACAATACTTGGCAAGCAGGTTCTCCAATGGCAAATCGCCTTTTTTGAAGCGTTCCGCATCCAAGGGCAGCACCCTCTCACGAATTGGCGTTTTGCCTTTATACATTGCCGTAAGGTAGCTTATGCCATTGGTCTCCTCGATGGCTATGCCGGAAAACAGGCCGGTGATGTCTTCTGGGTTGTATGTGATGGAATAGCTTGGACGCTTGGCTCCGGGAATGTCCTCGCGCAGTATATTTTTCGACACAAGGTCTTGTATGTCGCGGATGGCTGTGTCCTTGGAGCATTTGCCGAGCGAGGCCCATGTCTTTGAGGTGATCTTCGCCTCGTAACCGTCAAGGAAAAGGTTAAGTATGTCCGTCTGGCGCTGACTTAGCGATACTGTTGAAGCCCTCTGCCAAAAGATACTTTTGTTCAGGATTGTGCTGACAACATTCTCGGCCTCGTCAAGGGCTATCGACAGTGTGTCTGCATACCATGAAAGCCACTCCGTAATGTCTCCGTCGCCACGTTGTGTCTTTTCCAGAATGTCATAGTAATGATTCTTGTCTTTGTTTATCTGTGATGAAATGTTATAGAAACGGAACTCGCTCTTGTCGGCACGGGCAAGCAGCATATCCGAAATGATGCGTGCCAGCCGTCCGTTGCCGTCCTCAAACGGGTGAATACTCACGAACCAAAGGTGGGCTGTGGCCGAGCGAATGACCGAACTGACATTCTCATCCCTGTTGAACCAGTCAAGAAACATTGCCATTTCTCCTTCTACACGCTCTGGCGCAGGGGCGATGTAGTGCACTTTCTCTCGGCCAAACATACCCGAAATGATATGTTCTTCATTAGTGCGGTATTTTCCCACCTCAATCTGTGAACCTTCACTATAGCCTGTCGGGAAAAACGCGGCTTGCCAAGCACATAACTTGTCACTGGTCAGCGGTTGGTCATAATGACTGACTGCATCAAGCATTACTGCCACAACTGAATCGACATAATGCGACGGAGCAGTTTGCCTGACAGTCTCTATCCCGAGCTTTCGGGCAATGGACGACCGTACTTCATCAACATTCAGACGAATGCCTTCTATTTCGGACGAATACACAATGTCATACGTTAGGTTCTCGGCCATCGCCTTCAGTTTGTTGTCAAAACCGAGTGAGGCGAGCCTGCCATACAACAAACCCTGCTTACGGTTTACCTTTTCAAGAATTGCCGTAAGTGCAGACGCATCCCATTTGAATGCTGTCCAATTGTCTCTTTCGTGTATATACATGCCAGAAGATTCATTCGTGCGACATTAAGAATTGGATAATGACGCATTATTTGCGACAAAATTAATGTATTTTTGTTGCATGACCAAATATCAAGGCGAAACATCTCGGTCTATAGGTCAAATAGTTTTACCATGAAAGGAAAATGCGCACATGGCATAGAACACACCCTATGAAACACCATTAAGGCGATGGAGGTGAACAGTACGTTTTCTCCCATCAGCATACAACCAAAACGTGGGGGAAGGTATGCACCCTTCCCCCACATCACTTAAATCCAATCAATATGATAAATTGCATTCACATGCCGTAGCCAATCAGGCGAGGTCCTTTCCGTGGCAGTTCTTGAACTTCTTGCCGCTGCCGCAGGGGCAGAGGTCATTCCGTCCCGGTGTCTTCTCCGCCACCACCGGTTCGTTCGCCTGTGCTGTCTCGCGCGTGTCATTCTGCGCGGCAGCTCTCTGTGCCTCGTCGTCGAGGTCGAGTTTCTCTTCGTTGTAGAGCTGGCTGTGCTCTTCGGGCTGTGCCTCCTGCACCTGCTCCTCCTGCATTACGGGAATCTGTGCCCTCATCAGTATGCTCACGATGCGGTTGTTCATCTGGTCCACCATATCGTCGAAGAGTTTCACGCTCTCGAGCTTGAATATCACGAGCGGGTCTTTCTGCTCGTAAGAAGCGTTCTGCACACTGTGCTTGAGCTCGTCGAGAGCCCTGAGGTTCTCCTTCCAGCAGTCGTCGATGATATGCAGCAGTATGGTCTTCTCAAACTGCTTCACCACGCTCTTTCCCTCCGTGTCGTATGCCTCCTTGAGGTTGCACGGGATGTTATACATTCGCTTGCCGTCGGCCAGCGGCACCATGATGCGCTCATAGATAGCCCCCTGGTCCTCGTACACCTGTTTGATGACGGGGTACGCCACAGCCTGTATGCGGTCTGTCTTGCGCTTGAAATCAGCGATGGCAATCTGGAACGCCTTCTCCTCGAGGTTCTCGCGGTCCTCGTTCTGCAGTTCCGCCTCGGTGAACGGACATTCCATGGCGAGTACCTTGAGGAATTCGTCCTTGCACCCCTCGTAGTCGTTGCGCTCTATGATGTTCACCACGCGGTCCCAGATGATGTTGGTGATATCCATGCCGATGCGCTCTCCCATGAGGGCGTGGCGGCGTTTCTCGTAGACCACGGTGCGCTGCTTGTTCATCACGTCGTCGTATTCGAGCAGACGCTTGCGTATACCGAAGTTGTTTTCCTCCACCTTCTTCTGTGCGCGCTCGATGCTCTTCGACATCAGCGAGCTTTCGATTCTCTCTCCGTCCTCAATGCCGAGGCGGTCCATAACCCTTGCGATACGTTCGCTGGCGAAGAGGCGCATCAGCTTGTCCTCGAGGCTCACGTAGAACACCGAGCTTCCCGGGTCGCCCTGTCGTCCGGCGCGTCCCCTGAGCTGGCGGTCCACACGGCGGCTCTCGTGCCTCTCTGTACCGATGATGGCGAGACCTCCGGCAGCCTTCACCTCGGGCGACAGCTTGATGTCGGTTCCTCGGCCGGCCATGTTGGTGGCGATGGTGACAGTCTTGCTGAGACCCGCCTTTGCCACGATGTCAGCCTCGTGCTGGTGCAGTTTGGCGTTGAGCACGTTGTGGGGGATATGCCTCATTGTGAGCATCTTGGAGAGCAGTTCGGAGATTTCCACCGAAGTAGTGCCGACGAGCACCGGGCGTCCCTGTTCTATCATTTCCTGGATTTCCTCTATCACGGCGTTGTATTTCTCGCGTGCCGTCTTGTAGAGGCGGTCGTCGAGGTCTTTTCTGAGCACCGGCCTGTTGGTAGGAATCTCCACCACGTCGAGCTTGTAGATGTCCCAGAACTCGCCGGCCTCCGTTATGGCGGTACCGGTCATACCTGAGAGCTTGTGGTACATACGGAAATAGTTCTGCAGCGTGATGGTGGCGAAAGTCTGCGTGGCGTCCTTCACCTTCACGTGCTCCTTTGCCTCCACGGCCTGGTGAAGTCCGTCGCTCCACTGTCTGCCCTCCATGATACGTCCTGTCTGCTCGTCCACGATTTTCACCTCGCCGTCCATCACGACATACTCGTCGTCCTTGTTGAACATGGTGTACGCCTTGAGGAGCTGCTGCAGCGTGTGTACGCGTTCGCTCTGCACGGAGTAGTAGTTGAGCAGTTCGTCCTTCTTGTCGAGCCTCTGCTGGTCGCTGAGTTCCTTCTCGTTCTCCAGGTCAGAGAGCTGTGTCGTTATGTCGGGGAGCACGAAGAGCTCCTTGTCGTTCACCTCCTTTGCGAGCCAGTCCGTTCCCTTGTCTGTCAGGTCCACGGAGTTGAGCTTCTCGTCCACCACGAAATACAGGGGTTCCACGGCCTCCGGCATACGGCGGTTGTTGTTCTCCATGTAAACCTCCTCGGTCTTGAGCATGCCCGACTTGATGCCGTCCTCGGAGAGATATTTGATGAGCGGCTTGTTTTTGGGCAGTGCCTTGTGCGAACGGTAGAGGCTCAGGAAGCCCTCGTCAACGAGTTTCTGGTCGTTGTTCTTCTTTCCCTCGGCGATTTTCTGCTTTGCGTCGGCGAGATACTGTGTGGCGAGTTTTCTCTGCACTCCCACGAGCTTCTCCACGAGCGGCTGGTACTGCTCGAACATCTGGTCGTCGCCGTTGGGCACGGGTCCCGAGATGATGAGCGGCGTACGCGCGTCGTCGATGAGCACGGAGTCCACCTCGTCCACGATGGCGTAGTTGTGTGCCCTTTGCACGAGGTCGTCGGGCGATATTGCCATATTGTCGCGCAGGTAGTCGAAGCCGAACTCGTTGTTCGTACCGAACGTGATGTCAGCCTTGTACGCGCGCCTTCTCTCGGGCGAGTTGGGGCGGTGCTTGTCGATGCAGTCCACCGAGAGACCGTTGAACATATAGAGCGGCCCCATCCATTCCGAGTCGCGCTTTGCCAGATAGTCGTTCACGGTCACCACGTGTACTCCGTTTCCCGTCAGGGCGTTGAGGAATACGGGGAGTGTTGCCACGAGGGTCTTACCCTCACCCGTTGCCATCTCGGCTATCTTTCCCTGGTGCAGCACCACGCCGCCGAATATCTGCACGTCGTAGTGAACCATGTCCCATTTCATGTCGTTGCCGCCGGCATTCCAGTGGTTGTTGTATATTGCCTTGTCGTCTTCAATTCTCACGAAATCCTTCGTTGCGGCCAGCTCGCGGTCGTAATCGTTTGCCGTCACCACCACCTCTTCGTTCTCGGCGAATCTCCTCGCCGTATCCTTCATGATGCTGAATGCCACGGGGAGGATGTCGTTGAGCACCTCCTCGTATTTGTCGAGCACCTCCTTGTCGAGTTTGTCGATCTGGCTGAAGATGCCCTCTCTCTCGTCGATGGGCGTGTCCTCTATCTTCGCCTTCAGTTCGGCTATTTTCTCCTTCTTGTCCTTCACCGCATCCTGCAGCTGCAGCTGCAGTGCCTTGGTGCGCGCTCTCAGGTCATCGTTGCTGAGTGCCTTGATTTCGGGGTATGCAGCCTTTACCTTCTCCACGATAGGCCTTATCTGCTTCATGTCGCGTGCCGACTTGTCGCCGAAGAGCGATTTGAGTAAGTTGTTAAATCCCATTTTATATGTTTGTTTTTATTTTTTCGGATGAACGGTGCAAATTTAGTTAAAAAAATCTATAATAAGGCACAATCGTACCTTATTTTGCCCGCCGTTCGCGCCAAAAGCGTGAAATGCGCCGCACCTTCCGCACAAATCAGAACAACGGGGCTGACTTGCAGGCATTGGGCGCCCTTATGTTGATGGTTTTGGCTATTGTGGGCGATATTGCTCCCGCCTGTGCGGGCGCGTCCACCTTATGTCCTTTTAAATTGTATCCGTAGAATATGACGGGTGTGGGCAGATAGCCGTAATACTGCGAGTATTGCTGCTGCGTGTCCTCGTCGGCGATGTTCCATCCCGGTGCCGCCTCGATGATGATGTCACCGCAGCGCGACAGATAATTGCCGTTGCGCGCCTTTTGCGCCTCGGGCGACGACGACAAGGCGAGGCTCACCCCGGAGTAGACATTCGCCACGCCCTGACACTGTCTCGCGAAAGCCGCCGAAACGTTTGTCACATCGCCCATCGACAGCCGTTTTGCGTCGATTACCTTGGTGTTCAGGTAGATGTTCCCGTTGAGATACCCCTCCACGTATTTGTCGCTGCCGTAGAGCGCGCCCAGATACATGTTGAGAAGGTTCGCCGTGCGGTTGATATATATCGTGCCCCCGGGCAGGCGGTATTTCTTTTCGGGACTTTTCAGACTCTCGTATCTGCCGGTGCCCGTTATCACGAAGAGCACTTTTCCTGCGCCCACCTCGGCTTCGAGACTTGTTATGAGCCTGTCCAGCCCACGGTCTATCTGCACGTAGGCATCCCGGCAGTCCTCGTCGCCGTCCTTGCCTATCGACGGAGCGGCGTTGTACGTAACGAACAGCATGTCGGTGGTGTCGTCCTTACCCATCGAGTTCACCGAGGCGCATTTCAGTGCCATGTCGGTAATCTGCTCGTTCACGTTGCTGTTCTTCTTATACGGGGAATTGTATAAGTTATATGCCTCCAGCCACTTCGGAGTTTTCTTTGAATAATATGTTGATGTACACCAGCAGTTCTCCCTGGCATTTACCCAGAACGCCCCGTCGGCACAGTGCCCTGCTGGTATCACGGCAGCGTCCTTCATCTCCGCCACGCTGTACACCACGGCTCTTCCCTTGGTGGCAACCTTGAGTTCGTCACTCAGCGTTGTTGTCATCACGCTTTGTGCCGATGCCGTTTCGGGTGTCAGCAGTCCGGGATATGCAGCGTCGTCGGCACACGACACGGGTCTCAGCGTGGCCCTGTCGAACCACCTTTCCGCCGTTATGCCGTTTATTGCCGGTGTCGTCCCCGTGTTTATGGCGGCCATTGCCGATGCCCTGTCCACGGGCGAGAAGGGGTAGTCCACATTGGCATAGAACAGCCCTGACCGCATTACTTTCCTGAAGCCTCCGTTGCCGTAGAGGGCGTCGAAAGACTCCAGGAAATCGGTCCTCAGCTGGTCGATGGCGATGTTCACGACGAGCCTTGGCGCAGGAGAAATGTCCTGCGCCCCTGCGTTCACACCGCCTGTTGCCAAGGCGAGGATAGTGGCTGTTATATACCTTTTACTCATTTACCGCTGTCCGGTCACCTTCCGGTTCCCGTAATTCTTTAAAATTGTTCAATGACCTGTTAAGCAAAGATAATGCCAAAAATACCATTCCCTCGGCAAAATCCTGAAAAAAAGAACATCCGATGGCATCCACGCACAGTATCGCCACTACTATCCACATCTTCCTTGTCCGCCAGTAGCACTTCCTGTTCTTTACTATAAGCCAAGTGAAATACAGCATCACGGGGTTGAGCAGGAGTATCTGCAGGTTAAGGCTCACCGTGGGGTGCTGGGAGAAAATCATCGCCGTGAGCACCAGTCCCGCCACACCAGCCGCAAATGTCAGTATGGCGTCCATAACCCAGAACCTGCGTCCGAAACGCTTCTCAGCCTTAGAGAAGAGGAACACGGCGCAGAATATAATCAGCGAGCACGCCAATGGGGTGGGGCACAGTCTGTCCGTCCATCCCTCTTCCCCCTCCGCTTTCGCCGGGTCGCCTTCCACAACTACGGCGGTGCGCTTCACGAGTGGTTGCTTTACGCCGTTTCTCACCACCGTCGCCGTGGCGAAATCCTTCATCAGGTTGTCCGGCAGGAACTGCTGCTCGTTGCGTGTGGTCTTTCCGTCTGCCTTCACTCCCATGAGCAGGTCGTTGCCGAAGCGCGCCCACCGGTGGCTCTTGTTGCAGGAGTGTATGATGTCGCGGAACGTCACTTTCGTGTCGGTTTCGTTACCGTAGACCACCTTTCCGTTCAGGTTGTCTAGAATGATGTCCCTCGCCTTCGTGGTGCAGTTGTTATATAAAAAATTGTACCTGTACTTTATATTCTCTGGCAGTGCGTTTTTGTTGAGAGCCTCTGCCACCGTCTGTTTCTCCTTCGCCGTGAGGTTCAGTTCCTGCTCCGTCACTTGCGACCCGCAGCCGGCATACTCCCTGCAGAAATCCTCAAACGGCTCGATGCCCATCATGTAGTCGGTGAGACCGAAAACGAACCTCAACACGAAATTGGGCTCCTTGAACGAAAACATGCCGTAATTCACCGCCACATCCACGCCGTTGTTGTCGTTGCGGTATCTCAGTGCCGTGTGCCCGTAAAGGCTGTACACCTCGTTGTGGGGCGAGCAGGTGAGCAGGCTCACGTGTATGGCAGAGTCCGCCTCCGCCTGTCTTGAAGTCTCCGGCAGCCCGTCCGCCGCCACCGTTTCCGCAGCCTTTGCGAAGCCTGCAAAAACCAGCATCAGGAGGACGAGAACCGCGCGTGTTTTCATGATCAAACTTTTCATGGTGCAAAAATAACTCATATTTTTCACTTACAGGGGCGGTGTTTCGATTTTTTTCAATAATTTTGCAGCCCACAAAGCATTTTTTGTAACGGGTTCTTTTAAAATCCGGCAAACACAGGGCGAGCAAGAAAATCCCGCCGCAAGACATACATAAAGAAGTGAATCTGATTATCGACATCGGCAACACCTGCGTGAAACTCGTGTGCTTCGACGGCGACAGGCTCGTGGAGGAACGCCGCTCCGACAAGGACGACACGGCAGCCCTCGCCGCCTTCTGCCGCAGCCACCGTTTCGGCAACGGTATATATTCCGCCGTATCCGACATAACCCCCGGATACCTCGCCGCCCTCTCCTCGCTGCCTTTCGGAGTGATGGAGTTCCGCAGCGGCGTAACCCCCGTGCCGGTAGGAAACCTCTACGCCACACCCCTCACCCTCGGCGCCGACCGTCTGGCGGCTGCCGTGGCGGCCAACGCCATGCAGCCGGGCAGGGACATCCTGATAGTGGACATCGGCACGTGCATCACCGTAGACGTCGTTTCCGGCGGGTCATACCTCGGCGGCAACATATCCCCGGGGCCAGCCATGCGCTTCATGTCGCTAAACGAACACACCGCACGGCTCCCGCTGGTATGCCGCCGCGGCAACCTGCCCGCATTCGGGTCAGACACCGAAACGGCGATACGCTGCGGTGTCATCCACGGCATACAATACGAGATAGAAGGGTATATCCGTCATTTCATGGACAAATACCCAGGGCTTTTTGTATATTTAACTGGAGGCGTGCATTTGGATTTGCAATTCTCGGAAAAATTCCCCATCTTTGCAGACGATTTCCTGGTGCCCAAGGGGCTTAACGAAATACTGAAATACAACAGGCGGCAATAAACGGGCGCAAAAGCCCCTCGGCAAAGCCGCCGCAAACACTATAGCAGAACATAACACGACAATGAGAATAAACAAGAGAACAGCGACAGCTCTTTCGCTGACCTTTGCCGCCATCGGCGCCATGGCACAGAGCGGAACGCTCTCGCCCTACAGCCAGTACGGACTGGGAGTGCAGAGCGACAGGTCGACAGGCTTCAACCGCGGCATGAACGGACTGGGACTGGCCCTGCGCGAGCACAACCAGGTGAACCCCATGAACCCCGCGTCCTACTCCGCAATAGACTCCACCACCTTCATCTTCGACCTCGGCCTCTCCGGGCAGATAACAAGCTACAAGGAAGGCTCGGTGAAACGCAATGCGCAGAAGGCGAATTTCGAATACGGCGTGGCTGCGTTCCGCGTCGCCAAGGGAGTGGGAGTGAGCTTCGGAATACTGCCCTACACAAACGTGGGGTACAACTACAACGAAACAGGCTACATCAGCGGCGACCGCTCAAACCCCTACGCCACCAAATACTACGGCGACGGCGGTCTGCATGAGGTATATGTGGGAGTGGGATGGGAAATCCTCAAGGGACTTTCCGTCGGTGCCAACGTGAGCTATCTGGGGGGAAGCTCCACACACTATGTGACAACGACCTACACTGATACGTACTCTAAGATGGTGTCGAAATACACAGGCTACGACGTCTCCAGCTACAGGCTCGAGTTCGGTGTGCAGCACCGCAGCAACCTCGGCAAGAAGAACTCCCTCACGTGGGGCTTCACTGCCAGTCTGGGACATAAGCTCGGGGCCGACGCCACCTGCATCGTGGTGTCGTCGAACAACCTCACCAGCGCTACCGACACGGCGCGCTACCAGGCGGGCAACGCCTTCTCCATACCGCTGCAGCTGGCAATGGGAGTGGCGTGGGAAAACTCCAACAAACTAAAGCTCGGCTTCGACGTGCAGCTGCAGAGATGGAGCAGGGAGAGCTATCCCGTCTATACCGTGAGCGAAGGCAAGACATCATACACGCCCAACAGCGACTACTACAAGGACCGCCGCAAATACACCTTCGGCGGCGAATACTGCAGCGACGAATACTCGCGGCATTTCATCAAGCGCGTGCGCTTCCGCGCCGGCGTGTCATACTCCACGCCCTACTACAAGATCAACGGCAAGGAAGGACCCTCGGAACTCAGCGCCAGCGTGGGTTTCGGCATACCCATCATAAACACCTACAACAACCGCTCCATTCTCAACATCTCCGGACAGTGGGTGAGAAGCTCCGCAAAGGACTTCATCACCGAGAACACCTTCCGGCTGAACATCGGACTGACGTTCAACGAGCGGTGGTTCATGAAGTGGAAGGTGGAATAGCCATGCGACGCATAATACCCGCCTCATTGCTGCCGCTGGCCCTCCTCGCCGCATGCTCCGAGCAGAAGGAGCACACCGCGCCGGCCATCAACCCGCGCGACTCCGTGGCGATGATGACCTCCTACGGCGTGAACACCATGATTTCCGACTCCGGCGTGATGAAATACCGCATCGTGGCGGAACGGTGGGAGGTGAACCAGAACCGCGTGCCCTCGCGCTGGATATTCGACCGCGGCGTGTTCCTCGAACAGTTCGACGAGAAATTCCGCGTCGAGGCGTACATCCAGAGCGACACCGCCTACTATTTCGACGAGAAGAAACTGTGGGAACTGCGCGGCAGGGTGCGCGTACGCACAGCCGACGGACTGCGTTTCAGCAGCGGGGAACTCTACTGGGACCAGAACAGGCACGAGCTTTACAGCAACATGTATTCACGCCTCGTCACTCCCGAACGCGAACTCCAGGGGGCGTGTTTCCGCAGCGACGAGCGCATGACGCGCTACACGGTGAGCGCGACAAAAGGGTCGTTCGTGAAAGGCGACATGGGGGCAGGGTCTGCCTCCGACACCGTCCTCTCGCAGCCAGACACCGCAAAGCAGAAGATAAGGATGCCGGCAGCAGCGGCTCCAAGGACAAACATACAACACTAAGATGGACCAACAGTACATTTATCTGCTCATTGAGATTATAGCAACCCTAGCCCTCTCGGCATTCTTCTCCGGCATGGAGATAGCCTTCGTGTCGAGCAACAGGATGCTTGCCGAGATGGACAAGGCGTCGCTGGGCATTACCCGGCGCATCACACAGTATTTCTACCGCCACCCCAACGATTTCGTGAGCACCATGCTCGTGGGCAACAACATAGTGCTCGTCATCTACGGCATCTTCATCGCAAAATTGTTCGACGAGACGATATTCCGCGACCTCAGCCCCACCATACGCGTGCCGGCCGACACCATACTGTCCACCGTCATCGTGCTCTTCACCGGCGAGTTCCTGCCCAAGACGCTCTTCAAGAACAACCCCAACAAGCTGTTCTCCCTCTTCGCCATTCCGGCATGGATCTTCTATGTGCTGCTGTGGCCCGTGTCGAGATTTGCCACCTTCATGTCGCGGCTGCTGCTGCGCCTTGCCGGAGCCAGAATCGACAACGTGACCCCCGGCGACGAATTCTCCAAGGTGGACCTTGACTATCTCGTACAGTCGAGCATCGAGAACGCCTCCGCGAAAGCCGCCGTCAGCGACGACGTGAGGATATTCCAGAAGGCACTCGACTTCGGTGTCACCAAGGTGCGCGACTGCATGGTGCCCCGCACCGAAATATGCGCCGTGGAGGAGGGTGCGTCGCTCGACCAGCTGCGCAACATGTTCACCGAGAGCGGCAAGTCGAAAATCCTCGTCTACAAAGGCGACATCGACCATATCACGGGATACATCCACACGCTGGAGCTGTTCAGTTCGGGCGACGACTGGCAGAGCCGCGTCAAGCCCATCACCTTCGTGCCGGGAACGATGTCCGCCCGCAAACTCATGCAGACCTTCATGCAGCAGAAAAAGAGCCTCGGCGTGGTGGTCGACGAATTCGGCGGCACCAGCGGCGTGGTGTCACTCGAGGACATAGTGGAGCAGATTTTCGGCGACATACAGGACGAGCACGACAACGACAGCCTCACCGCCCAGCAGCAGTCCGACGGCACCTATCTCCTCTCCGGACGTCTGGAGATAAGCAAGGTGAACCAGCTCTTCGGCCTCCACCTGCCCGAGAGCGAGGACTACATGACCGTCGGCGGACTTATACTCCACAAATACGAGAATTTCCCGAAACTCAACGACGTGGTCAAGATCGGGAAATTCGAGTTCAAAATCATCAAGAACACCCTCACCAAGATAGAACTCGTGAGACTGAAAGTGGGGTAGGGTCTGGTTCGCCTGTGAGACGTATTATTTGAAAATTGTACGGGTTGACAACAAAACACTGATGACTTATGATGGTATATGTAGCAAATCCGCTTTATGATACTGTATTCAAGTATCTCATGGAAGACGAACGCATCGCAAGGACGATGATCTCCGCCCTCCTGCAGAAACAGGTGGTAGACGTGAAGATGCGCCGCCATGAATATCCCAACATCATGCGTGAGAGGATATCCATGTTCCGCGTGGACTTTGCCGCCACCATAAGGGAGGACGACGGAAAGGAACACCTCATCCTTATCGAGCTGCAGAAGACATGGCTGGAGACGGAGACACTGCGTTTCAGGCAGTATCTCGCACTGCAGTACAACAACAAGGAGAACATGCGCAACGACACTGACGGGAAATACGCCCTTCCCACCGTTGCCGTGTATCTCCTCGGGCACCGCGTCGGCGACATCAACGAAGCCATCGTGTATGCAAGGCACAAAATATACGACTACAACGGCAACGAAGTGGCTCTCGCCCAACCCGACCCCTTCGTGGAGAGTCTCCAGCACGACAGCATCATCGTGCAGATTCCCTTGTTGAAAGGCAAGGTAAACAACAGGCTGGAGAAGGTGCTCAGCGTCTTCGACCAGTCGCAAACCCATACAGACGACCCCAAGGTATTGAGGGTAGACGAGAACTCGTTTGCCGACGATGAAGACATGGCCTACATAGTACACCGTCTGCAGTCCGCCGCCTCCGACCCGGACATCCGCAACAGCATGAATGCGGAAGACGAATTTTTCAAGGCCATCGAAGACCGCGACACTGAGATAATGCTGAAGGACAAGTTGATCAGGAAGAAGGACGACGCCATCAAGCAGAAAGATGACACCATCAAGCAGAAGGACGACACCATCAAACAGAAGGACGACACCATCAAGCAGAAGGACGACACCATCAAGCAGAAGGACGACACCATCAAGCAGAAGGACGACGCCATCAAGCAGAAGGACGACACCATCAAGCAGAAGGACGACACCATAAAGCAGAAAGACGATGCCATTCGGGCTGCGGTTCAGGCTCTGCGCAAGAGTGGTATGCCAGCGTCAGCCATTGCAGCAACAATGAATATCCCGGAGAGTGACGTGGAGGAATTTTCAAAGGCCGGTTCTTAAGGGCTACGCATTTATTGGGAAGTGATAAAAAATTGTCTCTATTGTCTAAAATGTCTCTATTGTCGTCAATCTATATTGCCCAGCCAATCGCTTTTTGGCTTCATGACTGTTCACAGGCACTTTTATACGACAATAGAGACAATTTAGACAATAGAGACAATATAGATTAGAACCCGTATAAATATTTTGCAGATAAGCCAGAAATGTCATCCGGAAAAATCATGACAGATAAAATCTGTAGCAGACAGTAAGAATGCTTACGTTGTTCTTACATAGTTCTTAATCTATATCTGATAATCTCAAACCAAGAATACTGACCAGACTTCCTATGATTTACAGCGTGATATTCAATTTCAACACCTTCTAATCCATAACGTTTCCATTTTCTAAGTTCACTTCTTTTATTTTGATCCAAACTCTGTAAGTAACCATAAATTTCACGAATTACCTTTTCATAATACCTACTCCTAAACGAGAATAGCATAGTAGATCGGTCTATATTTAAATTTTCTACCGCCAAAATAACATTACTCTGCTTGGATGATGGTAAGGTGAATATAAATGCAAATTCAATGTTTGTTATAAAAGAACTTTCGTATGACATACGTTCACTACATGGGACAACCTTGTAATTATCGGATTGCTTTGCAGAAAGATAATTAATATATTTTGATTTGAGTTTTGAAAGTTCATATTTATCGAACTTAGAAGCTTGGGACAATGCGTCCTCAAAACTTTGCACCTTTAATATCTGTATAACTTTCTTTTTTTCATTTATTTCAAGTCCGTCAGTTTCAGGATCCAAAGTGGGTTCGGTTGATTTTATTTTCAAATATCTTAAAGCCACAGATAGGTCTATATTATCTAAGATAGTAAGTTTGTTTTCTTTTGCCATGCAATGAATCTCAGGCATTTTATTTTGCAAGAATTCCCTGATTGAATTAAGAGCCATAATGCTCATCTTATTGGGAACATTTAATGGAGCAAACTTTATGTTGCCAATTCTTGGGGGATTTATCGTTATAAATCTATTTCCAAATATCACATCATTCCAGTTAAGAATGAATTCTTTGGATTTCATTAAATCTAATGCCGTCTCATTATTGCTCCTTGTATTAAACAAATC